>NZ_MSGO01000041.1 GCF_001929375.1 Actinomyces oris | reverse complement strand
CAGGAACCAGTCCCACCTCCGGTAGGAAGTTGGACAGGTTACTCAATGACAGTGCCAGGTTAGGGGTGTAGGCCGCAGGCGAAACCTCGACCAAGTTCCGAAATAACCTCACAGCCTCCCGCGCCACCACCAGCCCCTCATTCCGACGCCCTAGCCTGGACAAGATCTTGGCCAGACTATTCAACGATATGGCCAAGTCGAAGGTGTAAACCTCCGGCCAAACCTCCACCAGAGCCCGCCTCAAGCGCACCGTTTCCTCAGCCGCCACCAGCGCCTCCCGTTCCTGTCCCACCGCCGATAGGAACATGGCCAGGTTGCCTAACGATGTCGCCAGGCCGGGGGTGTAAGTCTCCGGCCAAGCCTCCGCCAGAGCGCGCCTCAAGCGCACCGTTTCCTGCGCCACTTCCAGAGCTTCCTGATACTGCCCCACTGCCGACAGGTTGCTGGCCAAATTGTTCAACGACAGCGCCAGGTCGGGGGTGTAGGCCGCCGGAGACGCCTGCGCCAGCTCCCGGTACAGGCCCGCGGCCTGCTGGGCCACCTCCAGCGCCTCAACCGAAAAGCCCACCTCTGACAGAAACTTGGCCAAATTGTTCAACGACGCCGCCAGGTCAGGGGTGTAGACCTCCGGAGAGGCCAGCGCCAGCTCCCGGTACAGACCCGCGGCCTCCTGGGCCACCTCCAGCGCCTCAACCGAACGCCCCGCATCCGACAACCTGTTGGCCAGGTGATGGAGGTAGATCGCTCGTTTCACGGGATCTCGCTCGGAAGGAGCCTCCATACGTTGCATGGCAGCCAGGGCGACACCTCGTAAAGTACTGTGCCCAAGCGGAATGGCACTTTGGATCTCCTCACATGGCAGTTCGGCACCAGACTCGATGAGCTGTTCCAACGCGTGAGCGAAGGGGCCGCCCTGTGCAAGCGCCACCTCCAAAGCACTGGACCACAGGTGAGGACACGCCTTCAGAACATGATGCGCGAGTCTCACTGCGGATTCCCTGTCCTGCGATGCTGCACGGGTAATCACCTGGCTGAGGTTCTGGGCCTGCTGCCCGAGCATCAAAGCTCGGGTAACTGTCGCCTCGCTTGCATCAGGTTCACTAATGCCGGGAACATCCAGAGGATCCCCGGGCAGTACCGCGTCCACCTGGTCCGGATCGTCACCGAATACTGAGAGGATCAGGTGCTCTGCCACGGGGTCCGGACGCAGGCTGACAGTGCCGTCGCCAGCGGAGCGCAGTAGCGTGGTACTCATCAGCTCCGCTACCCTGCTCCTGCGGAGATGCTCATTCCTCCACTCGAGGAGGCGAAAAAGGACGTCATCCACCTGGCCGGCATCGGGCACAAGCAGGCTGAGCGTCGCAGCGATGCGGCGCAGATGAATGAGGCTGATGTCCTGCAGCTCAGGGAACGTCCTCCAGCGGTTGAACTCGAGGCGCAGTACGCGATCGTACAGGGAGTCTCGGGCGTTTGGATTCGAAGCTCTTGCGCTTTTCGCGCCCCTCTCTACCGAACGCTCAGACTGCGGGTCCTGCATCCCATCGTCGTCAACGACCGCGAGCCATGCTTGCAGCACAATATCGAGCGCCGTATCCCCCGCACGCTCGGGAATCACCACTTCTGGAGGATTTACTCCGTTGATGACCTTACTGAACCCCCGTACTGCTTGACGGTAGAGCAATACCGGGTCAGGTCTGGGTTCCAGCTCCTTCACGAGCCCCCGCCCTAGCTGAATGCCATCCGACTCCAGCTCCTCACGAAAATCCTCCCACCAGGAGTCGATGCCCCTTGCAGTCAGGACGATCCTGGTGGGAGAACGCCGCCCGCGCAGGGCGCGCAGCAGAGCCGCGAGCTGCTCCTGCCGGTACTCCTCCGCGTAGTCGACCACGATAAGAAGCTCGGTGGTGAGCTCCGCAAGATATGCCAGTTCGTCATTCTCCATCACGCTCTTGGCGGGCACAAAACCCGTGTACCAGCCAAGAACCTCCAGATCGTGACACAGCTGCGCCGCCATACGGGTCTTACCCGTCCCTCCCGCGCCGGTCAACACGGCGACCGAGACATCTGGCTTCCGCCCGGGACTCTTGGCAGTTCCCACCGTCCATTCCTTGAGCTCCCTATACTCAGGACGAGAGCAGAATGGCACCACACCGTAACGGGTCTGGATCATCTGCAACGGCGTGCTGTCATCAGGCAGCGGCAGATATCCGGGGGCCAGCACCTTCTCAGTGCGAGCCAAGGTGGGGAGCTCCGAGCTGTTGTCCTGCTGGGCTCGAATACCACCAACATCGACGCATACATCCCAGTCCCACTCCTTGACATAGGAGGCACCGGAGGCGATTGCGCAGGCCCAGTCACCGGCGTCCCTGTCGGTTGAGTAGGTCGCCTGCTCCACATCGATGGCCAGCCAGGCACCCATCGCGTCATCAGGGGCACTCGCGACAAGATCCCTGACATCGTCACCGTCGAGGATCAGTGGACTACGGGAGAAGCCCTCATCGAGGAGGGCGGGCGCCCCAAAGGACCACCTGAGATCCACAGGCACGAGCACGAGCGCATGGCGCCGGCGCTCCTCCTGACGGACCGTCAGGAGGAGCGGGTAGATCCCAGCATCCAGAGCGGCACTGCAGAACGTTGCGCACATATCGAGGCAGGTCGCCTGCCCCAGGGACAATACCTCATCGACAGCGCGAACTCGTTGCGCCCCTGGAACACTCTCGGCAGGCTCGTGCACATACGTGATATGCAGCTCGGCAAGCTTGTCGAAGATCTGCTGCGCAATGCGCTCAACCTTGCTGAACCCTTCTCCCCCACCGGGTTCATTCCCGGGGAAGCCACGCCAGTCCTCAGCCGTGAGCGCGCGTTGGACCCATCCGGGGTGGACGACCGCCGCAATACCCACCGGGTCCCCGCCCCGGTCCCACGTCACTGGTTCTCGCACGACACCGCTCCTACTCGACCATGAAAGACGGCCCGACTCCCTCCGGGCAGACCTACTGCTTGGATTGTCACCTTGTGCACACCCGGATCGAGCGGGGGCAGTGTCACTTTCCAGGACTCGCCATCCCGCTCGCCCCTTACCCGATGACCTGCCGCCAGCAGCCCGACATCCTTGGCGATCACAGGGGAACCATCAGCGTCGAGAACCCTCACGGCAGCTGCCTGCTCCTCGTTGGCGGGAACGGTGTCGTCCAGGTCAACACACAGGTAGGCCCCCCGTCCCTCATCCCCGCCGCCACGGGCAGCGGCGGACAGCGGCCTGAGACCGTAGCCGCCAAGATGGTTGGCCACTGCATCGGCCTCCACCAGCCCGAGGTGCTTCTGAGGCAACCGGTGCCACGCCCGGGCACTGTCCTCCAGGAAGTGGGGAATCGCGGAGAACATGGGTACCGTCCCGTCACCCGCATCCCATTCCCGCGGCAACCACGAGGGCGGCTCCTTCGACACCGTCAAGACCCCGGATTTGAGGACCGTCCGCGACAAGGTGGCGTGCCCCTGGGAGTAGTAGAGCGTCAGAGGATTTCCCTCCCGGCTCGCCCTCTCCTCCAGCGTCTTCTGAAGCTCCCTGTTGGCCGCATACGCCTTGCGCGCCCGGGCGGCGAAGTCCGGAATCACCGACGTCACGGCTGGCGGCAGCTCATACGGGTAGCAGTGCCCCATCCCTTTCTCCACAACCTGACAGTGCGGAAGCAGGTCGAAGACGGAGTCCCACCCTCTGATGACCTCAGTGATCCCAGAAAGCCGCAGGCCGGAGAACGAGAGCTGATTGACCAGGACATCGAGCGCCTTCGCCGCTCCGCGGTACGGCGTCCCCAGGGTGACGATCTCCTTGACCTCGATCCCATCGCTGAGAAAAGCCCACCACCAGGCAGCCACCAGCCCTCCCATGGAATGGGCCACCAACACCACCGGCCGCCCCTGTGCCCGGCGGCGGAGCTCTCGATCCAAGAGCTCTGCAGTATGTGCGACCGACTGCCGGAAGTCATAGGGGAACGCAAGCAGCGAAGCGTTGGGCCTGACCAGCCTCTCTCCCGCAACAGCAGTCTCCGCCTGCGACAGCCCGAGCCCTTGAACCAGAGCGGACCACAGGTGCTCATAACCTGTCACCAGCTGTTTGAAGGCGATGCCGTAGGAGGAGATCGGCCTCGTCGCACGCAGCTCGTTGTCCACGGCCAGCACCGCAGGATCGAGGGCCCTAGCTGCCCCCACCGACGTGTTGACGTCGTAAACAGTGCGGCCACCCGCATCGGCGAGCACACTCCCTCCGATACCAGGCACCAGGACCACCAGAGGGCGCAACAGGGATGGGGACTGAGACATCGTAAGCCTCCTCGATCAGGTTCTCAGCGTTGCAGTATATTTCACGCCCAGCCGGTTCGAGAGAGCAATCAGGTCAAGGCTCCATCACAAGCCAGTACCTAACCGATCCCCAGGTCCTCAAGGTCCACGTAACGCTCGGGCGCATCGGCCGCGTTGAGGGTGGCGGCGTAGTCGGGCACCTCGCTCTGGAGGGATCGGTCCGTGCGGCGGTAGCCCGACGACGGGAACGAGGGTTTCTTGGGGAACTTCATCTTGGGACGCTCCACGTGCTCGTAGGGAATGGACTCCAGCAGGTGGTGGATCATGTTGAGGCGGGCCTTGCGCTTGTCGGCCGACTCCACGACGTGCCAGCGCGCGGAGTCAATGTCCGTGTGGACGAACATCTCGTCCTTGGCGCGCGAGTAGTCCTCCCAGCGGGGCAGAGCCTCCAGGTCGGTGGGTGAGAGCTTCCAGCGCCGCATGGGGTCGGTCATCCGCGACTTGAAGCGCTTGTACTGCTCCTTCTGGGGAACGGAGAACCAGTACTTGCGCAGCAGGATGCCGTCGTCGACGAGCATCCTCTCGAAGACCGGGCACTGCTGGAGGAAGCGCCGGTGCTCCTCCGGGGTGCAGTAGCCCATGACGTGCTCGACGCCGCCGCGGTTGTACCAGGAGCGGTCGAACAGGCAGATCTCGCCGGCGGCGGGCAGGTGCGCGATGTAGCGCTGGAAGTACCACTGGGTGCGCTCACGCTCGGTGGGGACGGGAAGTGCGACCACGCGCGCGATACGCGGGTTGAGGTACTCGGTGATGCGTTTGATCGCCCCGCCCTTGCCTGCCGCATCGCGGCCCTCGAAGATGACGACGACGCGGGCTCCGGTGGCCCTGACCCACTCCTGCATCTCAACCAGCTCCGCCTGCAGCCTCAGCAGCTCGGCCTCGTACAGGGAACGATCCATGGTGGGGTGCTTCTTTGCCATGCTTGAGTTTCGCACAACACATCCCCGTACGCACAGCCACCTTCAACGGAAACAGCATCAGAGGAGCCCAGTCCCGGAAAGAATTGGGCTCCTCTGTAGTGAAAGCGGGGACAGGATTCGAACCTGAGACCTCCAGGTTGCCGACCAACCGTCTCAGAGTGTGGACGCTTCGTCTCGCTCACGACCCGCCATCTCACTTGAGTACACACGTATTCAACGCTTCTACGGCCTGGGGTGTGCAGCGTGTCTTGAGCGGGGATCTTCTCGTGGGTCGGCGGGATGAGGGCCGTGCTGCTGGCGAGATGCTTGGAGGGGCTCGGTCCGGGGGTACGCGGGGTCCGTCGGCGAAGGAGCGCGCGATGGCCTTGGCGACCCATCGTGCAGTCTTGTGGCCCGGGCAGTGGGCGGCAGGGTCGTTGGATACAAGAAGGAGCAGCTCACCGCCCAGGACGGTCAGACGGCCGACGAATCGGTGGGGATCGCGAAGCTGAGAGCGGAGTACAGGCAGCCGTGCCGGGACAACGAGTTCCTAGAACAGCGGACGCCTTCTTCGTGAGGGGCGAGCGCGTCCGTGCGCTGGCGGGCTCATCGTCTGTGAAGAAGATCGTTGCTCTGTCTTCTTGAGGTGTCAGTGGTCCGGTGTCTCAAGGTCCAACCGCTTAGTTCTGGAGTAACCGACCCTGGTGCGTCACCGCTATATGAGGAGAGGAGCTGGCCATAACGGTCAAGGAGGCTTTTGAGGAATCCGATAGTGCTTACGGGCACCGAAGAGTCCAGGCCTGCCTGGAGAAGCGTGCATGAGGGCCGGGACCGAGACGGTCATGTCGATAATGCGTGCCGAACGACCCAATGCCAGACAGTCACGGGCAAGGCTTGGCAAGCATGGGACATGCTGTGCTTTAAGCGCACCCGGAGGTGTCCTCGCCGACCCCTGGGCCAGCACAAGGCCCCGATCATCGCTATACCAGTATCGATGAGCGCCTCGAAGAGGCCACCGACCGACGGGCAGCGGCCCATTGGGAAGGCGAGGCGATCGCCGGGGCCCGTGGGCACAGCACTGCGATCACCCCGGAGGGGGCGAACCACCCGGCTGATACCCCCAGCACCAGCCACCTGACCGCCCCGTTACCTTGTTGGTGGTCCCGGGTGGTCCGGGGCTGGGCCAGCTGCTGTGGGCATGATGTCTTGCCCCTGTCTTCTAATGATCCGGGGGGCGAAAGTCACCGGCGGCAGCCGGGCGCTGGTGACCGCTGATAAGGGGAACGGCCCGCTGTGTGTGAGGTCTAACGCATACGTGGGTGCGGGACCTGTCGTCCACCGGCTGGCCCTGCACCCATGCAGCGAGAGGCGGCACGAAGATGAATATCGAGGACATCGAGGTCTTCATCGGCATCGACGTCGGCAAGACGGATCACTGGGCCACGGCCCTGAGCCGGGACGGGCAGAAGGTCCTCGACAAGGCCCTACCCAACGACGAGGACCGGCTGCGTGAGGTCTACCAGCGCCTGCAGGCAAAGGGGCAGGTGCTGGTGGTGGTCGATCAGCCTGCCACCATCGGGGCCCTGGCGGTGGCGGTGGCTCAGGACATGGGCATCACCGTGGGCTACCTGCCCGGGCTGTCGATGCGCCGCATCGCTGACCTGACGCCGGGCAGCGCCAAGACCGACGCGAAGGACGCGGCCGTCATCGCTGGCGCTGCCAGGAGCATGCCTCACACCCTGAGAGCCGTCAGCGCCTCGGACGAGGATGCCGCGGCGCTGAGCATGCTGACTGGTTTCGACCTGGACCTGGCTCGCCAGGTCAACCAGACCGCGAACCGGATCCGGGGGCTGTACACCCAGATCCACCCCGCCCTCGAGGCCGTGGTGGGGCCCTGGCCGGGCGCACGACGCCATTCTGGAGGTCATCGCCGCCTGGCCCACTCCAGCCGATCTGAAGCGAGCGGGCAAGGCAAGGATTGACGCCAGGCTCAAGAAGCACGGGTGCAGGCGGCATGCCGCCTGGGCGGGCCAGATCGTCTCGGCCCTGAAGCACCAGACCGTGGTGGTCGCCGGCACCGACGCCGCCGCAACGGTGCTACCTCACCTGGCCAGGCAGCTCATCTCCCTGCACGCTCAGCGGGCCGATGTCGCCGCCCAGGCCGGTGACCCTGGTGCAGGCCCACCCTCATGTGCCAGGTCCTGACCTCCATGCCCGGGATCAGGGGTCAGGACCGCAGCCGTCTTCCTGGCCGAAACCCTGGGCAAGACCTCCAGGCACCGGCGCCCAGCTGGCCTCCTACGCCGGCCTCGCTCCCGTCACACGCCGCTCCGGCTCATCGATCCGTGGCGAGCACGTCTCCCACGGCGGCAACAAGAGGCTCAAGCGCGCCATGTTCCTGTCCGCCTTCGCCTCACTACGCT
Source organism: Actinomyces oris (assembly GCF_001929375.1). Taxonomy (GTDB): domain Bacteria; phylum Actinomycetota; class Actinomycetes; order Actinomycetales; family Actinomycetaceae; genus Actinomyces; species Actinomyces oris_B. The sequence goes on along the minus strand of NZ_MSGO01000041.1, from coordinate 93,746 downwards.
CCGACCCCGTCTCCCGGGCCTACTACCAGCGCAAACGAGACCAAGGCAAGCGTCATAACCAGGCCGTTCTCGCCCTGGCCCACCGCCGCATCCTGACCCTGCACGCCATGATCCGCAACGGCGCACTCTACGACCCCCAACCAGCCACGAAACTACCCGCAGCCGCTTGACACACCACATAGGGGCACCCCCCCCAAGAGCACAGGCGAACGCCCTGCGCCACCCAGACTATCTCACCCCACGAGAAGCCTTCGAACACCTCCTCATTGCTTCCACCCTTTGACTCCAAGAGCTAGGATCAATCGCATGAACGATAATCCGACTTTGATCAGCGAGCGTTCCGACCCGGCTATCCAGAGGATAGTAGACATTTCAAAGCCGCAGTTCAAACCCGGCGCGGTCATGTTCCTCGAAGACGAGATCCCCATCCGCGAGGCCATTTTCGGCGGCGTGAAACTCATGGAAGTTTACGCCAGCGAAGCCCATGTTCCTGCTGCGCTCGCCGAGCTGTGTGCGGAGAGGAAGATCCCTTTCCGTACCATCGCTTCCTCCTTGGTTTCGCAAATCTTCAAGGCAGGCCGCCGCCCAGACGTGATGGCCGTCGCGCACACGCCGCGGCGCTATCAGTTAGATGAAATCGATCTCCGAAACGGTGACGTCGTCGTCCTCGATGGCGTCCGTATCGTCGGCAATATCGGCGCGATCGTGCGGTCGGCATTCGCGCTCGGCGCGTCAGGCGTCGTGTTGTGTGGCTCTGAATTGGAGTCCGTGATGGATCGTCGCCTGGTGCGCGCTAGCCGCGGCTACGTCTTCTCGCTGCCGGTCGTGTTGGCTACCGAAAGCGAGCTCATTTCCTGGGCGAGGCAGCAGCGCTGCCGCCTGATCGGCTTGGCTGCCGATGGCCAGGTACGAATCGACGAGCTGATGGGTCGCGACGAGCCTTTGGGCCTCGTCTTCGGTAGCGAGCTGTACGGCCTCTCCCCCGAAATGGAGCACGCGATCAACCTGACCGCGTCGATCCCCATGATGCCCGGTGCTGAATCACTCAACGTGTCCGTCGCAGCCGGCATCGTCATGTTCCTCCGCGAACTCGGGCGGTAGCGCACAGGCCGAGGGCCGGCTCGCCTGAGGGATGGCGGTTAGCTCTTCCTCAACGATGCAGACAAGTCCACCGGTGGTCGCCGCATCGGCGCGAAAGGCAGACAGCTCGAGCGGCCGTTTCTGCGCCTTCCGGAGCGCTCTGGAAGACTAGACCGGCAGCGTAAGTGGGAGTCTCAGGATGGCGATCAGCACCGCAGCAGCCCCGGTGCGCCCCCCGATAAACCATAACCCTCGCATGGGGAGCAAGCATGATGAAGGCCTCGGTCCCTGATGGGACCGAGGCCTTCTGGAGTGGTAGCGGGGACAGGATTCGAACCTGCGACCTCCGGGTTATGAGCCCGGCGAGCTACCGAACTGCTCCACCCCGCGTCGGTGTGACCAACCTTAGGGGGCATCCCACCCCTAAGGCAAATGGCAAGGGCGTGCCCTTGCTCACCGCCCGGTGAGGCGGGTCGCAGGGCACGCCCTCAGTAGCGGCCGAGCGGGCTCAGCCCAGCTTCTGCTGGGCCTCAACGGCCCGCTTGACGGCATCGTTGAGACGCTTCTGCGCATCGCCGTATGCCGACCAGTCGCCCTTGCTCCTGGCGTTGTCCGCGTCGGTCATCGCGGTCTGAGCGTCGGAGAGCGCCTGGTTGAGCTCCGCCTTCGGGTCCGAGGATCCCGAGGCCTGCGGGGTGGCGGAGGCAGTGGGCGGCGCGCTGGCCGAGGCCGTGGGCGCGGCGCTCGGGGCCGGCGAGGCCTTGGCCCCGCCATCCGCCGTCGGGTTCTTGCCATCGGTCGTCTCATTGGTGTCATTGGCCGCGGCGGCATCGCCGTCGATGGCCTCCTGACCCGTGGTCGCCCCGGAGTTACCGCCGAAGACCTGGTCGAGTGCCCCCGAGAGGGTGTCGGCGAATCCGACGTTGTCCCCGAAGGAGACCAGCACCTTGCGCAGCAGCGGGTACTGGGTGCCGGACGACGACTGCACGTAGACGGGCTGGACGTAGAGCAGACCGCCTCCCACGGGCAGCGTCAACAGGTTGCCCTTGATGACCTGGGAGCCCTCCTGGGAGAGGAGGTTCAGCTCCTTGGAGATCTCCGGGTTGGAGTCGAAGATGTTCTGCACCTGCCCGGGCCCGGCCACGTTCGAGGACCGGGGAAGCTCCAGGAGTCTCAGCTTGCCGTAGTTCGGGCTGCGCTCCCCCTTCTTCCCGGTGCCGGGAGAGGTCTCGGAGTCCACGGCGAGGAAGCCGGTGAGCACGTTGCGGTTGGTGTTTCCACCGATGATGTAGGCGCTGGACAGGGAGAAGCTCGCCTGCTCCTGCCCCGGCATCTTGAGGGTCAGGTAGTAGGGGGCCTGCTGGTCCTGGCCGGGCGTGGTCGGGTCGTCCGGGATCTTCCAGAAGTCTCCACCGGAGTAGAACTCCGCGGCATCGTTGACGTGATAGGTCGCCATCATGGTGCGCTGGACGTTGAACAGATCCTCGGGGTAGCGCATGTGGGCGATGAGGTCGGCGCTCATCTGGCTCATGGGCGTGACCGTCCCGGGGAAGACCTTCTGCCAGGCCTTGAGGATCGGGTCCTTGTCATCCCACTGGTAGAGCTTGACCGACCCGTCGTAGGCGTCCACGACGGCCTTGACGGAGTTGCGCACGTAGTTGGACTCCTCCGGCGCCCTGAGAAGACCGCCCTTGTTGTCGGCGGTCGCCGTCGCCCTGGCCAGGGACTCGTGCTGGGCGTAGGGGTAGTTGTTCGTCGTGGTGTAACCGTCGACGATCCACATGACCCGCTTGGGGGTAGCCGGGTTGTCATCGTGATCGACGACGGCCGGATAGGGGCTGTTGTCCAGGGTCAGCCACGGAGCCACCTTGGCAACGCGCTTGGCCGGGTCCCGGTCGTAGAGGATCTGGGAGCCCTCACGCACCTCCTGGGAGAAGAGGATGTTGGCCTCCCGGAACTTGGCGGCGTACAGCAGACGGTTGAACGGGTTGGACACGCTCGGCCCGCCGTTGCCGGCGAAGGTGGTGTTGACCTGACCGGTCTTGGACTTGTCGTCGGGGTAGTCCAGCTCGCGCGGCGAGCCGTTGTCCTTGCCTCCCACGATGGAGTAGGACGGCGAGGACTGACCGAAGTAGATCCGGGGCTCGTACTCGCCCAGGTCGCCCTTGGACGGGATGCCTCCCTCCCAGAAGGAGGGGTAGCCGCGGGTGGCCACCGTGTTGCCGTAGGCGTTCACGACACCGTAGCCGTGGGTGTAGACGGTGTGCTCGTTGACCCAGGTCTGCTGCTCCTCACCGAGGCCGGACAGGTTCAGCTCACGCACCGCGATGACCGTGTCCCGGCTGGTGGAGCCCACCTTGTAGCGGTCCACGTTGAGCCGGTTCGCGAAGGAGTAGTACTGCTTGTTCTGCTGGACCTGCTGGAAGGTCGGGGAGATGAGCCCGGGGTCCAGGAGCCGGATCGAGGTGGTGGACTCGGCGTCCTTCTCCAGCTGGCCGGCCGTCGTCTTCGTCGTGGCGTCGTAGTTGGTGGTCTCCACGTTCTCCAGACCGTAGGCCGCCTTGGTGGCGTTGATGTTGCGCTGGATGTACTCGGCCTCCTGGCGCTGGGCGTTGGGGTCGACGATGAACTTCTGGATGACCAGCGGGTAGGCGGTCCCCACCACCAGGGAGGAGACGAGCATGACGACCACACCGATGATCGGCAGGCGCCACGAGCTGGAGCGCACCGAGGCGATGAAGAGGATCGCCACGGCCAGTCCGATGGCCGCGAGGATCGCGTTGGCGGGGATGACCGCGTTGACGTCGGTGTAGTTGGCGCCGTCGAACTTGGAGTTGGAGGCGTACAGGGCGCTGTAACGCCCCAGCCAGTAGCCCACGGCCCGGATGACGGCGTACAGCGCCAGGAAGACCGCCAGGTGCATGCGGGCGGCCTTGGTGAAGTGGGGCTTGCGCACCACGGAGATACCGCCGTACAGGTAGTGGACGACGATGGAGGCCACCCCGGAGAACAGGATGACGCCGGACAGGAAGGACACGAGCGTCAGCACCGCGGGCAGGATGAAGACGTAGAAGGAGATGTCGATCCCGAACTGGGGGTCCTTGACTCCGAAGGACTGGGAGCTGAAGGCCAGCAGAATCTCCCGCCAGCTGGGGGCCAGCTCCCAGGCCGAGCCGAACAGGGCCAGTACCGCCGGCACTGCCCAGGTCAGGCGCCGTCGCAGGGGCTCGATGACGGAGCGGTAGGCCTCGAGGTTACGCGAGGCCTCGTCGTCGGGCATCCCGATCTCCCGGGCCCGGTAGGCCGTGGTCATCGAGACGAAGACGGCCCCGAACATGATGGCGAATCCCACGAGGAAGAGGACGATGAGGGCGACCCACTGCGTCCACAGCACACGGGCGTACCCGATCTGGCTGAACCAGAGGACCTCGGTCCACACCTGCGACAGGATGCCGATGGCCACGGCGATGGCCGCGATGATCGAGATCGTCAGGGCCAGCGGGCCAGGACGACCGCCGCCTGTCCTGCTGCGCGGCTTGCGGGGAGGACGGGTCCCGCCCCCGCCCCTGCGTCCAAGGCTGAACAGTCCGGTTAAGTTGTCAGGCTTCCCCTGCCGGGACGAGCCGGTGGACTTGCTCGAGGACTCCTCGGAGGTGGAGTCCCGAGACTCGTCGTCGGGCCTGGTGCTCACGATCCTGCTCCCTGTCTGACGTGCATGGTGACGCCGCCTCGCACACGGTGAAACACGGCGTCATCGGCCGGAGGGGCCGCTGGGGCCATCGTCCCACACACCTCTGACACGGCCATAACCTTCTCCAGGATGAGAACTCGGGCGGGGACGGCGCCCCCTGACCGATGAAGCCTCGTCATTGGAGGAGGCGGCGCCGCCAGTGAGACGATGGCGGCGTGACTGACACAATGCATGACCAGGCGGCCACCCCGGGCACGGACAGATCCGTCTCCTCCTCGGTACGGGCCCTGGCCCGCGCGGTGACCGAGACGGAGACCCACGTGGCGGCCCATGGCTGGGACCAGCCGGTGCGTGTCTTCGCGCTGGTGCGCACCGCCGAGGCGCTTGAGACCGACCCGGACGTGGCCGGTCTCCTGGACGCCGCCACCGTGGAGGAGGCCCGCACGGCCCCCGATCTGCTCATGGTGGTGGAGCAGGAGGGGCTGCCGCCCGCCGCGGACCTGGAGCACCTGCTGGCCCAGCTCGCCTGGCCCGACTCCGTCCACGGCGCCGCCATCAGCGTCGAGAGGCTGGTCCTGCCGCCTGCGGCCCAGAAGGAGGCCGAGGCCATCGCCGATGCCGCCGAGCGTCTCGCCTTCCTCCAGGAACGTCCGGACCGCGAGGACATCCGCATGGTGGTGGGGGTCCTGCGCAGTGGGCAGTCCTGGTGCGCGCTGCGCTCACGCAGTCACGACGACGACGCCTCGGTCTACCAGGGCGAGCGCCTGGTTCCTGGCCTGGTCGAGGCCCTGGCGGCGACCTTCCTGTAGCCGGTCACCGTCGGGCGAGCGCTCGACGCCCCTCGCCGGTACCGCGTGGCTCCGTGCGTCTCAGGCCTTGTCCGTGCCGATCGGGTCCTGCTCGTCGGGCTCGCCAGGCGAGTCGTCGTCCCCGGCGCCGTCCGAGGCGGGATCGGCTGACTGGCCGGGCTCCTGGGAGGAGGCGTCATCGGAGGCGGAGATCCGGTCCCCGAGCCCCTCGGGGCTGTTCTCATCGGCCTCCTTGGCGCCCTCGGCGTACCCGAGGGTCCCGTCCAGCAGGGAGGCCAGGTCGGCGTCGATCTCGGCGTCGATGTCCTGGGCCATGCGCCGCATGGTGAGGAAGTCCCTGGGGTTGGCGAGCTCGGAGGCCGTGGGCATGACGTCGGGGTGGTTCCAGAAGGCGTCGCGCTCGGCGTCACCGGCCTGGGCGCCCAGGTGGGCCCACAGCTCGGCGGCCTCCCTGGCCCGGCGGGGCCGGAAGGTCAACCCGAGGAGGCGGGCGAAGACCTGCTCGGCGGCGCCGCCCTGGGCCCGGCGCCGGCGCATCATCTCGGCCAGCGCCATGAGGTGGGGCAGGTGCGGTGCGGCCGCGCGAGCGGTGACCACCTCGACCCAGCCCTCGACCAGGGCCAGCAGCGTCTCCAGGTCCTCAAGGGCCTCGCGCTGGGCCGCCGTCTCCTGGGGCGCGAACAGCCCGCTCTCAAGGGCCTCGCGCAGGGCGTCGGGGTCGTTGGGATCCACCTGGGCCACGGCGGACTCCAGGGTGTCGGTGTCGATGCGGATCTCGCGGGCGTAGGCGACCACGGCCTGAAGCACCTGTCCGCGCAGCCACGGCACGTGGGCGTAGAGGCGGGCGGTGGCGGCCTCCCGCACGGCCAGGAACATGCGGGCCTCGTCCTCATCGACCTCCAGTCCCTCGGCGAAGGCGGCCACGTTGGCGGGAACCAGTGCCGTGCCGGGCTCACGGGTCAGGGGCAGGCCGGTGTCGGTGGCCCCCAGCGCCTCCTTGGCGAGCTCACCGATGGCCTGGCCGATCTGGAGGCCGAAGGCCGTGCCGGCCATAGTGCGCATGATGGAGCCGAGCGCCCCCATCTGCTGGGCGGCCTGCGCCATCTCAGCCGGCATGTCCTGAATCTGCTTCTCCAGGGTGCGGGCCAGGGCGGCGGTGACGGCCTCGGCCACGGGGGCGCACACGTCCTTCCACACCGGCAGCGTGCGCTCGACCCAGGCGCTGCGGCTCCAGGCCTCCCGCTGCCCGGGGGCGGGCATGAACTCGGTGGCGGTGTCCAGCCACAGGTCGGCCACCTGAAGGGCCTGGCGCGTGGACTCGGCGACCGCGGCGGTCACCGTGGGGTCGCCGTCGCCGCGCGCCTGCCGGAGGGCCAGCTCCTGCCCCATCTGCCAGTTGACCGGCTCGGTGGTGGAGGCGGAGAACATCTGCTGGAACTGGGCGCGCATCGCCAGCAGCTGGGCGGGACTGAGCTGGGAGACGTCCCCCACTCCCGGCATCTGGGCGATGGAGCTGGGATCCATCCCGGATGAGCGCAGGGCGCCGACGGCGTCGGAGGCCATCTGCTCGCCGAACAGTGATGCGAGCATCTTCTCGAGCTCGTCGAAGGCGTCCTCGCTCACGGGGTTTCCTCTCGCCGGGTCGTCCTTGGGCATCGTCCAGGCCGTCTGGGGCGCCTGGACACTGTCGCTAACGGCCTTATGGTCGCACCCATTCCTGTGCCGCGGCTATGTTCCGTTCGCCGACGGCGTGCCCGTAACCATCCCGGTGAGGCTCGGGGCTTCTCCGCGCCAGCATCGTGCCGGCACTGTGTCGACTTCGTGCCGGGTTCGTGCCAGGTTCGTGTCGGTATCTGCCCGTCTTCCCCAGGAAGATGTCGCATGATGAGCGCGTGACGCACCCAGACCAGCACGACGCCGCCGACACTGCGGGCTCAGCCTCCCCGAACAACCCCCAGCCGGTGCGGGAGCATGAGGACGACCGGCTCGACCAGGCCGGGCACGCCGAGGCCCCGCACACGCAGCCCTCCCCGCAGGACCGGCGTCGGCGCAAGCTGCGGCGCTCCGTGGTGGCCGGGGCGGTCCTTGTGGTGGTGGCCCTCATCGTCGCCGTCTTCACGGTGCCGATCAACGTGGTCATTGAGGCCCCCGGACCGACCTGGAACGTGCTGGACAACGGCTCGTCGTCGAGCCAGGACGTCCTGAAGGTCTCGGGCACTGAGACCTACCCGACCGAGGGAGCCCTGCGGATGACGACGGTCTCAGTGTCGGGCTGCCCCGGCTACCCGGTCACCACGGCCGACCTCATCGTCGCCTGGTTCTCGGCGGACAGGCGGATCGTGGACCGCAACCAGGTGTGTCCTCAGGACCAGAGCGCCGAGCAGGTCGAGGCGACCGGTAAGGCCCAGATGACCGCCTCGCAGGACTCCGCCGTCATCGCCGCGCTCGTCGAGACCGGCAAGGCCGGCGCCATGCACCTGACCGTCACCCAGGTGACCGAGCAGCAGACCTCAACGGGGATCCAGACCGGGGACGTCCTGGAGACCATCACTCCCGAGGGCGGCCAGACCACGACCATCACCTCCTTCTCCCAGCTGCGAGAGCTCATGACCACCATCGCCGAGGGCACTCGGGTGACACTCGGGGTGCGCCGCGGCGAGCAGCAGACGAGCGCCGCACTCACCACGATCGCCCCGCAGGAGGGGGCGACCGGTTCCCTGCTGGGGCTGAGCCTGAAGATCTCGGTGGACAGTCAGGTGGACGCCACCTTCAGCCTGTCCGACGTCGGCGGGCCCAGTGCCGGCATGATGTTCGCCCTGGGGATCGTTGACGAGATCACCCCCGGGGCCCTGACCGGGGGCAAGGACATCTCCGGGACCGGGACGATCGACATGACCGGGCAGGTCGGCCCCATCGGCGGCATCCAGCAGAAGATGGCCGGTGCCAGAAAGGCCGGCTCCACATTCTTCCTGGCCCCGGCGAGCAACTGCGACGAGGTCAAGGGCCATGAGCCCAAGGGCATGCAGGTCTTCGCCGTGAGAACCCTGCACGAGGCCGTCACCGCCACTCAGGCGATCGCCTCGGGTGACACCTCCGGCCTGGCCACCTGCTCAGCCAGGTGACCCCCGCTGACCCGGCGCCCCGCCGGGGATAGTTATCCACAGCCCGGCAACTGCCTCTGGCGACTCGGCTCCACCCCGTGCCAGTGTCGCTCCATGTCCTGACGCGCTTGTCAGGATGTCGAGCTCCCGGCGCCCCTTCGGGTTCCAGGAGGACTGTGAGGAGGCACGATGCGTGTACGTGGTGGGTGCGCCATCCTGTGGCGTCAGCAGGGCGTCAGCCAGATCGGGACGAGCCCCGGGCGGCGCACCATTGTCAGTGACCTGAGCCTGGCCGAGCAGCGCCTGCTCGATGAGTTCGCGCGCAACCTGGAGAGCACAGGCGTCTACCGGGCCGCCCGGCGCAGTCGGGTGCCAGTGACGCGGGCGCGTCAGATCGTCGCGGACCTGGAGCGTCAGGGGGTGCTGGTGGCCTCGGCGACCAGCGAGCTCGGCGGGGCCGACGGCGTCTACTGGGACCGGCTGGGAGCTGACGCCAAGGGCCGCGGCACGGTCCTGTCCCAGGCCGTCCTGGCGCTTCACGGCGTGAGCACCCTGGCTCAGGAGACTGCTCTGTGGCTGGCGGAGGCGGGGGTGGGCACGATCCTGTCCACCCGGTCCCCGCAGGACGGGGGCCTGGCTCCGCTCCTGTCGGCGCGCTTCCCGGCCCTGAGGACGCGGGCGCCGTTACGCACTCGTCCCGACGTCATGGTGACGGTGGACGCGCACGTGATCGAGCCGCTGCTCGCGCGCCGGCTCGCCCAGGAGGACGTGGTGCACCTGCCGGTCGTCGTCGGCGAGGCGGGGGTGCGCATCGGGCCGGTCCTGGGCGGCGGCGGCCCGTGCTCGACCTGCCTGGACCTGTGGGAGAGGGACGCCGACCCGTGCTGGCCGGCACTGGCCACGCAGATGCGCACCCTGCCCATGCCCGAGGTCGAGCACCTGGTCCTGCACGAGGCGGCGGCGTCGACGGCTCGGGCCGTCATCGACACGCTGGTGGGGCAGGCGTCCGGGGCCGACGGCGCCCAGGACGAGACTGAACCGGGCGAGGAGGCGAGCGGGGGCTCGGCCGCGTGGTGGTCCACGCACTCGGTGGAGGTCACCGGCCAGGAGCCCCGGGGGCGGCACAGGGCCTGGGAGCGTCACCCCGAGTGCCTGTGCTCGCAGCTGTGAGCGCCGTCGGGCAGGAGCTCGCCTGGGCCGCTCAGCTCTCGGCCTCGAAGTCGCGCAGGAGGGCCAGGACCGGCCCGCCGTAGTCCTGGAGCTTGGTGGCGCCCACGCCGCGGATGAGGGAGAGCTGGGGCAGGCTGGTGGGTTTGACGACGGCGATGTCCCGCAGGGTGGCGTCGGCGAAGACCGTGTAGGCGGGCCTGGATCTCTCCTTGGCGACCTGGGAGCGCCAGGCCCGTAGCTCCTCGAACAGGGCGATGGTGCGGGGGTCGTTGTTGGCCTCGAAGTCGGCGGCGGACTGCCGGGAGCGTTCCTTGGCGCTGCGGCGGCCCTGGCGCCGGGAGGCGTCTTTGGCGCCGTGGCCGGTGGGCCACAGGCCGTCCAGGAAACGGGAGGGCTTGCGGGCGGCCCGTCCCCCGGTGTTGCGGGCGCGCGCGTAGGAGATGATGAGGTGCTCGCGCGCACGGGTGACGCCCACGTAGAGCAGGCGCCGCTCCTCCTCGATGGCGGCCTGCCCCTCGGCCAGGGAGATCGGCAGCAGCCCCTCGCAGACGCCGGCGAGGATGACGGCGTCCCACTCCAGACCTTTGGCGGCGTGCAGGGAGGACAGGGTGACGCCCTCGACGGTGGGGGCGTTCTGGGCGTCGGCGCGCTCACGCAGCTCGGTGTGGAAGGCGTCGAGATCGGCTCCGCGGGTCTGGGCCATCTCATCGGCCAGGGCCACCAGGGCGTTGAGGGCGTCCCAGCGCTCGCGCACGGCTCCGCGGGGTGCGGGCGGCTCCTCGCTCCAGCCCTCGCGGGCCAGGACGGTGCGCGCGTCCTGGCCGAGGTCGCCGGTGAGAGTGGCCTTCTCGGTGCGGGCTGCCCCCAGGATGACGGCCATGGCGCGTTTGACCTCCTCGCGTTCGAAGAAGCGCTCGCCGCCGCGCACGAGGTAGCCGATCTGGGCGCCTGCCAGGGCCTGCTCGAAGACCTCGGACTGGGAGTTGGTGCGGTACAGGATCGCGATCTCGCTCAGGGGGACCCCGGCGGCCTGCAGGCGGCGTACCTGAGCGACGGCGCCCTCGGCCTCGGCGATGTCGTCGTCGTAGGTCTCGAAGCGCACGGCGGGGCCGCTGGGCCGCTGGGCGACCAGCTCGACGGCGCCGGCGGGCAGGTGCAGGCCGCCTCCCCCGCGCCGCGAGCGCGAGAGGACCCGGTTGGCCAGGGAGACGACCTGCGGGGTAGAGCGGTAGTCGCGGCTCAGGCGCACGGTGCGCGCCCCCTCGTAGCGGGTGGCGAAGCCGGTGAGGAACGCGGGCGTGGCCCCGGTGAAGGAGTAGATGGTCTGGGAGACGTCCCCCACCACGCACAGCTGGCGGCGCCGTCCCAGCCACAGGTCCAGCAGGCGCTGCTGGAGCGGGGAGACGTCCTGGTACTCGTCGACGACGAAGTGCTTGTACTGGCCGCGCACCTGGGCGGCGACGTCCTCGCGGTCCAGGAGGATCCCGATGGTCAGCAGGAGCACGTCCTCGAAGTCGATGACGCCGCGCTCGCTCTTGGCCTCCTCGTAGAGGGACAGGACCTGGGCGACCGTGGCCGCCTCCTGCCCGGCCACGCCGGTGCGGCCGGCGGCGACGGCGGCCTGGGCGTAGTCCTCGGGCAGGGTCATGGTGACCTTGGCCCACTCGACCTCGGCGGCCAGGTCCCGCACGGTGGCCCGGTCGGTGGGCAGGCCCAGGCGGCGGGCGGCGGCACCGACCAGGGGCGCCTTGTGGGCCTGGATGTCGGGGCGACGCCCGCCGATGGCGGTGGGCCAGAAGTAGGTGAGCTGGCGCAGGGCGGCGGCGTGGAAGGTGCGGGCCTGGACGCCGGGGACGCCGAGGTCGGCCAGGCGCGAGCGCATCTCGCCGGCGGCGCGGGCGGTGAAGGTGACGGCCAGGACCTGGGTGGCCTGGTAGGCGCCGGTGGCCACGCCGTGGGCGATGCGGTAGGTGATGGCCCGGGTCTTGCCGGTGCCGGCGCCGGCCAGGACGCACAGGGGTCCTTCGAGGTGCTCGGCGACCTCGCGCTGGTCGGGGTCGAGGGCCTCCAGGAGCCTCGATGCGTCGAGAGGGGCGGGGTGGGGGGTGGTCGGGCTCATCGGCACCAGCCTGCCACGCGGCGGTGACAGGAATCGACGGTCCTTGGCCCGGGCCGGGTGGCGTCAGCTGACGATGGGGCCGCCGTACCAGTCCTCGATGAGGAGGCGGGCGATTGAGGTGGGGCCGGGCAGGAGGATGCTGCCGTCGTCGGCGGCCGCGGTGAGCTCGTCACGGGAGACGAGGCGGGCCTCGACGACCTCCTGACCGTCGGGTCGGGGCCGGTCCTCGCCGGGGGCCAGGTGGGCGCGGCAGCCGAGCATGAGGGAGCGCGGGAAGGGCCAGGGTTGGGAGGCGACGTACTCGACATCGGCCACGCGCAGTCCGGTCTCCTCCCACACCTCCCGGGCCACGGCCGCCTCAACGGACTCCCCGGCCTCGACGAAGCCAGCCACGACCGAGTAGCGCCGGGGAGCCCAGGTGGCGCCGCGCACGAGGAGGAGGCGGTCGGAGGTGTCGGTGACCGTCATGATGACGGCCGGGTCGGTGCGCGGGAAGTGGACGGTGGCGCAGTCGGAGCAGCGGCGGGCCCAGCCTGCCTCGATGATCTCGGTGCGTCCGCCGCAGGCCGGGCAGTAGGCGGAGCGGGCGTGCCAGGCGGCCAGGGCGGTGGCCGTGGTGGCCAGGCCTGCGTCGCGGGCCGTCATCTGGGCACCCATGGCTCGCAGGGCGGAGAGCGGGTAGCGCTCCAGCAGGCGGCGCAGGTCGGGGTGGTCGACGGCAGTGCCCTCGGCGTCGGAGCCGGTGGCGGGCGGCTCGGGGGCGTCGGGGACCTCGAGGGCCTGGGGCACGACGACAGCGATCCAGGCGGGGCCGGTGGGGGCTGCGTCATCGGCGAGCTCGCGGCCCATGTAGAGAACGGCCAGGTCGGGGCAGCAGGTGGGGGCGGAGGCTCCGAGGTAGCCGACGCGCAGGTCGGGAAGGCCCCAGCCGCTGCGGGTGCCGGGGCCTTCCCAGGCGGTGGCGCCGGGGCTGCCGATGAGGCTGGGCGGGGTGAGACCGTCGTCAGGCAGGTCGGGGTGGATGGCGGGGCCGGTCAGGGCGACACGGCCGCGGGCGTCGACCAGCAGCACGCGGGTCTCGGGGTCGGCGGCGAGGCGCTCCAGCAGCCCGGGCTCGCTGCGTCGCTCGGCGTCGCGGTCGGTGGCGGAGCGGGACAGGGCGAGCTGGTCGGTGCGCATGGGTTCACTCTCCCATCCCCTGCTTCGAGGCGCACATGGGCGCGCCCATACCGATAGGAGGTGAGTATGGGACTTGGGAGCTTCCTCGGCGACGTCCACGACGCATCCTGTGGCTCGGAGGCGCGGGTGCGAGGCGGGGCCGGCGGGAATGTGTCCATATGGGACGGTTTTAGCGACGAGTCGGTCGAGAGCCATGAGCATCTGTACAGGTCAGAGCGTTACTGGTTGGCTCCGCATGCGAAAAGCGGGTTCAAAACCGTCCCATGTGGACAAAGTCTGGCTCTTCTGAGCCGCCGTCTAGGCTGGGGGTGTGCGCACCTATCTCGATCATGCCGCCTCCTGCCTGGTCCGCCCCGAGGTCGCCCGGCAGGTCGCTGAGGACCTGGCCAGTGGGCTCGGTGGCTGGGCGAATCCGAGTGCGCAGCACACTGCGGGCCGGCGGGTGGGGGCGCTGCTGGCGCAGGCGCGTGCTCGCCTGGCGAGTGCTCTGGGGGTGGATGCGCATGAGGTGTTGCTGACTTCCGGTGGCACGGAGGCCGATGCCCTGGTGGTCTCGGGGCGGGCGCGAGCGGTGCCGGGCGGGCGGCTGGTGGTCTCTCCGATCGAGCATCCGGCGGTTCTGGACTCGGCGCGCACCGCCGTGGACCAGCTGGGGGCGGGGCTGAGCCTGCTGGAGGTTGACGGCACCGGACGGGTCGAGCTCGACTCGGTGGATCGGGCGGTGGCGCCGGCGGGCAGCACCGACCACTCCCCCGCTTCCCTGGTCTCGGTGATGACGGCGAACAATGAGACCGGCGTGGTTCAGGACATGGCGGCGCTGGTGGAGCGCGTGCGTGAGGCCAGTGGCGCCGGGCGCCCCGGCGAGACCGGGTACGTGCCCATCCACTCCGACGTAGTTGCGGCGCTGGGGAAGGTTCCGGTGGACTTCCATGGCTGGGGCCTGGATGCGATGAGCCTGAGCGGCCACAAGCTGGGGGCGCCGGTGGGGGTAGGGGCCCTGGTGGTTCGCCGCGACCTGGCGTTGACGCCGGCCACGGGCGGGGGCCGTCAGGAGCGGGGGCTCCGCTCGGGCACGCAGGACGTGGTGGCGGCCCGGGCGCTGGCCCTGGCGGTGGAACTGGCGGTCGCCGAGAGGGAGGAGCAGGAGTCCCGGCTGGCGGCGCTGCGGCGCCGGATTCTGGAGGGCGCTGGGGCACTTCCGGGTGTTCACGCCACATTGCCGGAGGGTGCCGATCATGTGGCCTCCACGGCGCACCTGTGGTTCGAGGAGGCCGACGCCGAGGCGCTGCTCATGGCCCTGGACCTGGCGGGGGTTGATGCATCGGCGGGGTCGGCCTGCCACGCCGGGGTCACCCAGCCCAGTCATGTGCTCCTGGCGATGGGCTTTCAGGAGGGGCCGGCCCGCTCTACGCTGCGCTGCTCCCTGGGTCGGGAGACGGGCTCCGACGATGTCGAGCGCCTGCTCGCCGCCCTGCCCGCCGCCCTGGAAGGGGCCAGGCGAGCCTGGAAGGTGACGCACAAAGAGCAGTAGGTGGGGATCGACGACCGTAGTAGGTGCATCAATCCCCACCTACCTCAATGAAGTGCAGTTCCCGAAGGAACTGCAACCTCGTGTCCATCCTCAGCGCCGTCACGCCCTCCGCGCCTCAATGAAGTGCAGTTCCCGAAGGAACTGCAACCCAGTGACCCACGTGCCCGCCTGCGAACCGGACCCGCCTCAATGAAGTGCAGTTCCCGAAGGAACTGCAACACCGGACAGCTTCGACTGCTCGGGCCTAACGATGATGGCGCCTCAATGAAGTGCAGTTCCCGAAGGAACTGCAACCTGGAACGCCTGGCGCGCTTCCTGGCTCACCTGCTGAGGCCTCAATGAAGTGCAGTTCCCGAAGGAACTGCAACCGCCGATCCGTCACCCACCCGTAGAGGTAGGGCTCGCCTCAATGAAGTGCAGTTCCCGAAGGAACTGCAACGGTCCGCTCAGTATAGCCCGTCACCAAGCCCCTCTGAGGCTGCTTCGCGAGCGCTCCGTGCTTGGACTCCCGCTCAGCCGCCCCACCCCTCACCTCACCTCGCAGAATCCCCGCCATTTCAACGTTCTGTTGCCGCGAGCGCTGCCCAGGGTTCTTTGAGTACCGGAGCGCTCGCGTCAGGCGATAAGCGGCCCCTCCGGCGTGATGGTCCTGGTCAGGCCGACGTAGGAGAATCGTTGCTCATCGACGGAGGACAGCAGGCCGACGTCGCACAGGAGTACGGAGTCCTCATCCGTCTTGATGACTTCTTCCAGCTCACCCCGCATCCGCAGGAGCTTGGCCGGCGCCGCATCCACCACGAACACGGAGTACTGGATGCGGTCCCCGTACTTCAGCAGCGTCTTCGCCACCCGCGTCCGGCGTCGGTCGGACGGGACGTCGTAGGCCACGAGAACACGTCTGACATCATCACGCATCAGCGCACCGTCACTCCCTTGTAAGCCGCTTGAGTCCCGTCGATGGTCCCGAGCACGAGTCTCGCCTGGACCTCAATGGCTCGCCGCCAGGTGACGTCGTAGCCGAACACCGGGTGCCGGAAGGAGGTCTCAATGCGGCGCTCGAACCCGGAGATCAGCTGCTTACGCCCACGGTCCGTCATCCGGCAGCTCCCCATCTCCCTTGAAAAGTCCTGCTCGGTCAGCTCACCGTTGCGAAAGGAACGCACGACGACAGAATCGGCCACCGGCGCCCTGAACTCCTCCATGAGGTCGAGTGCCAGAGCGGGCTTGTTACGGGAGCTGGAGTGGAGGAACCCGGCGTGGGGGTCGAGGCCGCAGGCCACCAGCGATCGGATGCAGTCTCCTAGAAGCAGGGCGTAGGTGTAATCCAGAGCCGCGTTGGCGGGGTCGGGCGCCGGCCGGCGTCGTCTTCCTTTCCACCGGGACGCGGCAAAGGCCGCTGTATTTCCGGTGAGCATCGTCGGGAAGGAATCGAAGTAGAGCCCGGCAGCCTCACCCTCCACTCCAAGCAGTTCTGCCAGCGACTGCGCTGACACGGCGTCGCGTTGCAGGCGACGCATCCGCTCCACGGTATCAGCGGCCTCACCGTTACGTCGCAATAGCGTGGCCTGGTTCGCGATCTTCGCCGAGACCATCTGCTGGGCGATGTCCAGCCTCCCCTCGGCGCTGGCAACATGCTGGCGCACCCGCTGGAGTCCATTGGGAGAGTCCGCGCCCTGAGACCAGCCGATCACTCGGCCGGACCATGAGCACCACACCACGCACCGGTCGCGCCAGCACAGTTCACGCAGCAGAGCCGAGGAGACATCGACGTTCCCATGGACCACTAGACCGAGTACTCGTTCAATCGGCACGCTGAGAAGGCGCTCTCCGCCCTTGGTGGCCTCGACTCGCCCGCCACTGAGGGACACCCACGAACCAGCGGTGGCCGCGTGGAGGATCTGGGCGTCGGGGGCGGAGGCGACAACCCGCCGCCGGGCGTTCTCATACCGATGCTCAGAAGGCAGGCACACAGAAACGTGAGAGCACCACTGGCAGCGACTGTCATCGTCAGGCGGCTCAGGCGCCTGGGGCGCCCCAATCAGACGGCGCGTACGTGCGACCGCTTCCTCAGCCCGGGCGAAGTCAGTATCGGTCAGGTCGACCTCGACTCGCCGGCGGTGTCCGGTGAAGTAAACCTCCGTACACCGAACCTCTCGTCCCATCTCCTTGAGACACAGGGTCTGAAGCGCAAGCTGGAGCCGGTTGGCATAAGTGACCTCGGGACGACGCCGCACAGGGGTGGCCTTGTACTCCACGACGGTCAGCGGGCCATCATCTGTGCCCTCAATAACGTCGCAGCGCCCGGACAGCCCGAGGCGCTCTGATCGCACGTTCACCGCCCGATACTCACTCGCCCTGCTCTCCGCGGCATTGTCGACGCGCCGGTGAGCGTCCACTCCGGCTTGCATCTGCACGGTGTCCGTCTTCTCCCCCACCGATTCGAGCCAGGCTCTCCTCGGGCAGTAGATGGTGTGCACCACGAGACTGATCGGAATCGGGTCCGCAACCATGCCAGTATCCATGTTCTGTCTCCTTTGACAGATAAAACGGTGGCGATATGTCAGCTCCACCACCTGAGCACGCCCTGAGGAACCTTCAAGACATAGGTCGGAACAGCGAAAAATTCACCGTACTGGCGGGCACCCACACAGCCAACCGTGCGGGCACCCGCCTATGCGATGCTGTCTGCCGCCCCGGCGCTCCGATTCAAGGGCGACCGACTCTTGTTCAGGTCAGCACCTCCAGTCTCCCCTCGCCCAAAGAGCGCTCGGGGGCATTGGGGTTATCACTGACGTTGACGCGGAACGTCAGGATCGCTCGGGCACTGTGCGCCACGAGCCAGGCACGCGCCATTCTCACTGCAGCAGCCGACTCCGTACTCGTCGCAGCCTGGATGACCTGCTCGGAGACCACCACCGCCCGCCACCTGTCCAAGGAATGAGGACCTACGAGGACCGGGACCACCAGGTGCGTCGGGATGAAGTTGCCAATCGGCACTGCCCCGGCAGTGACGGAGGCTCCCATGAGTCGGTGGATGACAGGGAATGACGAGATCCCCCACAGGGCGCACCAGGCGACGGCACTATCGGTGAACCGAGGCGAGGTCAGCCCAGTGGCCGTCCTCGATTTTTCTGACGACTCCTTCGCGTATGCTTCATCTATTACCACTTCACCAACTAACCCAGACCTAACACTCTCCCCATCTCGAGTTGCGACGATCTCAGCCAAGCCTCGCAGTCGATCATGAACAAAGTTCTGATAATTCTGTCGAGTTTTCATTTCCCATCTACTGGCTCCACCATCAACCTTACTCCACCAGTAGGAAGGCTCACCAAGCCCACCCATAAATTCCAGATCACCCCATTTGGAACCATCCTCCCGACACCGATCAATCACAAAATGACGACGCCTTTGAAGATACCCCCACTTACACTCTTTTCCTTGATCAGGCCTGGAAATCCGAGGACTCATAACAGCGGCCACCCACCTACCTTTCTTGTCGACCCACGGTTCGCTTTCCAAGTCAGCTTGCACCCAACTTCCTGGAGCCACAGACGCCGCGGCGTGCTCATGAACAGCAACCGCGATGTCCGCATCGTCGTAGCCGTCCGCGGTGACAATCATCCGGGGCTCGGCGGCGTCGGTCCAGCCGAGCCGGACGCGCTCGGCCCCGTCACCTTCCAGAATGAGCGCCAGCCCAAGTCCCGCGAAGGTTGTCAGCGCGCTGGTGATTTCTCCACCAAGGATCATCCCCATCACTTCCCTTCCATGGAGATCATGCAGTCCGCGGCACGCAGCAGCGCCTCGAGATAGGCGGTCCCCCAATGACCCCACTGCCTGTCAGTGCGGGCGATCAATGACTCCCACTCGCCTTCACCCACCAGCTCCTCCAAGGCATCTGCATGGTCTGGGCCCGCAGTGGCCGGGTCGTGGTCGAACAGGGGCCTACCACGACCATGACTGGTCCCCACCAGCCTGGCGACCAGGTCCCGGAGCTCTCGCTCGACGCCGTCGGGCTCAGCCTGCTCCCAGTAAGCAGCTGCGGAGACCAGCTCGTGGCGCCACCCCGCAGGGAGCCCAGCATCGGCCCATGCGCGTCGCACGGCCCCCAGCGATGCACTGCGGCCCCCGCTCTTGGCAAGCACCTCCCTGCCGCCGGGATCACCCCGCCACAGAAGCCGCTGGAAACGGGCATCGTTCTTCCCGACGTCGTGCCAGGTGCCGGCCTCTCTCAGGGCCGCTGCAGGCACCGACTCAATACCGATGCCATCGGCAAGTGTCCCCGCGCGGGCGGCGACCGCCGCGTTGTGGTCCGCAAGGAGTACCCGGTGGCTCACGGACCAGGTGGAACGGTCGTCGGAATCGTCGTCCGGTGTCACGCTGCTGCGCCGAACCATCCATGCGGGCTCGTCCTCCTCACACCACCCCGGAGGCCACACCACTGTTTCCCCCGGAAACATGTCACTCAGCTCATCCGGTTCCAGATCCGCCAGCCGGCGCAGTTCATCAGGATCGGTCACGACGTCGGCCACCCCGTCGAGTTCCCCGTAGGGCACCGGCTCGCCCCGTTCCTCACCATCCTCTGTGACGACGCCGGAGGTCAGAAGCGGTACGGAGGCATCCAGGATGAGGATGTCGCCGGGGCGAAGCACACGAGACGTGTTCTTGTCTCCGCCTTCATCCTCGAGGACCATCGTCTGCCACTGGGGCAGGATCGCCCCGTCTCGCCACAACACCGACCGGTCCAAAGGATGATCCGTATCCTCTATCAGGCGCTGCACCACCTTCCGTGCGGTGGCCAGAGTCATGGGGTAGACCTCACGATCCTGCGGAGGAACCTCAGTCAGCAGAGTCTCGCACTCCGTCGCATCGGGCAGGTCCTTCAGGTGCCTCAGGACAAGCCCCACAGTTCCGGACTCAGGGTCGAGGTCATCACGGATCCACAGATCGAGCTCCGGTTCGACGACGAGCCTCATCGACGTCTTCGACCACAGGGCCGCATCCCAGGGCTCAGGCCGCTGGTACAGCAGGCGGCGCGAAGACTCCGCAGGCGGTGCCTTCGGCTTCTCGCTGACCGTCAGAGGAGACAGGTCGCCGTCATCGGCACGGTTCAGAATCCATGTGCGAGCAGCAAGCAGGTCTTCCTTCCGGTACGGTAGTACGTCCTTGCTCAACGGTGCTTCCCTTGGAGGGCCGACGACGGTGAACCACGCGCGGTCACGCCGCCCCTGCCGGTTGACCCGGCCGGCGCGCTGAGCCAGGGCACTTGCAGGGGCGAGCTCGGTCACCATATGGACCAGGTCCAGGTCGACCCCGACCTCGATGGTCTGAGTCGCCACGAGAACGTCGATACCCGGTTGCCCTGAGACATCGAAGAGTCCAGGCTCGTCTTGCCTCATGCGTTCCAGGTCCCAGGGGCGCATGCGCCCCACCCACAGCCGGCAGTTCAGCCCCTCCTTGCCGAGAGCCTTCGCCACCTGAACCGCGCTGTCCACGCGGTTGAGGACACACCCCACCGTCCGAGGGTCCTCGGGGAGGAGCTCGCGCGCATCCTCAACAGTGGCGAGCACCTGAGAGACAAACTCATCGCGATAGGCCTTCGTCATCTTCCCGTTAACGGGCCACGCGGTCGTCTCCACGTACCGAGCCGACTTGGGTGCCCGTACCCGAGCGGCCAACCGGGCGTCATGAGCCAGCGACTCCGGAGTGACGCCGATGATGTCTGTCGCGTCGTCTGAGGGCGTGGCCGTCATCTCCACGGTCTGGAGCGCCGGGATTCCGAGCCGCTGCGCGCTTGGAGCGCACAGCTGCCCCACCCTCCGGGCAGTCACGAGGATCTGGCGGCTCAGGTGCGCCTCATCAACCACCACGGTGGCATCGAGGGCCAGCATCCCTGCCAGCCTGGGACGCGCGAGCCGGGAAGCACCGTAGGAGCGGAACAGCAGGCTCGACGCCCACATGGCCGGTGTAATGCACAGCACTGCGCACGCCTCCGGGGCGTTGAGCCAGGCCCGGTCCGTGGCCGCCGCTCCCCGCATCGTGGTAGTGACCAGCGGGATCCTGTCTTCGGCGTCGGGCGCACGCAGTCCGACCAGGGCGTCGCGCACACGACTGAGGATCGAGTCATCCGCGGGCGCCTCCTCCAGGATGCAACGAATCCTTGCCGCACGTGCGGCGTGGGAGTCGGTCAGCGCCCTGCGGTTGACCACCACGGCCAGCCGTCGGGGCAGGCGCTCAGCAGCACCGACCGCGAGCAGAGCCATGGCGAAGACGTGTATCTCCACGACCGATGACTTGCCCGCGCCGGTCGGCGCGATGATCTGCTCGGGCCAGGTCCCGGTGTCAACCAGGCGCCTCAGCAGATCCTCCTGCCAGGCGAAGGGCCGCCTCCCGGCACCGTGAACCGCTTCGAAGAAGTCTCCGAAGTCCTCGATGGCAATCACGGCCGCCTCCCGACTACGCTCTGCGCGAGCTCGGCAGGCAGGTCTGCCGGTACCAGCAGGCCCCCACCCAGGTGCCGGCTCTGCCCTACGGCGGCCAGTTCAGTGTTCGCCAGGAGGTCCCCGGCGCTGAGGAGTGCGGTGTAGGGCTGGGCGGTCATGCCGCGCTGCATCTTATGGGCGTAGGAGCTCGGGTTCCTCGTGATGCGGTGGTACCACATCGCTCCAGCCCCATGCTCACGTACCTGGGCGGCCAACGAGCGGTAGCCCCGGGTGCCTTTGGGCACGGCTTCGAGGTGATCGCGCCACACAAATCCCAGGGACAGGAGGATCGCATCCTCGAAGGTCCACTTCCCTCGCTGGCGGGTCACCTCCGGCACCGCCACCGGCGTCGGGGACCACAAGCGTCGGGTCCCATCAGCAGGTGGGCGCCAGAACGTCCTCGCATCGGCGACCTCCCCCAGCCGGTGCAGACGGGCCTCGGCCCAACGGGAGCGCACCTGGGTCATTCCGATCAAGGCTCTCCAGATGACGGCCCGGTCGTCATCGCCGATGTCGGAGGGCAGCATGACAAGGAAGGCGCCTGGAGCACCGGATGCCGCTTTGAGCGTCGACTGGGCAAGAACGGAGGCGGGAACGTACTGGATGGCCAGGTGGTTGGCGGGAGCCGCCAGATCCCGTTGGTAGTGCCCAGTGACGACTGGAGGAGCTCCCTCACCAATGCGTTTAATGAGTGCCTTGTGGAAGGCGACGCACCAACCCAATCGGCGTTCCGCAGAGAAAGCTCGCTCGGTCCCATCAGCGGCGGAGAAGACCAGGACATCGCCCCAAGGCGACTCATCGTTGTTAACAGGTTTCACAGCCTCGTACCTGACCGTCCGCAGGCACTCCTCGGAGGTTGGCAATGCTCTGACGGAATCTCCCGAGGGACGGAACATGTCTGCGGACGCCGTCGGCGCTTTAGGAGGCCGGGAGCGAGAATGCAGCTCGCGGAGCACGCGGGTTCGCCCCGGTGCGGGGACCTGTACGCGCAGACCCTCAGGAGTGAAGGCGGTTGCGGCAGGATCGAGCCGCCAGTTCGCCTCCACCTTCTCGGTGCTCATGACCACGGGACTGTCCATCTCTCCAAGGCACGGCACGTCCTCACACAACCGCGAGAGCGCGTCACAAACACCGTCTGGCATGTCATCCCAGAGCCAGCCGATCTCACCAGTGATCGCGTAACCGTCGGAGATGGCCTTGGCAGCGGTCTTAGGCTGATCCTTCTCGATCGTGCCCGTCTTCCGGTAGGCGACTCTACTGCTTGACTGAACTGGAGCCATGCTCGGGACATGCAAACCGTTGGGAGGGTGCTCCTCCAACCAGGTCAACGCCTCATCAATATCGGGGGCCACCTGGCCGTCAGCGCCCGCAGTGACCCCGGTATGGGAGGCACTCACGAATGCGGAGAACAACCGAGCCGGCGATGGGAACGGATCGGGGCTGCCGTCAGCTGCATGCCCGTGGTAGACGCCGAGCGGAAAGTGCGCGGTAATGCTGACAGGAGCCATCAGTCATCCTGCGCATCGTCAGTCGCAGCAGCCAGAATCACCGGATTGCCCTTAACGTTGAGAATAAAGCCGTCCCAGTTCAGGTTGGCCGTCTGAACCGCATAGTCGATGGCGGCGCTGAGCAGGTCCTGGGCCTGATCGATGCTCAGCGGCTCGAAGCTCTCCTTCTGCCCGTAACGCTTGTCCAGGGTGACGACTGCGGGGCCGGCCTCCACCAGGTCGCAGTTGGCCCGTAGGAGGAGCTCGGCATCGGAACGTGCCAGGCCGTTGAGAGCGAGTGCAGCCAGCAGCGCCCGACAGGCGATGTCTCCCTCCGGCGTCGGAGAGTCGAAGCGCAGGGCACGAAGCGCAGCAAAGCTCAGCACGTGGGAGCGGATGATCGCTTGGCAGGTGACGCCACCGAGCTGCTCCAATGACGGCGGGATAGCCCCAATGCCAAGTCGAGCCAACCCTTCTTTTTCATCCTTACCAATGGAATTGTCATACGTCTTTTTTGACAATTCTTCCTTCTGCGCATCAGCGATTGCTTTACGGCCCGCCCGGTCCAGCTGGATTCTTGCACCCAGGGGATCGATCCGGGCTCCTCCACGCTTGGACTGGTTCGCCTCCGGTCCACCTTCCTGGTCTGCGAGGATCCCGATGATCTCACCGACGAGGATGCTGCGGTAGCGCCCCTGATGGCTCTTACGGCTGGCGTCCCAACCGCCGAGCAGGAGCGTCATAGGGCTGTGCTCCAGCAACGGGCGCGCATGGGCCACGGTGGCGTCCCGCAGCTCCCGGTACTCTTGAGCCGCGGTCACCGATTCTCCGTTGATGGTGCCGGCTCGGATCTGCCCATCGAAGGCTCGGTGCGGCAGGTCAAGATCGCTGTAGACGATCTCCTTGCCGTCCTTCTCGAAGTGCAGCTCAATACGTGGAGTGCGGGCCAGTACGGGGTCCCCATCCGCGATGGCCGCAGAAACGGCAGCCTCCAACCTGTTGTTCTGCGACTGCTTGGAGTCGATGAGGACGGCCGTGACGGCTTCCCCGTTCCAGAAGCGTCGCTCATAGGCGAACACGGGCTTACTACCGGAGACGAACTTGGCCGGAGCGACCGAGGCATGAGGGCCGGCCGCCGGCTCCAAGGGGGTGACCGAGGTCAGGACGCTGGCTCCGCCGGGGCTGCAGGCGTCAAGCAGGTGCTGAAGGGTGATCGTTGACATGTAGGGTCTCCTCGTTGAGGTAGGTCCGTCTGACCTACACCTACATCCCTACACCTGACCTACGACACATATGACGCGACGATATTGCGGGTTGACTCCGGCGGCGAAACGCTGTTACGGCCCGAAGCTCTCTGCCATAGTGAGGGCATGCCCAAGCAGAACAGACGCATCGTGACCCGCTGCGTGCGAGTCGTGGGCGCCGTCGTTCTCACGCTCTTCGCGATCGTGGGCACATGGCAGGGCTCCGACGGCTCCTGGGGCATCACGGCCGGCGCTGCGCTGGCAGTCATCGTGCTGCGGTGGCGCCGAGAGAGGCCCGACGCCGTCCTCGGCGTCCATCTTGTGCTGTGCGCACTCCAGCTCGGCGTCACCGACTCTCCGCTGCCCGCGGATCTGACGATCGTCGTGTCCCTGTACGCGGCAGGCCGGTGGGGCGAACGGGGGCTCACGCCGGTGTGGGCCATAGCCGTTGTCGTCGGCTCGACGCTGGGGGCGTGGGACTGGAACCGGGATGAGCTGGGAATCGTCCCGCTCTCCCTCTGGGCCCGGGACATGGCGCAGGCCGCCTTCGCACAGCTGTGCAGCGCCGCTATCGCCTGGGGCCTGGGAAGATTCGTGACGCAGCGCCGCCAGCTTCGGGCCAGCCGCCTGACGGCGGAGGAGCAGCGCCGGGCTGCGCACGACGCAGCGCTGCGCAACGAGATCGCCAGGGAGGTTCACGACGTCGTCGGACACGCCCTGGCGCTGATCGCCGTGCAGGCCGAGGCGGGCCACTACCTGGCGGCCGGCTCCGAGGACATCGACCTCCCCGCCGACGAGCGACTGGAGCAGGCGGCTCAGGCGCTCGGGCAGATCCGGGCGACCGCGCACTCGGCCCTGGCCGACACCCGCAGTCTGACCCGCACTCTGGCCTCTCCCCCGCAATCGGAAGAGCACCGGAGCGCCGCAGAACCCGCTGAGCCCGACGATGCCCGGCCCGCCTCCCCCGTCGCCGAGACGCCGCTGCGTCCGGTCCCGAGGATCGCTGATCTGCCCAGGATCGTCGACGACGTCCGTGCGACCGGGCTGCCGGTCACCCTGTCAGTGGACGACCGGCTGATCAGTGAGGGCGAGCAGACGGGAGGCCGCAGTCCGCTCAGCGCGCAGGCGGAGCTCGCCCTGTACCGAACGACGCAGGAGTCTTTGACCAACGTGCTCAAGCACGCCGAGGCGGCCGCGGTCGAGGTGAGGCTGGAGTACCGTGACGACGAGGCTCACAAGGAGGTCGTTCTGACCGTCGCCGATCAGCCCAGCACTCCCGGCGCCGGGGCGCTTACCCCGAGGGCCGGCGGTCGCCTCCCGTCGTCCGAGCAGACGCCCGCGGACACCGGCGGGGGCCAGGGACTGGTGAACCTGCGCCAACGCCTGGCGGCGGTCGGCGGCTCCCTGGAGGCCGGCCCGGGCCCCGGGGGAGGATTCATCGTGCGCGCCCGCATTCCCTCCGAGGCCCCTCAGTCGACAGCCGTGAACCCAGGAGGAGAACCGATATGACCCGAACTCTGCGCATTGCGCTGGTGGACGATCAGGACCTGGTCCGTTCCGGCTTCCGCATGATTCTCGATGCTCAGAAGGACATGTGCGTGGTCGGCCAGGCCTCCGACGGCGTCGGTGTTCTTCCCATGGTCAAGGCCACTCAGCCCGACATCGTCCTCATGGATATCAGGATGCCCACCCTGGACGGCATCTCCGCCACCCACGCGGTTCTGGGCAGCCACCCCGACCTCAAGGTGCTCATCCTGACCACCTTCGACCTGGACGACTACCTCGTGGCGGCGATGCGGGCCGGGGCCTCGGGCTTCCTGCTCAAGGACTCGACGGCGCCCGAGCTCCTGGCCGGTATCCGCGCCGTGGCCCGAGGAGACTCGGTGGTGGCGCCGTCGGCCACGCGCCGGCTGCTGAAGCGGTGGTTCGCCCCCGCCGGTTCCACCGCCGGCCCAGCCGGCCCCTCGGAGCCCGGCGCCGGCACCGTACATACAGAGTCCATCGATGCTCTATCCGACCGGGAGAAGGAGATCGTCACGCTGGTCGGACGCGCCATGAGCAACGCCGAGATCGCCCAGCACCTCGTCCTGGCCGAGTCGACGATCAAGTCCCACCTCAACCGGATCCTGCGCAAGCTGGAGCTGCGTGACCGGGCCCAGCTCATCGTGCTGGCCTACGAGAGCGGACTCGTGCGCGTGGGTGGGTAGCCCGGCACCGGTTGCGCGTCCCCGAGTTGGAAATCGCCCCGACGCCTTGCAACCCCGGGTGGAAACTGGCCCCCATCGGTCACGATGACCGTCGTCGAGTTCTACGGTCGGCTCCATGAGTTCCAGCAACCGGTTCCATTTCCTCGACTCCTTGCGCGGCTTCGCCGTCGCAGGCATTCTCCTCGTCAACGCCGCCGATCTCATGTACCTGGGATATGACGTCCCGGTCCGGCCCTTCCAAGCCGTCCCGTTGGCGGAGAACGTCCTGAACTTCCTGGTGGCGACCCGCTTCGTACCGATCTTCTCCTTCATGTTCGGAATGAGCATGGGGTTCGTCATCGATTCCGCGATCCGCCGAGGCGCCCCTGCCTGGAAGATCCTGCTGCGCCGCCTGGCCGCGCTCCTGGTGATCGGGCTGCTCCACTCGATCCTCTATCCCGGTGAGATCCTGCGCGACTACGCGGTTGCGGGAGCCATCCTCCTGCCATTCGTCCTCAAGGTCCCGCGCTCCGTGCGTCTGGTACTCGGTCTGCTGGCGACGGTCGGCGCCTACGCATTCACAGGAGGAGGGGCACTATCGCTGCCCGGGCTGTTCCTTCTGGGATCGGCGGCCCAGGCCTACGGCCTTCCGGCACGGCTCGAGCACGCCGACCGTCGGATCGGGGCGGCGACGCTCGTATTCGCAGCCGCCAGCGCGGCCGCGATCCCCTGGCAGGCCGCCGAGGGCGGTGATCCCAGGTTCTTCACGGCGGGCGGAGTCGCCGGAGGACTCATGGCCTGTCTCTATGTCTGCCTTCTGGCGCTGCTCTGGCGCACCCCGGTGCGGCGGGCCCTGAGCGCGGTATTCGAGCCCCTGGGCCGCATGGCGCTGACCTGCTACGTCACCGCTTCCTTCGTCATGGTGCCGGCGGGAGTGCTGCTCGATTCGCGCTCCACCCACGACGTGATTCCCGGTCTCATCGTCGCTGCCGCGGTTCTGCCCCTCCAATGGGTGTTCTGCCGTCTTTGGCTCTCCCGGTTCGCCTACGGTCCCCTGGAGTGGGCGTGGCGGTGCGTCACCTGGTGGCGGTGGGTTCCGTTGCGGCGCCCGCAATCGAAGCGACTCGATCCGGTCAGCTACGTGCCGACGACGACGGCCGGGATGGCGTAGCTCTCCGAATGCGTGAGCTCGACCATCCCGTGGAGGACCCGCACTTCCACCGCGTCGACCAGGTCAGTGCCAACAGGTGGAATCACCACGTCGTCGTCAAGACGATGGAGGCCGCACAGAGCGACTGGCTCAGAGACCTCATTCGCGCCGGTTACGAGTTCGCCGCCCGTTGAGCGCCCCTCAACGGCCACGCAACAGCGCCGGACAGCCGGCCATCCGCTCTGTAGCCCGAGTTCTTGGTTATCGGGGACGTACTTGTTGATCGAGGACTGCGTTGTCCCCCAAACGACTGGTGTCCGTCAGCAGTCGTTTGGGGGAAAAGTACGTCCTGGACGGAGAACGCAGTTCTCGATCCAGCTACGCCGCCCCTCACTCCCCTGGCGTCATCTCAACGAACCGGGCGAAGCGCGCGTAGTAGTCGTCCTGGAGGGACCTGAAGGTCTCTCGTAGGAACCCAGGCTCCTGCTCGTACTCGCTCAGGCCGCGGTAGTAGAAGGCCTTGGTCGAGTCGAGCACGATGAACGGCATGATGCCGTTGGCCAGGCACTGCTGGAACATGAGGATCCGCCCCACCCGACCGTTGCCGTCCTGGAACGGGTGGATGCTCTCGAAGCGGTAGTGGAAGTCGGTGATGTCATCAAAGGTCATGCTCGCCGGGGTGCGTGCGATGAGATCGTCGATGGCGAGCGCGACCTGCTCGGGCGCCACGGTCTCGCGCCCGCCCACCACGTTGGGAACGCGCTTGTAGTCCCCGACGGCGAATGAAGGCCGCCGCGCATCGGCGGTGCCCCGTTTGAGAACTCGGTGGTAGTCCTTCATCGTCTCGGCGGTGATCGGCTCACCGAGGCGGTCGATCATCTCATCGAACAGCTCGAAGGAGTTGACCGTCTCCACGACGTCGTCAACGGCGACGTTCTCCCCCGTAACGGTGCGGGTCTCGTAAATGAACCGGGTCTGCTCCTCATCGAGCCGGCTGCCCTCAATGCGGTTGGAGTTGTACGCCATGAGCACCTGGTTGAGGTGGTACAGGCCGCCCTTCATCCGCGTACGGCGCTGATCGCGCAGGGTCCGGGCGAAGCTGGGGGCGTCAATGGCGTACTCGTCAGTCATGACAACTCCTTCCTCACCGTCATCCTATGCGGTACATACCAGACCCTTCGGGCTCTCCCGGTTGCCTGGCCACCACCGACCTGCGGTAGCCTGCCACGGCCCGTAGCAACGGCTACCCGTCTGTCTGAAGGAGATCCTCGTGCGCGTCCTGGCCGCCCTGTCCGGTGGAGTCGACTCCGCCGTGGCCGCGGCGCGCGCCGTCGACGCCGGCCATGAGGTCGTGGGCGTCCACATGGCCCTGACCCGCAACCGCGCCCAGACCCGCACGGGCTCGCGCGGCTGCTGCTCCATCGAGGACTCCGCCGACGCCCGCTGGGCCGCCCAGATCCTGGGCATCCCCTTCTACGTGTGGGACCTGTCCGAGGAGTTCGAGGAGCGCGTCGTGGCCGACTTCCTCGACGAGTACCGCGCCGGGCGCACCCCCAACCCCTGCGTGCGCTGCAACGAGCGCGTCAAGTTCGACGCCCTCCTCGAGCGGGCCCTGGCGCTGGGCTTCGACGCCGTCGCCACCGGCCACTACGCGCGCCTGAGCGGCGGCGCCTCCTCCGGCCGCCCCGGTGACACCGAGGGCCTCACGCTGCGCCGCGCCGTCGACGCCGCCAAGGACCAGTCCTATGTTCTGGCCGTCTCCGGCCGCGAGGGCCTGGCCCGGGCCCTCTTCCCCCTGGGGGATGCCTCCTCCAAGGCGCAGGTGCGCGCCGAGGCCGAGGCCCGGGGCCTGCCGGTGGCCTCCAAGCCGGACTCCTACGACATCTGCTTCGTGGCCGACGGCGACACGCGCGGTTTCCTCACCCGCTCACTCGGCGCCAGCCAGGGCGCCATGGTCTCCCCCGACGGCGAGGTCCTGGGCACCCACCAGGGCTACTTCGGCTTCACCGTCGGCCAGCGCAAGGGCCTGGGCCTGTCCCGCCCGGCCGACGACGGCCGCCCCCGCTACGTCATCGAGACCCGCCCGGCCACCAACGAGGTCGTCGTCGGCCCCGAGGAGCTGCTCAGCCGCACCGTGGTCGACGGCGACGGGCTCATTCTGCTCGCCGATCCCGAGCCGCTCGCCACTCACCCGACCACCGGCGGCACCGATCCTGGCGGCTCCCCCGCCATCGGCTGGCAGGAGGCCAGCGTTCAGGTGCGCGCTCACGGCCGCCCGGTCCCAGCCAGGGTCCGCGTCGATGCGGCGCGGGGACTCCTGCACGCCGAGCTGACCGCGCCCCTGCGTGGCGTGGCCGCAGGTCAGAGCCTGGTCATCTACGGCGGCGCCGACGGCGACCGGGTCCTGGCCCAGGCGACCGTCGCCTCCGCTCAGGTCCCCAGTCACCCGGTCGCCTGACGTCCCACCCGGGCTGCACCGGATGCCGAAATGACGGCACATTCCTCCGGATATGCGTCGGCACAGCAAGACGCCTATCCACCAGTTGATCGGTCACCTATTCCGCCTCTCGTCCGGACTGTTCCCTTCTAGGCTGCGGTTATGTCTCCGTCTCCTGACTCCTCTGCTCCCGAATCCCCTTCCTCTGAGACCCCCTCATCCGCGACCCCACCACCTGCCGCACCGTCTCAGGGCGCTCCTGCCCTCGCCTCACCGCCCCCGGCCCAGCGGCGCCGTCGGGCACGGCTCGGGATCCTCAGCGCCGTCATTGCCCTAGTCCTGGCACTCGGCGGCGGAGGCATCTGGGCGCTGACGCGCAGCTCCGACCCGCTCTCCATGGTCAAGGCCCCGATCCTCAAGGCCCAGCAGGACCTGTCCAACCTCGGCAAGGAGCTCGCGGCGGCACCCTTCGACGCCAGCGGCACCGTGGCCATCACCAACAAGCAGCTGACGATCCTGCGGGTGATCGCCGATCGGCGTGAGACCCTGGTGGCTTTGAACCCGAGCTCATCGTCGTCCTACTCCGCCTGGCAGGTTCCCATCCCCGATAATCTGGCGGGTCAGTACCTCGACTGCCGGATGAACGCGAAGACCTTCGACTGCGGTGACCAGATCAGCATCGACCTGGCCTCGGGGGTCAACGCCCCCGCCAAGCCGTCGACCGTCTCCGCCGCCGCCCCCACGGCGCCGGCCTCACCGGTTGCGCCCCAGCCGAGTGATAACCGCTCGGCCGCTCCCGCCCAGACCGGACCCTCGACGATCCCCAAAGGCATGGCCCCCACGAACCCCGTGGTCGCCTCCCCCACCCCGTCCTCCGGTCCTGGCGCCACAGCGTCACCGAGCACCGCGACGTCGGGACCGGCACCCACCTCGGTGCGGCTGAGCGAGGCCCCCGGGGGCGGGACGCCCCTGTCGGTCAGCTCCGACGGCACCGTGAGTGTCAACGGGGAGAAGATTTCCGGCCTGAAGCTTGACGGCACTACGCCGGTGTGGGCGACCCGAGTCGAGGCGTCCCGCAAGCTCGTCGGTGCCAGCCTGCCGATGAGCCGTGAGGTCTGGGTGGTCAGTAACGGTGTCACGGTTGCCGGTCTGGACGGCAGCAGCGTGCTGTGGTCGAGCAAGCTCCCCGATGGTGCGGGCTCCCTCAACACCTTGGGCACCGAGACGGTGCCCCGCTGGCAGACCAGCAAGGGCGCCCTCGTCATGGCCTACCCGGACTCGCTGCGCGCCCTCGACCCGGTCGACGGGAGCACGATCTGGCGAGTCTCCACCCCGGTGACCTCGTGGGCGGCCGGTGACGGCTACGTCGTGGTCTTCAACGGCTCGACGACGTCAATCATGACCTTCGACTCCGGCTCGAGCTCGACGCGCGCCACGGCGCTGCCGACCTCGGCCCCGACCTCCACGGCCAAGCCCGCTCCCAGCCTTGAGGAGCTGGGCGGCGCCACCCTCGATATCCCGGCGGTCTGCGCCGACGGCTTCGCCTCCGTGGTCCGGGGCACGACGAAGTCGCAGGTGGTCGAGAAGATGAAGGATGAGAAGATCAGTCTCACCTTCTCCGGCGGCAGCGCGACCGGGCGGGGGCCAACGGTCCTGGCGGAAGCAACTCCACGGTCGCGATGAAGGAGGCGCAGCCGGGCTTCTTCGGCTCCTCCCCGGTGACGGTCGCGGTTCTGGAGTGCAACAGCGGCACTCCTGCGGCCTTCGACGTCATGGCCGCCTACAACGGCGACAAGCAGATGGTCGGCTCCCTCATCATGGAGGGCAGCAACGAGATCGGCTACAACCCGGCAACCCGTATGGACAACCTGCGCGTCGTGGGTGGAACCGTGATGTTCGACATGCCCCAGTTCATGGTCGCCGGGGACATGGACTGCAAGGCCTGCGCCGGTTCGGGGACAGCCGCCGTCGCCGCTCAGTGGGACGGTGAGTCCCTGGCGCTGTTCGACGTCGTCTACCACCTCCCGAACCAGGACATCCACCGCCCGTCACTGGTCAAGGTTCAGGCCGTCTACGACGCCCTGGCCGCCAAGGAGGACAGCAAGGTCACCGACCAGGTCGACTCCGCGGTGCTCTCCTCCCTGGATGAGCCGGCCGGCTCCACGCAGGCCGGTGACGCCACGGCGCGCAGCGCCTACCTGTCCAAAGGAGGCACGGTGGCCTCCTGCCTGCTGGCGGGACCCAAGGACTCGTTGTTCGGGACCATGGTGGTCACTGAGGAGCTGGCTCCGGGGTCGATCCTCTGCCCGATCACCTCGGAGGATCAGTCCAAGCCCTGGATGCAGCCGGTGCCCACCCGCACCGCCCAGCTCGAGTACGGGGCCTGGCTCACCCTCACCCCCAGTGGGGACGGCTTCACGGTCACCGGACTGGGGCACCGGAGGAGCTGACGCCCTGTGCGCGTTGTGGGGGTGCCCCGTCAATGAGACGACGGGGCACCCCCACAATGTCGTTGGAGAAGCTGCTCAGCCGCGCAGCCTGGCGAGCTCCTCGACGAGCTGGGGCACGACCTCGGTGACGTCGCCGACGACGCCGAAGTCGGCCATCTCGAAGATCGGGGCCTCGGAGTCATCGCAGACGGCGACAACCGTGCCGGCCCCCTGGATGCCGCTGGTGTGGTGGACGGCGCCGGAGACGCCCAGGCCGATGTACAGACGAGGGGAGATGGTCTCACCGGTCTGACCGATCTGGGCGCTGCGCTCGATCCAGCCCTCGTCACAGGCCACGCGGGTGGCTCCGACAGCGGCGTCGAGCGGCTGGGCCAGGGAGCGGACCAGGTCGAAGTCACCGTCCACGCCGCGGCCGCCCACGACGACGGTGCGCGCCTCGCTCAGGGCCGGACCGGAGGCCACGGAGGTGGCCTCGCGTGAGACGAGGCGCACGGCGGCAGCCTCGACGCTGATGGGGACCTCGAGGGGCTCGGCCGTCAGGGGCGCGCCCTCGGCCGTGGTGACCTCGGCGATCCCGGGGCGCACGGCGATGATCGGCGCGTTGCCGCCCGAGGCGACGCCGGCAGTGGTGGACCAGGAGCCGGACAGGACCAGCTTGGAGGCGCGCAGCTCGGCGCCGGAGGCGTCCAGGGCGGTGACGTCGCAGACGCAGGCCGAGCCGAGTACGACGGCGGCCCGCCCGGCCAGCTCCTTGCCGCGGTAGTCGGAGACGACCAGGACCGCGGCGGGCTGGACGGTGCCGGCGGCCGCCACGACGGCGTCGGCCGCGGTGGCGGGCAGGTGGGCGGCCTCGCCCAGGTCGGCGGTCAGCAGGCGGGTGGCGCCGGCGCCGGCCAGGGCCGCGCGGGCGGCCTCGCCCAGGGGCTGGAGGGCCAGGGTGACGACGTCCCCGCCGGTCAGCTCCCGAGCGGCGGTGAGCAGCTCCAGGCTGGGGCCGGTGGGGGCGGCCTCGGTGGTCTCGAGGTCGACGAGGACGAGCAGGGGGGCATCGAGCATGGGAATCAGCTTCCTTCGCGAGTGGTATGAGGCGGACGGGCGGCGCGACGGCGTCCAGCGCCCCTGCCGGAACGTGGGCGGGCGCTGCGGCCGGCCGTCAGACGAGCTTGTTCTCCACGAGCCAGGCGGCGAGCTCGCGGCCCGCCTCCCCGGCGTCGGTGCGGATGATGCCGGCCTCACGGGCGGGTCGGGCCTCGTCGTCGACGACTGCGACGGCCGGCTCAGCGATCTGGAGGCCGAGCTCGGAGGCGTCCCAGAAGTCGATCGGCTTCTTCTTCGCGGCGCGCATGGCGGCGAAATTGGGGTAGCGGGGCTCGTTGGCCTGGTCGGTGACGCTGACGAGCGCGGGCAGCGGCGCGCTGAGGACCTCGCGGACGGTGCCCACGGTGCGGGTGACGGTCACGGCGCCGCCGTCGACCTCGAGGTGGTTGGCCAGCGTCAGGGCCGGACGGTGCAGGGCGGCGGCCAGGGCGCCGGGCAGCATGGAGGTCATGGAGTCCAGGGAGGCCATCCCGGTGACGACCAGGTCGACCTCGCCGATGCGCTCGATGGCGGCGGCCAGGACCCGGGCGGTGGTGACGACGTCCGCTCCGGCCAGGTCGTCGTCGGCGACGACGACCCCGGAGTCGGCCCCCATCTGCAGGGCGCGGCGCACCCCGTCCTCAGCGTCCTCAGGCCCCATGGTCAGGGCGATGACCTCGCCGTCGGCCTCCTCGGCCAGAGTGACGGCGGCCTCGACGGCGTTCTCGTCGAGCTCGTTGAGGACATCCTCCTCGCCGCGCACGAGTCGACCGTCCTCGATGCGACGCTCGGACTGCACGTCGGGAACGTGCTTGATGCAGACCACGATTCTCATGGGCTCAAGGTTGCCATAACAGCGGCATCTCACCACTGAGCACTCAGTCACCCTGACACGGCGTCAGGACGAGGAACGGGACGACGAGATGATGACGACGCCGTCACGCCCAGTGACCTGAACGCGACGCGGCGCACTCCTACGAGGGAGACCTCACTGCCCTTCAAGTGGTAGCAACCGCCGGCCGCCAGGACAATGGGCCCATGTCTTCGACGCCAGAGCCCGCTCCAGCACCGCGTGCCGAGCTGCCAGCAGCTCCCGACCACAGCCTGGGCGTCGCTCTGAACGGAGACGGCGCGGACTTCGCGGTCCATGCCCCGCACGCCACGGCCGTGGACCTGTGCCTGCTGACCATGGGTGCCGACGGCGCCGTGGTGGAGGAGACCCGGATCGGGATGCACGGGCCCTCGCGGGGCCTGTGGAGCGCCCACGTCCCCGGCGTCGGAGCCGGCCAGCGCTACGGCTACCGCGCCCACGGGCCCTGGATCCCGCACGAGGGCCTGCTCTACAACCCCCGCAAGCTGCTGCTGGACCCCTATGCCCGCGCCCTGGACGGCCGAGTGGATCTGGGGCCGGCCGTCTTCGCCCACGAGGTCACTGACGACCTGGTTCCGGCGGCCGAGCCCTGGAGGCCCTCGCACCTGGACTCGGCCGGCAGCACCGTCGTCGGCGTGGTCACCGGCGACACCTTCCCGGTGGTTCCGGGGCCGCGCGTGCCCCGCGAGCGCGCCGTCATCTACGAGGCGCACGTCAAGGGCCTGACCTACCAGCTGCCGGGCGTGCCCGAGGAACTTCGCGGCACCTACGCGGGGCTGGCCCACTCGGTGACGGTCGAGCACCTCAAGGGCCTGGGGATCACCACGATCGAGCTGCTGCCGATCCACGCCTCGGTGAGCGAGCCCTTCCTGACCAAGCGGGGCCTGACCAACTACTGGGGCTACTCCACCCTCAGCTACTTCGCGCCCGAGCCCTCCTACGCCACGGCCGCGGCGCGTGCGGCCGGCCCGCAGGCGGTCCTGGACGAGGTGCGCGGCATGGTCTCCATGCTCCACGAGGTCGGCCTGGAGGTCGTGCTCGACGTCGTCTACAACCACACCTGCGAGGGCGGTGTCGACGGCCCCTCCTTGAGCCTGCGCGGCCTGGACAACCTGGACTACTACCTGCACGCCCCCTACCTGCCGGCGCAGTACATGGACGTCACCGGCACCGGCAACACGGTGGACTTCCGAGCCACCGGGGCGATCCGGCTGGTCCTGGACTCGCTGCGCTACTGGGTCACCGAGGTCGGCGTGGACGGCTTCCGCTTCGACCTGGCCACCACCCTGGGACGCCATGCCGCGGAGTTCTCGCCGCGCCACCCGCTGCTCACGGCGATCGCCACGGACCCGGTGCTCAGCACCGTCAAGCTCATCAGCGAGCCCTGGGACGTGGGGCCCGGCGGCTGGCGCACCGGCCAGTTCCCCGAGCCCTTCCAGGACTGGAACGACCACTTCCGCGACACCACGCGCTCCTTCTGGCTGCATGACGCCTCAGAGATCTCCAAGGGCCGTCTGGGCTCGGACCTGCGTGACCTGGCGACGCGCCTGTCGGGCAGCGCGGATCTGTTCAGCCACGGGGAGTTCCCCGGCGGTCGCGGCCCGCTGGGCTCGGTCAACTTCGTGGCGGCGCATGACGGCTTCACCCTGCGTGACCTGGTGGTCTACGACCACAAGCACAATCTGGCCAACAAGGAGGACAACCGCGACGGCAACTCCAACAACCGCTCCTGGAACCACGGTTTTGAGGGAGACGTCGTCGAGGGCATCAACGGTGGCCCGATCGAGGTGCTGCGCCGCCGGTCGATGCGCAACCTGCTGGCCACCGTGCTGCTGAGCGCCGGGACCCCCATGCTGGTGGCCGGTGACGAGATGGGACGCACCCAGCAGGGCAACAACAACTGCTACTGCCAGGACTCCGTGCTCTCCTGGGTGGACTGGAACCTGGAGGTCTGGCAGCGCGACCTGGTCACCACGACGCGCTTCCTCGTCCACCTGCGCCACACCCACCCGGTGGTGCGCCCCTCGCGCTTCGCGACCGGGCAGGTCCTGGAAGGCGACGCGATCGCGGATCTGGCCTGGTACCGGGCGGACGCCGCACCGATGGACGGGGACTCCTGGCACGACCCGCACACTCGCGTGGTCCAGATGCTGCGCTCGGGCCGGCCCTGGAACGACGACGACATGCTCGTGGTCATCAACGGCGCCCTGGACCAGGTCGACGTCGTCCTGCCCGAGGGCCGCGGAACCGACTGGCACCTGGCCTGGGACTCGACCTGGGCGGTCCCCCAGCCTCATACCGTCCCCTTCTCCCAGGCACGGCGCGTGAGCCGAAGCCCCCGGGGCACTCAGACCGACGTCAGCATCGAGGCGGATGACGCCGGCGAGGTCAAGGACGTCAAGGCCGTGGCCAGCAGCTCCGAGGGCCACCCCGTCGAGAGTCTCACGACCTGTTATCACGACCGCCCGGGCGACACGACGATGCTGGAGGCGCTGACCCTGCGGGTCTACTTCTCCGGTGAGCCGCTCGAGACCCTCAAGGCAGGTCCCCAGACCGAACAGGCTGAGGCGGTCAGTGCGGTCTAGGGTTGCCGCACCAGACAGTTGATTCGGCATAGGCTGGTGCCCGATGCTGACGTTTCCTCCCCCTGTTGAACGTGCCTGGGACCGTCTGCGGCCGGACCTGGCAGGACTGGTCCTAGGCTCAGTGTTCTTCGTCCTGGCACTGACACCGTCGCTCATCCCCCGCGACATCCTCTTTCAGGGGGTGGCCTGCGGACTGTGCGCGGCGACCGGTTACCTCGTAGGCGTTTGTTTGTCGTGGAACTGGCGTACCTGGGTGAGCAACGTGGTGCAGATCCTGTGGGAGGCCAGTGGCAGGAGCCTGCCGTCCTGGGTGCCTCGCTGGAGGCGACGGGTGGAGATAACGCTGAGCGTTATCGTGGTGCTGGGGCTCAACGCGATTCTGCTGCAGGCGGTCCATTGGCAGCAGCAGGTGGCTTCCCTGACTGACTACCGCGCTTACACGCCCACGCAGTACCTGTTGGTCTTCCCCGTGGGCTTCAGCATCTGGATAGCCCTGGTCATGGTGGGGCGCGGCTTCCTGCGCCTGGAGGCCTGGCTGAAGCGGCACCTGCCTCAGCGACTGCCGCTGCCGGTGCGCTCGGCATCCTCCTGGATCATTGTGCTCGTGCTGGTATTCACGCTGGTTAACCAGGCGATCCCCGGCATCATCATCCGGGGCGCGGAGTCGGCCTTCTCCGTGCGCAACAGTGCGGATCCGCCTTCGACGCCGCGGCCGACGGCGGCCGAGCGCTCGGGCTCGCCGAAGTCACTCGTGGCGTGGGAGTCCCTGGGGACCTACGGCAAGCGTTTCGTGGGCCGGGGCCTGAACGCACAGGGCCTTGAGAAGGTGACCTCCCGGCCGGCCAGTGAGCCGATCCGTGTCTACGCCGGGTTGGAGAGCGCGGGGAGCGACCAGGCACGGGCCGCACTCGTTGTCGAAGAGCTGAAGCGCACCGGGGCGGCCTCCCGCTCGGCCATCATGATCGCCCCGACGACGGGGACCGGTTGGGTGGACCCGGTGGCGGCTCTGTCACTGGAGGTGCTCTACGACGGCGATACGGCGATCGCGGCCGCCCAGTACTCCTACCTGCCCTCAGGCGTGCAGTTCATCGCCGACACCGACAAGGTCCGGGCCTCTGGCAAGGCACTGGTGACGGCTGTCGTGGCCTGGTGGAAGACGCTTCCGGAAAACGACAGGCCCCGGCTCCTGCTGTATGGGGAGTCGTTGGGAGTGCTGGCCGGTGAGGCCGCCTTCGACAACCTGGCCGACATCCTGGACTCGGTCGACGGCGTCCTGTGGGTGGGCCCGCCCAACTCCTCGCGACTGTGGCAGGACCTGGTGACACGGCGCGATCCGGGCACGGGGGAGGTAGATCCCACCTACTCGGCCGGCCTGACGGTGCGCTTCGCCCAGGACCAGGCGGATATGGAGGCCTTCGCCGGCGACGCCACCTGGGGAGACCAGAGGATCCTCTACATCCAGCATGCGAGCGACCCGGTGGTGTGGTGGTCGCCGAGGCTGATCCGTCAGACGCCGGACTGGTTACGGGAGCAGCCCGGGAAGGATCGCTCCCCCACCATGCGCTGGATGCCCTACATCACCTTCTTCCAAGTGAGCGCGGACCTGCCGCGGGCGATGAACGTGCCTGCTGGGCACGGGCACCGCTATGGTGCCGAGATCCTCGATGGGTTGGCCCTGGTCAGTCATGACAGCTCTTTCACTCCCGAGCGCGTCGCCCAGGCCCGCCAGGAGCTGAAGCGCGCCCTGGCCGCCCAGCCTGCCGATAGCTGAGCCGGGGCAGGGCGACGCCGGCCCCAGTCCGTCGCAGCACCGGCACCCCCTAGGATGAGGCCATGACTCAGACTTCCACCGCGGCCGAGGAGGCCCTGGCCAACGCTACCAATGACGCCTCCCTGGCCCGATCGATCGCCCGCTCCGCCGAGATCGAGGCCGATATCGCCGTCAACCCCGGCCGCTACCGGATGTTCACCGGGGTCCGCCCCACCGGGAACATGCACCTGGGCCACTACTTCGGCACCATGCACTCCTGGAAGACGATCCAGGACGCGGGCGTGGAGACCTGGATCCTCGTGGCCGACTACCAGGTCATCACCGACCGCGACGGCGTCGGCCCCATTCGCGAGCGGGTTCTGTCCCTGGTCACCGACGCCCTGGCGGTGGGCGTGGACCCGCAGCGCTCGACGATCTTCGCCCACTCGGCGGTCCCCGCCCAGAACCAGCTGATGCTGCCCTTCCTGTCCCTGGTCACCGAGTCCGAGCTGCACCGTAACCCCACGGTGAAGTCCGAGCTGGAGGCCACCGACGGGCGGGCCATGAGCGGCCTGCTGCTCACCTACCCGGTCCACCAGGCCACCGACATCCTCTTCTGCCAGGCCAACCTCGTGCCCGTCGGGAAGGATCAGCTCCCCCACCTGGAGCAGGCCCGGCTCATCGCCCAGCGCTTCGACAAGCGCTACGGGCGGGCGGTCAAGGACCACCCGGTCTTCCGCCGTCCCGAGGCGCTGCTCAGCCAGGCCCCGATGCTGCTGGGCCTGGACGGGGAGAAGATGAGCAAGTCGCGCCGCAACACGATCGAGCTGCGCATGAGCGCCGACGAGACCGCCAAGGCCCTCAAGAAGGCCAAGACGGACTCCGAGCGCGTCATCACCTACGACCCGGTCAACCGGCCGGAGGTCTCCAACCTGTTGATGCTGGCCTCCCTGTGCGGGGCGGGCGCTCCCGAGGAGATCGCCGAGCGCATCGGCGACGGCGGCGCGGGCACGCTCAAGAAGGTCACCACGGAGGCCGTCAACGAGTTCTTC
Organism: Actinomyces oris; assembly: GCF_001929375.1. Taxonomy (GTDB): domain Bacteria; phylum Actinomycetota; class Actinomycetes; order Actinomycetales; family Actinomycetaceae; genus Actinomyces; species Actinomyces oris_B. Next base: position 54,295 of record NZ_MSGO01000041.1, on the reverse strand, counting down.
GCCCCCATCCGGGCCCGTCGCACCGGGCTGGCGGCCAACGAGGACTACCTCCTGGAGGTCCTGCGGCAGGGCAATGCCCGGGCCAACGAGGTCGCCACCAGGACGCTCGACGACGTCCGCACCGCCATGCAGATGAACTACTGACGACCTGTCGGCCGCTGAGCCGATCTGCCCAGCCACACGATCGGCCCGGTTCGCGACGCGCGTACCGGGCCGATCCGCGCTCTGCGAGCCGGCATGTGACTCAGCTCGTTTCTCACCGTAGTCTTGTTCCTGTGACTCCGAACACGACGCCGAAGGCCGGCAAGAAGCAGTCCACCCGTCCCTCCAAGTCCTCTGCCGCTCCCACCGATGCACCCGCTCAGGGCACCGGGACGCAGACCACGCCATCGGTGCCGTCCGCGAGCTCCACGGCACCGCAGCCGGCCCCGTTCTCGTTGATCGGCCGGATCCCGGTCACCGAGGTCTTCCCCGTCGTCGAGGACGGGCGCTGGCCGGCCAAGGCCGTCGTCGGCGAGGTCATCCCGATCCGCGCCACCGTCTTCCGCGAGGGGCACGACTGCTACGGCGCCACCGCGGTGCTGGTGCGTCCCGACGGCAGTGACGGCCCGAGCGCCCGCATGCACGACATCGCTCCGGGACTGGACCGCTATGAGGCCTCCGTGGCGCCCGACGCCCCCGGGGACTGGCGCTTCCGCGTCGAGGGGTGGTCGGACCCGTACGCCACCTGGAGTCACGACGCCGGCATCAAGGTGCCCGCCGGCATCGACGTCGAGCTCATGCTGGAGGAGGGCGCCCGGATCCTGGACCGGGCGGTGGCCATCGAGGGACGGGACGTTGAGGGCGTCAAGGCCCTCAACGACGCCGTGTGGATCATGCGCGACCCCTCCAACCCCGTGGCCGACCGCCTGGCTGCGGGCCTGTCGGACTCGGTCAAGGCCACTCTGGAGCGCCTGCCGCTGCGCGACCACGTCTCCCCCTCCGCCGAGTACCCCCTCCAGGTGGACCGCGAGCGCGCCCTGACCGGCTCCTGGTATGAGATCTTCCCGCGCTCGCTGGGCTCGGGCGTCGGCGAGGACGGCACCTGGCACTCGGGGACGCTGCGCAGCGCGACCGAGAGGCTGAACCGCATCGCGGCCATGGGCTTCGACGTCCTCTACCTCACGCCCATCTCCCCCATCGGCCTGACCAACCGCAAGGGTCGCAACAACACCTTGACGGCCCACCCCGGTGACCCCGGTTCCCCCTACGGCATCGGCTCCCCCGACGGCGGGCACGACGCCATCCACCCCGACCTGGGCACCTTCGAGGACTTCGACGCCCTGGTGGCCCGTTCGCGTGAGCTGGGCATGGAGGTGGCCCTGGACCTGGCTCTCCAGTGCTCCCCGGACCACCCGTGGGTGGCCGAGCACCCGGAGTGGTTCACGGTTCTGGCCGACGGCTCGATCGCCTACGCCGAGAACCCGCCCAAGAAGTACCAGGACATCTACCCGCTCAACTTCGACAACGACCCCGAGGGCATCTATCAGGCGATCCTGGAGGTCGTGCACACCTGGATCGCGCACGGCGTGACGATCTTCCGGGTGGACAACCCCCACACCAAGCCCCTGGCCTTCTGGCAGCGGCTCATCGCCGAGATCCACGCCGAGTCCCCCGACGTGCTGTTCCTGGCCGAGGCCTTCACCCGCCCCGCCATGATGCGCACCCTGGGCATGATCGGCTTCCACCAGTCCTACACCTACTTCGCCTGGCGCAACACCAAGCAAGAGCTCATCGAGTACATGATGGAACTCAGCAAGGGCACCGCCCACCTGCTGCGCCCGGCCTTCTGGCCCACGACTCACGACATCCTCACCCCCTTCATGACCAACGGGAAGGTGCCGGCCTTCAAGCTGCGCGCCGTCCTGGCGGCCACGCTCTCACCGACCTGGGGCATCTACTCGGGCTACGAGCTGGCCGAGTCCACGCCGCGCCCGGGCTACGAGGAGCAGATCGACAACGAGAAGTACGAGTTCAAGCCGCGTGACTTCGCCGCCGCTCGCCGCAACGGCATCGAGGACCTCCTGACGCGGCTCAACGCCTCCCGGGCCGCCCACCCGGCGCTGCGCCAGCTGCGGGACATCTACTTCCACCCCACCAGCGACGACCAGATCCTCGCCTACTCCAAGCGGGTGGACGCCTTCCACAGCCCCACGGGCAGGGAGGACGTCATCCTGACGGTGGTCAACCTCGACCCGTACGGGGCGCGGGCCGGCGAGGTCTACCTCAACCTGGAGGCCCTGGGCCTGCCGGGCTGGGTGGATGCCTCGCGCCCAGTGGTCAAGGTGACCGACGAGCTCACCGGCGCGAGCTACGACTGGTCGGGGCAGAACTATGTGCGCCTTGACCCCTTCGCCGGGCAGGCCGCTCACGTCTTCTCCGTGGAGCCGCTGTGAGCACCGACCCGATGAGTGCGCCCCCGGCACCCCCCGCCGGCAAGGTTCCGCCCGCGGGCCCGCCCGGCTCCTTCAGCCGGCCCACGGCGGCGGGAGTCCCCGTGGCGGCCCCGGTCGTGGCCCCCGTGGCGGCCCAGATGTCGGCGATCCCCACCCCCAGCGGAGGGATCCCCATGCCGCTGACGGTGGCACCGCCGATCCCCGGCGTACCGGTCCTGCCCGCTCAGGCCCGACCCGGCCTGAGCCCGGACCCCGAGTGGTTCCGCACGGCGGTCTTCTACGAGGCGCTGCTGCGCTCCTTCGCCGACTCCGACGGCGACGGCGTCGGGGACCTGCGCGGGCTCATCTCCCGCCTGGACTATTTGGCGTGGCTGGGCGTGGACTGCGTGTGGATCCCGCCCTTCTACCCCTCGCCCGTGCGCGACGGAGGCTACGATATCTCCGACTACACGGCCATCGACCCGCGCTACGGGACGATGGAGGACTTCCGCGAGCTGGTCCACCAGGCCCATCAGCGCGGGATCCGCATCATCATCGACATGGTCGTCAACCACACCTCGGACGCCCACCCCTGGTTCCAGGCCTCCCGCTCGGACCCCGAGGGCCCTTACGGGGACTTCTACGTGTGGGCAGACGACGACTCCGGCTACGACGACGCCCGCATCATCTTCGTGGACACCGAGGAGTCCAACTGGGCCTACGACGTCGAGCGCGGCCAGTTCTACTGGCACCGCTTCTTCTCCCACCAGCCCGACCTCAACTACCGCAACCCGGCGGTCATCGAGGCCATCCACGACGTCATCCGCTTCTGGGCGCGCACCGGGGTGGACGGCTTCCGCCTCGACGCCGTCCCCTACCTGACCGAGTCGGAGGGCACCAACTGCGAGAACCTGGACGGCACCCACGAGATCATCACTGGGATCCGTCAGATGCTCGACCGGGAGTTCCCCGGCACCATCACGCTGGCCGAGGCCAACCAGTGGCCCGAGGACGTCGTGGAGTACTTCGGCACCGAGGAGGCGCCCGAGTGCACCATGTGCTTCCACTTCCCGGTCATGCCGCGCATCTTCTACGCGCTGCGGCAGGGCTCGGCCGAGGCCATCCGCTGGGTGCTGGAGAAGACCCCCGACATCCCCGCTCACGGGCAGTGGGGGACCTTCCTGCGCAACCACGACGAGCTGACCCTGGAGATGGTCACCGACGCCGAGCGCGACCAGATGTACGCCTGGTACGCCCCCGAGGAGCGCATGCGCGCCAACATCGGGATCCGGCGCCGCCTGGCCCCGCTCCTGGACGCCTCGCGCGCCGAGGTGGAGCTGGCCTACGCCCTGCTCCTGTCCCTGCCGGGCAGCCCCTACCTCTACTACGGCGACGAGATCGGCATGGGTGAGAACATCTGGCTGGAGGACCGCGACGCCGTGCGCACCCCCATGCAGTGGGACGACTCCCCCAACATGGGTTTCTCCTCCGTGGTCGACCCCGGCGCCCTGACGCTTCCACTCATCCAGGCCCCCGGCTACGCGCACCTGACGGTGGCCACCGAGATGGCCCGACCCGACTCGCTGCTGCACTTCACCCGACGGATCCTGCACCTGCGCCGCGCCCACCCCGTGCTGGGTCGCGGGAGCTTCCTCCTGCGCCCCACCAGCGATGACGCCGTCCTGGCGCACACGCGCTGCGACGAGGAGCCAGGGCAGGGGGGCCAGACCCTCCTGTGCGTCGCCAACCTCTCGGCCACCCCCCGATCGGTGACGATCGAGGTTCCCGAGCTGGCGGGCAGGGGCACCACGGACCTGTTCGGGGGCTGCGCCTTCCCGCCCGTCGACGACCGCGGCCACCTGACCCTGACACTGGGAGCGCGCGGATACTACTGGCTGTCCGTTGACAGGACCGAACCCGACGACGCCCCCCAGAGCGACCACGACAACCACCCGACCGAGGAAGTCTGATGCCAAACGAACCGATCTCCGCCGCACCGCAGCCCGCCACCGCGCCGGCACGGTCCCTACGCAGCGCCCAGGCGCCGTCGACCTGGCCCAGTGACGCCGAGATCCTGGCGGCCCTGGGACCATGGATGCTCCAGCGGCGCTGGTTCCCGCTCAAGGGGGACGCCGCACCGCCCCTGGGCTCCCTGCGCGTGATCGCAACCTGGGAGCCGGAGGAGGGCGTGCGCGACCTCGTCATCGCCGCCCTACGGGGCAACCAGGCCGAGACCGGTCACCGCGACGGGATGGTGCTGCTGCACGTGCCGGTGGTCCTGGAGGCCGCCGAGGCGCTCGACTCCTTCGCCACCCCCGGTGAGGCCCCCGGCAACCACGGCCTGCTGCTGACCACCGCCTCCGACGGGGCACCTGCGCAGGTGGCGCTCGTCGACGGCGCCCACCACCCGGCCTTCTGGCGCGCCTGGGCCCTGAGCACGCTGAAGGCGGGCACCGTCCTGGACGAGGCCGGAGCCCTGGCCATCGCCCAGCGGGCGCCGAGGCTACGGGTGACCACCGGGGAGCAGTCCAACACCTCCGTCATCCTGCCGGCCCCCACCGACCCCGCCGAGGCTCTCGGGGAGCAGGACGCCGCCACCGGCGACCTCATCGTCAAGCTCCTGCGGGTCCTGGAGCACGGGCGCAACCCCGACGTGGAGCTGTCGGTGGCCCTGGCCCGCAGCGGCTGGGACCGGGTGCCCACGCCGGTGGCCTGGTCCACCATGACCTGGACGCGCATGGGCGGCTGCGGCCAGCCCGCCCTGGAGGAGTCCACCGACTCGGCCGTGGCCTGCAGCTTCGTCCCCCGCGCCGACGACGGCTTCGAGCTGTTCTGCTCACTGGCCTCCACCGACGACGTCGACGGACCGGTGCGGGCCCGCGCCGTGGAGCTGGCCCGGGATCTGGGACGCACGACCGCGCAGATGCACCACCACCTGGCCGCCTCCCTGGGCACGAGCCGGCCGCCAACGCCGACCGAGCTCGCCGCCTCCCTGCGCAAGCGCGCCCGGTGGGCGCTGGAGGAGGTGCCCGAGCTCTCCGGGCACATCCGGGCCCTGGAGCTCAAGGTGGAGCAGACCATGGAGCGGCTCGAGGCGCTCGAGGCCCTGGAGCCGGCCACCCGCATCCACGGCGACTACCACCTGGGGCAGGTGCTTCACGAGATCGGCGGCCAGCAGCGCTGGTACGTCCTGGACTTCGAGGGCGAGCCCCTGCGCCCCCTGGCCCAGCGCTCCGACCCCGACCTGCCGGCCCGGGACGTGGCCGGCATGCTGCGCTCCTTCGACTACGCCGCCGCCGTGGGCAAGGCACCCCACCCCGATTGGCTCCCCGCCGTGCGCTCCGCCTTCGAGGAGGGCTACCGCCTGGGACGCCAGGAGACCGGCTCTCTCGCCCCGTCGCCAGCGGCATCCGGCGACCAGGAGCAGGCCGAGGCCTCGTACCAGACGGTCCTGACCTGCCTGGAGCTGGACAAGGCCCTCTACGAGGCCGTCTACGAGGCCCGTAACCGTCCCGACTGGCTGGGCATCCCCATGGCGGGGATCGAGTCGGTCCTGTCCAAGCACGCGGAGGGCTGAGCACGCGACGATCCTCCATCCCCCTCATCCCCATCGGTCCGACGTCCAAAAGCACCCGTTAATCACCAACGCATGGAAGAGTTGCTGTATGAGCGCCAACACACCTGAGAAGAACCTCGCCCCTGTCCCTGTGGACCCCTGGATTCTGGCTGACGTCGCCTACGCGCGCTACCACGACCCGCACGAGGTCCTGGGCGCCCACGTCGGCGAGAACGGAGTCACCATCCGCACGGTCCGTCACCTGGCCGACGACGTCGTCGTCGTCACCAAGGACGGCACCCACCCGGCCACTCATGAGCAGGACGGCGTGTGGGTGGCGGTCCTGCCCGGCCAGGAGATCCCCGACTACCGCATCAAGGTCACCTACGGCGACGAGACCACCACCGTCGACGACCCCTACCGCTACATGCCGACCCTGGGCGAGATGGACACCTACCTCATCTCCGAGGGCCGCCACGAGGAGCTGTGGGAGGTCCTGGGCGCCCACGTCAAGCGCTACGACGGCCCCATGGGAGAGATCGAGGGAACCGCCTTCGCTGTCTGGGCCCCCAACGCCCGCGCCGTGCGCGTCGTCGGCGACTTCAACTACTGGGACGGCACCGCCACCGCCATGCGCTCCCTGGGCTCCTCCGGGGTGTGGGAGCTGTTCGTGCCCGGCGTCGGGGTCGGTGCGCGCTACAAGTTCGAGATCTGCTTCGCCGACGGCTCCTGGCACCAGAAGGCCGACCCGATGGCCCGCGCCACCGAGGTCCCCCCGGCCACCGCCTCGGTGGTCACCGACCAGTTCCACCAGTGGGAGGACCAGGAGTGGATGGCCAAGCGCGCCGCCACCGACCCCCACGGCGGGCCGATGAGCATCTACGAGGTCCACATCGGCTCGTGGCGCCAGGGGCTGGGCTTCCGAGGCCTGGCCGAGGAGCTGGTGCCCTACGTCAAGGAGGCCGGCTTCACCCACGTGGAGTTCCTGCCGGTGGCCGAGCACCCCTTCGGCGGCTCCTGGGGCTACCAGGTCACCAGCTACTACGCGCCCACCTCGCGCTTCGGAACCCCGGACGACTTCCGCTACCTGGTGGACCAGCTCCACCAGGCCGGCATCGGCGTCATCCTGGACTGGGTGCCGGCCCACTTCCCCAAGGACGAGTGGGCCCTGGCCCGCTTCGACGGCACCCCGCTGTACGAGGACCCCGACCCGCAGCGCGGCGAGCACCCCGACTGGGGCACCTACGTGTTCAACTTCGGACGCAACGAGGTGCGCAACTTCCTGGTTGCCAACGCCCTGTACTGGCTCCAGGAGTTCCACGCCGACGGCCTGCGCGTCGACGCCGTGGCCTCCATGCTCTACCTGGACTACTCGCGCCAGGACGGCCAGTGGCACCCCAACCAGTTCGGCGGCCGCGAGCACCTGGAGGCCATCAGCTTCCTGCAGGAGGCCACCGCCACCGCCTACCGCAAGAACCCCGGCATCGTCATGGCCGCTGAGGAGTCCACGGCGTGGCCGGGCGTCACCGCCCCCACCGAGTACGGCGGCCTGGGCTTCGGGCTGAAGTGGAACATGGGCTGGATGAACGACACCCTGCGCTACCTCGCAGAGGACCCGGTCAACCGCCGCTACCACCACGGCGAGCTGACCTTCTCCCTCGTGTACGCCTTCTCCGAGCAGTTCATCCTGCCGCTGAGCCACGATGAGGTCGTCCATGGCAAGGGCTCCCTGCTGTCCAAGATGCCCGGCGACCACTGGCAGGAGCTGGCGGGCCTGCGCGCCCTGTACGCCTACCAGTGGTCCCACCCCGGCAAGCAGCTGCTGTTCATGGGGCAGGAGTTCGGCCAGGGAACCGAGTGGAACGCGGATACGTCCCTGGACTGGTGGATCCTGGATGACCCCGGCCACCAGGGGCTGCTCGCTCTGGTCAGCGACCTCAACCACCTCTACCTCAGCTCGCCGGCCCTGTGGTCGGAGGACTTCTCCCACCGAGGATTCGAGTGGATCGAGGCCGGCGACGGCGACCACAACGTCCTGTCCTACCTGCGCAAGGGGACCGACGCCGACGGGCGGGCCGATCTGATGGTCTGCATCATCAACTTCGCCGGCACCCCGCACGAGGGCTACCGGGTGGGCCTGCCCTTCGCCGGGGACTGGGAGGAGGTCCTCAACACCGACTCCGAGGACTACGGCGGCTCCGGCGTGGGCAACCTGGGCCGTGTCGAGGCCGAGGACCTGCCCTGGAACGGGCGCCCGGCCTCCGTGAGCCTGCGGGTCCCCCCGATGGGGGCGGTCTTCCTGCGTCCGGCTCAGGACTGATCCGGGCCGAAACCACGCACCGCGGTGGGGTGAGGGGCCCACGCCTCCCACCCCACCGCGGCCTGTTGCTCGTCGCGTCTTCAAAACTTCGAACTTGACCCGCCGCCAACGCCTAAGAGCCGGTAGTCTGGGCCCTGTCTCGCACAGGCGTGCGGCCTCCGGTGCCCTGTAACTCTGTGTGCTCCGGTCGGTCCGACCCCGTCGATGTACGATGTTTCAGTCCGCTGCAAAATTCTTGCAGTCGGCGACCACGATGCCTGACAAGGGAAGAAGAATGACACAGAAACTGGTCACGAGCGCCCCCGCGCAGGTGCGCGCCGTATCCGGTCGCCCCGAGACCGCAGCCACCCTCATGGAGGTCTGGCAGGGCCTGTCCGCCGCCGTCGTCGACACTATTGCGGACGACTGGTACGCCACCGAGCAGAAGTACAGCGCCGGGCGCCAGGAGCACTACTTCTCCGCCGAGTTCCTCATGGGCCGCGCCCTGCTCAACAACCTCTCCAACCTGGGGATGGTCGACGAGGCGCGCGAGGTCGTCGGTTCCTTCGGCGTCAACCTCTCCGACGTCCTGGAGCAGGAGCCCGACGCAGCTCTGGGCAACGGCGGGCTGGGACGCCTGGCCGCCTGCTTCCTCGACTCCTGCGCCACCCTCGACCTGCCGGTCAACGGCTTCGGCATCCTCTACCGCTACGGGCTGTTCAAGCAGCTCTTCGAGGACGGCTTCCAGACCGAGCACCCCGACCCCTGGATGGAGGAGGGCTACCCCTTCGTCATCCGCCACGAGGAGGCCCAGCGCCTGGTGCACTACCGGGACATGACCGTGCGCGCCATCCCCTACGACATGCCCATCACCGGCTACGGCACCAAGAACGTGGGGACCCTGCGCCTGTGGAAGGCCGAGCCGCTCGAGGAGTTCGACTACGACACCTTCAACTCCCAGCGCTTCACCGAGGCCATCGTCGATCGCGAGCGCACCTCGGACATCTCCCGCGTCCTCTACCCCAACGACACCACCTACGAGGGCAAGGTCCTGCGGGTGCGCCAGCAGTACTTCTTCTGCTCGGCCTCCCTGCAGCAGATCGTTGAGAACTACGTCAGCCACCACGGTGAGGACCTGACCGGCTTCGCCGACTACAACGCCATCCAGCTCAACGACACCCACCCGGTGCTCGCCATCCCCGAGCTCATGCGCATCCTCCTGGACGAGCACCGCCTGGGCTGGGAGCAGGCCTGGGAGGTGGTCACCAAGACCTTCGCCTACACCAACCACACGGTGCTGGCCGAGGCCCTGGAGACCTGGGAGATCTCCATCTTCGACCGCCTCTTCCCACGCATCACCGAGATCGTTCGCGAGATCGACCGCCGCTTCCGCCTCGAGATGGCCGAGCGCGGCCTGGAGCAGGACACCATCGACTACATGGCCCCCATCTCCGGGAACAAGGTGCGCATGGCCTGGATCGCCTGCTACGCCTCCTACTCCATCAACGGCGTCGCCGCGCTGCACACCGAGATCATCAAGCGCGAGACCCTGGGCGAGTGGCACGCCATCTGGCCCGAGCGCTTCAACAACAAGACCAACGGCGTCACCCCGCGCCGCTGGCTGCGCCAGTGCAACCCGCGCCTGTCGGCGCTCCTGGACGAGGTCACCGGCTCGGACACCTGGGTCAAGGACCTCTCCGTCCTGGCCGAGCACACCGACTCCGTGGACGAGTCCGTCTACGACCGCCTGGCGGAGATCAAGCACGCCAACAAGGTGGACTTCGCCGCCTGGATCGCCCAGCGCGAGGGGATCGAGATCGACCCGGAGGCGATCTTCGACGTCCAGATCAAGCGCCTCCACGAGTACAAGCGCCAGCTGCTCAACGCCATCTACATCCTGGACCTCTACTTCCGCATGAAGCAGGACCCGAGCCTGCAGGTCCCCAAGCGGGTCTTCATCTTCGGGGCGAAGGCGGCTCCCGGGTACATCCGGGCCAAGGGCGTCATCAAGCTCATCAACGCCATCGCCGACCTGGTCAACAACGACCCCGTGGTCTCCCAGACCATCAAGGTCGTCTTCGTCCACAACTACAACGTCTCCCCGGCCGAGCACATCATCCCGGCCGCCGACGTCTCCGAGCAGATCTCGATGGCCGGTAAGGAGGCCTCGGGTACCTCCAACATGAAGTTCATGATGAACGGAGCCCTGACCCTGGGCACGCTCGACGGCGCCAACGTGGAGATCCTGGAGGCAGTCGGTGACGACAACGCCTACATCTTCGGCGCCACCGAGGACGAGCTGCCCTCCCTGCGCGAGAGCTACGACCCCGTGTGGCACTACGAGAACGTCCCCGGTCTCAAGCGCGTCCTGGACGCCTTCACCGACGGCACCCTCGACGACAACGGCTCGGGCTGGTTCGCCGACCTGCGCCGCAGCCTGCTGGAGGCCTCCTACGAGCCGGCCGACGTCTACTACGTCCTGGGCGACTTCGCCTCCTACCGCGAGACCAAGGACGCCATGGCGGCCGACTACGCCGACGCCCGCGCCTGGCAGCGCAAGGCCTGGGTGAACATCACCCGCTCGGGCCGCTTCTCCTCCGACCGCACCATCAGCGACTACGCCCGCGAGGTCTGGAAGATCGACCCCGAGCCGATCGCCTGATCGTCACGGCATGAGCGAGCGCCCCTCACCAGTACGGTGAGGGGCGCTCGTGTATGCACACCGGGTGAGTGAGCGAGGACGCCCGGCAGAGCTGTTCGTCGAGGCTCAGTAGAGCATGGTGGCCAGGCGGCGGCGGGCCTGGGCGACCTCCGGGGAGGTGGAGCCGATGACCTCGAAGAGCTCGAGTAGTCGCAGCCGGGCCGTCTCCCGCTCCTCCCCCGCGTGGGTGCGCACGGCCTCCAGGGCCCGGCCGAGGGCCGCATTGACATCCCCCAGGGCCAGGGCGGCGTCAGCACCGGCCAGGGCAGCGGCGAGATCCGCGGGAGCGGCGTCGGCCGCTGTGAGGAGCTCGTGGGGGTCCTGGCCGTCCAGGCGGGCCATGAGGCGCACCTGGTTGCGGGCGACCTTGAGATCGTCGTCACCGGGGTTCTGGGCGATGGCGTGGGTGTAGACCTCCTCTGCGGCGGCGAAGTCCCCGGCCTCGATGGCCTCGCGGGCGGCCCGCTCGATCTCGGTCTCCTCGGGCTCGGCCTGAGTATCGGCGCCGGCTGCACCGTCGACGGCGATGGTGCCGTTGACGCCGTTGGCGGCGGCCACCTCCAGCAGCTGGTCGATGACCGAACGCAGCTGCTCCTGGGGCACCGTCCCCTGGAACATCGGCACCGGCTGGCCCGCGATGAGGGCCACGACGGTGGGGACGGCCTGAGCCTGGAGGGCCTGAGCGACCTGTGGGGCGGCGTCCACGTTCACGCGCGCCAGCTGGAAGCGGCCGGCGTACTGATCGGCGAGCTGCTCCAGGACGGCGGCGAGATCAGCGCTGGCCTGGCTGCGCGGGCTGTGCAGGACGACGACGACCGGCACCTGGGTCGAGACCTCGGCGACCTCGCGCAGGCTGGAGGCATCGACGTCGACCACCAGCGGCACCGGCAGTCCGGAGCCGGAGGCTCCCGCGGGGCCTTGAGCGGCAGGGCTCGGGGTCGCGCCGGTCGGGCCGGCAGGTTTGGCGGGGGCGAAACTGGACAGGTCGACGGCACCGAACATGCTCATGGCAGCTCTGCCTTCCTCGGGCCGCAGCCCGGTTGCTTCGTGGATCTGGGTCTTTCGGTGTCCCGGCGCCGGCGCGGTGGGCGGGCCTCGCACTGCTCACGGACCCGGGCGCGTCAGCGGCCCGACTCCGAGTGGTCACGGAGCCGGGCCGGGGGACCGGAGGAGGTCAGGACGGTTTGGCTGACGCCGCCGTGGGCGCCGGTGTCTTGGAGTCGTCCCGTTCCACCTTCATCAGCGCCGTCTCGGCGCCCAGAACGGTCGCCTTCTCGCTGCTTCCCTCCTTGGGGATGGAGAAGGCGACCATGGAGTCGTAGGTGGCGGTCACGGTTCCGACGATCTTCTGGTTGCCGCCCATGTGGGCGGCGACGTCACCCTGCAGGGTGAGGTCGGAGCCGTCGACGGTGCGCTTGTAGACCACCGTGAAGGTCAGGGTGGTGAAGACCAGCGCCCCGCCGTCCCCCTCCTCCAGCTGGAGGCCCTGGAACCCGTCCTGACCGGGGACCGCCGTCACGGTGACCTCACCCAGGGACTTGAGATCGGTGCTTCGGGCGGACTGGACCTTCTGACGCAGGTTGTCGTCGGGGAAGGCCTTGCCGTTCTCACCGTCGGGGTGGTTGAGCGCATCGACATAGGAGTCGAGGACCGCCTTGGGGGTGGCGACCAGCCCCGTGGTCTCGGCCGTCACCTGCTTGGCGTGCTGGGCCGACTGCTTGGTCAGCACGGGAATGCTCGCCTGCGCGGCGAATCCCTGCACCCAGGCCCACACCTTGAACTGGTCCCGGGCCGAGCTCTGCTCCAGGGAGATGATCGAGACGCTCTTGTCGCCCTCCGAGGCGACCGCGGCGTTACGGGGGAAGCCGACGGTCTGCCCCACTCCCCCGCCCTGGATCTTCGTGGACATGGCGTGGATGTAGGAGTCGTTCCCGCCGGCGGAGGCGGTGGCGTACTCGGCGGCGCGGATCCGCGCCGCCGGACCGGACATGATCTCCTTGAGCTTGTCCGCGTTCTTCTCCTTGTCCGCCGCCACCAGGCCGGTCTGGACGCGCTGGAGGATCTCGGCTAGCTGCTTGTCGTTGAGGACGGGCTCGGCGATCGGCGTACCGGAGGCCACGGTCTGGGCGGTCTTGGGTTGAGAGCGCGAGCAGGCGGCCAGGCTCAGGGCGATGGCGGAGGCACCGCCTGCGCTCAGAAAGGCTCGACGGGTGGACATCATGCGTGCTCCTGGTTGTCGGGGTCCGCGGTGGGGTCTGGCTCACTGAAGGGCTCGGCGTCGACGGCCTGGATGACGGCGGGGTCGGCCTGGGGAGGCAGCTCGACACCGTCGGAGTAGGAGGGCCAGGACACGGTGGTCGACGTCGCGGAGGAGTCCCCGAAGCCGCTCGGGGAGAAGGCGGGGCCGCGCGCCGGCTCGACCTCCTGCTCACTCCAGCTCAGCGACGCGTCGCTCACCTCCGGCTGGGCGAATCCGGTCGGCACCTTGAGGCCGGGGTCCTGCGACGGGGCCGAGGACGTCGCGTCCTGGAACTCGGCGGTGTCAGTCTCGAAGGACTGCGCATCGTCACCGCCCGCCACGTGGCTGGTGTGGTGCTCCGGCGGCGCGAAGCGGGAGTGGTCCGGGGCATCAGCGGGCTGGTCGGCCACCTGGTCCGCGCCCACGGCCATGTGGCCGGCGCCGGTCTCACTGAGGGTCGGGGGGTTGGAGTGAGCCGACGAGTCGGACGTGTTGGCAGCATCCGTGGTGATGGCCAGCGCCTCACCGTCCTGGAGGCCCTCCGGCTCCCGGGCGGCCCGGTACTGCTGGGTGACTGCCTCGTCAAGACCGGGGACGACGGACGCACCTCGGGTAGCCCCGGCCACCGCATGGTCGTCCTGCCCGCCGTGGCCCTCACTGTAGGCGGCGTCGGCTCCGTCACCGAACCCGCTGCCGGTGCCACCACTGAGCCCGGCGACGGGGCCATAGTCGTAGCCGTCGGCGGGGAGCTCCTCAGGTGCCTGGGGGGCGGAGGACGTCTCGACGCCGTCGAGGTAGACGCGCCCGGTGCGCGGGTCGGTCCAGGGCTCGCCCGATGCCTCCGCGCGCTCCTTGTCCCGCAGCTCTCGGCGGGTCAGCCGTCGGTCGGGATCGTCCACCTGGGGGATGCCCTCGGTGGAGACCGAGTCGGCGTTGGCGATGCGGGCCGCCCGCTCGGCCGAACGGGTACGCCGATCGACATTGGCCCGGCGCAGCTGGAGGTCGATGAAGAACAGGAAGGCCCCCACGAGCACGAAGAGGCTGCCCAGAACCAGTCCCCCGTAGAAGTACCAGGGCGTCTCCACCTGCCGCTTCCAGCTGATGGTCAGGCCGGGAGCCGGGGCCTTGCCGTCGGTCATGGCCATGACGACGATCTGCTCGTCGACGTTCTTGTGCGGCAGCATGGCGCGATCGGCGTCGTCCCCGGTGTTGAAGGTGACTGACGAGCCGCCGGTCTTCTCCCCCAGCCAGATGTCGGAGCCCGAGGCGGTCACACCGTTGGCCTTGCGCGCCGAGCACTGCGAGCCACCGGCCTGCGCGGAGGCGGAGGGCTGGGAGGAGGCCGCCGCGGAAGGAGCGGGAGTGGCGTTGGCCGGCGGGCAGTACTGGGTCTCGTCCTTGGAGGACAGGGTTCCGGCGTCGGCGTCGATGCTGGTGACCACCGTGTAGGGCAGTGCCTTGTCGGCATCGGGGCTCATCCAGGCGTCGAGGTCGGCCGCCCTGGCCACGAAGAGGTGGACGTCCTTGCCGTCGGAGGAGCTCGCCGTCACGGTGACGTCGGACTCCGCACCGCTGAGAACCCCGGGGGCTGTGATGACGTAGGGCTGAGAAGGGCCGGAGGCGAACTTCGCCTCGACCTTGGAGCCGGGTTTCCAGATGGTGGCCGAGCAAACGGCCAGGGCGACGAGGACCAGTCCGAGGACGGTCACCACCACGCTCAAGATACGTCGACTCACGACGCGGGTCTCCTATGCTCGCGGACACGGTTGGACGACGGCCGGCTACGGAGCCGGGTATCGCTGCGAGCGCTCACCGTGCGCCCGCCCAGGAACCAGAATCGCATGACGGACCCCACGACCGCACCGACCTCGGCGCAAGATCACAGCAAGACACGCGCTGAGCGAAGCGATATCTCCCGGAATTCCGCCAGCAGAAAGGGCCTCGCCGGTCCGTCGAGCACCGCTCCGGCCTCGAAGTGGAAACGGAGGAAAGTGCGGAGAAACGCACGCACAAGAATCAGACGCGTCCGAACGGTCCATCAGCGCAACCATCCGCCACTCCTCCCGCCCGGTCGGGAACCGAACCACCACCAGCCTCCTGTGCGCATGGTCACACTTTTGTGGTTACCGTCCTGATCACACCCAATCGTTAGGCTTGCCCTGGTGGTGAGCGTCCCCAGCTCGCCAGGAGGAGGAACCCGACGTGGCTGAGGAATACAGCGAGTTTGCCATCACGATGCGCGGTTACGACCGCGCTCAGGTCGACCGGAAGCTGGAGCAGCTCTCGCGCCAGCTGGCCGACGCGCGTCGCGAGGTGGCCAGCCTTGACCAGCGCGCCATGACGCTGGCCGGCGAGCTGGCCGACACCCAGCGCCGGCTGCGGGAGTCCGACAAGCCGACCTACGCCGGCCTGGGCTCGCGGATCGAGCAGCTGCTGCGCAGCGCCGAGGAGCAGAGCGCCTCCGTCCTGTCCAAGGCCAACGCCGAGGCTGACGCCCTGCTGACCCGGACCCGGACCAACGCCAAGAACCTCTCCGAGCGCAGCGCCTCGGAGGCGGCGACCCTGCTGGCCGACGCCCGCCGAGAGGCCAGCGAGCTGCGCTCCCGCTCCCAGGGGGAGGCCTCGACCGCTCTGGCCAACGCCGAGGCCCGCGCCCAGGAGATGGTCTCCTCCGCCTCACGCAAGGCCGCCCAGATCTCCGCCGAATCCGAGGCGGCCGTCACCGAGATGCGAGCCACCGCCGAGCGTGAGGCCGCACTGGTCCTGTCCCAGGCCCGCAAGCAGGCCGCCGAGATCGCCATCACCTCCGAGCGCGACGCCACCGCCAACCGCGAGGCGGCCGCGGCCGAGGCCGACGAGCTGCACAAGACCTCCACGGCGAAGGCCGAGGAGATCCTCTCCGCCGCCAAGCAGGAGGCTGAGCTGACCGTCGGCAAGGCCAAACGCGAGGCCGAGGAGATCCTCACCTCGGCGCGCAACGAGTCTGAGACACTGCGCCGCTCGGCCACCGACGAGGCGGCCGCGGCCCGCTCCGAGGCCACCGAGCTGCGCCAGCAGGCCACCCTGGAGATCGCCGCGGCGCACGAGCAGGCCGCCCAGGAGGACTCCGACGCCCACGAGGCCACACGCGAGCGCATCCGTGAGATGCAGGAGCAGGCCCAGATCCAGGCCCAGGAGGCCGAGGAGCGCCTGCAGGAGGCGCTGTCCCGGGCCGAGGAGGTCCGCGCGCGCACCGACGCCGAGGCCCGCAAGCGCCAGGAGGAGGCCGTCACCCAGGCCGAGGAGACTCTGGCGCAGGCCCGGATCGAGGCCGAGCAGATCGTCAGCGACGCCCGCGCCGACGCCGACGTCACCGCCCAGGTGGCCGCCCGCCAGCTCCAGGAGCTTGAGCGCCAGCGCGACTCGGTCGCCGCCTACCTCACCGAGATGCGTGGCGTCCTGGGAGGCGCGCTGCCCCAGGCCCCCACCTTCTCCGACCACGTCGCAGCCCTGCCCCAGGAGCCGAGTCCGGCTCCGGCTCCGGAGCCGGACTCCGCGGAGTCGGCAGAGCCGGCAGCCTCCGGCAGCGCGCGCTCCGCCGGCTCGAGCAGCGCCTCCTCCGCGCCGTCGGCCACCTCGGCAGCCCCCGCGCCGGCCGGCAACAAGGCCGCTGCGACCTCGGGAGACGGCCAGCAGGCGGGCGCGCAGTCGGCCCCGAAGAACGCCCAGAAGGGCGCGGCCGGTCGCATCGAGCACGTTCCAGCCCCCGGTAAGAGCTCGAACGGCTCCGGTCACGCCGCCAACCGCCACCCCCGTCAGGGCAAAGGACGTCGCTGAGACGCCGACGTGACAGCCGACGACGCCACCCGGCCCGAGACCGAGTCGACCAGCACCTGCGGTTCTGGTGCCTGCGACTGGGCGACGTCGCGTCGTCGTGCGGCCACGCAGCGGGCCCGCATGCTCCAGGAGCGTCAGGATGCCGAGCACGCCCGGGCCTCCCGCATCGTGGGGCTATTCCTCAGGGTCGCCCGCAAGGAGGGCCTTGAGGACGTTCCTCTGCGGGTGCGCGGCTACGGGGGCGGCAGTGCCCGCACCCCGCTGCGCGGCTGGTACCTGAGGGCCGACGAGACGGTCGGCATCGACACACAGGGGCGCTACTACGTCCTGTCGATGCCGCTGAGCCTGGGGCAGCGCCTGCGCGGGGTCAGGCCCGAGAGCCAACCGGTGCCGATGACCATCGGCGAGGGCGGACGCGACGGGGACGTCGTGCCGCTGCGCTTCGCGCTGGACCGCCTGCTGCCGGGATGGGAGGGGCGCTCCGAAGAACCGCTCGTGTGACTCTCAGCCCCGCTGCCTCCCACCGGCGTCGGGCCCTACCACAGGCGGCGCTCCCAGCATGAGGTGTGCCAGTGACGCCGCTCCTCCAGTCCGCGGTCCGCTCCGAAGAGGGACTCATTGCTCCAGGCCACCACGTGCGCGGTGCCGGCCGGGATGACGCGGTGGCAGCCGGGACAGGTGTAGGACTTGTCCCCGCCACGCAGGTGGCGCACGGTGAAGTCGGCGCCGCCGGGGCCGGTCTGGGTGCGCGGCACGGAGGCGAGACGGTCCATGCTCAAGGGGATGTGCCCCTGCCCGTAGGGGCGCTTGGATCTGCGACGTGCCATGCCCCGATCACATCACATCCGGCTGCCGTCCCCAAGCCGGGGCGGCAGCCGGATGCGAGAGCAGGCGGGAGCGTAGGACGCTGGGCGAGCTGCCCGGACCGGTCTCAGCCCTTGACGGATCCGGCCATGAGGCCGCCGACGAAGTACTTGCCCAGCAGGATGTAGACCGCCAGGGTCGGCACCGAGGCGATGAGCGCACCGGACATGGAGGCCCCGTAGTCGGCCAGGATCGAGCCGTGAGCCAGGTTGTTCAGCGCCAACGTCACCGGCCCGGACTGCGCCCCGCCACCGAAGAACAGGGCGAACAGGAAGTCGTTCCAGGCGGAGGTGAACTGCCAGATGAGGACGACGACGAAGCTGGGCACCGAGATCGGCAGGACCACCGAGACGTAGGTGCGCAGCATGCCGGCCCCGTCGACCCGGGCGGCCTCAATGAGCTCGTTGGGAATGGTCTCGTAGTAGTTGCGGAAGATGAGCGTCGTGATCGGGATGCCGTAGACGACGTGCATGAGGATCAGCGTGTGGATCCCGAAGCCCAGGTCGGCACTGGTCACCAGGCGCATGAGCGGGATCATGACCGCCTGGTAGGGGATGAACATGCCGAACAGGATGAGGGTGAAGACCACGTTGGCCCCGGGGAAGCGCCACTTGGACAGGACGAAGCCGTTGGCGCTGCCCAGCATCGCGGAGATGATCGAGGAGGGGATGACCAGCGCCAGGGAGCGCAGCAGCCCGCCACTGAGCTGGTTCCAGGCGTTGGACCAGTTCTTGGTGACCCAGACCTCGGGCAGGTACCAGGTGCGCGAGGGGTCGGCGTCGGCGGATCCCTTGAAGGAGGTGACCAGCAGGACGTAGACCGGGATGAGGACGAGGACCACCGAGGCCAGCAGCAGGATGAAGCGGACGCTCTGGCCCCAGCCGGGGCGGCGCGGACTGCGTGTCATGAGTGCCTGTGCCATGGCCGCTCACCTCCTGCCCTTGGCGTCGTGGATGAGGTAGGGGATGACGGCGACGGCGACCAGGACCAGCAGGATCGTGCCGACGGCGGCGGCGTTGGAGTAGTCGTTGTCGGTCATGAAGTTGAACATGTCGATGGCCGGGACCTTGGTGGAGTAGGTCCGCTGGTCCGTGATCGACATGATGAGGTCGAAGGACTTCAGGGACATGTGCCCGATGATGATGACGGCGCTCAGGGCGATCGGGGTCAGCTGGGGGAAGATGATCGACTTGTAGAGCTGCCACTCGCTGGCGCCGTCGACACGGGCCGCCTCACGCAGGTCGTCGGGGATGCCGCGGAAGCCGGCCAGGAAGAGCGCCATGACGTATCCGGCCAGCTGCCACACGGCCGGCAGCGCGATGGCCAGGATCCCCCAGGTGGTGTTCTGGGTCCATGAGCTCTCCAGGAACTTCAGGCCGGTCATCTCGAACAGGCGGTTGAGCCCGGAGGCGCTCTCGCCCTGCGCGGAGTTCAGCAGCCACCGCCACACCACGCCCGAGGCCACGAAGGACACGGCCATGGGGAACAGGAAGATGGAGCGGAAGATCCCCTCCCCCTTGATGGGGCGGTCCAGGAGCCAGGCCCACAGGAAGCCGACCACGAGGGTGCCGGCCAGGAAGGTGACGGTGAACAGGATGAGGTTGACGAAGGAGTGGCGGAAGTCCGGGTTGCCGAACAGGGTCGTGAAGTTGCTCAGCCCGACGACGGTGGTCCCCCTGCGTCCGGAGACCTGGCCGGCGGTGTGCATGTCCAGCAGGGAGGTATTGATGTTGATGCCGATCATCCCGTAGACGAAGACGCCGACGAGGATGATCGAGGGCGAGATGAGCAGGAGGCCCGGGCCCCACTGCCTCCAGCTCGCCCGACGGCGCCGCACGGGGGCGCTCTTGGTGCTCACAAGGTTCTCCTGATGCGTAGGTGACGGAAGGTTCCGCCTGTCGTGGTAATGAGCTCCGGCCGGATGATCGGCGAGGGGTCGGCCCCGGGGACGGGAGCGGACCGGAGCGGACGCGCGGCCCGCCCCGCCCCCGGGGAACCGGTCAGGAGGCGGCAGCGGCCTTGAGGTCGGCCTGCAGGGCGGTGACGTCGGAGGCGCCCTGGGCGAACTTGGTCAGGGCGTCGTTCATCGCGTTGGTGGCCTTCGACGGAAGGGCCGCGCCGTGAGCGATGGAGGAGACGATCTTGTCCTTGGCGAAGGACTCCATGGCCGAGCGCTGGTACTCGGAGAACTTGCCCTTCTCCTCGTCGGTGAGGTCGGTGCGGGCCGGGATGGAGCCCTTGACCGTGTTGAAGGCGATCTGGCCGTCCTTGGAGGAGATGGCGTTGAGCCAGTTCTTGGCCCCGCCGGGGTGCTTGGCGCCGTCGGGCAGGGTGAAGGAGTCGGCTAGGAAGTCGAAGACGCCGTCGGTGCCCGGGACCGGGAAGTAGACGTAGTCCTGGCCGGCCTTCTTGCCGGCGGCGTCGAAGCCGGCCACGGCCCAGTCGCCCATGACGTTGAAGGCGGCCTTGCCGTCCATGATGGGCTTCATGGCGGGCTCCCAGTCCTCGGTGTAGAGGGAGGAGTCGGTGAAGCCCACGATGGTCTTGTAGTGCCCCAGCGCCTTGGTGACCTCGGCGCCGCCCCAGTCGGTCTTGCCCGCGAAGAGCCCGTTGTAGGCGTCCACGCCCAGGTCGGCGATGAGGATGGTCTCGAGCAGCTCGAGCTGGGTCCAGGCCATGCCCATGGTGATGGGCGTCAGGCCGGCGGCCTTGACCTTCTCCATGTCGGCGATCCAGGCGTCGATGGTGGTGGCGGGCTTGGTCGGGTCGAGCCCGGCGGCCTTGAGCGCGGGCACCGAGGCCCACACGACGTTGGCCCGGTGGATGTTGGAGGGCACGGAGTAGATCTTGCCGTCGGAGTCCTTGAGGCGGTCCATGAGGGTGGCCGGGAAGGCCTCGTTGAGCTTGAACTCCTCGTAGAGGCTGGAGACGTCCAGCAGGTAGCCGGCCTCGATGTGGTCCTTGATCTCGGCGCCGGCGTGGGCCTGGTAGGTGTCCGGCGGGTTCTTGGCGGCCAGGTCCGCGGCGAGCTTCTGCTTGGCCTGGCTGCCGGCACCGCCGGAGACGGCCTTGTTCTCGAACTTCGTCTTGGGGAACTGCTGGTTGAAGACCTTGACCAGGGCGTCCAGGCCGAGCTTCTCCGAGCCGGCCGACCACCAGGTGACGACGTCGACCTGGCTGGCGTCCCCTTCACCGGCGGCTCCACCGGACTTCGAGCCGGAGCTGCCGGAGGTCGCGCAGGCGGCCAGGGTGGCGGCGACTGCAGTGGTTCCCAGCCCTGCCAGCACGGCGCGGCGGGAGAGGTAGTGGGAGGGACGCATGGGACTGCTCCTTAGAAACGACGGTGTCTCATGACCACGGCACCGTTGCCGCGGGCGGGGAGGCCAGATGTTGTCTAGTCATCTGAACTCGCCAGGAGAGTAGACCTAAACTGAGCGAAACTCAAACATATATTGCGCAACCAATCATTATTCTGGTCGTGAACCACAGGTCTATACCAGCAATGGCAACGATTCACTCACCACCCCGTCCGCCACAGGCATGAAAAAGGTCCTCGCCGCTCGGATGAGCGGCGAGGACCCGGGTGGGAGCGGACAGGGCCTGACGCCCCCCACCCCCAGGGTGGTCCGTACCAGAAACGGGCCGGGCTCGAGCGGGCTCTCTCAGGGCGGGCCCGGGCCCGATCCGGAGGGCCGGAGGGGCTCAGATGAGCCCCATGGAGGCCACCGTGTTCTTCTCCTCGACGAGCTCGGCCGCCGAGGCGTCGATCTTGGCGCGGGAGAACTCGTCGATCTCGAGCCCCTGGACGATCTTCCACTCACCGTTCTCCGAGGTGCAGGGGAAGGAGGAGATGATGCCCTCGGGCACGCCGTAGGAGCCCTCGGACATGACCGAGGAGGAGGTCCAGGACCCGGAGGTGCCCAGCACCCAGTCGTGCACGTGGTCGATGGCGGCCGAGGCCGCCGAGGCCGCCGAGGAGGCGCCGCGCGCGTCGATGATGGCGGCGCCGCGCTTGGCGACGGTCGGGATGAAGTCGTTCTCGACCCAGGCCCGGTCGGCCAGGATGTCGGTGATGGGGGCGCCCTTGACGGTGGCCTGGGTCAGGTCGGGGTACTGGGTGGAGGAGTGGTTGCCCCAGACGGTGACCTTGTCGATGTCGGTGACGTGGCAGCCGGCCTTGGTGGCCAGCTGAGCCAGGGCGCGGTTGTGGTCCAGGCGGGTCATGGCCGTGAAGCGCGAGGAGGGGATGTCGGGGGCGTGCGAGGCCGCGATGAGGGCGTTGGTGTTGGCGGGGTTGCCCACGACGAGCACCTTGATGTCCTCGGCGGCGCCGGCGTTGAGGGCCTCTCCCTGGGGACCGAAGATGCCTCCGTTGGCGGAGAGCAGGTCAGCGCGCTCCATACCGGCCTTGCGGGGCATGGAACCGACGAGGAAGGCGATGTTGGCGCCCTCGAAGGCGGCCTTGGCGTCGTCGAAGATGTCGACGCTGCCCAGGGTCGGGAAGGCGGAGTCGAACAGCTCCATCGCGGTACCCTCAGCGGCCTTGACGGCCGGCGGGATCTCCAGCAGGCGGAGGTTGACGCGCTGGTCCGGGCCGAGCAGGGCGCCGGAGGCGATGCGGAACAGCAGGGCGTAGCCGATGTTGCCGGCAGCACCGGTGATGGTGATGTTGACGGGGGCGTTTGCCATCGAGGACTCCTTCGAGACGTGTGTCGTCGCGGGCCGCAGGCGGCAGCCCGGCAGGACAACGCTATGACGTTCGCGCAGGTGAACACACCGCTCCGCCGCATTTCGTGACTCTCACCACTGCCCGGAGCCACGGAGGTGGGATTCCTCCTGGTAGCCCGTGCTCTCCGTGAGATGCTCACCGCCCCTGACAACATCCTGTCCTGGTCGATACGCTGGGGGCCTCCCCCAGCCCGTTTCTCGTTTCCAGGACCGTGATGAGCTCACGCCGATCCCCCGCGCCCATCCTTGCGCCGCTGCGCCGCGGTTCCCCGCCCCGCCCGGCGGTCTCCTCACCCGCCGGGCGTCGCGCAGGCGCTCTCTCGTTCGGCCTGACGCTCGCGGGTGCCCTGGGAGCCGGGTGGTGCCTCATCTCCACCGGACGCGCTCTGGGCGCCCTGCTGAGCTCCTCGTCGGCGGCGGGTCTGCTCGCTCAGGCTCTGGCCGCAGCCGCCGTGAGCGCCGCCTGCCAGCTGCTGGCCCAGCGGGTCGCCCGCTTCAGTGCGCTCGCCGAGGAGTCGCACCTGCGCCGACTCACCCTGGCTCACCTGCTGGGGCTGGGCCCGGCTCGCGCCGCCGACGTCCGCAGCGGTGCGACCGCCTCCCTGCTGACCGACGGCGCCGAGCGCGTGGCCCTCTACCGCCAGACCTTCCTGGCCCCCACGCTGGCGGCCGCAGCGGCTCCCCTGCTGGTGCTCATCGAGCTGGCCGCCTTCGTTGATGTCGTTCCCGCCCTGGTCCTGGCAGCGGCCGTCGTCGTGGTGCCGGCCTTCATCGCCTGGTGCCACTCGCGGCTGCGGGCCTCGTCCTCGGACTCCCGACGGGCCCGTATGCGTCTGGCCGCCGAGTACCTCGACGCGATCCAGGGGCTGCGGACCCTCACCCTGGCCCGGGCCGCGGAGCGCACCAGTGCGCGCCTGCGCCTGGAGGGGGAGTCGAACCGGCGCGCAGTCATGGGGCTGCTGGCGGGCAACCAGCTCGTCATCCTGCTCACCGACGGCCTGTTCTCGCTCTTCCTCATCACCGTGGCCGCCGGTCTGGCCCTGCTGCGGCTGTCCAGCGGCATGATCGACGTCGGTGACGCCTTGGCGATCGTCCTGACCTCCTACGTGCTCCTTGAGCCGCTGGACCACGTGGGCGCCTTCTTCTACGTGGGCATGGGCGGGATGGCCAACCAGCGCGCCATCCGCAGGATCCTGTCGCGCCCTCTGCCGAGCTCCGCCGCTCGGCCCAGGGCCCGGACCTCCCCGGCGGCGAGCGCGCAGGCCTCCATCGTGCTCGACGACGTCGAGGCCGCCTGGGACGCCGACCCGGTGCTGGAGGGCGTGAGCCTGAGCGTGCGCCGTGGCGAGAGCCTGGCGGTGGTCGGTCCCTCGGGGGCGGGAAAGTCGACGCTCATGGCGATGCTCGCCGGCAACCTGCTGCCCAGCGGCGGGTTCGTGCGCGTCGAGGGCACCGAGCTGAGCGCCGCGACGCAGGACGAGGTGCGCTCGGCCTCCGCGCTGGTGGCGCAGACGACCTGGCTGTTCACCGGGACGATCGCCGACAACCTGCGCCTGGCCCAGCCCTACGCGACGCCGTCGCAGATGTGGCAGGCCCTGGAGGTGGCCCGCCTGGACAAGGAGGTGGCGCTCATGCCTCAGGGGCTGGAGACGCAGGTCGGCGAGGCCGGCCTGGGGCTGTCAGGAGGCCAGGCCCAGCGCCTGTCCCTGGCCCGCGCCTTCCTGGCCGACCGCCCCGTGCTGCTCCTGGACGAGCCCACCAGCCAGGTGGACCTGGCCAGCGAGGCGGCCATCATTGAGTCCCTTGAGCAGCTGGCCCAGGGCCGCACCGTCGTCATCATCTCCCACCGCGTCGGGGCACTGACCGCAACGGACCGGACCGTGAGGGTCGAGGCCGGGGCGGTCCATGAGGCGGGAGGAACCGCGGGCCCCGGATCCGCGGGCACAGCGCCCGCTCAAGAGGCCACGCAGCCCGAGGCCCACGAGGCCGAGGATCCCTCCCCCCAGGCCACCGACGGGGCTCACCAGGAGGAGCGGGCATGATCCGATCGATCCAGTCGAGGCGGTCCTCGGCGCCCCGCTCGCGGGCAGCCGGCGACTCGCGGCAGCGCAGCGGGACCGGCCGGGCCGATGCCTCCACGCAGTCACCTCCCTCACGGGTGATGCTGGTGCGCTGGCTGCTTCAGGTCACCCGCCCGGTGCTCTCACCGCTGCTGGGCTCCACCCTGTGCCGTGTCACTGACCTGCTGTGCGGCGTGGTCCTGTTCTCCCTGGGGGCCTATGCCGTGGCCCGGGTGGGTCTGGCGATGGCCAGTGGTGCACCGGTGCCCGTCGTCTGGCCGGTTCTGGCCGTCATGGCCGGGCTGTCTCTGCTCAAGGCGGCCCTGCGCTACGCCGAGCAGTTCCTCGGCCACCTGGTGGCCTTCAAGGCCCTCGAGCTGCTGCGCGGCCAGATCTTCCGTTCGCTCATCCCCCGCTCCCCCAGGGTCAGCGCGACGTCGCGCTCGGGCGACCTGCTGTCGCGGGCCACCAAGGACGTGGACCGGATCGAGGTCTTCTTCGCCCACACCTTCGCTCCGGCGGTCTGCGCCGTCGTCGTCCCGCTCACGGTGCTCACGGTCATCGGTCTCAAGGTGTCCTGGCTGGTGGCCCTGGCGGCGCTCCCCTTCGTGGTGCTCCAGCTGCTCATCGTGCCCCGCCTGGGGTTCGCCGCCTCCGTCGATGCCTCCCGCTCGGTCTCGGCGGCGCGGGCGAACCTCACCCAGCACGTGACCGACACCGTCCAGGGCATGAGCGAGGTCGTCGGGTACGGGCGCGGCCAGGAGCGTCTCGATGAGATGGCCAGGATCGACGCCGAGATCGCCGGTGCCGCCAGGCCAACCGGACAGTGGGCATCCGTGAGACGAGGCCTCAACCAGCTGGCGAGTCTGAGCGCGCCGATCGCCGTCGTCGCCGTGGGTGCGATGCTGCCCGCGACCGGCTCGGGCACAGGCGTTCCCATCCTGGCTGCGGCAGCCGCTGCGGTGCTGCGGCTTGCCGAGACAGTGCGCGGCGTCGAGGAGCTCTCGGGGGCGCTCAATGCCTCCTTCGCCTCGGCCGAGAGAGTGTGGGAGGTTGTCAACGCCCCCGTGGAGGTGCACGACGGCGATGAGGAGCTGACCGCAGGCATCTCCCACGAGGTCCTGTGGCAGGACGTCACCTACTCCTACCCCAACACCGCCGTCCAGGCCGTCCACGGCGCCAGTGTCAGGGCCAGGGCCGGACGGTGGACCTGCATCGTGGGGGCCTCCGGATCGGGCAAGTCCACACTGGCCCAGCTGGCGGTGCGCTTCGATGAGCCGGACTCGGGCCGCATTCTCATCGACGGCCAGGACGTGATCGATCTGCGTGCCGTCAGCCTCTATCAGGAGATCGGTCTAGTGGATCAGCGGGTCCACCTCATGCGGGCCAGCATTGCGGACAACGTGCGCCTGGCGGCGCCGTCGGCCAGCGACGCACAGGTGCGCCGGGCGTGCCAAGCCGCCTGTATCGACGAGGACATCGAGGCCTTCGAGGACGGTTACGACACGCTGGTGGGCGAGCGCGGCCAGTCCCTGTCCGGGGGCCAGCGCCAACGCCTGGCACTGGCGCGCGCGCTCCTGGCCCACCCCGGGGTGCTCATCCTCGACGAGTTCACCTCACACCTGGATCCTGACCTGGATGAGCGGGTGCGCATCGGGGTGCGCACCTATCTTCCGCAGGCGACGATCATCGAGATCACTCACCGCTTGCAGTGGTCCGAGCAGGCCGACCACGTCGTCGTCATGGACGCGGGGGCGATCGTGCAGACGGGGCCGCCGGCCAGGCTCCTGGCCGAGCCCGGACCGCTGCGCGCACTGCTCAGCCGAGGTCGCTGAGAGCGCGGCAGGCGGATTCCGGCTGGAACACTATCGGGCGCCGGGAGTCGATTGACTCCCGGCGCCCGATCGGCTGACTGCGATCTCTACTCGCCCGAGCGCGTGGCTGCGGCCGAGGCCTCGAGCTCCTCGGGGCTGACGACCCCCTCGACGCTGACCGCGTGGAGGTAGGCCATGCCATCGAAGGAGAGCTCGCGAACGTTCTCCGGGTCGCCCTCGTCGTTGACGGAGCCACCGGCCATGCGGTCCACGATGATGGCGATGGCGCCGTCACCGGTGACGTTCGTGGCGGTGCCGAAGGAGTCCAGGGCGATGTAGGTGGCGATCATGAGGGCCACCTGCTGCTTGTCAAAGCCGAGCATGGAGGACAGCAGGCCGGTGGCCGCCATGATGGCGCCCCCGGGCACGCCCGGCGCGGCCACCATCGTGATGCCGAGCATGAAGATGAAGCCGATCCACTGGGCGGTGGTCACGTGCACACCCTGGGTGAGGACGATCGCGAAGGCGAAGGAGAAGATCTTCGAGGTCGACCCCGCCAGGTGGATCGTGGCGCACAGGGGGACGGTGAAGGAGGCCACCGCATCGGAGACACCGTTCTTCTTCGTCTGGCGCAGGGTGACCGGGATCGTGGCCGCGGACGAGGAGGTGCCCAGAGCCGTCAGGTAGGCCGGGAGCATGGTGAGCAGTGCCTTGAGCGGGTTGCGGCGGCCGATGAGTCCTGCGGTGAGGAACTGGATGCCCAGGATGACGACCTCGAGGATGAGGACCACGACGACGACCCGCAGGAGCGCCTTCATCACCGCCCCGGCCGCCCCGGTGTAGGTGAGGTTGAGGAAGATGCCGAAGATGTGCAGGGGCAGCAGCGGGATGATGATCCGCTCGATGAGGCGGGTGATGATGGCTCGGAACTCGATGAAGCCCTTGCGCAGCACGCCCCGAGGCACCATGGACAGGCCGATGCCCACGACGAAGGAGAGCAGCAGGGCGGTCATGACCTCGACGGCCGGCGGCATCTTCACCGTGAAGTAGCTGCTCAGAGCCCCCTCAGGCTTGGCGACATCAGCCAGAGAGGTGCCGGAGAGCAGACGGGGGAAGGCGGCGGCGCACACCAGGAAGGTGAGGAAGCCTGCGAAGAGGGTCGAGGTGTAGGCCAGGGCTGTCGTGATCCCGAGCCACTTGCCGGCCCCGCGTCCCAGATCTGCGATGGCGGGGGTCACCAGGCCGATGATGATGAGCGGGATGGAGAAGCTGAGGAACTGGTTGAACAGGTCGGAGAAGGTCGCGAAGACGTTGCCGACGGGCTTGGGAATGAACGGGTGGCCCCCGAAGCGGATCGATCCCAGGAACAGGGCCAGCAGGATTGCGCCAATGACCCAGGTCAGGATGCTGTGGCTGAGACGATGGGCCAGCGAGGGCGAGGCCGAGGGATTGCTTGGCATAGAGGGACCTTCAGGGTGTGAAACGAGATGACAAGACGTCTTGACCGGGGCCAGCGTGCCATACCGCCCGGTCACGGCGCCGCACCGGACCGAAGAATGAGCACTCCCAGGGCACAGATCACACGGGGCGGCGCGCAGCGTCGCCGTGAGAACTCACGCGGTGTGCGGAGTGCTCCCCGCTCACAGGATGCGGGGCAGGTTGACGTAAGGCGACAGGAGGAACAGGACGGCGGCCAGACCGATGCCGAGGACGACGTCGAACAGGCGGCTGCGCGCCGCCAACCAGGTGCCGTCGGGGCGCTGGAGGCGGACGATGGCCAGCGTGAGGATCCCGGCGGCCGCCCACAGGACGGCGATGCGGCGGTGCCCCAGCAGCGCGATGGCGGGGACCGCCGCCAGGCCGAGGGCCACGAGGACCACACAGATGGTGCGATAGGGCTCCTTGTGCTCGGCCTGCTGGGGATGCGGGTCGTGAGTCACGGACAGGAGCCTATCGGCGCGTGAGGTGCGGGTCCATGACCTTTCTCCGGCTCACATGCCGGCCTTGTGCCCGGCGCGAGGAGCCGGGCACAAGGCGGCACAGGCGGTTCAGTGGGAGAAGTGACGGGTGCCGGTGAGGTACATGGTGACGCCGGCGGCCTGGGCGGCGTCGATGACCTCCTGGTCACGGATGGAGCCGCCCGGCTGGACGACGGCGCGGACCCCGGCGTCGATGAGGACCTGGAGGCCGTCGGCGAAGGGGAAGAAGGCGTCGGAGGCGGCCACGGCCCCGCGGGCGCGCTGCGGCGCGGCGGCGTCACCGGATGAGTCCCCCAGGACCTCGGCGGCGTCGGCCCCTCCCACGGCCCCCTTCTCCTGCTGGGAGCCGTCGAGTGCGGCGTCACCGGTGGATCGGCTCCCCAGGGTGTTGGCGCGCTCGACGGCCAGCTTGCAGGAGTCGACGCGGTTGACCTGTCCCATGCCCACGCCGACGGTGGCGCCGTCGTGGGCCAGGAGGACCGCGTTGGAGCGCACGGCGCGCACCGAGCGCCAGGCGAAGGCCAGATCGGCCAGGAGCGCGTCGTCGGCGGCCGGCCCCGCGGCCAGGGTCCAGGTCGAGGGGTCGTCACCGGCGGCGTCCAGGACGTCGCGCTCCTGGATGACGGCGCCTCCCGTGACCTGCTTGATCTCGTAGCCCTCGCGCTGGGGGGCCTCGACGAGGAGCAGGCGGAGGTTCTTCTTGGTGGACAGGATCTCCACGGCCTCGTCGTCGAAGGCGGGGGCGGCGACGACCTCGGTGAAGATCGGCTTGATCTGACGGGCCATCTCGGCGGTGACGACCGTGTTGGTGGCGATGACGCCGCCGTAGGCGGAGACCGGGTCGCAGGCGTGGGCCTTGCGGTGGGCCTCGGCGACGTCGCCGGCGGCCGAGACGGCGATGCCGCAGGGGTTGGCGTGCTTGACGACGGCGACCGTGACGGCCTGGCCGTGATCGTAGGCGGCGCGCACGGCCGCGTCGGTGTCGGTGTAGTTGTTGTAGCTCATGGCCTTGCCGTGGAGCTGGCGGGCTCCGGCCACTCCGCCGCTCGCCCCGGCGGTGCGGTAGACGGCGGCCCGCTGATGGGGGTTCTCCCCGTAGCGCAGGCTCGCCAGGCGCTCGTAGCCGACGCCGACGTAGGCCGCCGGCGCGGCCGACCCGCTCGAGTCGGCTCCGGCCGCATCGGCAGAGTCCGTGGCGTCGGCGACGTCGTCGGTCTCGATCTGGCCGGCCAGCCAGGTCGACACGGCCGCGTCGTAGGCGGCGGTGTGGGCGAAGGCCTCGGCGGCCAGGCGGCGGCGACAGGCCAGGGTGAAGCCGCCTTCTCGCACGGCGGCCGCGACGTCGTCGTACCGGCCGGGGCTCGTGACCACGGCGACGGCGGGATGGTTCTTGGCGGCGGCGCGCACCATCGTGGGGCCGCCGATGTCGATCTGCTCGACGCAGGCGTCGAAGGGGGCGCCGGAGGCGACGGTGTCGGTGAAGGGGTAGAGGTTGACGATGACCAGGTCGATGGGGGCCACGCCCAGGGTGGCCAGCTGGTCGAGGTGGTCGGGCTTGCGGCGGTCGGCGAGGATGCCTGCGTGGACGGCCGGGTGGAGGGTCTTGACCCGCCCCTCGAGGCACTCGGGGAAGCCGGTGACCTCCTCCACCGGGGTGACGGCCAGGCCCGCGGCGGCGATAGTGGCGGCGGTGGAGCCGGTGGAGACGATCTCGATGCCGGCCTCGACCAGGGCACGGGCGAGCGGGACGAGACCGGTCTTGTCGTAGACGGAGACGAGGGCGCGGCGCACTGGGACGCGGTCGGGGCTGACGAGGCCCTCGGTGGGGAGGTGAGCGGTGGGGGCCGCCTGGTTCGTGGACTGCGAGGACTGGGACGACGACGACGGGGACATGGACGAGGACATGGCGCTCCTGGTGCGGCGTGGGGAAGCGGGACGCCCAGGCGGGCGACGTCCCGTTCGTGGACGGCCTCGGCCACTCCCCGGTGGTGCCCCACCCTCGCCAGTCGCAGCCGCCCCCATCCTATCGGGTAGGGGCCACGACGCCACCGGAGAAGAGCGCCGCGCCTGCCTGACCTGACATTTTCCATGTCGCTCCCGGCGAACCGCCCGACCGAACGGCCTGTTTCCTTGCGGACGGCTTGAGAGACGACATACAGTCCACAGCATGACTGCGCCCATCAACATCGCAGCAACACCGGTATATCGGAGGACTCCCCCGGAGCGGTGGCAGGAGGCCGCCTCCGCCTACCGGCGCTGGTGGAGCCGCCACCCGGGGTTATCCAGTGCCCTGAACCTGGTGGCGCGCGGTGCCTACGCCCTCATGATCCCGCTGCTCATCGCCGCCCTGGTGATGGTGCCGCGGCTGGCCTACGCCTCCGTTCCGGCGGCCTTCATGACCGTGTGCCTCATGGTGGTGGCCCTCCTGGCGCGCACCCGCACCATCAGCTGGCGCTCGGTGCTGCTCATGTACGGCGTCGGCGCCGCCTGGTCGCTCGTCGTGGCCGTCACCATGAGCTCGGTGCGCACGCGCGCAGGACTGTCCGTCATGGGTAACGGGATGAGCATCGCCCTGACCATTGCGTTGGAGGTTCTCAGCCCGCTGGTGCCCCTGGTGCTCGTGGTCTTCCTGGCGCCGGGGCGGATGCGCCGCCTGGCGGCCTCCGACTGGGCGCTGCTGGGCTTCGCCGCCGGCGGCGGTCTGACGGCCCTCAATGACGGTGTTCGGGCCCTTGAGGAGAACAGCCTGCTCTCCTCGGTCCTGGGCAACGGGCGCCTGCCCTTCTCCTTCAACCCGTGGACCTCGGGGTCAATGACTCAGGAGAACAGCAACGTCCTGGCCGTCAGCAACCAGGTGAGCACCGCGAACATCACGATGGCGGTGGCAGTGGCGATCACGCTGTGGCGCCTCAAGGACTCGCCGGCCTTCGAAGGGGCTAAGAACCTCGTGTGGCTGCGGATCGTGGCCTGGATCCTGCCGGCGATGGTCATCCTGCAGTCGGTCAGTGACCACGCCACCTACATCGCCAGGATCGCCCAGCAGCTCGGCCAGAGCGACTCCGGCGGCGGTTTCCCGGCGCTGCTGATGTTCCTGTGGAGGATCAACGGTGGGGGCATGAGCGCCATCCCCCTGTCCGTCATCCTCATGGCCGCCTGCCTGCTCCTGGACGCCCACCGTCGCGCCTACGCGGGCGTGCACGGCTGGACGGTGGCCGGGGCACCGGCTCCCCGCTACCCCAACCTCACCGAGGCGCCGCCCTTCGCGCGCGCGCTCATCGTCTCAGTGGTGGCGCTGGCGAACTTCACCTGGGGCGACCTGGCCGTCACCTGGGACGCCTACGGGGACCTGCGCCAGGGCCGTCTCGACGCCATGCGGGCGGGGCGGGCCACGGCAGAGCAGGTGCGCGGCGTGCGGGCCGATGCCATGGAGGCCACGACGCCAGGCACTGAGCCCAATGCCCGCCAGGGCTTCCGCCTGGGGATCCTGGTGGTCAGTGTCGTGCTGTTCCTCCTGTGCTGCATGTACGAGGTGCGCACCGTCTGGCAGCTCGCCCCCGAGCTCAAGGAGACCGAGGACGACCTGTTCCTCTCCGCCCTGCCGCGCCTGGTCTCCCAGTGGTGGAGCGACCTGAGCGGCACCCAGGGGCTCCTCTACGCGATCGGCGCGCTGACCGCGGTGGCCATGAGCCTGTCCCTCGTCCTGACGCTGGGGGCGCCGGGGCGCCGCATCAGCACGGCACCGTCGTCGAGCAGCCTCGTCAGTCACCTGCTCACTCTCACGCCGGGGCAGGCGTGCCTGGCACTGCTGGACTTCGCCATGACCTACATGCCGCGCTCGGCCCTGAGCGCCAGCCCCGCCGGGGGCGGTACCGACCTGGCCGCCGAGCTCTCCGTCAACCGGCGGATCCGGGGCGCTGAGAGCTTCTCCGAGAGCCAGGCGCTGTTCACGGCGCGTACCAAACGGCAGGTGGCGGTCGAGGCCGATATCACGCGCCTTCGCCGGCTCGCCGAGTCCCTGGGCGTTACCGGCGTCGATGCCCTGGAGCCCAGCCGGATCGATGAGACCGTCGCCGATCTGGCCGACTCCGGGGCCGACTCCCAGGTCGTCAGACAGATGCGCGACCTGGCCGCCTCGGTGTCGGAGCAGCAGGCCGAGATCCTGGGCCTGACGCGCCGCCTCAACACCGGTAGCGGCGAGCAGTTCGCCATCCTGGAGGGCTTGCGGATCACCGACGACTTCCGGGGCGAGGCCATCGACCAGCGGCCGGTGGACAGCCCCGTCCACGCCCTGGCGCTCTCCCCCGCCGGGAACCAGCTGGTCGTCGTCGAGTACCAGGGGGCCGCCCCCACCATTGATGACGACGACGAGACCGACATTCCTCCCCGCAGGCTGCCGGGGCGGGCAGCGCACAAGTCGGCCGACAACGTTCTGGAGCACCTGGCCTGCGACGAGCGCGTCGCGCGGTTCTTCCGGGAGAATCCCGAGCTGTGGCAGGCCATCAAGGAGGGGCGCGCGCTCCTGGAGGCGAATGTCCTCTACACCCCCATCCCTGGGATGACCTACCGGGCCGGGACCGCGCTCCTGGCGGTGACGCCCGAGCTGGTCGAGGGTGTGGATGCCGCCGTCAGTGCCCTGAGCGGCGCGAGCACGGCGGCTCGCTGACTCGCTGGCTCACGCCTCGCCGTCCGCTTCAGTGTCTTCCTCATTGTCCTCCTCATCGACGACGCCCTCACGCGCATCGTGGCGCCGGTAGGGCGCCGGCAGGACCGACTCGGGCAGGGTGTTACGGGCCCAGGTGCGCGTGTAGGGGTGGGCCAGGACGGCCATGGAGGCCAGTCCGACACCGACCTCGACGAAGACGAGGATGACGGTGTAGAGGACCAGCGGGCCGACGGTGGTCATCCGGTCCGGGCCCACGGCCCCGGAGGCGGCCAGGCACAGCAGGCCCACGCCGCCGGACACGAGGAGGGCGGCCAGGCCTGCGGCGCTCAGGGCGTAGCGCACCCGCAGGGCGTTGAGCACCTCCCGACGCCGCCAGGCGGCCACCATGGCGCCGACCGTCACCACCAGGGGCAGCCACAGGCCCACGCTGCTCAGCGGCGTCGACGGCAGCATCCCCAGCAGCGGCAGGCGCGGGACGGGGCCGGCCACCACCCGGTCGGGAGCGAAGACGGTGCCCGTGCCCACGCTGAAACCGGCACCGATGAGCCAGGAGCAGGCCCAGATGACCATGGTCGGCACCCAGCCGGCCTGAAGCAGGATCAGGCCGCCCATCGCGACGAAGCCGTCCCTGGCCAGGGAGTCGTGCAGGACCGAGACCCGGCCGGCGCCGTTGAAGACGGCCACGACCACCACCAGCAGGCTCAGCAGGCTCAGGGCCCGCGCGGCCCCGTAGGCCAGTGACAGGGACGGTCCCAGCCAGTGGGGTCGGCGGTCCCACCAGTGGGTCAGGGGCGGCCAGTGGTGGCCGGCGCGCAGGAGCTGGATGGCGACGATGGCGCCCGTGAGCAGGGCGATGCCGACGACGGCGGGCCAGGTGTCCAGCCCGGCGGGGCCGGTGAGGCAGGCCAGGACCGCGACGACGGTCGCGGCGAGGACGATGGCCGCCCCGGCTGCCGGCCGGGAGGGGTGGGCTCGTCGCACACAGAACCAGGTCCACCCCGCCTGCACCAGGGTGAGCCCCAGCAGCGGCAGGCTGAGCACGCCGTCATCCTCGGAGGACAGAGACACCGTCCCCCCGAAGCCGAGGCTCCACAGGGCGGTCCCGGTGTGCAGGGCGTCGCCCGCGCTCAGGATGGCCGCGGCGTTGAGACCGGAGGCCGCCTTGGACACGGCGATCGTCGCCAGCACCACCACCAGCCAGACCAGGCCGACCGACTCGACCCCCACGCGCAGGGACCACAGGGCCCAGGACGCCAGGCCGGTGGCTCGCTGCCGCGCCAGGCTCAAGCGCTCACCTCACCGGCCAGGGCCCGGTAGAGCTCGCGAGCGATCTCAGCGGTCTGGCTGGGGGTGCGCCCCACCCGGACGCCGGCGGCCTCCAGCGCGATCCTCTTGGCCTCCGCGGTGCCCGAGGAGCCGGAGACGATGGCGCCGGCGTGCCCCATGGTGCGGCCCTCGGGGGCGGTGAAGCCGGCGACGTAGGCGACGACCGGCTTGGTCATGTGCTCGCGAATGTAGGTTGCGGCCCGCTCCTCGGCGTCGCCCCCGATCTCACCGATCATGACGACCAGGCGGGTGTCGGGGTCGGTCTCGAAGGCGGCCAGGGCGTCGATGTGGGTGGTGCCGACCACCGGGTCCCCGCCGATGCCGATGCAGGTGGTGAAGCCCAGATCGGACAGCTCGTGCATGAGCTGGTAGGTGAGGGTCCCGGACTTGGAGACCAGTCCCAGGGGGCCGGGGCCGGTGATGTCGGGCGGGGTGATGCCCACGTTGGAGCGGGCCGGGGAGATGATGCCGGGGCAGTTGGGGCCGATGATCTGCACGCCGTGGTCGGCCGCGTAGGCGCGCATCCAGGTGGCGTCGGCCACCGGGATGCCCTCGGTGATGACGACGAGGAGGCGCACTCCGGCGTCGACGGCCTCGACGACGGCGTCCTTGGCGAAGGCGGGTGGGACGAAGACGACGCTCACCTCGGCGCCGGTGGCCTGCCTGGCCTCGGCGACGGTGCCGTAGACGGGGACCTCGACGGTTCCGGCCTGGACCTCGCCGGCTCCGGGGCCGATGGGGGCGACGTCGAAGGTGACGGTGGTGCCTGCCTTGCGGGGGTTGACGCCGGCGACGACCTTCGTGCCGGCCGAGAGCATGCGGGTGGTGTGCTTGCGGCCCTCGGAGCCGGTCATGCCCTGGACGATGACGCGGTCGGTCTCAGTCAGGAAGATGCTCATGTCTCAGGCCTCCTTGCCAGCGGGCCGGCCGCTGATCTTCTCGGCGATGGCGGTGACGACGTCGGCGGCCCCGTCCATGGTGTCGACGACGGTGACGCCCTCGATGGCGGCGTCGGCCAGGATGGCGCGACCGGTGTCGGCGTTGTTGCCGTCCAGGCGCACGACGACGGGCTTGGGCAGCCCTCCCAGGGACTCGACGGCGGTCACGATGCCCCGGGCGACGGTGTCGCAGGAGGTGATGCCGCCGAAGACGTTGACGAGGATGGCGCGCACCTGGGGGTCGGAGGCGACGACCTCCAGGCCGGTGGCCATGAGCTCGGCCGATGACCCGCCTCCCAGGTCGAGGAAGTTGGCGGGCCTCATGCCGCCGTGGCGCTCGCCGGCACCGGCGACGACGTCGAGGGTGGACATGACCAGGCCGGCGCCGTTGCCCAGGACCCCGACCTGGCCCTCGAGGCGCACGTAGTTGAGGCCGGCCTCACGGGCGCGAGTCTCGAGGGGGTCGGTGGCGGCGTTGTCGACGAGATCGGCGTGGGCGGGGTGGCGGAAGCGGGAGTTGTCGTCGAGGGTGACCTTGCCGTCCAGGGCGATGATGCGGCCGTCAGCGGCCTTGACCAGGGGGTTGACCTCCACAAGGGTGGCGTCCTCGGCGGTGAAGACCTCCCAGAGGCGTTCGATGACGGCGGCGACCTCGTCGGCCAGGGGCCCGGCCTCGAAGCCCGCGGCCTCGACGATCCGGTGGGCGACGGCGGGGGTGATGCCCTCGAGCGGGTCGATGCCGACGCGGGCCAGGGCCTCGGGGCGCTCGGTCGCGAGGGTCTCGATGTCCATGCCGCCCTCGCGCGAGCACATCGCCAGGTACTGGCGCTCGGCGCGGTCCAGGAGGATGGAGAAGTAGTACTCGGCGTCGAGGTCGACGCCGTCGGAGATGAGGACGGCGCGCACCGTGTGGCCCTTGATATCCATGCCCAGGATGTCGCGGGCGCGGGCCTCGGCCTCGTCTGCGGTGCGGGCGAGCTTGACGCCGCCGGCCTTGCCGCGGCCGCCGGTCTTGACCTGGGCCTTGACGACCACCAGCTCGCTACCCGCCTCCAGGAGGGACTGCGCCGCGCTGCGCGCCTCCTCGGGGGTCGTGGCCACCGCGCCGTCGAGCACGGGGACGCCGTGCTGGCGGAACAGGTTCCTGGCCTGGTATTCGTACAGATCCATGCAGCTGATCCTCTCGGGGCATGTGGATGGCTTGCGGGCGCGGGCCAACGCCGGGCAGGCGCCAATGATGAGCCTAACGTCCCGTTGGCCGGTCAGGAGGGTGGACACGGGCGCGAGGCGACGGAGTCTCACGCAACGTGGTCGCCGCGTCTCGATGGGGCGTGCCGGGGCCTCCGCCGGCCACGAGCGCCGTCGAGGACGTACTTTCCCCACGAGGACTGCGTCTTCCTCCAGATGACTGAGGTCAGACCCCAGTCGTCTGGGGGAGATCGCAGTCCTCGTTCGGGATGTACGTCCTGGTTCCAGGGCCGTGCGCCGCGCACGGGAATTATCATGGGTTGACACGAGGGGCTCGAGAGAGGGGAGGCAGTCATGCCCTCACTGACCGTGACGAGCGTGCTGGTCGGCGCCATGGTGCTGCTCGGTCTCTGGAGCGGCAGGCGGTGGGGCCGACGACGCAAGCGCGCCCTCGACGCCGGGGCCCACAGCCTCCGCGCCCGCAGCGACCGGTAGCTCCTTAGCCCGTGGACCTACTGTCCCCCTGTTCCCAAAGCAGGGGGACACATCGCTCCCCTTCTCCTGGGGCTCACCGGGAACCGGCGAATGTGCGGATGCCGCGGCCAGGAAACGCTTCTGGGACCACAGGCGGATGACGTGGCGGCGCTCACCAGCAACAATATGGACTGATGCCCTCCCGGACGACGCCGGGAGCCAGGCCCACCGGCGATCCCAGGGAAGGACCCCACATGCCAACCGCCATGTCCTCAGACACCGTCCCCTCCCCCACCGGCTCGTCGGCCGGCCCGCTGCTCGGCCTGGACGGCGAGCCCCTGCGCATCGGGGTCCTCACCTCCGGCGGTGACGCCCAGGGCATGAACGCGGCCGTGCGGGCCGTGGTGCGCACCGCCATCCGCCTGGGGGCCAAGCCCTACGCGGTCATGGAGGGCTGGGCCGGGGCCGTGGCCGGGGGTGACGGCATCCGCCCCCTGGAGTGGGACTCGGTGGGTTCCATCCTCCAACGCGGCGGCACCATCATCGGCACCGCCCGCTCGGCCGAGTTCCGCGAGCGCGCCGGCCAGCTGGCGGCCGCCCGCAACCTCCTGGAGCACGGCATCGACCGGCTCGTGGTCATCGGCGGCGACGGATCCCTGACCGGCACCAACGAGTTCCGCAAGAACTGGCCCTCCCTGCTCGAGGAGCTCGTCGCAGCAGGTGACATCAGTGCGGAGACGGCGGCCGCCCACCCCGTTCTCATGGTGACCGGCCTGGTGGGCAGCATCGACAACGATCTGGTGGGCGCCGACATGACCATCGGCACCGACTCGGCCCTCCACCGCATCCTGGAGGCCATCGACGACATCTCCTCAACGGCCGCCTCCCACCAGCGCACCTTCGTCGTGGAGGTCATGGGCCGCCACTGTGGCTACCTGGCCCTCATGGCGGCCGTGGCCGGGGGCTGTGACTACGTCCTGGTCCCCGAGCTCCCCCCGGGCAAGGACTGGGAGGAGGACATGTGCTCCAAGCTCCAGGCGGGCCGGGAGGCCGGGCGCCGCGAGTCCATGGTGATCGTCGCCGAGGGCGCCACCGACCGTGAGGGCAACCGCATCACCGCCGACGACGTCCGCCAGGTCATCGCCGACAAGCTGGGTGAGGCCGCCCGCGTCACCATCCTGGGTCACGTCCAGCGCGGTGGCCGCCCCAGCGCCTACGACCGCTGGATGTCCACGCTGCTGGGCTGCGCCGCCGCCCGCGAGGTGGTGTCCATGGAGCCGGGCAGCGAGCCGGTCATCATCGCCGAGCGCCACAACCGCATCCGCCGTCTGCCGATGATGGAGCAGATCGCGGCCACCCGCGCCGTCAAGGACCTCGTGGCCGCCCACGACTACCTCGGGGCGATCCAGGCCCGCGGGGCCAGCTTCGGCAGGATGCTCGAGCTGTTCGAGACCATGTCCACGCCTCCCGCCGAGCCGGCCACCGA
Organism: Actinomyces oris; assembly: GCF_001929375.1. GTDB lineage: Bacteria > Actinomycetota > Actinomycetes > Actinomycetales > Actinomycetaceae > Actinomyces > Actinomyces oris_B. Next base: position 15,750 of record NZ_MSGO01000041.1, on the reverse strand, counting down.
CGCGGGCTCGACGCCGTCGTCCTCCGACCGCCCCAAGCGGGTCGCCATCATCCACGCCGGCGGCCTGGCCCCGGGGATGAACACGGCGGCGCGCGCGGCCGTGCGCCTGGGCATCGACCACGACTTCACGATGCTGGGTGTCTACGGCGGCTTCCCCGGCCTGCTCGACGGCGACGTCCGCGAGCTGACCTGGGCCGACGTCGAGGGCTGGGTCGGTGACGGCGGTGCCCAGCTGGGTACTCGCCGCGAGGTGCCCACCATTGAGCAGCTCTACGCCCTGGGCCGGGCCATCGAGCTCCATGAGATCGACGCCCTGCTGGTCATCGGCGGCTACAACGCCTACCTGAGCGCCTTCCGCCTGGTCACCGAGCGGGACCGCTACCCCGCCTTCCAGATCCCGATCGTGTGCGTGCCCGCCTCCATCGACAACAACCTGCCCGGCTCCGAGCTGAGCATCGGCACCGACACGGCCCTCAACAACGCGGTGGTGGCCCTGGACTCCATCAAGCTCTCCGCGGCGGCCTCCCACCGCTGCTTCGTCGCCGAGGTCATGGGCCGCAAGTGCGGCTACCTGTCCCTGATGTCGGGCCTGGCCACCGGCGCGGAGAAGGTCTACCTCAACGAGGAGGGCATCACGCTCAAGGGCCTGGCGGCGGACTCCGAGCGGATGGTGGAGTCCTTCCGCTCGGGCCGCAGCCTCTACCTGGTGATCCGCAACGAGCGGGCCAGCGTCAACTACACCACCGACGTCCTGGCCCACATCTTCGCCGAGGAGGGCAAGGGCCTCTACGACGTGCGCGAGGCGATCCTGGGCCACCAGCAGCAGGGCGGCAGCCCCACAGCCTTCGACCGGCTCATGGCGACCAAGCTCGTCTCCTACTCCCTGGAGCTGCTGGCCGGCGCCCTCAAGCGCGGCGAGCCGACGGCCTCCTACGTGGGCCTGCTGGGGGGCAAGGTCTCCGACCAGCCCCTGGACCGCATGAACGACGACCTCGACCGCGACAACCGTCGCCCCCGCCACCAGTGGTGGCTGGGCCTGCGCCCCGCCGTCGGCCTGGTCAGCCAAAACATCGGGACCCTGACGCTTCAGGACGTGCCCGACTTCGGTGAGGCGGTCGACGACGCGGCCAGCTGACCCACCGGCCCCGGAGCCTCGGGGCCGGGTATCGTGCCTGGCGTGCGCGCGCTGATACGACCCCGGTTCCTGGTGGCTGCCGCCGTGACGGGCGTGGCCGCGGGTCTCATCGGGATCGCGATGGCGCTGCTCCTGGAGCTCTTCGAGTCGCTGTTCTACGGCGTCGCCCACGGCGGGCTCCTGGAACGCCTGGCCGACGCCCCGCCCTGGCGGCGCGCACTCGCCCCGGCCATGGGCGGCCTTATCGCCGGCGGCATGTGGTGGTGGCTGCGCGCCACTGGCGGGGTGGCCGACGTGGAGGCCGCAGTGGCGGACCGCAGCGGTCAGGCGGCTTCCCGGATGGGGCTGGCGCGCCCCTTCCTCGACGCCGTCACCCAGGTCCTCACGGTCGGCGCGGGCAACTCGGTGGGCCGCGAGGGCGCCCCGCGGCTGGCCGCCGGCGCGGTGGCGGCCAGACTCGCCACCCGCCTGGGGATCGGCAGGAGTGAGGGCGCGATCCTCATCGCCTCCGCCGCCGGCGCGGGCCTGTCCGCCATGTACAACGCGCCGCTGGGAGGGGCGGCCTACGCCGTCGAGCTCGTCATGGTCTCCGGGATGCGACGGCGCGGGGCCCTCGTGGCGCTCCCCGTGTGCCTCATCGCCACGCTCGTCTCCTGGCTGCACTCCCGCGGGCGCCCCACCTTCGAGGTCACCTCACCGGGGATGTCGTCGGGGACCGCCCTCGGGCTGGTCATGCTCGTGCCCGTGGCCGCCGCGCTCGGCGTGGGGGCGAGGCGACTGTGGTCGTGGATGCTGGCGCACCGGGTGCGTGTCCTCCGGTGGCTGCCAGTGGCGATCGGAGCGGCGGGGCTGGTCACCGGGCTGGTGAGCCTGTGGGTCCCGGCCGTCGTCGGCAATGGGCGCGACGCCATGGAGATGGCTGTGGGTACTGACATTCCCGAGGCCTGGAGCGGCGCTACGGGTGCGGTCCTGGCCCTGCTGGTGGGCATCGTGGTCCTCAAGCCGGTCCTCACCGGTCTGACACTGGGAGCAGGCGCCACCGGCGGCCGGCTGGCCCCTTCCTTGGCCGCGGGCTCGAGCGCCGGGGCCGCCCTGGCGATCGCGCTCCACGCCTGTGGGGTGGAGGTCAGTGTCGCGGTACTGGCAATCGCCGGCGCGGGCGCGGTGCTCGCCACCACCCAGAGGGCCCCTGTCTTCGGGATCGTCTTCACCTGGGAGCTGGCCCGCGCCGGGGCCTGGACGCTGGTGGCCCTGTTCGCCGTCGTCGTGGCGGTCACGCTGCTGGCCTCCCCCGCCTGGCGGCGCACCGTGGCTTCACGGCTGCGGTAGCCGGACCCGCCTGCGACGTGTCAGGGTCATTGATTCTACCGAGTGAACATATACTCCTGAGCGGATTGCACCCGGCAGCCACGTCGCAATCGGAATCACTATGGATCGCCACCACGACGCCGCACCACCTCGTCACGCGCTACGGCCCTGCGCGGCCGACGCCCACGCCTTCGAGACCGGAGGACCCGCCGCCTCCGAAGGCGTCACCCTTGCCGCCGTCGCCCTACTGACCGGTGCCCCGGCGCTGGGCACGGCGTTGGCGTTCCTTCGGGGCCCGTGGATCCTCATGCTCGTTCTCCTTCACGTGGGCGGGCTCGTCCTGTGGTTCGGGATGGCTCGGCGCGGCTGGCGCAATCTGCTGACCGGTGGCGGCATACGTAGCAGAACCGTCCTGTTCGCCGCTGGCGCCCTGGGCGGAGTCGCCTTCGGCGGCCTGCACACCTGGATGGGGCCGACGGGCACCGGCCCGCTGTGGAAACTGGAGATCGGCGCCTCCACGGTGCTTCACGCCCTGGTCTTCGCCCTGACCGTCGGCGTCGCCTACAACGCGATCCCCGAGGAGATCACGCTCAGGCGCACCCTGTTCTCACCGGTGCACGAGCGCTTTGGGGCAACGGCCGCTGTGCTGATGACGACGGCGTCCTTCACCGCCCTGCACCTGCCGACCTGGCTGACCTCCGACACCAGTCCCAAGGGCTACGCCTGGCAGATTCTCCACAAGGTGCTCTTCGGGCTGCTCGCCGGCTGGTCGGCGGTGCGGCTGCGGTCGATATTCTTCGCCCTGGGCCTGCACGTCAGCGGTAACGCCCTGGGCCTGTTCATCGGCCAGCTTCAGAGCGAGAACCTGCCCGACTTCGAGCTCTCGTGGCTCAACGCGGCGATCCTGCTCACCGGCGCGGCCGTGGTGGCCGCCCTCATCCTCCTCCAGGGCCGACGAGGGAAGCAGCCCTCGGCGCTCAGTCCTTGATTGTGAGGATCTCGTTGACGTCGACGCGGTCAGGGGCGAAGGCCGCCAGTGCCGAGTCCGCGGGATGGCCCAGCGCGATCCCGACCGCTACGATCTCATCGGCTCCGATCCCCATGGCCTCGCGCACCTCGTCCGGGTACATGACCAGGGCGTAGGCGTTGATGGCGCCAAGGCCCTTGTCGGCGGCCGCCAGGACGAGCATGGCGGAGAAGGCCCCGAGGTCGTGGAAGGACCACGGAGTGGACTCGACCGGGATCGTCACGTACAGGACTGCCTGGGCGTTGAACAGCCGTCCTTGCGATGCTTGGAACTCCTGGACGCCTTCACCCAGCTGTGCACCGATCTGCTCGCCGAGCGCGGCCATGTTCTCCTGGGTGGTCGGAGACCACTCTGCACGAGGCTTCACCGGGAGGTCGGCGTTTCCCTTCCTGCCGGCAGCGACGTCCGCAGCATGGCGCTTCTTGATCCCGGCCAGCGTGGCCCCGGTGGCCGCATAAACCCGCCAGGGCTGGGAGTTCACCCACGACGGCGCCTGCTGGGCGGTGCGGACAATGTCGACCAGATCCTCCTGGGAGACGGGCTGGTCGGTGAAGTCTCGTACCGAGTGACGATTGGCGACGACCTGGCTGAACTCCATAGTGCTCCCCTACTTCCGAAATCCACGGGTTTGTCCACCCAGACCAACGACCGGCCGGCCAGCACTATTCCAGTTGGGACCGTCGGGCGGGCGCAGAGCGCCCCTCCTCAGGCCCAACGGCGCAGCAGGACCGAGTCCCATCCCGGTAGCGCCTCCGGCAGGCCCGCGTGGGTCGAGCCGGGCTGAACGTCCGGATCGGCGGCGCGCAGCACCTGCTCGGCCCCGCTCCACTCCCCTGGCTCCAGGTCCTCGGCCGCGAGGGCCGCCAGCAGGCCGCCCTGCCCGGTCAGGGGCAGGTCCTCGCGGGCGCACTGGGCGATGAGCAGCAGCTGCTCGATGCCGCCGCCCTGGGCCTCAGGGGCGCGCCACTGGCGCAGGATGACCCAGGCGGAGGGGTGGTCGGCCGCCAGGAGCCGGAAGGTCCCCAGGGAGAGGGCGTCGTCGTCGTGCCGCAGGGCGATGAGGTGGCGGTAGTGCTCGAAGACGCTGCCGGGAACTCCTACCTGGGCGGCGGCATTGACGGTGCCGTGGTCGGGGGCCAGGGCGATCCAGGGCTCGCCGGTGGTGAACCCGGCCTTCTCGCTGCTGTCCCAGTGGACGGGGGTGCGGGCGTTGTCCCGGGAGACGGGGGCGATGCCGGCCAGGACGGCGGCCGGGTCATCGCCGGCGCGCACGCGCTCGTGGAAGTGGTTGACGGACTCCAGGTCCCGGTAGTCCTCGATGCCACGGAAGACCGTGTTGGCCATGCCCAGCTCCTCGCCCTGGTAGACGTAGGGGGTGCCGCGGTGGGTGTGGAGGATCGAGGCGAGGGTCTTGGCCGAGCGGACGCGCCAGGCCGGGTCGTCGTCGCCGAAGCGGGAGACGGCGCGGGGCTGGTCGTGGTTGTCCCAGTAGGCGGAGTTCCAGCCCTTCTCCGCGCTCACGACGCCGGAGGAGTCCGTGACGGGGGCGAGGGCCGCCTGCCAGTCGGCGAGGTTCTTCTTGAGGGTGACGAGCTCGAGGGGCTGAGGGTCGAACTTGCCTCCGGGCCCGTCGGTGAGGCTCACGTGCTCGAACTGGAAGACCATGTCGAGCTCGCCTCGGGCGGGGTCGGTGTAGAGGGCGGCCTCACTCCTCGTGGCCCCGGGCATCTCCCCGACAGTGATGACGTGCCCGGGCCGGGGCGCGAGGACCTGCTGGTTCATCTCGCGCAGGAACTCGTGGATGCGCGGGCCGTTGGCCACCGCGGCGAAGGCGCTGCCGTAGAGGTCGCCCTCGCCCTGGGGCGCGTCAGTGAGCGGGTAGGTCTTGGAGATGAAGTTGATGACGTCCATGCGGAAGCCGTCGACTCCGCGCTCCAGCCACCAGGCCATCATCTCGTGGATGGCGCGGCGCACCTGCGGGTTCTCCCAGTTGAGGTCGGGCTGCTTGGGTGAGAAGAGGTGCAGGTAGAACTCCTGGCTCTCCTCATCCCAGGCCCAGGCCGACCCGGAGAAGGCCGATCCCCAGTTGGTGGGCTCGGTGCCCGGCTGCCCGGGGGCGAGCCCGTCGACCTGCCGGGCGGGCCGCCAGATGTACCAGTCGCGCTTGGGGTCGTCCTTCGAGGAGCGGCTGGCGGTGAACCAGGGGTGCTCATCGCTGGTGTGGTTGACGACGAGGTCCATGACCAGGCGCATGCCGCGGGCGTGGAGGCCGTCGATGAGGGCGTCGAGGTCGTCCAGGGTGCCGAAGAGCGGGTCGACGTCCTCGTAGTCGGAGATGTCGTAGCCGTTATCGTCCTGCGGGGAGCGGTAGACGGGGCTGAGCCACACGACGTCGACACCCAGCTCGTCGAGGTGGTCCAGGCGGCTGGTCAGGCCGGGGATGTCACCGATCCCGTCGCCGTCGGAGTCGGCGAAGGAGCGGGGGTAGACCTGGTAGACGACGGCGCGGCGCCACCAGTCCGGATCGTCGCCGACGTGGTGGGCGGACACAACGAGGGGTGCGGGAGAGGTCACGGGCGGCTTCCTTCCTACCGGCCAGGGGGATGCGAGAGTAACGGGGCGGGGCCGGGTGCGTGAGGGCCTGCCCCTGCTCCGCCACCGGGGCTGACGGGTTCTTGCGGGCCGGTACCGATTGTGTCAGAACCCGCCCGGGAGGAGGGCCGATTAAGATGAGTTCTCGCGCCTGCCCCAGGGCGCCGCCTCTCCACCGATCCCCGTGACGACCCCTGCTGTGAAAGGCCGACCGTTGGTTTCTCCTCTCCGCGATGCCCCTGATGCTCCGCGTCCGGCCGCTGCCCGCCCCGAGGCGGTCATCGCCGGGACCTCGTCGGAGGAGTCCCACTACCGGTTCACGGTGCTCACCTCTCGGCTCATCCGCATGGAGCACTCCCCCACGGGCGTCTTCACCGACGCCGCCACCCAGCTGGTCGTCAACCGCGACCTGGGTGAGACGCCGTCGTTCCGGGTGGTGCGCGGCCAGGACCGCCTGGAGATCATCACCGAGCACCTGCACCTGACCCATGTGCCCTCCCTGGGCTTCTCCCCCTCCGGGCTCAGCGTCAGGCTGCGCTCGACGGCGCTCCACGCCCACGGCGGCACCTGGCACCACGGCGACGTGTGGGACCCGGGCGAGACCTTCCCGACGAACCTGGGCGGCACCGCCCGCACCCTCGATGAGGCCGACGGCGCCGTCGCCCTCGGTCCGGGCCTGCTGAGTCTCAACGGCATCACCGCCCTGGACGACTCGGCCTCGCTGCTGCTCACCCAGGACGAGTGGGTCCAGCCCCGTGAGCCCGGCAACCGCCTGGCCGACGGGGCGCAGGACCTCTACGTCTTCGGCTACGGCCAGGACTACCAGGAGGCACTGCGGGACTTCTTCCGCCTCACCGGGCCGAGCCCCCTCATCCCGCGGGCGCTGCTGGGCAACTGGTGGAGCCGCTACCACCCCTACAGCGACCAGGAGTACCTGGCGCTCATGGACCGCTTCGCCGCCGAGGAGCTGCCCTTCTCCGTGGCCGTCATCGACATGGACTGGCACGTCACCGACATCGACCCGGCGATCGGCACGGGATGGACCGGCTACACCTGGAACCGGGAGCTGTTCCCCGACCCGGCGGCCTTCCTGGCCGGCCTGCACGAGCGGGGCATGCTCACCACGCTCAACGTGCACCCGGCCCAGGGGGTGCGGCGCCACGAGGAGGCCTATGAGGAGGTCTGCGCCGACCTGGGCCTGGATGCGAGCACCGGGGAGGACGTGCCCTTCAACATCGCCGACCGGGACTTCGTGGGCTCCTACCTCTCGCGCCTCCACCATCCCCTGGAGGACGAGGGCGTGGACTTCTGGTGGCTGGACTGGCAGCAGGGAGGCTCCACGACGGTTCCCGGCCTGGACCCGCTGTGGATGCTCAACCACGTCCACTACCTCGACTCGGGCCGCGAGCGCCCGGCGGCCAGCGGTGGCGTGGAGCGGCGCCGCCCGGTGACCTTCTCGCGCTTCGCCGACGCCTCGAGCCACCGCACCCCGGTGGGCTTCTCCGGGGACACGATCATCAGCTGGGACTCCCTGCGCTTCCAGCCGCGGTTCACGGCCACGGCCGCCAACATCGGCTACTTCTGGTGGTCCAACGACATCGGCGGGCACATGATGGGCGGCAGCGACGACGCGATGGCGGCCCGCTGGTTCCAGCTGGGCTGCTTCTCCCCCATCAACCGCCTGCACTCGTCGAACTCAGCCTTCACCTCCAAGGAGCCGTGGCGCTACTCGCGGGACGCGCGCGCCACGATGGAGGCGCACCTGCGGCTGCGTCACCGGCTGGTGCCCTACCTGTACACGTGGGCGCGCCGCTCGGTGAGTGAGGGTGTCGGGCCGGTGCGCCCGGTCTACCACGACCACCCGCGCGAGCTGGCCGCCTACGAGCACCGGGGCAGCTTCTACTTCGGGGATCTGCTGGTGGTGCCCTTCACCTGCCGGCTCGATGAGACCACCGGCCTGGGGCGGGAGCTGACCTGGCTGCCCGACGGCGTCTGGTACGACCTGCCCACGGCTCGCCGCTATGAGGCCACCACCGGCGGGCGCGGTCGCATGCTGAGCCTGTCGCGCCCCCTGGACCGGATCGGGGCGCTGGCCCGGGCCGGCTCCGTGATCCCCCTGGCCGGGAACCTGAGGGAGGCGGCCGGAGACAATCCGCGCGAGCTGGAGATCGTCGTCGTGCCCGGGGACTCGGGGAGCTTCACCCTGGAGGAGGACGACGGCTCGGCCCAGCCCGGGGACGACCGCATCGCCCGCACCCACATGGCGCTGACCTGGCCGGAGGCCGAGGACGAGGACGGCGCCGACGTGGTGCTGCGCATCCGCCTGGAGGGGGCGGCCGAGGTCGTGCCGGCCTCGCGACTGGTGACGGTGCGGCTTCTGGCCGGCCAGGTGGCCGGCGCCTGGCTGGGGGTGGGTGAGCGGGCGCGCCGGCTGGCCACCGAGGAGGTCAGTGGTGACGGCTTCACCCTGGGGGCCGGGACGCTGGTGCACCTGGAGGAGCTGAGCCGCCAGAAGCTCATCGACGGCGTCCAGCTGGTCCTTCGCGGCACGAAGCACTCCCCGGCCGACTGGCGCAAAGAGGTCCACGCGGTCCTGGACGGGGCGCGAGTGGAGTACATGGCCAAGGACCTGGCCTGGGACGCGGTGCAGCGGGGCCTGAGCGGAACCGCCCTGCTGGGTGAGCTCGAGGCCCTGGGCCTGCCGGAGACGCTGCGGGCGGCCGTGGCCGAGGTACTCCACCACTCCTGAACAGGCTCCGAGCACCGACTCCGGCGGGTCGGCTCGAACGGACCGACGGGCGTGTCGGGCCGCCGCTAGGCTGCTGGGTATGAGTGAGAGTCCCACCCCGCGCTTCCCGGAGGCCGAGCCCTACTTCGTGGGCGATAAGCGCACCAACCGCGAGCGCATGCTCGCCGGTGACTGGTACGTCTCCGACGACCCGGACAACGCCAGGATCGCCGCCCACGCCCGCAAGATGCTCCACCGCTTCGAGCGGGCCTTCGCCGAGGGCGAGGAGGACTGCTGGGACCTGCTGCGCTCAGCGATCCCGGGGCTGGGTGACCAGGTACGCCTGCTGCCGCCGGTGCGCGTGGACTACGGGGACAACATCACCGTGGGTGAGGGGACCTTCGCCAACTACGGGCTCGTGGCGCTCGACGTCGCCCGGATCAGTATCGGCGTGCACTGCCAGCTCGGCCCGAACGTCCAGCTGCTCACGCCGATACACCCCCTGGAGCCGACGCCGCGCGCCTGCTCCCTGGAGGCGGCCGACCCCATCACGATCGGGGACAACGTGTGGCTGGGCGGCGGGGTCATCGTCTGCCCCGGCGTGACCATCGGGGACAACTGCGTCATCGGCGCGGGCTCGGTGGTCACCAGGGACGTTCCCGCCAGCAGCCTGGCAGTGGGCAACCCGGCCCGGGTCCTGCGTCAGCTCGATGACTCCACCTTCGGCCCGCGCCATCAGCACCCGCCTCAGGAGACGCCGCAATGAACCCTGAAGCCTTCTCCGACCTGGCCGCCTCCCGGCACTCCGTGCGGGACTTCCGGCCCGATCCCGTACCGTCTGAGGTCATCGAGGAGATCCTGGAGGATGCCCGCCAGGCGCCGAGCTGGTCGAATACGCGCCCCTTCATGGTGGCGCTGGCCACCGGTGAGCAGGCGGACCGCCTGCGCGCGGCCTACGTCAAGGAGTTCGATGCCACTCTCCCCGTCCAGCACAAGGAGCGCGGGGCGATGGCCCGCCTGGCTCTGAGCGGCAAGACTCCCGACGGCGACTACCGGACCTGGGCGCCCTACCCCGCGGACCTGCTGCCCCACTCCCAGGCGGTCGGCGGCCGGCTGTACGCGCACATGGGTATCGCCCGCAAGGACCGCGATGCCCGTGATGCGGCCGCCCGCCGCAACTGTGAGGCCTTCGGCGCCCCGGTCATCGGTTTCGTCCTGGTCCACAAGGGTCTCATGCCCTTCGCCGCGCTCGACGCCGGGATCATGCTGCAGACCCTGTTCCTGTCCGCCAAGGCCCACGGCGTCGACTCCTGCCCCCTGGGGGTCCTGGCCACCTGGCGCCGCCCCTTCGACGCCGAGTTCGAGGCGCCGTCGGACTACCGCCTCATCACGGGCTTCGCCCTGGGCTACGCCTCCGAGGCCCCCGTCAACGACTTCCGGGCCGAGCGGCGCCCCGTGCGTCTGGTGCCCGCCCGTTCCTGACTCGGCCCTGACCGGGGTGAGCGCTCACCCGGCACTGCGCTCATCGCCGACGGCTTCCCCCAGTACGGGGCGGCGCCAGCAGGGCGGTACGACGAGCCCGCGCCGGCGGACCGCCAGCAGCATGACCAGCCCGGCTGCCGTGCACAGCACGACCGCGACGACGGAGGCCTCGATCCCCATGGCTCCGCCGGTGAGCAGGTCGGGGCCGGTGAAGCGGGCCTCGATGAGTCCGCGTCCCGACCCGGTGCCGGAGATGTCGGAGCCGAAGATGCCTCCCTGGACGAAGTTCCAGGCGGCGTGCACCCCGATCGCCAGCCACAGGCGCCGGGTGAGCAGGTAGCAGGCGCCCAGCAGGATCCCCGCCTCCAGTGCGATCGCGACCGCGCCGAAGATGGTGGCTTGAGGGTTGCCGAGGTGGGCGGCGCCGAAGAACACGGCGGTGACGGCCAACGCCCACCAGGTCCCCACCCACCCCTCGATGAGGCGCAGCATGACGCCTCTGACGAGGATCTCCTCGGTGAATCCGGCGAGGATTCCGGCTTGGAGGCCGGCGAGGATCCCCGTGCTCCAGCCGACATCCACCACGTGGTAGGAACCGAGCAGGGCCAGTACCGCGATGACGGCGCACATGAGCAGCGCACCCATGGCCAGGCCGACCAGGAGCTCGCGCAGTGCCGCCCCGCGCCCGCCCAGCTCGATGACGGGCCGGCTACCGACGAAGCGCACCACCAGCCAGTACCCGAGCAGGGCCAGGGGCACGGCACTGATCGCGATGATGAACGCGGCACCCGGCCGGGCTGCCGCCCCTCCCCCGGCACCGAGTCGCACGAGTCCAGCCGCCACCGCCACCAGCCCGACGATCATCTGAGCGCCGACGACGACCAGGACCCCCAGAAGAAGCTGGAGCCAGCCGAGGCGCTCCGCCTTTCGCGCAGGGATGCGCCACTGGGGACTGACCGGGACGAGCCGGTCCAGAAGGCGAGAGGCCCGAGGCGCTACCGATGACGCCGAAGAGGAGGCCGGGGTGTTCATGACCCCAGTGTTCCCCGTCTGCCGGTCACCGCACCTCCCCCGCCAGGAGGAACCGGCGCCCACTGCCTTCAGCACGGTGTCCGATACCGCGGGAGGTTGATGGGGGATGGCTCCGTCAGATTTTGGCGACGGGGGCGTAGCGCAGGATGAGGCGCTTGGTGGTGGGGGCGCCGTCGATGACGAACTCGACGCGGGCGGTCAGGGACCGCCCCTTGCCCTCCAGGCCGACGACGGTGCCCACCCCGTAGGAGTCGTGGCGCACCTGGTCGCCGGTTCTCAGCCCGGCGACGGCTGCGGGCAGGTCCTGTGAGCCTGCGCCGCCGGCCGGTGAGGAGTCGTTCTGCTTGCCGCGGGCCTCGAGGCGGGCGGAGGCGCGCTTGGCGGCCCGGTCCTGGGCGGTCTCCACGCGCCCCAGCTTGCCCGAGCGCCTGGTGCCTGCGCCCACGGGCGGGGCGAAGTCATCGTCGTCGGAGTAGGGGCTCTGCCGGGAGGAGCCCGAGCGCCGTCCGCCCGAGCCGAAGCCGCCCTCGCCCCAGCTGCTGCCCCAGCCGGTGCCGCCGCCACGCAGCGCCTCCATGGAGGAGGCCAGGCGCTTCCAGTCGATGGTCTCGTCCGGCACGTCGTCGAGGAAGCGGGAGGCGGGCATGGCGTTGGCGGCTCCCCAGGCCGAGCGCACGGCGGCGCGAGTGAGGTAGAGGCGCTCGCGGGCGCGGGTGAGGGCCACGTAGGCCAGGCGCCGTTCCTCGGCGAGCTCGGTCTCCTCGGTCAGGGAGCGGGCGTGGGGGAAGGTGCCGTCCTCCATGCCGGTGACGAAGACGACCGGGAACTCCAGGCCCTTGGCGGTGTGGACGGTCATGAGGGTGATCTGGCCCTGCTCCTCGGCCTGCCGGGCGTCCTCGTCCTCCAGGTCGGCGCTGGGCGGGAGCTGGTCGGAGTCGGCCACGAGTGAGACTCGTTCGAGGAAGTCGGCCAGGGTACCGTCGGGGTTGGCGGCCTGGAAGTCGCTGGCCACGGAGTGGAGCTCGGCGAGGTTCTCCACGCGGGTGGCGTCCTGGGGGTCGTCGCTGGCGCGCAGCTCGGCGAGGTAGCCGGAGGCGTCCAGGGCGGAGTCGAGGACGTCGGCGACGCCGTCGCCGGCGGTGACCATGTGGCGCAGGGTGGTGAGCAGCTCGTGGAAGCCGCGCACCTGGTTGCGGGCCCGGGTGGTCAGGCCCTCGACCTCGGGCGGCTCGCCGGCCCCGGTGGTGGAGGGGGCCTGCCCGCCGGTCTCCTCGGTCTCGCCTGTCTGAGCCTCGCGGGAGGCTCCGGCGGCGTCAGCGACGGCCTGCCCGAAGGAGACGGCGTAGCGGGCCGCGTGCTCGGCCAGGGCCCCCTCGGCCTTGTCCCCCAGGCCGCGCTTGGGGACGTTGAGGATGCGGCGCAGGTTGACGTCGTCGTCGGGGTTGTCGACGGCGCGCAGGTAGGCGATGGCGTCCTTGATCTCGCGGCGGTCGTAGAAGCGGGTGCCGCCGATGACCTTGTAGGGCTGGCCGGCGCGCATGAAGGCCTCTTCGAGGGCGCGGGACTGAGCGTTGGTGCGGTAGAAGACGGCGACGTCGCGGGGGCGCACGCCGTGCTCGTCGGCCAGGCGGTCGACCTCCTGGCTGATCCAACGGGCCTCGTCGTGCTCAGAGTCGGCGACGTAACCGGTGATGGGGGCGCCGTCGCCGGCGGCGGTCCACAGGTTCTTCTCGCGCCGGCCGCTGTTGCGGGAGATGACGGCGTTGGCGGCCGAGAGGATGTTCTGGGTAGAGCGGTAGTTCTGCTCCAGCAGGATGGTGCGCGCCGAGGGGTAGTCCTCCTCGAACTCCTCGATGTTGCGGATGGTGGCGCCGCGGAAGGCGTAGATGGACTGGTCGGAGTCACCGACGACGGTGAGCTCCCCCGGGGGCAGGGCCGAGCCTGCCCCGGAGGTGCCGGGGCCGCCGACGAGCTCGCGCACGAGGACGTACTGGGCGTGGTTGGTGTCCTGGTACTCGTCGACCAGGATGTGGCGGAAGCGGCGCCGGTACATCTCGGCCACGGCCGGGCGGGTCTGGAGCAGGGCGACGGTGCGCATGATGATGTCGTCGAAGTCCAGGGCGTTGGCGGCGCTCAGGCGCTGGGCGTAGGCGCGGTAGACCTCGGCCAGGTGGCGTTCGAGAGGGTTGGAGGTGACGGCGCGCTCGGCGAACTGGGCCGGGGTGATGAGCTCGTTCTTGAGGTCGGAGATGCGGTGGGCGAAGGTCTTGGGGGTGAAGCGCTTGGGGTCGATGCCCAGCTCGCGCACGATGAGGGTGATGAGGCGGGTGGAGTCGGCCGCGTCGTAGATGGAGAAGGTGGAGCGCAGGCCGGCGGCCTCGTGCTCGCGACGCAGGATGCGCACGCAGGCGGAGTGGAAGGTGGAGACCCACATGCGCTCGCCGGCGGGCCCGACCAGGGCGGTGACGCGCTCGCGCATCTCGGCGGCGGCCTTGTTGGTGAAGGTGATGGCCAGGATCTCGCCGGGGCGGGCGCGGCCGGTGGCGATGAGGTGGGCGATGCGGTGGGTCAGGACCCGGGTCTTGCCCGAGCCCGCACCGGCGATGATGAGCAGGGGGGCGCCTGCGTGGGTGACGGCGGCCTCCTGGGCGGGGTTGAGGCCAGTGAGCAGCTCGGCCGGGTCTGAGACCGTCACGCCCCAGGACCGGCCGGAGGGCCGGCCCGAGGGCGCGGTGCCGTCGGCCCGGGCGCGGGCCGCGGCGGCATTGGCCTGGGCGCGGGCGACCAGAGCGGAGACCTCGTCCTGGCGCTCCTCCCAGGTGGGGGCTGCGGCGGACTCGTCCTCGGGCGGCGGGGCGTCCTCAGGGCCCCAGTCCTCCTCAGGCGCCTCGACGTCGGCCCAGGAGTCGTCGTCGAAGGAGCCTGCGGCGGGGATGAGGGCGGGCAGCGCGGCCTCAGGCGGCGGGGTGGGCGCGCCGCCGGAGCCGGGCATGGGCAGGGCGCCGAAGAGGGAGTTCATCGCGTTCATCGTGAGGCCAAGCCTAGGCCAGGCCACCGACACGTTCGGCACCTCAGCGACGACACTCCTTGACCAAGCAGCCAACATTCACCCACCGAACGCGACAAACCCACGCCACTGCCATCGAGACTCACCCTTTACCGAAAGCAACCCGAACATTCAATGAAAACCAATAATTTTAATCGCACCTAGACATCTTCTGTGCTAGCAGTGGAAGACCACACAAATCATCAATAGACCTCAACCTCGCAAGAAGTTTACGAACACCAAATGGACAACATATCGACCCAGCGAAAACTAATTTGACAGCCTCAACGCTCTGCCAATTTCTTTAACCTCCGAGCGGCCAGCATTCTTGAGCTCATTAATCGCAACAACGGTCACCCCAGCCATGACGGCAACCACAGAGAAAACGAACCAAAAATAACTCACTTCACGAAGTGCAACCAAAATAGCAGAAGAATATAAGATAGGGAGAACGAACTTCGTCGTATATGCATACACTACAGCCGCCAGCCTAGAAATCGACGCCCGCCTGTAGTCTAAAATCCTCTCCCCGACCGTAACACCCAGAATCACCCTTTCACCTCCTCTTTTCTCACGATACACGATCCCATCAGGCGCTACTTCAGCGAGGATACGCTCATAAACCTCACAGACATAAGAATGTCCTGCGTTCACCCCAATGAGGACAGAATGATAGGACAACATACCCCATGGCAGAATTGATAACAGGGCCAACCATATTGGCGACACTTCCTTGAGGTCGCTAACAAACGCAACAACAAACCCCATGGTCCCGACAATCAAACCCAACATACTAGTTGAAGTCCCATACATGGCAGAACATTCCGCGCGTTGCACCGCATACCCAGCCAACAACACATCAAGTTGCGGCGATTTTGATAGCGCGCATTGCCCATCACCAGCAGTCCGACTCAAATCCACCTCAAGACCTCCAAGTGCCATTAAAAACCAGCAACTACATCTCACTCAAACAACACAACACACGCATTGTTACCCCCAAAGAACTACCACCTCCAGCTCAAACACGCATACCTCAAAGTCTTCCGCCACCCATACTAACCTCAACACAGGGAGTCACACCACCTAGACGCCCGTCAATACTACACCGAATGAACTATAAACTAATTGGAGTGACACACCTGAAACGTCACGGAGACCCTCTTCCTAAAGCGACCCCCTTGAGATATCCTGCATACAACAGATGATTAGAGTCCATCACTAACACTGGCTGCATTGCGTAATGCAAGTGGTCGATCACTAAAAAGGCTCTTCGTGTTTGAGGGTGTGGTAGGTGGAGCCTATTGAAGTTCATAGGTGGGGTGGGTGCGTCGTTGCTTGGGTGGGGGTCGAGGTCCCTCGATGATGGGAGCTGCTACACACGCCACCTGAGAGACCTCGAC
>NZ_MSGO01000040.1 GCF_001929375.1 Actinomyces oris | reverse complement strand
CTTGAGAACCGCCCGTATCAGGACTCGTGTGGTGCGGGCATCAGCCCTTGACCGCCCCCGCGGCCACACCCTCGATGATGTGCTTCTGACCGAAGAGGTAGAAGGCGACGATCGGGACGATGGCGAAGACGATCATGGCCATCTGGGCACCGAGGTCCTTGTTCCCGTTGGATCCCGTCAGGGCCTGGATGACGATCGGGACTGTCTTGTAGCGCTCGTCCTGGCCGATCACGAGGTTGGGCAGGAGGAAGTCGTTCCATACCCACATGGCGTTGAGGATCGCCACCGTGACCGCCGTCGGCTTGAGCAGCGGCATGACCACCTTGAAGTAGGTCTGCAGCGGCGAGCAGCCGTCCATGTAGGCGGCCTCCTCGATCTCCATGGGGATCGACTTGATGAAGCCGGCGAACAGGAACACCGACAGCCCCCCGCCGAATCCGAGGTAGAGGACGATCATGCCCCAGGGCGTGGCCAGGCCGAGCATGTCGGCCACCTTGACGGTGGGGAACATGACCATCTGGAAGGGAGCGATCATGGAGAAGGCGAAGGCGTAGTAGATCATGGAGGTCCACCACGTCTTGATGCGGGTGATGTAGTAGGCGGTCATCGCCGTCAGGAACACGATGACGATGACGGAGCCCACGGTGATGAACAGCGACCAGCCCATGGCGCGGGCAAAGTGCGAGAGGGCCAGACCGGTGGCGTAGTTGTCCAGGCCGACCGAGCTCTTCGACGTCGGCAGGCTGAAGGGCTCGGTCGAGATGAAGATGTTTCCCTTGAAAGAGTTGACAAGAACAAAGACGAGGGGAATCACCCACACAAGGACGAAGACAATCAGCAGACCGAACAGGATGTTCTGGCCGACGGTGCGCCGAGGAGCCTCTCGCTCGAGAGCAGTTTCAGATACTTTTGTCTGGACGGCGGCGCTCATGCGTCGACCTCCTTGGAACGAGTGGCGCGCAGCTGGATGAGCGCGATGGCAGCGACAATGAGGAAGAAGATGACGGCCTCGGCCTGGGCAACACCGGCTTGATGGTTCTTCACATACATCGTGTTGACGATATTGAGAGCCGCCATTTCGGTCTGCTTGGCAGGATAACCGTTGGTCAGAGCGAGGTTCTGGTCGTACATCTTGAAGGTGTTGGCCAGAGTGAGGAACAGGCAGATGGTGATCGAGGGCATGATCATCGGCAGCGTCACGTTGCGCAGCGTCTGCCACCTGCTGGCGCCGTCGATCTGCGAGGCCTCGATGAGCTCGGGCGGCACGTTCTGCAGACCGGCGATGTAGATGACCATCATGTAGCCCATGAGCTGCCAGTTGACGAGCATGACCAGGCCGGCGAGTCCCAGTCGCCAGTCATTGACGATCGTCTGACCCCAGTGCTGGAGAATCGCATTGAGCATCACCTGCCAGGTGAAACCCAGGACGATGCCGCCAATGAGGTTGGGCATGAAGAAGACGGCACGGAAGAAGTTGGTGCCGCGCAGCTTGCGGGTCAGAATGTAGGCCAGGGCGAAGGCCCCCAGGTTCACCGTGATGATCGAGATGATCGACACGAGCGCAGTGAATCCCAGCGCAGGAAGGAAATGACTCCTCTCGCTGAACGCCCTGACGTAGTTATCAGTGCCCACGAATCGAACATTGGTGAGGGTACTGAACTTGGTGAAGGAGAGATAGAGCCCCATGAAGAAGGGGACGATGAACGCGATCATGAAGGCCAACAGAGTTGGCCCCGCAAAAACTGGGAAGAACTTTTTCAGTGCCTTGGTCATATCTACCTCGAGGTGCGACCGGCACCCGCCGGACCGGCCGGGTACCAGAGGGCTCCCACCGGGGCGGCAGCGCGCGAGACGAACAGCTCGAACGTGCCGCCCCGAAAGGAGGGGATGGGGAGATGAGTCGTCGTCATGCCGTCGTCGACAGGCTCAGGCGGGCCCGGACCGGCTGAAGCGACTCGACGGCGTCAGCCCTCCTTGGCCTCCTTCTTCTCCGTAGCCCAGTCGGTGACGAAGAAGTCCTTGACCTTCGACCAGTCCTCCTTGCCGGTGGCGTACTGAGCCAGGTGCTGGCCGAGCTGGTTCTTGAAGTCCTGGCTCGGGAAGGTCGGGAAGACCCACTTGACGGGCGTGAGGTCCTTGTTGGTGATGGCCGCGGCGACCTCCTTGCCCAGCGGGTCGGCGGGGGTCAGCTCGCCGAAGGCCTTGTAGGGCGCAATGATGCTGAGCTTCTCGGCGGCGAGCTTGGAGCCCTCAGGATCAGTGAACAGCCAGGTGAGGAAGTCCTTGGTGGCCTTCTGGTCACCCTCTGCGGCCTCGGAGTTGACCGTCAGGTAGTTCTCGGTACCGATGGCGATATTGCTCTTCTCCTCGCCGGAGACACCGACATAGATCGGCAGGAAGTGGATGTCCTCCTTCTTGACGACGTTGCCCGACTCGTTCTCGACCTGCGACCATGCCCAGTTTCCGTTCTGGACCATGGCGGCCTTACCGACGGCGAACTCCGACATGGCGTCCTTGACGCTCTTGGCCCCGGTCTGCTCGGCCGGCACCGTGGAGTTCTTGAGGTAGAGGTCGAAGATCTGCTTGTAGTTGTCCGAGTAGGTCAGCTTGACCTCGTCGAGGTCGTCGACCTTGGCGTCGCGGTACTCGTAGTAGACCGGGTAGTTGGCCAGGTGGGTCTGCCAGCGCCAGTCCTCGCCGGGGGCGAAGGAAGTGGCCGCGAAGACGCCTTCGATACCGAGCTCGGCCTTCTTGGCCTGCATGTCCTCGACGACCTCCTTGAGCTTGGCGAAGCCCTTGATCTGGTCGACGGCGGTGGCCTTGGCGCCCTCCATGGCGAAGTACTTCTTGAGGATGGCGGCGTTGTAGACGATGCCGTAGCCCTCGATGGCCAGCGGCACGCCCACGACCTTGCCCTCATCGCCCTTGAGGGCCAGGGACTCATCCGTCAGCTGCTTGGTGAAATCGGCATCGGACAGGTCGGAGGCGTAGTCCTTCCAGTTGCCGTAACCTACGGGACCGTTGAGGTTGAACAGCGTGGGCGGGTTGGACTTGGCGACCTCGGACTTCAGGGTCTGCTCGTAGGTGCCGGAAGCAGCGGTGACGATCTTGACGTTCACACCGGTCTTCTTGGTGTAGGCGGCTGCGATGTCCTTGAACCCCTGCTCCGACTCGGGCTTGAAGTTGAGGAAGTAGACACCTCCGTCGCCGTCGGATCCGGACGAGCCCTTCGAGCAGGCCGCCAGGGTCGCGGCGACGGCGATCGCAGCAGTTCCACCGAGCACGGAACGGCGGGAGATGAGTCGCATTGGGGTCCTCCTTTGGACGCATGGGACAGGCGCGGACAGAGGCGTCCGCAAGGTGCGACTGCCGTGTCGCCGGCGGCGGACCCGTCGGCTCAACGGCGACGACCTATCATGGCACATTTCCGCCCGCATTGCTGCAAGGTTTGCAATCAGTGGCCCGGGTCTCAGTTCAGCATCTTTCGTGCGGCACACCGTTCGCCCCGGCAGATCGCGCATCCCACCTCTCCTCCAGGAGACGCCGACATCTCCCACCCTCCTTTGCAAGAATGCAACCGATCGATCGGTTCGCCGTCGGGAGCCTCCCCACCGCCTCCACCGCCCCCTGCTCGAACAGGACGTGGCCCCGGCACCGCAGGGGTGCCGGGGCCACGCGCAGCGATCAGTCGCCGCTCAACCCCGTACGGGGTGAGGACTCACTTGCGGGCGGAGCCGACGGAGCCGAGGCGCTCGCAGGCCTCGACGACGCGGGCGGCCATGCCCTTCTCGGCGGCCTTACCCCAGGCGCGCGGGTCGTAGGCCTTCTTGGAGCCGACCTCGCCGTCGATCTTGAGCACGCCGTCGTAGTTCTTGAACATGTGGTCCGCCACCGGGCGCGTGAAGGCGTACTGGGTGTCGGTGTCCACGTTCATCTTGATGACGCCGTTGCGCACCGCCGTGGCGATCTCCTCGGCGGTGGAGCCGGAGCCGCCGTGCATGACCAGGTCGAAGGGGGTCTTCTTGTCCCCGACCTTGGTGGCCAGGCGGTCGCCCAGGCGCTTGGCGACGTCGGCCTGGATCTCGCCCAGGAGCTCGGGGCGGAGCTTAACGTGGCCGGGCTTGTAGGCGCCGTGCACGTTGCCGAAGGTCAGCGCCGTGGTGTAGCGGCCGTTCTCGCCCAGGCCCAGGGCCTCGACGGCGGCCCAGGCGTCATCGGCTGTGGTGTAGAGGCTGGCGTTCTCCTCGCCCTTGATGCCGTCCTCCTCGCCGCCGACGGCGCCGATCTCGATCTCCAGGATGGTGTTGGCCTTCTTGCTCATGGCCAGCAGCTCGACGGCGAGCTTGATGTTGTCGTCGAGGGTCTCGGCGGAGCCGTCCCACATGTGGGACTGGAAGGCGGTGGGCTCGCCGCGCTTGGCCTGCTCGATCTCGATCTCGAGCAGCGGCCTGAGCCAGGTGTCGACCAGCTTGCGCGGGCAGTGGTCCGTGTGCAGCGCGAAGGTGATCGGGTACAGGTCGGCGATCGTGTAGGCGTAGGCGGACATGGCCAGGGAGCCCTTGACCCTGTCGGCGCGGGAGGAGCCGGACCAGTAGGCGGCGCCCCCGTTGGAGACCTGGACGATGCCGTCGGACTCGGCCTCGGTGAAGCCCTGGAGGGCGGCGGAGAGCGTCTGCGATGAGGTGACGTTGATCGCGGGGATGGCATACTTGCCGGCCTTCGCGCGGTCAAGCATGTCGGCGTAGGACTCCGGGGTTGCAATGGCCACTGGGTGCCTCCTGATTGTCTGTGTGAGTCAGTGGTTCGGGGCCGATTGTTCCACGAATTCGAGGCCGAGTGAACCGGATCATGGTCCCAGGTCGGGCAGCGGTCGGGCGCCATGCCCTGTTCAGGGGTGGTTTTCCCGCTGTCCACGAGGCGGGCCGTCGCAGCGGGCCGCGACGGTCCCCGGAATCAGTCCGGCGCCGGCCCCGCATGCTGGAGGATCCAGGTGTGCATAGCCACGGCCGCGGCGGCCGCCACGTTGATGGAGCGGGTGGAGCCGTACTGGCCGACGCGCAGCAGGCGGGAGCAGCCGGCGCTCAGCTCGGCGCTGATGCCCTCACCCTCGGAGCCGAAGACCATGAGGCAGCGCTCGGGCAGATCGGCGGACTCCAAGGGCTGGGCCCCGGGGCCGTTATCGATGCCGACGACCTCGTAGCCCTCGGCCCGCGCCCAGGCGAGCAGCTCGCCGGGCTCGGGGTGGTGGCGCACGTCCAGGTAGCGGTTGGTGACCATGGCGCCGCGCTTGTTCCAGCGGCGTCGACCGATGATGTGGACGCCGGCCACGTTGAAGGCGTTGGCGCTGCGCACGATGGAGCCGATGTTGAGGTCCTGGCTGACGTTCTCAATCGCGATGTGCAGCCGGTGGGCGCGGGCGGCCAGGTCGGCGCGGATCGCCGCGACGGTCCAGTAGCGGTAGCGGTCGACGACATTGCGCCGGTCGCCGGCGGCGAGCAGCCCTCGGTCGTAGTGGGAGTCGGCGGGCCAGGCCTCGGGGCCGCCGGGCCAGGGGCCGACACCGACCTGGCGGACGTCGGCCGGCCGGTCCTCCTCCGGGCTCGGCACAGAATCTGCGGCGGAGGCCGCGGGCAGGTGCTCCCCCTCAGGCAGGTCGGCGGGCGCCTCGGGGGCCGCCCCGCCCGGCTGCGGGCGTCGTCGAGTGCTCACTCCAGGCCGAGGTCGGCCAGGCCGAGCGCCGCGTAGTAGGGCAGGCCGGCGGCCTCGATGCGCTCGCGCGCCCCGGTGGCCCGGTCCACGATGACGGCCACGGCCCGCACGTCGGCGCCCGCCTCGCGCAGGGCCTCGACGGCCTCCAGGGGTGAGCCGCCGGTGGTGGAGGTGTCCTCCAGGACCACCACACAGCGCCCGGCGAGGTCGGGTCCCTCGATGCGGCGGCGCATCCCGTGGTCCTTGGCGGCCTTGCGCACGACGAAGGCGTCCAGGTCCAGGCCGCGCGAGGCCGCGGCGTGCAGCATGGCGGCCGCCACGGGGTCGGCCCCCATGGTCAGGCCACCGACGGCATCGATCTCGTCGGTGCCCAGGCCCGACTCCTCGAGCATGTCGAGCATGACATGGCCGATGAGGGGGGCGGCCTCATGGTGAAGGGTGGCGCGGCGCATGTCCACGTAGAAGTCGGACTCGAGGCCGGAGGCGAGGGTGACCTTGCCGCGGACGACGGACAGCTCGTTGACGAGCTCGGCCAGGCGGGTGATCTGGGAGTCGTTGGTGCTCACGGCTCCGATGGTAGTGGGACTCAGGGGCTGGGCGCCGGGTTGACACCCGCTGCGGACAGGAGCCCGCCCTCGTCCGCGCGGGGCGGAGGGGGCGGGCTCCTGGCAGCTCAGTGGAAGAGGGGAGTCAGGACAGGGCGGCCACGGCGGCGTCGTAGTCGGGCTCCTGACCGACCTCGGAGACCTGCTCGGTGTAGACGACCTTGCCGGACTCGTCGAGGACCACGACAGCGCGCGACAGCAGGCCGGCCAGCGGGCCGTCGGCCAGGGTGACGCCGTAGTCGGCGCCGAAGGTGGAGCGGAAGGTCGAGCCGGTGACCACGTTGGTGAGGCCCTCGGCGCCGCAGAAGCGGGAGCCGGCGAAGGGCAGGTCGGCGGAGACGCAGACCACGGTCGTGTTGTCCAGCTCGGAGGCCAGCTTGTTGAACTGGCGCACGGAGGCGGCGCACACCCCGGTGTCCACCGAGGGGAAGATGTTGAGGACCACGCGGCGGCCGGCCAGGGACTGGCTGGTGACCGGGGCGAGGTCGGCGCCCACAAGGTCGAAGGCGGGCGCGGCCGAGCCCACAGCGGGCAGCTCGCCGACAGTGCTGACAGGGTCTCCGTGGAAGGTAATGGAAGCCATGGTGTGATCGTTGCAGTTCACGGCTCCCCTGACCAGCGGGGGCGCTCAGCCCTGGGCGATTCCGCGGTGAGATCGGGCCGCAAGCCGGTGCGCGTACCCGGATCTGTCACGATTGGCGACTTTTAGGAGGCAGTCCCCACCGATCTTGCCGCATCTGTGCTGGTCAGCGCCTTGGGAAGGTCGGCAGCAATGGTGATCGCCCCCGAATAGTCGCCATCGGTGACACTGTGCGCCGCCGGCGAGCCCCGACGGCCTCAGTCGAGACCCCGGCCGGAGCGCTCGGGCCCGACCACCCGGCGCACGAACCAGCGGGGAGCCAGCCGCAGCACGGCGTTGGCGCTGCGGTAGCGCAGGCTCGGGGTGCAGATGACCTGGCCGCGCCGCACCGCCGCCAGGGCGTCGATGGCCACTCGCTCGGCGTCCAGCCACAGTGGCTCCTTCCACTGGGTCTCGTCGATGCCGGCCGCGGCGTGGAAGCCGGTGTGGACCAGCCCCGGGCACAGCGCCGTGGCGCTCACCCCGGTGCCGGCGAGCTCGGCGGCCAGCCCCTCGGTGAACCGCAGCACCCAGGCCTTGTGCGCCGCATAGGTGCCCATGGCGGTGTGCGCGGTCATGGAGGAGACGTTGAGGATGGCGCCGCGACCGCGCTCCACCATGGCGCCGGCCGCCGCGTGGGAAGCCACCATGACCGCTCGGACCATGACGTCGAGGGCGTGCTCCTCGCGGGTCGGGTCTCCCCCGACGAAGCGCTGCCCCAACCCGAAGCCTGCGTTGTTGACCAGGAGCCCCACGGGTTTGCTCTTCTCCCGCAGGCGCTCGGCGACGCGCTCGAGCTCATCGCGCTCGGACAGGTCGGCCCGCAGGGTCTCCACCTGGACGCCTGCGAACTGGCGCATCTCCTCGGCCACCTCCCGCAGCCGCTCGGGAGTGCGCGCCACGAGGACGAGGTCATGACGGGCCTGGGCGAGCTGCCAGGCGATCTCCAGGCCGAGGCCGCTCGTGGCCCCGGTGACAAGTGCTGTTCCCATGGCGGCAGACTAGGAGCGATTGGTGAGTGCTTGATGGGAGTCGGGCACCGGATAGTCTGCTGCCATGCGCCTGGCCACCTGGAACGTCAACTCCATCCGCACCCGCGTCGACCGCGTCCTGGCCTTCCTGGAGCGCGAGGACATCGACGCCCTGGCGATGCAGGAGATCAAGTGCCGCCCCGACCAGTTCCCGGTCGAGCCCTTCGAGGCCGCCGGCTACGAGCTCGCTGTCCACGGCCTCAACCAGTGGAACGGGGTGGCGATCGCCTCGCGCGTGGGGCTCGACGACGTCACCCCCTCCTTCCCTGGCCAGCCCGCCTGGGCGTCCAAGCCCGAGGCCGAGCCGGTCGTGGAGGCCCGGGCGCTGGGGGCGACGGTGGGGGCGGACTCGGACGCGACGCCGGTGCGCCTGTGGAGCCTGTACGTTCCCAACGGCCGCGAGCTCGCCCACCCGCACTACACGTACAAGCTCGACTGGCTGCGGGTGCTGCGCGAGGACGTCGCCGCCTGGCTCGAGGCCGAGCCCGACCTGCCGCTGGCGCTGGTGGGCGACTGGAACGTGGCGCCGCGGGATGAGGACGTGTGGGACATGAGCGTCTTCGAGGGCGCCACCCACGTCTCGGAGCCGGAGCGCGAGGCCTTCGCCGCCTTCGCGGCGGCGGGCATGAGCGAGGTCACGCGCGAGCGGGTCACCAACTACACGTACTGGGACTATCAGAAGCTGCGCTTCCCAAGGAACGAGGGCATGCGCATCGACTTCGTCTACGCCTCACCAGCCCTGGCGGGCCGCGTCACCGGCGCCGCCATCGACCGCGACGAGCGCAAGGGCAAGGGCGCCTCCGACCACGTCCCCGTCATCGTCGAGGTCGACTGAGGCCGAGGGCCGCGACCCACGGGCGGGCGGACACCGGGCGTCCTTCGTCCGCAGTCCCCTACAAGGCCAGGATCTGGTCGCTGAGCTCGGACCAGGTCCGCCGGTGAACCGCCCCGAAGGGCTTGGCCCCCAGGAAGACGGCCTGGCGCTCGGCGGCCGGATCCACCCAGATGAAGGAGCCTGACTGGCCGAAGTGCCCGAAGGTCTGCTCGCTGTTGCCGGTCCCGGTCCAGTGCGGGGACTTGGCTCCACGCACCTCCACTCCCAGGCCGAAGGGGTTGGGGGTCTGTCGCCCGTAGCCGGGCAGGACGCCGTCGAGGCCGGGCAGGACCGGCGTGCGGGCGCACTGCGCGAGTGCGGGCGAGACGAGCCTGGGCGCGGCCAGCTCGCGGGCGAACAGGGACAGGTCGCGGGCGCTGCCCTCCCCGGAGTGGGCGGGCGAGCCGGGGATGAGGACGCTGGCCATCCCCAGGGGCTCGAGCACCGTCGTCTCCACCCAGGTCTCCAGGGGCGTGCCAGTGGCCTCCTCGAGCCGCTCCCCCAGGATCTCGATGCCGCGGTTGGAGTAGATGCGGCGCGTGCCCGGGGCCGCCAGGCGCTCGTCGGAGTCGACCGCGATCCCCGAGGAGTGGGACAGCAGGTTCTCGATGGTCGCACCGTCGGGAGCGGGCGCACCGGCGGGGGCCTCCAGGTCCAGCAGTCCCCGGTCGACGGCGACCAGGGCCGCCCAGGCGACGATCGGCTTGGTCACCGAGGCGAAGAGGAAGATCTCATCGACGTCCCCGGCCTCGAGGAGCACGCCGTCGCCGTCGGCAGACGTACCGGTCACGACGAGGGCGGTCGGGAAGGGGAAGGCGGCCAGCGCCGGCAGGGCCGGGTCCGGCGCCTGAGGGGTGTCCGGGGTGGTCATCGCTCCTCCTTGCCTGGATCGGCTCTCGACGCGGCCGGCCGAGCGCCCTCGCGACCGTACCTTACGACGCCTCAAGCACCCGGCCTCTTGCTTCCCTCTGCGAGCCGTCTGGCACGGCCGCGAGCGCCGGCCGCCCGGAAGCGCCCGACCGTCTTGAAGCCCCCGGCGCGCCGAGAGTCGGCGAAACCTCCCGGCTCGAGAGAGGATCGGGGCGATGCCCTTCTACCACCGCCCACCCGCCGACCGCGGCCCGTTGCGTCCCCGCTCCCCCATGGCTGCCGGTCAAGCGGCCTGCACCCCCACGGCCGCTGAGCTGGCCGAGGCCGCCGGTGTCGGTTATGCCGTCGTCGACCTGGAAACCACCGGCCTGTCCCCCATGACGGACTCGATCCTGGAGGTCGCGCTCGTCCTCACCGACGCCGCCGGGCGCGTTGACCGCAGCTGGTCCACGCTCATCGACCCCGGCGCCGGTGTGGACGTGGGCCCCACCCATATCCACGGTCTCGTCGCCGAGGAGCTCATCGGGGCGCCCGGCTTCGACGAGGTCGCCGACCTGCTGGTGGCGGACCTGGCCGGGCGGGCGGTGGTGGCTCACAATGCCCGCTTCGACGTCGGTTTCCTCACCCAGGCGCTGGGGGTGCGGGGGATGCTGGACCGCGGTGCGCGGGTGCCGCGGGTTTGCACCATGGAGTGGGCGCGTCATTTCATGACGACGCCGTCGCGTCGGCTGACCACCTGCTGCGAGGTGGCCGGGGTGGAGATCGGCCGCCACCACAACGCGCTCGACGACGCCCTGGCCGCTGCCGGTCTGCTGCGCCACTATCTGGCGGTGGGGGCCCAGCGGGGTGAGGAGCCGGTGGCCTGGGCCCGAGCGCTGGTGGAGGCTCGCCGCTTCACCGGTTGGCACTGGGATGCGGCAAGAGCGCGGGTCGGCGTCGAGCGTCTCACGGTGCGCACCACGCCCGGTGCCGAGCGAGCCCGCCCCGAGCTCGAGTCCGAGGAGCCGCGTCGGTAGGCCTCTGGACTGCGAGTGATGGCTGGTCCACCGGTCCTGTGCGCACCCGGTCTCTCCCGGCCGGGTGCGGCTCGGATGTCGACAGCGGCGCAGATGTCCATATCTGCAGCAAAGACGAGTTCTCAGCCTTGAACGTGGAAACAGAACCGCATGATTCTGCGGATCGTGTGACGGCTCTCCAGGGGCGCCGGCCCCTTTGCTGCAGATTTGGACACCACCGACTGGTTCCGTCCCGGTCCAGCAGCCCGGGACGAGCCATCGAACCACGCCGGCCCACTCGGGACAACGACTACCGGGCCAGATTTCGCCGCAGTGCACCGCCCCTGATCGGGGACTTACTTTTCCCACGATGACTGCGTTCTCCTACAGACGACTGGAGAGCGGCCTCAGTCATCTGCGGGAGAAGTACGTTCTGGACGGAGAACGCAGTTCCCGTTTCAGTCGGCCACGTCCCGGCCGGCTACTCCACGAGCCTCGGGGTGGACTGACCAAGGGTTGTGCGTACTGCACGAGAGCCCGACCCCCGTGGAGTACACCCGACCCTCCCCCAGTAGCGCCCCGCCCTCGTGCAGTACCGGAAGTCTCACGACAACGCCTCATCGGGAGCCGCGCGGCGCCCACGCCGCCCCCTGACGAGACCTCTCAGGCCTCCTGGGCGTCCTCACCCAGGGAGACGAGGAATCCGTCGTCATCCACGGCCACCCCGGAGACGGCGGCCACCAGG
The DNA here is from genome assembly GCF_001929375.1 of Actinomyces oris. Lineage (GTDB taxonomy): Bacteria > Actinomycetota > Actinomycetes > Actinomycetales > Actinomycetaceae > Actinomyces > Actinomyces oris_B. The sequence continues at coordinate 31,243 of NZ_MSGO01000040.1, read as the reverse complement.
ACGGTGGCGAGCTCCTCGACCAGGTCCCGGGCGGTCTGGCGCTCGCGGCGCCGGGAGCGGGAGACCACTTCGGTGTAGGCGTCGGCCTGGTCCCGGGGGATCCAGCGCAGGTCGTAGGACAGGACCGCCCCGCGCGCCCACGGCTCGCCGCGCACGGCCAGGGGCAGCCCGTCGGTGGCGCCGGCACGCACCTCAATGCGCCCCCAGCCCTCGTGCTCGGGGTCGACCGGGGTGACGACCGCGTAGCCGTCACGCACCTCCTCAATGACGTTGCCGGTGGCGGCGGCGACGATCTCCTGACGCATCGTGTCCTGGCGGACCTTCTCCGAGCCGCGCCAGGCCTTCTCGAAGACGTCCGGGCCGATGCGCTCGACGAGGCTCTCCAGCTGCTCGGGGTCGATGGCGTCCAGCCCGACGGCGCCGCGGGGCTGGACGGCCTCCAGTGCGGCGCTCACCTCGGGGGCCACCGGCTGCAGGACGGCCACCAGGTCCTCCGGGCCGAGCCACACCGGGGCGTAGACGGTCAGGGAGGCCGAGACCTCCGGGCTGGGCTCGACCAGGACCGGCTCCTCGGTGTCCCCTCCGGGGATGAGCCGCAGGGCCCCGGCCAGGCGCCGGGCGATGGCGCGCAGGCGGGTGAGGGCCACCAGCTCGGCCCCGGTGGGCTGGGCGTGGGGGAAGGCGTCGGAGAGCGGGTCCAGGCCGGCGAGCTCGGCCGGCAGGGCACCGGCACGGATGCGGGGGCAGTCCAGGATCATCAGCTGCGTGGTCCACTCCGGCGCACCCAGGAGGCCGCGCATCTCGGCATCGACCTTCCAGGGCCCCAGCAGGGAGACCCCGGGGAAGAGCTGGAGGCTGGAGACCCCCACCCAGCCGGACTGGATGTCCTGGGACAGGGCCAGGGCCTCGACCTCGTCGGGGGCGACGTCATCGGCCAGGAGCAGGACGTGGTTGGTGTCCAGCAGCCCGACCGGCAGCATGGAGGCGGCGGTGAAGGTGCCGGTGTCGGTGGGCAGGGAGACGGCGAAGTCGGTCGAGTCGCTCATGCGTGCTTCTCCTGGGAGATGGGAGCGGCGCCGTCGGCGGGGGGCGCCGGGGTGTCGGGGATGCGGGTGCGGTGGAAGGACTGGTGGGAGCGGGAGGCCGTCGGTCCGCGCTGGCCCTGGTAGCGCGAGCCGGTGGCGCCCGAGCCGTAGGGGGCCTGGGCGGGGCTGGACAGGCGGAAGAAGCACAGCTGCCCCACCTTCATCCCCGGCCAGAGCTTGATGGGCATGGTGGCCGTGTTGGACAGCTCCAGGGTGACGTGCCCGGTGAAGCCGGGGTCGATGAATCCGGCGGTGGAGTGGGTCAGCAGCCCCAGGCGCCCCAGGCTCGACTTGCCCTCCAGGCGGGCGGCGACGTCATCGGGCAGGGTGATGCGCTCGTAGGTGGCCCCCAGGACGAACTCCCCGGGGTGCAGGACGAAGGGCTCGTCGGCACCGACGTCGACCAGGTGAGTCAGCCCGGTCTGGTCGGCGGCCGGGTCGATGACCGGGTAGCGGTGGTTGTCGAAGAGACGGAACCAGCGGTCCAGGCGCACGTCGATGGAGGCAGGCTGAATCATCTCGGGGTCGTAGGGGTCGAGGACGACCCGCCCGGCGTCGAGCTCGGTGCGGATATCGCGGTCTGAGAGCAGCACGGTCCCGATTGTGCCAGGTCCTCCCGGAGGCGTCACACGGACTCCGGCCGGGGGATCCGGGAGGCCCGGACCGCGCCTCAGCTGCTCAGCGGCATGCCGGAGGCGTCAACACCCCACGGCGCCTCGCCGGGGCGGGCCACCAGAATGAGGATGCCCTCGATGAAGGCCCAGATGGCGATCGGAAGGGCCAGGATCCCGCAGGTCAAGAGCGTGCCCAGGAGCTGGAAGAGCGCCTTGCCCGTGTAGCCCAGGTAGAAGTTGTGGATCCCGAAGCCTCCGAGGAGCAGCGCCAGGATGCCTGCGGCCACCTTGGACTTGCCCGGGTAGGCGGGGGGACCGTAACCGGGGACGGGACCGTAGCCGGGAGGCGCACTGTATCCGGGAGGCGTGCCGTAACCGGGCGGGGGCGCGTAGGCCCACTGCGGGTCATACCCCGGCTGGGCACCGGGATCGTAGGGGCCGCCATAGGGCGGGTACCCGCCTGACGGGTAGTCCGTGGGGGCGGGCCCCGCGGGCAGCGCCGGCACGTCCGGGCGAGGACTCGCAGTGGGCCCAGCGGGCTCAGTGGGCCCAGTGGGCCCAGTGGGCTCGTGAGAGTTGGAGGGATCAGTCATGCGCTCACCACACATATGAAGACGTCAGGGAATCCGTGAGTGAGTGTAGTGGCGAAGGCGTCGCCGGCACGGTCCGTGAGGCCCCTCCGCAGGCCGATTTGCGTAGACGGCCGGAGTCTGGGTTAGACTTCCGCACGCACCCGGGACGCACGTCCACTGGTGCCACGCGGGTGTAGTTCAATGGTAGAACTTCAGCTTCCCAAGCTGACAGCGCGGGTTCGATTCCCGTCACCCGCTCCAGCCCGAGGGCCCGGACCATCACGGTCCGGGCCCTCGTTCGTTGTTCGTTGCTGCACGGCCGGGGGCATTCGACGCCTGCGGGGACAGGAATCCTGTCCCCGCAGGCGCGACATGCCCCGTGGGCAAGGAAGTGTCCCCGGCCGGCGCCGGCGGCCGGGGTCAGGACAGGACGGCCTGCAGGTTCACCTGGGCGCTGTTCAGGATGCTGGCCGGGTCGCCCCCGGCCAGCCCGGACAGCTCGTTGTCGAAGGTGGCGATGATGTCCGAGGTGCCGGTGGCGGAGGGCACGGGCTGGGAGTAGTCGACGCCGGCCAGGAAGGCCGCCTGGTCGGCGTGCTTGCCCTTCCAGGTCTCGCCGGCGGCCTTGCCCGCGGGGACCGTGCCCGCCGCGCCGGCCAGGGCCACCTGCCGCTCGGCGGCGGTGAGGTACTCCACGAGCTTGATGGCGTCGGCCTTGTGCTTGGAGGCCTCGACGACGCCGTAGAAGGTGGGGAACTGCAGGGTTCCCTTACCGCTGCTGCCGGCCGGTAGCTCAACCACCTTGTAGGAGACGCCCGAGTAGGTGTCCGCCAGGGTCCTGACCAGGGCCTCGGTCTCGATCACCATGGCGGCCTGCGCCTGGCCGAAGGCGTCGGCGGCGGATCCGGCGGGCAGGTCGGCGCCCCAGCCGGCCGAGCCGGAGGACAGGAGCGTCTTGACCTGGTTCAGGCCCGCCACCGAGCCCTCGGAGGAGGCCGTGGCCTTCGTGCCGTCGGCGCTGGTCAGTCCCCCGCCGCCCTGGATCATGAAGGCGCCCACGCGCGTGTAGGAGGCGTCGAGGGTCAGACCGACGACCCCACCGGAGGTGAGCTTGGCGGCCACCTGGTCGAGCTGCTCCCAGGTGGTCGGGTAGTCCGAGTCGCTCAGGCCCGCGGCCGACCACAGCGAGATGTTGATGTACAGGGCGAGGGTGGAGACGTCCCTGGGCGCCGCGCTGATCCTCTCCTGCCGGGTGGCGCTGGTCAGCAGCGCGGGGTTCGCGTCCTTGACGGCGGCCGCCCCCTTGTCCCAGGAGTGCAGGGAGCCGGCGTAGCCGGACAGCTGGGCCGGGTTGAGGACGACGACGTCGATGGTCGGCTCGGCCGTGATCCCGCGGGCCAGCTCCTGGGAGACGTCGGAGACGGGCTTGATGTCCACCTCCACCTTGGTCTCCTTGGTGAATGCCTCCACCGCCTTGGACAGCGCCTCCGCGGCGGCCTCGCCCGCGTCGGGGACGATGAGCGCCATCTTGCCCTCCTCGGTGGCCTCGTCCTTCGACTTCGACGAGCAGGCGGCGAGGGTGGCCGAGACGGCCAGCCCCAGAGAGGTCAGGGCGAACGTCCTGCGGGTGAGCATCATGTGTTCTCCTTGAGGGAATCCCGGAGTGTCCGGGAGGGGGGTGAGCCCGGGGCCGCGACGGCGCCTGTGGGCTCGCGGTGAGCGACGTCGGGCGGGGACGGCGGGAGGGCACTGCGGGCCCCGCGTCGCCAGGAGGAAGCGTAGGCCATGTGGGCGGCGGGCTCGGACTCGCTCGGTCCCCGCCCTCTCCTCACAGGAGGTCGCGCAGGGCCAGCACGACGACGCCGGTGGCCGCCGCGTCCACGAGGAACCAGCTGGCCAGCCACACACCGGCGGGAACCCTGGTCAGGTGGGCCAGGGTGCGGTGGTCCTGGCGCGGGTCGCGTGAGACGGCGACGTCGCGCAGCGAGTCCCAGGCCCCGACCAGCAGGGCCAGACCGATCCCGGCGACGACGCCGTCGCGCCACTGCCCGCCCCACCACCACAGGGAGCCGGTCAGGACGGCCACGAGCAGGACCAGCAGGACCGTGCGCACGGAACGGGACATGACCAGCAGGACCGCCAGGAGGACCAGTCCCAGCAGCAGGACCGCGCTCGCCCAGCCGTTGAGGGCCAGGACCACGACGAGGGCGCCCAGGACGGCCGGGGCGGGGTAGCCGGCCCAGGAGGTGGCCACCCGGCCGGGGCCGGTGGGCTTGCCGGCGGTGACGGCGTGCCCGGACAGGTCCCGGCTCACCACGAATCCGAGGAAGCGCCGCCCCACCATGAGGCCGACGGCGGCGTGCCCGGCCTCGTGGACGATCGTCACCAGGGTGCGTCCCCAGCGGCGGGCCGGGGCCCAGGCCAGGACGATGAGGAGGATCGCCAGCGCCGGCCACAGCACGCCGGGATCCAGGCCGACGACGTTCGAGACGCGGGCCAGCAGGTCGTTCCAGGTGTCAGTCCAGCTCAGGTTCACGGGCGGAAGTCTGCCAGGCCCACCCGTGTGCGCGGCAGCCCGTGGCTCACGCTGTCAGCCAACCGCGCTGTGATGAAGCGAACCGGGGGCCTCGGCGCCCTCCAGCGGCTCGGTGGCGTGGGGCTGAGGGATGGTGGGAACCGCGTGGGCGGGCTGACGGGCCCCCACTGCCCGCAGCACGAAGGCGTCCAGGCTCTCCAGGTAGACCCGGCGCTGCTCCGGATCCGTGGGGGTCGGGCGCCCGCCCATGACAGTGGCGTGGATGAGGGGGATGACCTGCTCGGGCTCCTGGGCGGGGATGAGCCCCTGGTCCATGGCGTCGGCGAGGATCGAGGAGAGCATCTGGGCCAGGAGCGCCCCGTGGGCGCGCAGACGGCCGGCGGTTCCGCGCGAGACGGCCCCGGACAGCGGTCCCGAGGTCGGGAAGTGGAAGTGCCGTGCGATGAGGGCCTGCTGGCGCACGTAGATGCGCAGGCGGTCGATCGGGTCCTGGGTGCAGGCCAGCGCCCGGGAGAGCTCCTCGGCGTAGCGGCCGGCCTCGTGCTCCATGAAGGCCAGGAGGAGGTCCTCCTTGTCCGCGAAGTGGTTGTAGACGGCAGTGCGCCCCACACCCGCGTGGTTGGCGACGTCGGACAGGGTGATCTTGTCGAAGCTGCGCCGGCTCATGAGCTCGGAGAGGGCCTGGAACAGGGCCGTGCGCGTGCGCTCTCGATGCTCAGCCAGTGAGGAACCCAGGATCTTCGGCATGAGGTAACCCTAACTTACGAGATGACGCGAACGATAGAAGTGTCAGGAAACTGGGGCGGGCCGGCGCGGTGGGACTGCTGGCATCCTCGAGTCCGTGGCCTTCGGGAGGGCCGCCCGCCGCAGCCCCGCCGTCGTCGCCCCAGAGGCATCAGCGCCCCAGGGCGGTCACGAGTGCGTCGACGATGGGCAGGTCGGCCTCCAGCCACGGCAGCCGGCGCAGCTGCTCCGGCGGGTCCAGGCGCACCCACTCCAGCCGCTGGTGGTCGGCTCCGGCCCGGCCCCGGTCCCCGGGGCGGGCGGGCTCGGCCAGCCACACTCGCATCCTGAATCCGTGCATGGCCGGCCACGCCGGGGTGTCGTCGCCGGGACCGCTGCGCGGCGGTGGCGGAACCGCCAGCTCCCGGGGGGCGACGAGCTCGGGACCCAGGCGGGCGCTCAGGCCGATCTCCTCATCCAGCTCGCGGGCCAGGGCCTGCTCGGGCCGCTCGGCGGGCTCGACCTTGCCGCCGGGGAGCTCGAACTGACCGGCGTGCTCAGGCGGGTAGGAACGGGCAGCGCACAGCAGGGTGGTCGGATGCTCCAGGTCGTCCAGGACCGCGGCCGCCACGACGAGACGGGAGGCCCGCCCCGTGTCGGAGCCGATCACCAGGGCTTCCCGCCACCGTTACTGCCTCCGGGATCCTCGGTGGTTCCAGCGCTGCCGTTGTTGCGGTCCCGCAGGCGCTTGGCCCGGTCATCGACCGGGGTCGGGGTCGGTTTGGCGCTCGGGGTGCTGGAGGAGGTCTCGCCCGGCGAGCTCGACACCGACGAGGAGGGGTTCGCGCTCGGGTCGCTGCTGGGTTGGGAGGAGGGGCTGGAGCTCGGGTCGCTGCTGGGTTGGGAGGAGGGGCTCGAGCTCGGGTCACTGCTGGGCGTGGCCGAGGGGTTCTGGCTCGGGGAGGGGTCCTGCTGGGGCGGGGGCGGAACCTCGCAGGTGTCGGCCGCCTTCTTGGCCGCCTCGATGTGCTCAGTCACCGCCGCGGAGCTTCCGCTCTCCTGGGCCTGGGCCGCCAGCGTGAGGTGGGCGACGTACAGGTTGGTGCGCACCTTGCACTCCGGGGAGCCGGCCTCCTTCGCCTTGGTCTGCGAGTCGACCTTGGCCTTGGGGACCTCACTGAGAGCCTGGTTGAGAGACCTGACCGCGGAGGTCGGGTCCTTCGCGGCGAGCTGACCGGTTCCCAGGTTGAAGTGGACGCGCCACTGCTCCAGCCAGGGATTGATCCTGGCGACCGTGCGATAACGCGACAGGGCCGTGTCGTAGTGGCCGGCTGCCGCGGCACGGTTTCCGGCCAGGGAGATGAGGAAGATCGACCCGAGCCACAGGGAGATGATGGTGGCCAGCGCCGCGGGCACCCCGCCGATCGCCAGGAGCCGACGGCGCCGCTTGAGGCGGGCCTCGCGCCGCCTGGGGTCCTCGGGGGCCGAGGGGTCCGGCGAGGAGGCCCCGTCATTCGGGTCCGCCTCCCGCAGGTAGTCGGGCACCTGCTGCGAGGCGTCGCCGGCCGCGCCCTGGGCTGCGTCGGCGGCGCCGGGCTGCGTCCCGCTGCTCCCCTGCCCGGGGACCTCGCCGGGGGTGTGTCCTATCGTCATCATCTTCCCCTTCCCATGAGAAGACGCAGGCGACGGTCGGCTCGCATGAGGTCGATGATCTCCCACAGCAGCAGACCGAAGGCGATGAGTCCCAGCGGCCAGGTCAGGTACACCCGGGCGTTGGTCTTGGCCCGCCCGTCGGCGGAGACGGCCTCGATATCGAGGTTGGTGAACTTGCTCGTCGGGTCGTCACCCGACCCGCCGGTGCGGTGGTAGTAGGGCAGCCCCATGTCCTTGGCCACGCTCTGGAGCTCATCGGCGTCGATCTTCGACACCCCGGGCTGCCCGCCCTGGCCGTCGGTGATGTAGTCGGACTGGGTGTGCTCGCCGGTGGACGACGAGCCGTCGTAGCTGCGCATCTTGCCGCCCTCGGTGGAGCCGTAGCCCAGCACTGCGCCGCCGTCGACCAGGCCGTTCAGGGACTGCCAGGAGATGCCGGCGTTGTCAGCCACCTGCGCGCCGCGGCCCTCGTCGGTGGCCTCGCCGTCGGAGAAGATGTAGACGAGGCGGATGTCCTTGGGGTCGGACTGGCGGGACTGCGCCAGCGTCTGCCCCAGCAGCGGAAGCGCCACCTCCAGCGAGGAGCCGACGGCGTGGGCCGTGACCTCCTGCTTGAAGGAGCCGATCCAGGCGTCGACGGCGTTGGTGTCGTGAGTCAGCGGCAGCTCCCTGGCCGCGGTGTTGTCCAGGGCGATGATGGAGAAGCGCGAGTCCGGGAAGGCCTGGCGGATGGCGCGCATGTCCGCGCGCACGCCGTCGAGCCTGGTGGAGGCCGACTGGTCGACGCCCTCGGGTCCCTTGCCCTGGTAGTCCTCCGCGGCCATGGACCCGGTGCGGTCCACCACCATGTAGATCTCCACGTTGGAGACGCTGATGGCCTCGCTGCCGCGGACCGCCGGCCCCGCCAGCGCCAGCACGATGACGACGACGATGGCCAGGCGCCGCCACCAGGCCCGGCGGGCGGCCGGCTCGGCATCGTCACGGACCAGCCGTCGTTGGGAGACGATGAGCAGCCCCGTCAGGGCCGCCGCCACGAGCAGGACGAGGATCCACCAGGTGACCGGGATGAACGCGAAGTCCCCGATGATCGGAACCGGCTTCATGCTCGCCTCCAGGTAGTCAGTCCCAGGTAGCCCAGAAGCACCAGTGAGAGAGTGATGACGAGTCGCTGGGGGACGTCGGTGCGACGGGTCTGCTTGCGGCCCCCGAGCGCGGAGACCTCGGTCTTCTCCAGCTCCTTGACGATCTGCCCCCCGGTGCCGGAGTCCTCGACGTCGTAGAAGCGTCCCTTGCCCTGCTCCTCAGTGACGGTCTTGAGCTCCTCGCGGGACTCCTCGGGAGTCTTGTCGAGCAGGTTCTGGTAGGGCTGATCCTCGTCGGCTCCGTAGATGGAGAACAGGCGGATCTTGCGCTCGACCAGAAGGTTGACCGCGTCGGGCAGGGGGTAGATCTGCTCGTCGTCGGGGTCGATGACCTGGTTGTCGGTGGCCAGGATGATGGAGCGGGAGCGGTCCAGGCCCTGGTTGTCGAAGGCCTGGGCGCAGGAGGCGAGCCCGTCACCGGCCAGGGAGGAGCCGTTGATGCTGTTGTTGATCGTGCCGCCGAAGGCCTCCTGGTAGGCGAGCTGCTGCTTGAAGGTGACGTTCTGCGGGTCGATGTCCAGCACTTCGCCCAGCTCGGTGAGCTGGTCGCGCAGCAGCTCGTAGTCGTCCGTCAGCGGGACGATGGTCTGCGCGGTCGAGTTCCAGGCCACGATCCCCACTCGCTCGCCGTCGAAGTCCTCCAGGATCTCGGAGAAGGTCCTCAGGACCGAGGAGTCGATCCTGACCATCGACGTCGACACGTCCAGGCACAGGACGATGTCACGGTTGGCCAGGGCGTCGGAGCGCTCGGTGACGCGGACGGGACGACCGGCGATGGCGGCGGCGCTCAGCAGGGCTGAGACCAGCATGAGCGCCAGGAGCGCGTGCAGCCAGCGCTGAGCCCGGATGCGCTGGCGCACCGCGGGCAGCTGGAACAGGCTCGCCGAGTTGGCCAGGCGGCGGGGCAGCTCGACGACCTGCTCGCTCCCCCGGCGGCTCCAGGGCGGCCGCAGCCGCTTGGGCGCTCTGGTGAAGGAGGCCCCGTTGGAGCGGTGGTCGATGATGAGGACTGCGATGACCGCCGCGGCGGCGATGACGATCAGAATGATGAACAACCAGAGCATCACCATCGGGTGACCACCTCCCTGGCGTGGGTGAGGGCCTCCTGCGCGGCGGCCTGCGGCTCACGGTCGAAGGAGGGCTGCTCCCACACGGCGAGCAGCTCTCCGACGTGCCCCAGCGGGTTGGCGTCCAGGGGACGGCCCGCCGCGCGCACGCTGCGCCGCCGCTCCTCCACCGAGCGCGGTCCGGCAGTGGCGGCCATGTCAAGGATCTCCGAGACCGTGGCGGTGGTGATCTCCTCCCCGCTGCGGGCCTCGGCGAAGCCGCGCAGCAGCGCCGCCAGCTCCAGGTGCAGCTCGCGCAGGTCCAGGTCACCGGCGTCCCAGCGCTGGGAGATCTCGCCGAGACGCTCACCCCACTGGCGGCGCTCACGCGGCGCCATGGGGATGTCTCCGACCTCCTGGGAGATGTCGCGGCGGGTCACCAGGAAGGTTCGCAGCAGCCAGGCGGTCACCAGCAGGAGGCCGACGACCATGACGATGACCATCCATATCGGCATGAGGACCGGGGGCATGATCTGCATGGGTCACCGCCTCCCTCTGGCCACGGCGGCGCGCTCGCGCTGGAGGAGCTCGGCGATGGAGTCGATGAGCGTCTCCTCGGAGGAGACGACGCCGTACTCCAGGTGGCGGGCGTCGAGCACCTGCTCGACGGTGGTGCGCCACTGCTCGCGCACCACGGCCGCCTGAGCGGCCAGGTGGGAGTCCGAGCGCAGGAAGGCGGGGATCTCGAAGGGCAGGTCGATGTCTCGCCCACGGCCGCCGTCCTGACGCAGCGGGTCGTCGTCCTCGATCTGGACGACGATCATCTCGTGCTGGATCGACAGGCGCCGAAGCCAGGTCGCGGCATCGGGGCCGGGGTGGGCGGTGTCGGTGATGAGAATGACCAGGCTGCGTCGGCGGTGCCAGGTGCTCACTCGCTCCATGAGGCGCGGCAGGCTGGAGGGAGGGGCCCCGGGGGCCAGCTCGAAGGCGCCGGGCGCCCCCTCGACGGGAGCGTCGAGATCCTCGAAGGTGCGGGCCAGGAGGGCCAGCAGGGTCTCCACGTGCTTGGCCCCGGAACGGGCCGGGCGCGAGATCGTCCGGCCGGCGTCACCGGCCACGAGCGCCACCGAGTCCCCCCGCATCCGAGCCAGGTAGGCGAAGACCTCCGCCACTCCCAGGGCCAGGTCGCGCTTGTCCTCGCCCGAGGGGGTCGTCGCCGCCATGGTCCGGCCGGTGTCCACGGCCAGCACCATGGGCATCATGGACTCGCGCTGGTAGCGCTTGATGACCGGCTGCCCCAGGCGGGCCGAGGACTTCCAGTCGATGTCGGAGATGTCGTCGCCGGGCCGGTAGAAGGACATGTCGTCGAAGTCCTGCCCGCGCCCGACGAACACCGACTTGTGGCGCCCGTCGAGCAGCCCCGTGGCGCGACGCAGGGTCGGCAGGCTCAGAGCCGCGCGCAGACGCTCGATCCGCGTACCGCGCCGGCCGCCGGAATCGGACTCGGGCGCCTCGGGAGCGCCGTGTACCTGCGTGCTCATCGTTGTGCTGGTCCCCACCGGGCTCAGGGCGTGGGGACGGCCGCGAAGATGGCGTCAATGATCGCCTCGGGCGCGACTCCGTCGGCCAGGGCGTCATAGGTGAGCACCAGCCGGTGGCGCAGCACGCCGTGGCGCAGCAGGCGGACGTCGTCGGGGATGACGTAGGTGCGCCCCTCCTGGAGGGCGACGGCCTGGGCCACCTTCATCAGCGCGATGCCTCCACGGGGGGAGGCCCCCACGCGCACCTGCCGGTCCAGGCCGGGCACGGGCCGCGGCCCCCCGCCGCGGGAGGTGTTGATGAGGGCAACGATGTACTGCTTGATGACGGGATCGACGTAGACCCGCTCGGCGGCCCGCTGAAGCCACTCGACGTCGCCGGTGGAGATGGGCCGACCGGTCACGGGCTGGTCGAAGGTCCCGTTGGAGATGCGGTCCAGGACGTCGGCCTCCTCCGAGGGCCGCGGGTAGGTGAGCACCTCCTTCATGAGGAAGCGGTCCATCTGCGCCTCGGGCAGGACGTAGGTGCCCTCCTCCTCGATGGGGTTCTGGGTGGCCAGGACCATGAAGGGGTGGGGCAGCGGGTAGACGACGCCACCGATGGAGGTCTGACGCTCCTGCATGGCCTCGAGCATGGCCGACTGGGTCTTGGCGCTGGAGCGGTTGATCTCGTCGAGCAGGACGATGTTGGCGTGGACCGGCCCCAGCTGGGTGGTCATCTCGCCGGTGGAGGAGTTGAGGATCTGGGTGCCCACGATGTCGTTGGGCATGAGGTCGGGCGTGCACTGGATGCGCCGGAAGGAGCCGGAGACGGCCGAGGCCAGTGTCTGGGCGGCGGTGGTCTTGGCCAGGCCGGGCACAGACTCCAGCAGGATGTGACCGCTGGACATGAGGGAGGTCACCAGGGCCGTGCGCAGCTGCTCCTGACCGACGACGCGCTGGGAGAAGATGTTGGCCACGGACTTCAGCAGCTCAGCGGCGCGCTCCACGTCGGCGTCCCCCGCGCCTCGGCGGCTGGAGGCGGCCTTGGCCTCGCGGCGCAGCGTCTCACGGGAGGGCAGGGGGCCGGTGTCGACCTTCTCCTCGGCCGGCGCCGCCGGCCCGGAGGGGTAGCCGGGAACCGTCATCCTGGATGAGGCAGCCGGCGCGGTGCCGGCTCCAGAGGGCTGCGGGTTGATCTGAGGCGGGAGCGAGGGCGGCTGCGGCGCCGAGGCCGGAGCACCCTGACCCGCGGAGGAGCCGGCGGGCTGACTGGCCTGTCGGGCTGCCGGCTGCCCGGCCGGCCGGCCGCTGGGCTGACCGTACTGCTGGCCACTGCCCCAGCCACCCGGCTGACTGCCGGGTTGGGCACGGTGCTCGGGCTGCATGCTCATGGTTCTCCTCGCTCAGTTCTGGCTTGATTCCTCACGCCACGGGCTCGCGCCTGGATAGGCAGCGCATTGGCAGGCTATACGAGCCGGGGCCGCCTGGGGCACGAGCGGAGGGGAAGTCCTCCCCACAGCCCCGGCGAACCCCAACTTTTCACCGATTTCGCGCCACTTTGAAGGAAATGTGAGACGAGTCGTCATGGGGTGGTCGCCTCGGGATCAGAGCTGCCCGAGGTTCACCCGGCTCCCGGCCAGGCTCAGCCGGAGCCCGCCATTGGTGACGACGGCGCTGGTCGGGCGCAGTCCCGGTGGCAGGGATGACGCGGGGATCGTGATCTGCGGGGAGTCCAGCCCGACGTAGCTGAGCATGCTGGCATCCCCCGTGTCGACGTCGACGCCGAGCTTCTTCCCAGCCATCCGGGTGGAGGTGATGGTCAGGACCAGGCTGCCGTCGGATCCCAGTGACGGGACGATCTCGGCCTCACCGCCCAGACCGAGCACGGACATCGAGGCCTGGATGGCTCCCGGATCCTGGGCGCTCGTCCCCGTGCGCTTGGCCTGAAGGGTGACGCCCTTGAGCTTCGGGTGCGATGCGGCGGCGAGCTCGGCCACCTGCTGCCAGCTGACGGTGCCCGACGCCGCCACGGCGTCAGTCTGATAGGGCTTGTGCAGGCTGATGTGGCTGAGATCGACGTCGACGTCGCTGAGCGTGACCGAGGCGTTGCTCTGGCCCTTGGAGGTGATCGTCAGGCTCGAGGAGTCCACGCTCAGGCTGTCCAGCGAGCCGCCGACGACCTGACTCAGAACGATTCCCCTGGTGACGATCCGGGCGTCCGGGCTCAGCCCCGGCAGGGCGGAGCGCACGGCGGCGTCGATCTGCCCGCGCACGAGGTACTCCGCCCCGACCGCCCCGGCGCTCAGGATGACGACGAGCACCACCAGGACCGTCACCCACCGTCGCACGCGACGTCGCCTGGCAGTGCGGGGGCGGTCACCGTCCGGGAACTCATCCTCCGGGAAGTCGTCCTCCGAGAAGTCGTCCTGCTCCTCGGGATCGTCCGCCAGGACCTCATCGAGAAGCGCCCTGTTGGGCAGCTCCTCCTCAGCGGCGCCCTCCAGCGCCTGGGGCGAGTCCGCGTCACCCCGGTGACTCATCGCTTCTCGTGTCATGTCATCGCCTCGGCGCCGACGGCGAGCTCTGGGCCACCGGGGCGGTGCTCACCGAGCGCTCGGCCGTCTGGTCGGCGGGGGCCTGGTTGGCGGCCTGCTCCTCGTCAAGCATGTAGAGGTCCTCGGCGGTGACCATGAGGGTGGACACGGCGTGCTCCACCAGTGCGGTACGCCGGTTGGAGGCGGCTCCGGCCACCCGGCCGCCGCGCAGCCCGCGCACCCCCACCCGGTCGAGCTTCTCGCAGACGTTGTCGAGCTTGCGGTTGAACTTGGTCAGCGGCCAGCCCAGGCGCGCCGCGGCCGCCGCGGAGGAGGGGATCTCAGCGGCCCCGGTCCCGGCCCGTTTGAGCACCGGCTCGGACAGCGCCAGGACGAGCAGCAGCTGGGAGCGGGTCATCGGAGTCACCCCGATGGTGGTCTGGCCGGAGGACTCACGCACGCCGTCGATCCCGGAGAAACGGTCCTCCCCGGAGGTGATGAGGTTGATCTCGTAGGTGGTCGGGCCTGCGGAGAAGGTGAGGATGACCCGCGGGAAGACCAGCGGCATGCGGGCCCCCGGGGCCAGCCGGGACTGGACCAGGCCCTCGCCGTCGGTCAGGGTGGCCGACAACCGCGACCCCTCGTTGGCGATCCACCAGAGGTTCTCGGCGTGGGCGAAGACCAGGAAGCGGCGGTGGAGGTAGGGGTTGTCGTCAATGTCGAGGTCTCCGCCTCGGCCGATGACGAAGGTGTCGCCCGGGGCGACCCGGTAGATCTCCCCGGAGAAGTCCAGGACGAGCTCGTCGGGCTGCTCAGGACTGACCTCCGGCATCTCCGTCCACGTCAGGTCACTCATGAATTCTCCTTCCACGGTCCCGGCTCATGATCGGTACCCGGGTCCAGTCTTGCCGAGAACCCGGAGCCGCACCGGCGAAGCACTACCACTCGGACAGTGACCTCAGCCACTACGGAACCTCAGCCATGACGGCGGATCGATACGGAGCGTCACCCCGTCGCCGACATCCATGAGATCCCCCATGAAGACCGGTGTCGGCATTCCCGGCCCCAGCATGACCGGCGTCGCACCGGGGCGAGCCAGGACCGTGCCGTTGGACGAGCCGAGGTCCTGGGCCAGGATGCTCCACCCCGAGGTCGTGAGCATGAGGTGGGAGCGCGAGACCATGTGCTGCGGGCTGGCCACCGGGACCAGGGCCACGATGTGCGGATCGCCCCCGGCCTGAACCTGGGGGGCGCGTCCGATGACGACGTCGCCGGCGACCTCGACGGCGGCACCGGTCGACAGGGTCAGCGTGGCCAGGGCCGGCCGGCGAACGTAGGAGAACACTCCCGTCAGGGGCTGGGAGCACAGCAGGCACTCCCGGAGCTCGGGAGGATTGGCGTGCCCCTGGGGGCAGAGCGAGGCCCGCACGGGGGGCGCGGCGATCAGAGCCGCCTCGGAGGCGGGGACGACCTCCGTGTTGGGCAGGGCCTCCAACGGCTGGGGCTCGCGGACGGGCTGGGGCTGCTTGCTCTTGGAGTTGTCCGGCGCAGTGGGGGTGTTGGCCGTCGGGCTGCCGCCCGAGCTCGCCGAGGGCGCTGTGGGGGCCCGATGGGCACCGCGGCGCCGGCGCCCCGACCCGGGCTCCGGCTCGGGGTAGTCCGGGAACGGGCTCACGTCGCCGGTGTCCAGGCTCTCCGCAGTGGTCTGCGCAGCGGGCTCCGCAGCGGTCTGCGGGTGCTGCTGCGCAGGCTCGTAGGAGTCGTCGGGGTCCTCCCAGACACCCGTCTCCAGCAGCTCGGGAGCCGAGTCCGCGGGACCGTCGGCCCCGGCAGGAGAAGAGACCACGGCAGAAGAAGGCGTCTCCCAGGGCACCGGGGCCGTCTCCTGGGGCGACTGGGAGACCGGGGTGATCGGCTTGAGCAGCGTGGTCTCGTCACTGGGCTCCGCCGGGACGATACCGGCGGGCTCCGGCGTCATGGACCGCAGGTCCGAGCGCCGGAGCGCTGCGACCGGCGAGGCCGCGGCGACCTGCGGGGAGGGCGCGCTCAGAGTCGCCGGGGCCGCCGGGGCCGCCGGCCCCACCCTCGGCAGGTAGGTGCCACCCAGGGCCTGCAGGACCCGCAGCCCCGTCTCAACGGAGACGCCACCGGGCTCGCAGCCGGCAGCCGGGTTGATGACGGCGGTCCCGTCAACGCCGTCGACCCGCAGAGCGCCGCCCGACAGGCGCGTCAGCCCCTCGGGCAGCGGAACGCGCTCACGTGGCAGGGAGAGAGAGGGAACCGGGGAGACCGTCACTGCGCCCCCTGACTGCTCGCGTCACCGGGGCAGGACGTGTGCGCCCCCGGCGGAGGAGTCGGCATCTGGAGGGAGTCGACGACGACGGCGGTGGTGTTGTCGTGCCCTCCGCCCTCCAAGGAGGCGGCCACGAGGAGCTCGGCCGTGCGCTGCGCCGGGTAGCCGGCCGCCAGCACGGTGGCGATGGCCTCGTCGTCGAGCTCGTCACTGAGTCCGTCGGAGCAGATGAGGAACCGGTCTCCGGCGGCCACCGGAACGGTGTAGAGGTCCGGGACGCCGGAGTCGGCGATGCCTCCGCCCAGCGCGCGGGTGACGACGTTGCGTCGGGGGTCGCGGCGCGCCTGCTCGGGGGTGAGCTCACCGGTCTCGATGAGAATCTGGACCCGGGAGTGGTCGCGGGTGACCTGGGAGAGCATGTCGTCGCGCAGCAGGTAGACCCGGGCGTCTCCGACGTTGAAGATGACCCAGGTCGGTCGCGTCACCCCCTGCTCGTCAGCCATCCAGGTCAGGATGACGCCGGCGATCGTCGCACCGGGCAGGTATGCGGCGTGGGACGGGATGGCGATGATCGCCTCCTGGGCGGCCACCACCGCGCGAACCACCGTGTCGACGTCGATGATGGTCGCCCCGGCCAGTGAGTAGAGGGAATCGAGGGCCACCTGCGTGGCCATACGGCCGGCGGCGTGCCCGCCCATCCCGTCGACGACGACGAAGGCCGGAGCGATGGCGAGGTAGCCGTCCTCGTTGATCGTCCGCAGGCGCCCCACGTCGGTGGCCGCACCGACAACGACCTCCGAGGCCCTGACACCGTCTTCACCGCGGATCACGATGGCATCGGCGTCAGCACGAACGTGCTCGGTCATCGGCTCCCTTTCCCTGCGTCGCTTGCACTCCCCTAGTAAACCCCAGCACCCCGTCCGGAACCACCGCACCACCGCCCCGATTCCATCATGTGGGAGTCCGCACCGAGCCGACGGCGAACAGCGCCGGCTCCCGATCCGCCCGCCAACCGGGCCTCCACCACCGCCGTCATCGGCGGCGATCCGCGTCGGCCGACACTGACAGGCTGCGGCCGTGACCCGTCAAGCAGTCGAAATGGCGGTGTCCTCAGGTAGTCTTCCAACGTGGCCGGCTGACCGACCCGCATGCCGCCGAGCCGGTACTGCGTTCCCTGACTCGGTATCGCGGGCGGCCCGACACCCGACCCACGACGGCCCCAGGTGCCGGTCACAACCTGGACCGACGTCGTTTTCCCGACCCTCGAAGGACCCAGCATGTCTCAGGCCAAGGACGAGCTTGTCGCGCGAGCGCAGGATCCCAACGCGGAGTTGGAGACCCTCCACCAGCTGGCGCAGAACTACCCCGGCCTGCGCCCCTACATCGCCGCCAACCCACGCACCTATCCCGCTCTCCTGGAGTGGCTGGGAACCCTGGGAGACCCCGCGGTCGACGCAGCTCTGGCCTCACGCGGCAGCCAGCCCCAGTCAGCGCCGTCGGCGCCGTCGGCGCAGTCATCGCCTCAGCTGGCGGTGGTCTCACCCCCCGGCGCCCAGCCGAGCGCACCGTCGGCCAGGTCCTCCGAGGCCCCCACTCAGGTGACCCTGCCCCGTTCGCTGCAGTCCGGCAGCGCGGTCTCCGGTGCCTCTGCGATCTCCGCCACCAGCTCGAGGAGCGCCGCGAGCGCACCGAGCGCCTTCAACGCGGCCGGCGCGAACACACAGGTTGACGGATTCCAGGCCACGGGCGACCCGACCGTCGCCACGCCCCACCCCGCCCAGGCGATGGCCTCCCAGTCGCCGGCCCGGCCGGTTCAGCCCGCCCTGCAGCAGACCTTCCAGCAGTCCGCGAACGTCTCCCAGGCGCAGAGCCCGGTCATTCCCGCTCCCGTGCAGCACGCCCCGGCAGTAACCGGCGACGACGGCGTCTTCGGCGTCGGCACCGAGGACGACGACTCCCAGCCCCCCTCCTCCTTCCTGACCTCCAACCGCATCCTGCTCATCCTGGCGATCCTGGTGGCCACCGTCCTGGCCTTCCTGGCGACCTGGTACCTCTCCGGCGGCAGCGGCAAGGGCTCGGCCGCCGACTCGGGCACCGAGGCACCGGCCGACTCCAGCCAGGCCGCTGCTCAGGACGGCCCCTCCCTGGCCTCCCAGTCCGCCTCCCCCAAGGCCTCGGCCACCCCGAGCGCCTCGGCGACCCCCACGCTCAAGGCGCCCGCGCCCCCCAACGCTCAGGAGCTGTCCGGCTTCGACGCCCCCAGCGGCAACATCAGCTGCACCCTGAACGATAAGGACGTCACCTGCGTCATCAACGAGCACGCCTCGACCGCCTCCTGCCCGTCCTCGAAGCCGCTGACGGTCACGATCGGCGCTGACGGGAAGTCCAGCCAGAGCTGCGGGTCGACCTTCACCCCCAAGGGCGTCAGCCTCAGCTACGGCTCCGCCGCCAAGAACTCCACTTTCGCCTGCGAGTCAGCCGACTCCGGCATGCAGTGCTGGAACCAGGTCAATGGCCAGGGCTTCACTCTCAGCCGCGAGAAGGTCGTCTCCACCACCCACGGCGGCAACTGATCAGTCTCACCCGAGGTCGGAGCCCCGCCCGCCGGGGCTCCGACCTGTCCTCTCCCTCTCAGCCTCACCTTCCAGCAGCGCACGACGTCCGACATGGCCACCTCCTACCGAACGATCCTCATTCACCCCGGTGCCCGCTCCTTCACGAGTGCCGGGCTCATTGCCCGTTTCCCCATGTCCATGGTGGGGATCTCCACGATCCTGGCGGTCGAGGAGCTCTACGGCTCCTACACGGCCGCGGGCCTGGTCAGTGCCGCGAACTTCGTGGCCATGGCCATCGGGGCGCCGATCCTTGCCCGCTGCGTCGACCGCTACGGCCAGTCGCGGGTCATGCTCCCCGCGGTCCTCGTGTCGTCCTTGAGCCTGGTGGGGCTGGCCGTCGCCGCCGCCATGCACGCGCACCTGGGGCTCCTGGCCGTGATGTCGGCCCTGGCCGGGGGCCTGGCCGGGTTCCATGGGCTCACTGGTGCGGGCGCGCTGGACGGCGATGCTCACCCGCCCCGAGGAGGTTCACGCGGCCTTCTCCCTGGAGGCGGCCCTGGATGAGGTGGCTTTCATTCTCGGGCCGGTGCTGGCCACGGCCCTGTGCACGACGCCGCTCCTGCCGGTGACCTCGGGCTGGGTGTGCTGTGTGGTGATGCAGCTGTTCGGGGGGCTGTGGTTCCTCAGCCAGCGCGCCACCGAGCCCGCGCCGCACCCGACTCGGCCGCGGCGCACCGCTGAGGCCGCCGAGCAGTCAGATCAGGGCACGGCGCATCCTCCGGTGATGCGCTACGGGGCCATGGTGTCCATCGCCATCGTCTTCCTCATCCTGGGGGCCATGTTCGGGGCCAACGACGTCGCCGCGGTGGCCTTCGCCACCGAGGCCGGGCACAAGTCCGCCTCGGGGCTCGTCCTGGCGGTCTGGGGCGTGGGCTCCTTCGTCGCGGCCCTCCTCTACGGCTCGCGCACGTGGGGGTGGCCGTTGTGGAAGCAGCTCATGGCCGGGCTGGTGGGGCTCGCGGTGGGGGCCTCGACCTTCGGTTTCGCGCCGAGCCTGGTGGTGCTGTCCGTCCTGGCGCTCCTGACGGGGCTCGCCATCGCCCCCACCCTGACCAGCGGTAACAACATCGTGCAGGTGACGGTGGCCCCCTCCCAGCTGACCGAGGGCCTGGCTTGGGTGAGCACGGCGCTCAACATCGGGGTCTCGATCGGTTCTCTGCTGGCGGGGCAGGCCACGGACGCCGGCGGCTCGCGTGCCGGGTACCTGGCGGTGGCGGCCTTCGGCTGGGGCGCCGTCGTGGTTGGCGTTCTGGGGCTGCGCGCGCTCAGGCGAGCACGAACCACCCGTTCTCTGGGCGGTCACTGAGCGACGTCGGCGGGAGGCTCGATTCCCAGCGTTCTTGGTGCCTCTTCTACACTCAGCACGATGCCGATCGCAGGAAATCCACAACACGCCTCCCGTCCCTCCCAGTCGGGCACCGGCCCCACGGACCGCCCGGCCCCCGGGAGCGGGACGCCTGCCGCCCGGCCCCCGCGGCTGGTCACGGCCGCGCGCGCCGTCGCCTCAGCGCCCGTCGTCGCCGTTCTGGGATGGCTGGCTCTGCTGGTGCCCGCCTACTGGTCCCTGGTGGATGACACCGGCCAGTGGCTGTTCAAGCTGGACTCCTTCGTCTACTACGAGGCCGTCCACCAGTGGCTCGACGGCGGGGACCTCTACAGCTGGTACGCCAACCCGGCCCAGCACCTGTGGCCCTTCACCTACACGCCTCTGGCGGCCTGGGTGATCGCACCACTGACTTGGATGTCGTACCAGTCGGCCACTGTGCTGCTGATCGTGGCCACGCCGCTGTGCGCCGCCGTGACCACCTACGCGGTTCTCAGACGGCTGGCTCTCGCGCCCCGGATGGCGCACACCGTAGCGCCGTGGCTGGCGCTCATCGGGGTCATCGCCCTGGAGCCCTTCCCCAAGACCATGGAGTACGCGCAGGTCAACGCCATTCTCATGGCGCTGGTGGCCGTTGACCTGTTCCTGGTTCCCGAGCGCTCGCGCTGGCGCGGGGTCCTCAGCGGTCTGGCCGCGGCGATCAAGCTGACGCCGGCGGTCGCGATCCTGGTGCTCCTGGCGCGCCGGGAGTGGCGGGCGGCGGCCACCATGGCGGGCAGCGCCGTCGGGCTGACGCTCCTGGCCGCCCTGGCGGCCCCCGCCGAGTCCTGGGAGTTCTTCACCTCGGCCATGTGGGATCCGGGACGCGCCGGTTTCGCCGACTACTCGGGCAACCAGAACCTCAAGGGGGCGATCGCCCGGGGCCTGCCGGAGTCAGCCTGGAACCTCACCTGGGCGCTCTGCTCCCTGCTCGCCGTGGTGGCGGTCTGGTCCCTGTGCCGCAGGCTGGATCGACTGCGGGGTGCCGGCGGCGAGGCCGGAGGTCCCGGGCAGGACGACGGCCTGGTCCTGTCCCTTCAGATCAGCGTGGTCATGGTGCTCGGCCTGCTCATCTCCCCCATCTCCTGGTCGCACCACTGGGTGTGGTGCCTGCCCGCGCTCATGTCGGTGGCGGCGGCGACCTGGCGCTGGCGCTCAACCGCGCTCGGCGTGGCCGGCGCCGCCGGGTTCCTCGTCTTCGTCCTGGCGATGCAGTGGTGGTTCCCCGAGCAGAACCATGTGGAGCAGAACTGGCCCACCTGGGCCAAGGCCGTCGGCTCGAGCTACACCTGGTGGGCGCTGGCCTGCGGAGCCGTCCTGTGGTGGGCGAGCGGCCGGCGCCTGAGGGCCCTGCGCCGCTGAGGGGCGCTGAGAGGCGCGAGAGGCGCTCGCGTTCGTACCTTATGGCGCGCGGTCGAGGGTTAAGGGTACGACCGCGCGACCTACCCTACGAACGCGCGACCTACCCTACGACCGCACAAGATCGGAACCACTGAGTCGTCTAGGATCCAGGGGTGCCCCTCTCCGACATCGCCCGCGCCGTCGAGGACCAGTTCCATCGCGACACCGTCCCCGTCCTCAAGCGCCAGGGCTGGCGCCCCCGCGTCATTCCCTACGACGGCTACGGCACCAGCTCCCCGGCTCAGCCGCGCCCGACGGCGCAGCACCAGGAGCAGTACCAGGACACGGCGGCCCAGCGCAGCGGGGCCGGAGCCCACCGGCCCTCCGCCTCAGCGTCACGCGGCGCCTCCTCCGGCTCCTCCCAGCCCACCCGGTCCGCCCCCATGGCCCGGGTCCTGGCCCGCATGGTGATGCGCCCCCAGGACGCCCCCGCCGAGGGGCCGCTGTTCCGTTCCCTGCCCGCTGCTCTTCCCGTCAGCGCCGCCCAGGCCCGCAGCTTCGCCATGACCGGGCTGAGCGATGCCCAGCGCGGCTGGCGCCTGTTCATTGAGGTGCCGGTGGCCTTCCTGCCCGTGACGGTCCGCGTGGGCCGCGCCAGTGTGCGCACCCGGGCCGACCGCAGCGGCTACATCGACGTCGTCGTGCGCGATCACGGCCTGGAGCCGGGCTGGCACGAGGCCCGGATCGAGGCGATGGGGGCGCACGCGGTGGCCGCCAAGGTCCTCATCATCCCCGAGGGGCCGCGCCTGGGCATCATCTCCGACATCGACGACACCGCCATGGTCACGCACGTCCCCCGCGTGCTCGTGGCCGCCTGGAACCAGCTCGTCAAGTACTCCTCGGCGCGCGAGCCCGTCCCCGGGATGGCCGAGCTCTACTCGCGCATCCAGGCCGCCCACCCCGGCACCCCGATGATGTACCTGTCCACCGGCGCCTGGAACGTGGTCCCCACCCTGCGCTCCTTCTTCTCCCGCCACGGATTCCCCTCGGGGCCCGCGCTCATGACCGACTGGGGGCCGACCAACACCGGCTGGTTCCGCTCGGGCATCGAGCACAAGCGCACCGAGCTGCGCCGGCTCATGATCGACCTGCCCCAGATCACCTGGCTCCTCTTCGGCGACGACGGCCAGCACGACCCGTACATCTACGGCGAGGCCGCCCGCCACCACGCTGACCGGATCGCCGCCGTCGCCATCCGCCGCCTGACTCCCACCCAGCAGGTGCTCGCCGGAGGTCTGACCGCCCACCCCATGGGCATCGGGCCCGAGGCCCGGACCCTGGCCGAGGCCGACGTGCCCGTCGTCGTGGGCGCCGACGGCTACGAGCTGGCCCGGCTCCTGCCCCGCGAGCTGCTGGAGGCCGCGCCGCGCCGCTGACGGCCTCACGGCGACCACCGCCGAGGGCGGGGCGATTCTCAGCCGCCCCTCCATGCGGCATGTCTCACGCAGGCCCCTCCACCGGCGTCGATCCCCGCCAGCATGCGGATCGGCCCATGGCCCACCCGGTTCACAGGGACAGCACAGGCCCGCCTTACCAGGCCAACAGTCCCCAGCAGTTACCTGGGTTCACCGGGGCGAACGCCCCCGTTCCCATCCCCATCGAACAGGAGGTAGCACATGTCCCCCTTCTCCACAGACTCCGCCTGCCCGACAGAGCCGACCGGCCGGACCGGCTCCACCGCGTCGACGGCGGCGTCGCTGCGCCGCCACGCGATCCTGGCCGACCTCAACGTGCTGCAGGTGGCCACCCTCCTGGGCACCGGGCTGCTGGTGACGCTCGGCGTCATCCTGGGCGGACGCTCCTACATCACCACCGTCACGCCGGACGGCCTGATCGTCTCCCAGCCGAGCACCCACGGCACCAGCGCCCAGGACCCTGCGGCGGGCTCGGCTCCCTCCACCGGCGACTCCTCGGAGAAAACCGTGTGATTCCGGGGGTGAGGACCGTCGTAGACCCGCAGTGGCCCCGCGCGTGACGCTGAGGGCGATCACGCGGCCCCCGAGCCCCCTTCACGTCAGTCGCCCCGGCCCACGGCCGGTATGGTGATGGCGCACCAAGCAGTGCTTCCGTCAAGCTCAGGAGACGATATGGCCGGCAAGATCCCCTTCATCCTCGGACTCGGCGCGGGATACGTGCTCGGGACCCGCGCGGGGCGCGCCCAGTACGAGCGCATCAAGACCGCGGCCTCCAAGGTCGCCGAGCAGCCCTTCGTGCGCACCCGGGTCGACGCCGCCTCCAGCCACGTCAAGCAGGCCGTGCGCGCCCAGGGCGAGGCCGTCACCGAGAAGGTCGCCGACGCCGTCAAGGAGCGGCTCTTCGGGGCGCCCTCGAACAAGGGCGGCACCCAGTCCCAGCCCGTCGACGCCGGGCAGGCCAGTGTGCGCCCGGTCGGCGAGAGTTCCTGAAGTCGGCTTGAGGCCGGCTGAGCCCGGCAGCTCCTAGCCCTGCTCGGGCTGCTGGGAGGGTGCGCCCTCCTGCGTGGTCCGCCCGCCGCGGCCGCGCCAGGAGGGGGCCTTGAGCGGCCCCATCATGAGCGAGCGGCGCCAGCCCACCAGCGCGCCGCTCGCCTCGCGCCGCCCGGCCCGGCGCCGCTCCCTGTCGGAGATGACCGGCAGCTGCCAGGAGCGCCAGTAGGCGAGCACGCACAGGCCCGAACCGACCACGGTGGACACGAGCATGGCGTGCGCGTCAGCCACCCCCGCCTTGACGGCCACGACCTGGGTGCCGGCGGCGATGAGCGCCGGGATCGCGTAGAGCTTGTTGCCGCCGAAGACGGCCGGGGTCTCCCCCACCGCGACGTCGCGGATCATGGAGCCGCCGATCGCCGTGAGGCAGCCCAGCAGCAGCGCCGGCATGACTCCGAGCCCGTGGGTGAGGGCCTTCGAGGCCCCGGTGGCGGCCCAGCAGCCTAGGATGACGGCGTCGGCCACCACGAGCAGGCGCCGGGTGGGCCGCGAGGTCAGCGGCACGAACCAGGCCACCGTCGCCCCCAGGCAGGCCGTGTAGAGGTAGTAGGGGTCGGTCAGGGCGAAGGGCGGGCCGGCCTGGATCATGACGTCGCGCAGGATGCCGCCGGCGGTGGCCGTGAGCATGGCCAGGACGACGAAGCCCACCAGGTCGAAGTTCTTGCGCCGGGCGATGAGCCCGCCCAGGATCCCGTTGAGCAGGACCCCGCACAGGTCCAGCAGCCGGAAGGTGTCGGTGAGGGAGGCCGGCATGTGAAGCGTGAGGGAAGAGACGTCCAGCACCCCGGTTGCCCGCCTTTCGCTCCTGTCATGGTGGCGTCCCGCCGTCGACCCCGGTGCCGGCCCGGCAGCCCGCCGCTACCCGGCACCTTAACCCACGACGCAGCGCGGGGCGGGCACCCGGCCGTCGCGGATCGCGCGTTGCGGCGATACGAAACCTCAGGTGGTCAGGGCATGCCGGCCCACGCCATGATCGGGGCGTGTCCTCCCGCTACTCGCCCCCCAAGGACCTGAGCCGCTACGCCTGGCTGTCCATCGGTGCCGCACTGGCCACGATCGCGCTCAAGGGGACCGCGGCCTGGATGACCGGCTCAGTGGGTCTGCTCTCCGACGCCGCCGAGTCCGTGGTCAACCTCGTCGCCGCCGTCGTCGCCCTCATCGTGCTGAAGATCGCGGCCAAGCCCGCCGACGCCGACCACCAGTTCGGGCACTCCAAGGCCGAGTACTTCTCGGCCGTCGTCGAGGGCGTCATGATCTTCGTGGCCGCCGCCTTCATCATCATCTCCGCCATCGAGCGCCTCATCACCCCCCAGATGCCCGAGCAGCTGGGGGTGGGCCTGGTGGTCTCGGTCATCGCCTCCCTCCTCAACGGCGCAGTGGCGTGGGCGCTCTACCGGGCCGGGCGCCGCGAGCGCTCCATGACCCTGGTGGCCGATGCCAAGCACCTGGCCACCGACGTCGTCACCTCCGCCGCGGTCCTGGTCGGGGTGGCGCTGGTGGCCGTCTTCGGCTCGGCCGTGCTCGACGCCGTCGTCGCCCTGGGAGCCGGGCTCAACATCATGTGGGCCGGCTTCACGCTCATCCGCGACTCGGTGGGCGGCCTCATGGACATCGCCCCGTCCACCGAGGTGCTCCAGGGCGTGGAGGAGGTTCTGGCGCGCCACCGCCAGGCGGGCATGATCGACTTCCACGCGGTGCGGGTGCGCGAGGCCGGCAACCGGCGCTTCATGGAGCTGCACGTGCTGGTTCCGGCGGCCTGGAGCGTCAAGAAGGGGCACGACTTCACCGAGCAGCTCATCGACGAGCTCATCGCGGCCGACACCAGCCTGCGCATCTCGGCGCACCTGGAGCCCATCGAGGACCCCAAGTCCTATGAGGACCTGGAGGACATCTGAGGACATCTGACGTCAACTCGGTTTTCATCAACGTGATGACATGTCAGACTCAGCCCCATGAATGCAATGAGGCTCACCGGCTCAGCACCGTCGCTGCGCCAGCACACGATCACCGCTCCCGTCCCCGCCTGGCGCCACCCCTCCCACGTCGTCCTGGAGACCTGCGTCGAGGACGTCGAGGGCGTGAGGATCTCGGCACGGGCCGGGGCCGACCGGGCAGAGCTGGGCGCGAACCTCACCGCCGCCGGCACCACCCCCTCGATCGGCACCATTGAGGCGGCCGTCTTCGCCGCCGCCGAGCAGGTCGAGCAGCGCCGCGCCCAGGCCGGCGCCCACTGGGCGGACAAGCCCGAGGCCGCCGCCCCCTTCGGCCTGCGGATCCTCATCCGTCCCCGGGGCGGGTCCTTCGTCTACGACGCCGATGAGGGCCGGGCCATGATCGCCGACGTGCGGCGCATCGCCACCCTGGCCCTGGAGATGGCCGAGTTCACCCGCCCCCAGGCCACGGGCGGGGGGCGCACCACGCTGCCGCCGGCCGTGGACCTGGGCTTCGTCGTCGGCGCCCTGACCGAGGACGGCACCATTGACCGCGGCCTCGTGCGCCTGCTGGTCGACATGGCCAACGGCGCCCCGCTCACCTTCCACCGGGCCTTCGACCAGTGCCGCGACACCGTCGAGGCCTACGGGGACCTGGAGGGACTCGGCGTGCGCTACGTCCTGACCAGCGGGGCGGCCCAGACCGCGGCCGACGGCGCCTCGGTGATCGCCGGGCTGGTGGCCAGTGGCGGGCCGACCGTGGTCGCGGCCGGGGCCGTGCGCCCCGACGGCCTGGTCGACCTGGTGGAGTCCACCGGCGTGCGCGAGGTCCACATGCGCTGCCCCCGCGAGGGGCTGGCCCCCGACGAGCCTCAGCGCACCGATGAGGCCCTGGTGCGCCGCGCCGTCGAGACGGTCCGTGCGGTGCCGCTTCCCGAGTAGCTCGACAGCGCCGCCAGTCCCTACCCGCCCGACGGCGACTGAGGCCGGGTGGGTGCCCCGTGCGACTCGGGGTGCCCGCCCGGCCTCGCATCCTCCTCGGTCCTTGGTCCCCGGTCCGGGTTCCACCGTTGCCGGAGGATCCTCACGGTTCGTTGTTATCCACAGTACTGGCGGCCACCAGCGGTTTCGACGCCCCCGTCACGCTGGAAGCGCAATTGGGAGAACTACCGATGCATCCCCCATGCCCATCCCTATTTTCTGCCTTAGGTTGACCCCATGAACGACGTCCGCATCGATACCCCACGCGGGATCACCCTGGCCGGTACCCTCCGGCTGCCCGCCGGTTCCGCCCCCATCGATCTGGAGGTTTCTACGACGTCGGAGGAGGCCACGCGCCCGCAGACGCGGCCTGAGGGCGTGGTCCTGCTGGCGCACGACTTCCTCACCGACCGTCACGGTCAGGGCGGGCGCCTGGACTGGATCGGCGCCCGCTACCGCGAGGCGGGCCTGGCCACGCTCAACCTGGACTTCTCCGGTCTGGGTGAGTCCGACGACGACGTCATCACGCTGGCGGGTGAGGCCGAGGACCTGCGGGCGGCCTCCAGCTGGCTGGCCGGCCTGGGCTTCACCCGGCAGATGATCCACGCCAACGGTTTCGGGGCGACGGCGGCGCTCCTGGCCCGGCCCGAGCAGGTGCGCACGGCGGTGCTCGTGGGCGCCATCGTGGGGCCGCAGTCGATCCTGTGGGAGGAGATCTTCTCCCCCGAGCAGCTCGATGAGCTCGCCCAGCACGGGCTGACGCGCCTGGTGGACGACAACCCCAACTCGCGTGAGTGGAACGTGCTGTCCAAGGAGACGCTGGCCGACTTCTCCATGCAGGATCCGCAGCGCACCCTGGCGGACCTGCCCTGGCCGGTGCTCATGGTGCACGGGGTGCTGTCCAACGAGCTGCCCGACACCGCCGAGGCCACCGCCGAGGGCTTCCCGCTGCTGCCCGACTCCAGTCAGATGGTCCATGTCCACGCCGAGACCCTGGAGCAGGCGCAGGAGGAGGTCGCCCGCCTGAGCCTGGAGTGGGCGCAGCGCCGCCTGCGCTGAGCGGCCACCCGGCCCCTTGCGCCGGTTGGCGACGGCACCGCCGTCGGCGCCCGTGAAGGTGGGCCGGGGCGGATCAGGACGGGCGGTAGGCCTTGACGGCGCCGTTGTCCTCGTAGGTGATGAGGAAGTCGCCCTCGGGGCTGTAGCCGCCCCAGTTCCCCAGGGAGATCGGTTCGGGGCTCTTCCCGGTGGACATGTCGACGAGGTGCAGAACCGTCTCATCGTCGCCCTTGCGCTCAGAGAAGACGCCGATGTCCCCGTCTCCGGCGTGGTAGACGCCCTGGATGGGCACACCGAAACATCCACTCGGAAGCTTCAAGGACAGCGAGTTGTTCTCGCCGAGCTCGATTCTCTGGCCTGCGACCGTGATGGACCGGCACTCCTCGTCATCCTTGTTGACCGAGTATGTCGACGGCGCCCAGGAGGTGTCACCGTTCTTGAGCCAGGCGCGCGCCTGGTCGAGGGTGAAGTCCTGGGGCGACCACGGGTAGTCGGTGAAGTCGTCGGGAACGCCTACCTCGAAGGTCTCCTTGACCGAGCCATCGGGGTTGATGAGGGTCACGGTATCGGGCCGGCCCGAGGATGAGGGCTGAGAGTCGAAGAGCATCCAGCCGTCCTGCAAGGCAGTGGGTGAGGCGTCCATTGAGGCGCCTTCAATCGGGGACGTCTGACCGGTGTTGAGGTCGATATGCAGGTACTGCGTCTCCCTCCTACTCCTATGAAAGATGCTAGCGATCGCGTCATGGCCGAAGCCGGGCGAGATGGTGGCGTCCTCGGAGCCGGGATCGTCGAAGGGGAGCTTCTTCTGCCACACGCGCTGCTTCGAGGAGGACCACATGGTGCACGTCGCGCCTTCGCAGGAGATCGCCTTGTCTCCGTTGACGGAGATCGTGGCCCCCGCCTCCCAGGGAGCGTCCTCGTGCTTCTGGGAGCCGAGGTCGACGAGCTCGCCGTCCTCAATGAGCTTGCCCTGCCACACATCGATGAAGTAGTACTCGGTCTTGAAGTCGAAGTCCTCCTCCCACAGGAGCTTGGGGGTCTTGCTCGTCAGAGAGAACACCTCGACATGCGCCTGGCTGTCGTCGGAGACCGCCCGGATGAAATAGTCGCCGATGTGCTTGATCGAGATACGTCCCTTGGGGCCGGGCTCATTCTTGGGGGCGTCGAGGGCCCAGACCTCCTTGTAGCCGTTGGCCCAGGCCTTGGTCCAGCCCGATGTCGGCTTCGTCAGGTCAGCCGGAGCCCCGCCTCGGCCACGCAGCCACCAGTAGGCCGCGCCCCCTCCGGCAACAGCGAGGACCAGCACGACCACGACCGCCACGATGACGGCGGTGCGCCGTCCGGGCTTGGGCGTCCCCGCACCGGGGGCGGCCGGGTAGACCGGGCCGCCCTGGTAGGGCACGGGCGCCCCCGCCGGGAGGTACGGAGGCTGGGCAGGTTGCTGCTGCATGACCGGCTGAGTGGGGAATCCACCCGCCCCAGGGGGATTCTGCCAACCCACTGCATCCTGGGGACCATAGGGCACTGGCATGGCCTGAGAATCCTGTGGACCGTAGGGAGGCTGAGGTCCGGCAGCGCCTTGAGAGAAGGGCCCCGAAGCGTGACCTGACCAGTGGGAAGAATCCGTCATATCGGCGAGTATTTCACGCAGGGCACCCACCGGCGCGGCTTTCCGCCGGCGGGTCCGTGCACGGGCTGATCGGGCGATGGCGCGCGTATAGGGGACAATGGGCCACCTATGGAACAGGGCGAGCACCTCAAGCAGAACCAGGGCGACGATCACGCCGGTGGGCACCACGGCCAGCAGGACGGCGTCCTCGGCGAGCGCAGCACCGAGAGCGCGCAGGCGTCCCCTGGCGGGCCGGCCGGGCACGCCGCCGGTCCCGCACGGGGCGGTGCACCGGGCAAGCAGAGGAGGCGCGCCCCGCGCGGCGATGCTGGCAGGCGCCGGGGCCGGCGCCCGGGCCGGTCCGGGGGGCGGCGTCGCAGCGTCTGGAAGGGCTACTCCGCCGAGCAGCTCGCCGCCCGCGCCGCCGCCGTCCCGGCGATCGTCTACCCCGAGGAGCTGCCGGTCTCCGCCCGCCGCGAGGAGATCGCGGCCGCCATCGGCGAGCACCAGGTCGTCATCGTCGCCGGTGAGACCGGCAGCGGCAAGACCACCCAGCTGCCCAAGATCTGCCTGGAGCTGGGCCGGGGCGTGACCGGGATGATCGGCCACACCCAGCCGCGGCGCATTGCCGCGCGCAGCGTGGCCGAGCGCATCGCCTCCGAGCTGGGCACCTCGATCGGGCCGGGCGGCGTCGTCGGCTACCAGGTGCGTTTCACCGAGGAGGTCGGCGAGAACACCCTGGTCAAGCTCATGACCGACGGCATCCTGCTGGCGGAGATCCAGTCCGACCCTCAGCTGCGCCGCTACGACACGATCATCGTGGACGAGGCCCATGAGCGCAGCCTCAACATCGACTTCATCCTGGGCTACCTGGCGCGCCTGCTGCCCCAGCGCCCCGACCTCAAGGTCATCATCACCTCGGCGACCATCGACTCCGAGCGCTTCGCCGAGCACTTCGGCCGCGAGCAGGTCGGCGACCGCGGGCAGCCCTTCACCGTTCCCGCCCCGGTCATCGAGGTCTCCGGGCGCACCTACCCCGTTGAGGTGCGCTACCGCCCGCTGGCTCCCGACGACGCCCCGCCCGCCTCCGAGGGCGCCGGCAACTCACCGACCAGCGGCACGGACGCCGGTCCTCGGCCCGGCCCGGCGGGACCCGGTGAGCTGAGCGAGGCCGAGCTGGAGGCTCTGACCTCCCCCGACCCGGCGGTGCGTGCCGCCGCCCGGGCCCGCCGCGAGGCCATCCGCTCCGGCGTCGGCCCCACCGCGCTCACGCCCCGCAACCAGGGGGCTCGTGGCAAGGGCCGGGGCCGGGCCGCCTCCGTGGCCGCCGAGTCCGGGGAGCCCAAGGACCAGGTGACCGGGATCCTCGACGCCGTCGACGAGCTCCTGGGTGAGCCCAGCGGTGACATCCTCATCTTCCTGGCCGGTGAGCGCGATATCCGCGACACCGAGGCGGCCCTCATCGACCACCTGGGGGCGCGATACACGCCCGACGGCCGCTCGCGCACGCCGGGGGCCATTGAGGTCGTCCCCCTGTACTCGCGCCTGAGCGCCTCCGAGCAGCACCGGGTCTTCGAGGCCCACCAGGTGCGCCGCATCATTCTGGCCACGAACGTGGCCGAGACCTCACTGACCGTTCCCGGGATCCGTTACGTCATCGACCCGGGGCTGGCGCGCATCTCCCGCTACTCCAACCGCACCAAGGTCCAGCGCCTGCCGATCGAGCCGGTCAGCCGGGCCAGCGCCAACCAGCGGGCGGGCCGCTGCGGGCGCGTGGCCGACGGCATCGCCATCCGCCTGTACTCGCAAGCCGACTTCGAGGCGCGCCCGGAGTACACCGAGCCGGAGATCCTGCGCACCTCGCTGGCCAGCGTCATCCTGCAGATGGCGGCCCTGGGGCTGGGGGCGGTGGAGGACTTCCCCTTCCTGGACGCCCCGGACTCCCGCCAGGTCCGCTCCGGCCTGCAGCTGCTCACGGAGATCGGCGCCATCGAGCCGGCCGGGGCCGCCTCGGCCCGGTCCGACGACGCCCCCGACCGGGGCCGCAGGGGGCCGCGCCTGACGGAGATCGGGCGGCGCCTGGCGCGCCTGCCGATCGACC
>NZ_MSGO01000039.1 GCF_001929375.1 Actinomyces oris | reverse complement strand
AACTGGATGCGCGAGTGCGTCCCCTGCACCGAGGCCGCCAGGGCCCGGGCCAGGGCGGTCTTGCCGGTGCCGGGGGCGTCCTCCAGCAGGAGGTGGCCCTCGGCGAGCATGGTGGTCAGGGCCAGCTTGATCACGTCTTCCTTGTCGAGCAGCGCCTGACCGACGTTGTTGACAATGGTGGAGAAGGCGTCAGCGAACCATGTCGCGTTCTCGGGAGTCATCGGCATGGAATCAATGATCCTTCGGGTGGAGAGAGGTGAGTGTGTGACTTGTTGCGTTGCGGGCATCGATCTGGTTAATGATCCGGTTACTGCTGGGTGCAGGTGACGGTCTGGTTCCATCTCGGTGTCCGGTGAGGGAACTTGTGCCGGGCGTAGCCGTTCTTATCGAGAGTGACCTCCTCCTCGTTCCAGGCGGGCTGCCAGTCCCAGGTGTCCCAGTGCCAGTAGCCGCAGGACAAGGTGCTGTTGGGGTTGCCGGAGAGGTCGAAGACCATCTGGTAGCAGGTGCCCCAAGGGCCGAAGGGACGGCATGTCTGCGAGTAGTCCACGGAGAACTGCTGCTGCGTGCCAACCGCGACGGGCTGCTTCTTGTCGTCGTCATCATCGTCATCGTCGCCGTGCTTGGGCGGCCTGGTGACGGTGTCGCAGCCCCACTCGGAGGTGCCGGCGTTGTTCTTGGCCCGCACGCACCAGGTGAGCGACTCACCGCGCTTGAGCTTGCCGGTGTAGGTGTCACCGATCTCGACGTCCTCCACGGTCTTGCCGCCGTTGCTGGTCTGCTCGTACTTGGTGCTCGCACCGTTGTTGGCCCCGGGGCTCCAGGAGCAGGAGACCCTCTTCTGCTTCTTGCCGGTGAGCTCGCAGCTGACCGAGGGTGATGACGGCGGACCGTAGGGCGCCACCGGCGAGGAGGCGACGACGTCGGAGTACTGTCCGCCGCCGTTGGCGCGGGCGTAGACGGTGTAGGTCTGCCCGTTGGTCAGTCCCCGGATGGTCGAGGAGGTGGTCCAGGTCACCTGGTCGACGGAGTACTCCACCGTCAGCTCACCCACGCTCCAGCCGTTGCCGGCCCGGGGCGAGGAGCTCACGGACAGCTCGCCGCTGTTGCCGGTGGCCCTGACGGCGGGGGTCGACGGCGTCAGCGGGGTCGGCTTGTAGCTGTAGCTGGCCTGGCCCGAGGTCTTGGAGCCGTGACCGTTGTCGGCCTCGACCCAGAAGGTCCAGGTTCCGCGCGAGACCGAGACCGTGGTGGAGGTGGCGCCTCCCACGTCCTTGGAGTCGCTGGTGTGCCCGTTGGTGTAGTGCAGCGTGTAGCTCACGGGGCTGCCGTTGCCGTTGGCCGCCTGCCAGCTGACGGTGACCGTGGCTCCGTTGGGGGTGATGACGGGGGTCCCGGGGGTGCCGGGCTCGCCGTAGGGCGTCACCGAGTTGGACGGGGAGGACCACTCCGAGACCGTCCCCTGGCTCGACCTGGCGCGCACCTGAGCGGTGTAGGCGCGTCCCGGGGCGACGTCGAAGGAGGCCGAGCCTCCGGAGAGGCCCGTCTGCACGGTGCCGTCCGACAGGCGCACGTCGTAGGTCGCCGTGCCCCCGAAGGGGTCGTCCACCTCGGTCCAGGTGGCGGTGAGCTTGCCCGAACCGGCCGTCAGCGTGGGCGCCGCCGGGGTCTTGGCGGTGGCGTTGTGCTGGTAGGACACCGTCGCCGCCTCGGAGTCGCCGTACTTGTTGGTGGACACGACCTGGATGCTGTAGCTCTTACCGGGCGTCAGGCCACTGATGAGGCAGTTCGAGGTCGAGCAGGACTGCTCGGTGCCGTTGACACTGACCTTGTAGCCGGTGATGGGGGAGCCGTTGGCGGAGCCGTCGGTCCAGGACACGCGCGCCGAGTTGGCATCCACGGGGGTCACGTTCACCCCTGAGGGGGCCGCGGGCGCCACCCCGCCGACCTGCACGGTGATGGTGCCGGTGACGGCCCGGGACTCCGAGCCGGTGGAGTCCAGCACCTTGTACTGCGCGGTGATGGTGCCGTGGAACCCGCTGTTGGGCGTGATCGTCACGGTCGTTCCCGAGACGCTGATCGCGCCCTGCCCGGAGGTGATCGTGGGCGTGCCGGACAGGGTGATCGGCTTGTCCGGGAAGGGGTTGCTCACCGCCTTGGACACGTCGGCGCTGACCGCCTCGCCGTTGCGGGACTCCAGGTTGATCGGGGCCGTGGTCATGAGGGGCTTGTTGGAGGCGCTGACCCGAACGGGCAGGGAGGCGCTCACCGGCGGGTTGACGCCGTCGGAGACCGTGATCGGGATGGAGCCCGTGGTGCCCTCGGCGGTCTTGTCGGCGGCCTTGACCGACAGCGTCGAGCCGCTCAGGGAGATCTCGAATCCCGCGGGGGCGGGACCGGCCTGGAAGGAGAGCTTGTCGTTCGGGTCGGGGTCGGTGGCCATGGCCGCCAGGTTGGCCGTCACGGCCCCCTCTCCGGGCGCCACCGTCACCTCGGTGGGGGTGAAGGTCGGCGGCCGGTTCGTCGAGGACTCCACGATGATCGGCAGCGTGAGCGTCGAGTTCAAGGCATCCGAGCCGGTGCCGTCGGCCACGGTGAAGGTCACCGAGGTCTGCCCGGTGAAGCCCGAGTCGGGGGTGAAGGACAGCGCCGACCCGCCCGAGGCGGCCTTGGCGTCCTTGGTGCCCTTGGCCATGTGGATGGAGGAGGTGTCCGTGATGACGGGCTTGGTGCCCTCACGGGTGAGGATGTAGGAGGACAGGTTGATGTCCGTGGTCTTGTCCGCCAGCACGCGCGCGGGCACGGCCGAGGGGTTGATGCGGGGCCGCAGCGCCGAGCGGGCCGGCACCACGACGACGGCGTGGCCGGTCAGC
The DNA here is from genome assembly GCF_001929375.1 of Actinomyces oris. Taxonomy (GTDB): domain Bacteria; phylum Actinomycetota; class Actinomycetes; order Actinomycetales; family Actinomycetaceae; genus Actinomyces; species Actinomyces oris_B. Next base: position 23,671 of record NZ_MSGO01000039.1, on the reverse strand, counting down.
CCGTCGGCGTCGGTGATCGTGTAGAGCACGAGCCGCTGGGTCTCGCCCACCGTCAGGCTCAGGGAGTCCTTGCCCACCTCGACGTCGGGGTCTGAGGAGGACAGCTTGAGGTCCCACGGCGAGCCGTCGGTGTCCTTGTCGTTGTCCAGGACCGGGACGGTGACCCGGCCGTTGGCGTCGACCTGGTCGACGGTGACGTAGTCGTCCACGCCCACCGGGTTGGCCAGGGGGGCGTTGCTCGAGACCTGGACGGTGACGGTGCCGGTGTCCGTACCGCCTCGTCCGTCGGAGACGGTGTAGGTGACCGAGTGGTTGCCCTCCTTCTTCGGCAGGTCGAGCACCAGGCGGCCGGCCCGGATGGACACGCCCAGGGAGGGGTCGCTGGAGACCGGGTCGCCCTCCAGGGTCAGGTTGTCGCCGTCGGTGTCCAGGTCGTTGGACAGCACGTCCACGGCCACGGTGCGCCCGGGCTTGGCCACAACCAGGTCGTCAGTGGCCACCGGGGCCACGTTGAGCGGCGAGGCCTGGGCGACACCCACTCGGACCGTGCCGGTGGCCTGGGCCCCGAAGCGGTCCTCGACGACGTAGGTGAAGGTGTCGGTGCCGGTGGCCCCCTCGGAGGGCGTGTAGGTCAGCCACGAGGAGTTGATCTCCACCGAGCCCAGGGACGGGGCCTGGTTGAGGCCCACGAGGCTCACCGAGTCGCCGTCGGGATCGATGCCGTCCAGCGGCACGGTGATGTTCGTGGTCGAGCCGGCCAGAGTGCGGGCCTCCAGGTTGCGCGGTGAGGGGGCGGAGTTGTGCTCGGCGTCCTGGGCGCGCACCTCCACGGTGAGGATGCCCGAGGCGGTCTGCCCCTGGTCGTCCTTGGCCGTGTAGGCGTAGGAGGTGCGGCCGGGCCGGTTGCCGGCGCGGAAGCGGACGGTGTTCTCACTGACCCAGGCGGTGCCCAGCTCGTCGCCCACCAGGCTCACCTGGGAGTCCACCGACAGGTTGAGACCGGCGGGGGAGGAGTCGTTGTCCAGGACCGGCACGGTGACCACGTCGCCGGCCCGCACGACGGCGGTGTCATTGGTGACCACCGGCGGCTGGGGCTGGGACTGGGTCACCGGGACGACGGCGACCTTCCCGGTGGCGCTGGAGGTGCCGTTGGTGACGGTGTACTCCACCGTCAGGTTGGCCGGGACGGTGCTGGCCGCGGTGATCTGCAGCAGGGAGTGGTCCACGACCGTGACGGTGACCCCGGAGTCCGACGGGGCCTTGACCGACTGCAGGACCAGGATCCCCCCGGAGGGGTCGAAGTCGTTGTTGAGCGGGGCGATGGTCGTCGAGCCGCCGTTGCGCAGCAGGGCGGTGTCGTTCTCGACCTCGGGAGGCACGGTGGCGTCGGCCTTGGGCGTGACGTCCACGCGCACGATGCCCTGGGCGGTGTTGGCCCCGTCCATGACGTCGTAGGTGAGGTAGTAGGTCTGGGCCTGGGCATTGGCCTCGGTGGAGAAGGTGAAGACACCGGCCTGCTGGTCGACGCTGATCGAGGTCCCGGCCGGGGCCTCCTGCACCGCCGCCAGGCGCAGCGTCCCCCCGGAGGGGGAGGTGTCGTTGTCCAGGGGCGAGACGACGGCCTTGGAGCCGGCGACGACACGCACGTGGTCGGCGTTGGCGATCGGCTTGGCCGACTGGGCCGGCTGCACGTCGACCTTGACCACGCCGGAGGTGGTCTCCCGGCCGTCGGAGACGGTGACGGTCAGGTCGCGGGTGCCGGTGCCTGCGCCCAGCTCGCGCACCGTGACGGTGCCCTCGTTGGAGACCTTGGTGTCCAGCCCCTCGCCCTGGGCGGAGACCAGGTAGAGGTTGTCCCCGTCGGGGTCCAGCCAGTGGCCCAGCACGTCCAGGGAGCCGGAGGCCTTCTCAGCGACCGTGAGGGTGGGGGTGGTGATCTGCTTCGGGGCACCGTTGACGTCCCAGCCGTGGACGTCAACGGTGGCGACGGCGGAGTCGCTCATGCCGCGGCCGTCGTCGGCCGTGTAGGGCACGGAGAAGCTGCCGGAGGCGTTGTCCGGGATGTCCATGCGCAGAGCCAGTCCGCCCTGGGCCTTGGTGGCCTTGAGCGAGCCTCCGTTGTCCTGGGGGGTGGCGGTGAGGACGTCGCCGTCGGGATCGGTGTCGTTGGCCAGCACGGGCAGGAGCGCGGAGCGGCCCGGGCGCACGCCGAAGCTGTCGTCGGTCGCCTTGGGGGCGTGGTTCTCCTCAGTGCGCTCCGGGGGCGTCTGCGAGTCCGAGGTGTTGGCCGAGTCGTCCTTCTGATTGGCGTTGTCGTCGGTCTGGGCGGTCTTGTCCGTCCAGTCGTCGATGAGGACGAGGTCCTCGTTGGGCAGCCACACCGAGCCCGTGTCCAGGTCGTTGAGCACGATGGCGTCGCGGTTGACCCGGAAGACCGGGGCGGAGGAGGAGGCGAGCTTGTCGTCGTGGGCGGTGTCGGTGCCGCCGCCGAACAGTCCCGAGCAGCTGCGCACGAACTGGCCCGAGCCGGACCAGGCCGCGTAGACGCACTTGCCCAGTCGCACCGGCTGGGCGGGCACGCCCTCAGGGGCGGGGCCCTCCTTGGCCGACGGCGTCCTGGTGACCTTGCCCCCGTCCATGGGCACGGAGATGAGCTCGTTGCGGGAGGCGACCAGGACCGAGTCGGCCTCGGGACCGGGCTGCTGGAGCACCAGGCCGGAGGCCCCCAGGCTGACGGACTTGCCCTCGGGCAGGTGGAGGATGCCGGTGCCGCGTTCCAGGACCACGGGCTGGTCCCCGACGGCGGTGATGGCCAGATCGGTGCCGGCGGTCAGCTTCAGGGAGGTGTTCGTGGCCTCCTTCCAGCCCTTGTCGCTGGTCTCCAGGGAGACCAGCGACTTGCTGGTGGCCGAGACGGCGTGGATGGCGCCGTCCTTGCCGATGGCGGCCACGACGTCGGGCATGCCGGTGACCACGGGGGCGGCCGCGGCCAGGGAGCCGGCCGACGTGGTCTTGGCGGCGCGGATGGTGCCCTGGACCTTGTCGACCGCCATGACCCGGTCCCCGCCCTGGGCGATGGTCACGCCCTTGGTGAGCTGGGTGCGCCCGGAGAAGGCGACCTGGGCGGGATCGACCGAGGAGACGGAGGCGTCGCCGGAGTCGGGGACCAGGACGTCCTCGGCGTTCTGGGTGACGTCGAAGGAGGACGAGGAGGTGCGGATCGTGCCGTCGACCTCGCGGGAGGGGTAGTTGAGGCGGGCCACCAGGTGCTTGGAGGTGGAGGTGACCCACACGCCGCCGTCGTTGAGGTGCAGGTCGGCCTGGGCCACGCCATCGTGGAGCCAGGCGGCCGTTCCCAGGGCGGTGACGCACATGACGGCGGCCAGCGACGACAGGCGCTTGCGCAGCCGCACGCGCTGGGCGCGCGACTGGGGGATGCGGAAGGTCGCGGCCAGCCGGGAGGTGGTGGTGCCGGAGGTGAGACCCGAGCCGAGGTCCTGAACGTCGTCGGGCTGGGAGGCCTTGCTCCGCCGTCGGGGTCGCAGGGCGCTCGCGGCACGGGCGAGCAGACCGGGACGGTCCGCGGCGGAGTCGATGCTGCTCGACGGGGTGTCGGGCGTCTCGAAGTCGTTACGTGAAGTGGTCACTTGGCCCCTTGGGGACTACGGGATGCGACCTCCTGGACGAGGGTGCGTCGCAGCATCGTCGAGGAGGTGGTGGGTGTGTAGGGCAGGTAGATCACCGAGGCCCCGACCTCGGCCATCTCGGCCTCCAGGCGGCGGCCCTTGTCGGTGCCCTCCCAGTCGGTGCCCTTGAACAGCACGTCGAAGGGGGAGCGCTTCCAGGCCAGGCGCTTGTCCTGGTCGTAGTCGGGGACCACGGAGTCCACCATGCGCAGGGCGGCCACCATGGCCATGCGCTCGGCCAGGGGCACGATGGGGCCGCGCCCCTTCATCCGCTCCAGCGACTCGTCGGTGGCGACCCCCGCGATGAGGCGGTCGCAGCGCTTGGCCGCCTCGGTGAGGATGTTGAGGTGCCCCACATGCAGCATGTCGAAGCCGCCGGGGACATAGCCGGTGATCATCAGTAGGCTCCCTTTCCGCCGATAACCGCGCGCAGCGTTCCGGCGAAGATCTTCGCGTCCAGGACTCCGCCCCGGTTCTCCACGTAGTGACGGTCCAGGGCCACGGTCGAGGCCCAGGACAGGTCCGAGCGTCCGGAGATCTGCCACAGACCGGTCAGTCCGGGCTTGACCAGGAGACGACGCAGTGCCTCGGCGTCGTACTTGGCGACCTCGACGGGAAGGGCGGGGCGGGGCCCCACCAGGCTCATGTCCCCGCGCACGACGTTGATGAGCTGGGGGAGCTCGTCGATCGACAGGCGGCGGATCCAGCGGCCCACGCGGGTGATGCGCGGGTCCTGGCGGTCCTTGAACATGACCTCGTTGCCGGCGTCGCCACCGGCCTTGACCACCGAGGCGCGGCGCGCGTCGGAGTCGATGTACATGGAACGGAACTTCCACATGGTGAAGGGCTTGCCGTTCTGGCCCACGCGGGTCTGGGTGTAGAAGACCGGACCGGGGGAGTCGATGCGGATGGCGAGCGCGGTGGCCGCCAGCAGCGGTGAGATGAGGGCCAGCCCGAGGGCGCCGGCGAGGCGGTCGAACAGGGCCTTGCCCGCGGCGCGGGTGCGTCGGGTCTTGACGGCGATGAGGCCGGTCCAGCCGTGCGTGACGGTCAGGGCCCGCATGCGCCCGGGGACGACGTCCTGCAGCCCGGGGGCGACGACGAGGCGCACCTGGGTGCCCTCCAGGCCGCGCATGAGGGTGACCAGGTCCTCGGGGATGACCGAGCCGACCGTCATGACGGCGTCGATGCGCTCGGCGTGCAGGGTCTGGGCGATGTGCTGGGGGCTGCGCACGGGCTCTGCCGAGTGGAAGGCACGGTCCTGCCCGGAGGACAGGTATCCCACGATGAGGAAGCCGTCCATGGGGTGGCGGCGCAGCTGGGTGAGCATGGGCTGGGAGCCCGAGCCCATGACGATGAGGGTGCGACGCAGGGCGTGCCCCTCGAGGCGGCGGCGGCGCAGCCACCCGGCCTCGATGGAGCGCCCGGTGACGGCCAGGAGGAGCTGGGCCGCCAGGGTGGCCAGCAGAGTGGTCCGGGCGACTCCGGACAGGTCGGCCAGCAGCAGGGCCACCGGGAGGCTCACCGCGGCCGCGGCGACGAAGCGGCCCGTGCCGGGGCCGGCCTGCTCGACGGCGTCGATGCCGAGAGCCCCCAGGAACCAGGCGACGAGCACCATCGTGATGCCCACGGTGGTCGCGGACCAGACCAGTGGCAGGTGGCCGTCCAGGAGGGCGAGCCAGAAGGGGACGGCGACGGCGAAGAGATCGGACAGGACGAGCCAGATGACGAGGTCATAGCGCGTGCGTGCCCAAGGACTGCGCGGAGCGGTGGGGGAGGTGGCGCCGGCTGCTGCTGTCGAGGGACGCCGGTGCTGCTCGCGCTGGGGCAGTGTCAGGGTCGAACTAGACAAGGTGGACTCCGCAGGGATGATCGTGGGTGGGCAATAAACTGGTCGGCTAGTGCTGACGGGACGTCGCGAACAGCAGCGTTTAAGAATGCTACTAAGTCTTTCGGACGTTATTTGTGGGAAGTGGCCAAGATCGCATGGGTGGGACGAGGAGTCGAGAGGTATCTGAACTGTCTGTATGTTACAGGTGCGCAACGATATGGGGATGTCGATGCGCCTGTGAGGGACCTTTCAGGGTTCTTCCAGCAGACGGAGTGTTGGCTGGTCAGGGGCGTTTTGCTGGGGTTGTGCCAAGGAGGGTGGGTGGGGGGCCGTCTATGTCACAAGACGATAAACAAAAGATACCAGGTCGTCGATCCCGATGCGTCTAGTCTCATGCCTGTCTTCGGGTGTCTTTCCGATGCCGGATTGTGACCTTCCTACAAGATCAGGAGTGCGATGTGACCCAGTCGAGTTCTTCGGCGCCCGTGCCGGCTTCCGGGCCGGCCGGGGCGCAGCCGGCGGACGGCGGCGCCCCGGCCGGCGCCACTGAGTGTCGGAGACCTGTGGATGTCTCAGACGCTGCAAGCCTTTCGACGGCTGAGGCGAGCGATGGGGCGGCCGTGTCCCGGGCCTCTCGTCCTTCGCCGCTACGGCGGCTCGGCGGGATCCTCAAGCGGGGGTCGTCGTCGGGCGCCAGCTGGTCATCTGTGGGAACCACAGCCGTGGCCAAAGTGGTGGTCATGGGGGTCTCGGGCATCTTCGGGCTGGTCAACACCAGCCTCATCATCAGGCACTTCGGGGCCGACGCCTTCGCCCAGTACGGCCTGCTGGCGACCTTCCCCACCCTCATGCCCTTCACCGACCTGGGCATCGGCGCGGTCATCCTCAACACGGTGGCGAGCTCGAGCGACCCGGCTCACGACTCGACCGTGCGGCGCACGATCACCACTGCCGTCCGAGTGCTGCTCGGCTCCGCCCTGGTCATCAGCACCGTCGGCATCGTCATCATGCTGCTGGGCGCCTGGCCCGGGCTGCTGGGGGACAAGCTCATGGAGGGCGGCGGGCTCACCGCCACCGTCTGTCTCATCATCTACGCCGCGGCCCTGCCGCTGTCCGTGGGGCAGCGGGTCATCATCGGCCTGGGACGCTCAACCACCCAGGTCATCAGTCAGGGGGTCGTCTCCCCGGCCATGTCCTGCTTCCTGCTGCTGGCCATCGTCACCGGGCTGGGGCGCGGCAACGCCGTGTCCATCTACTCCTACATCGCCAACGCCCTGGTGTCGATCATCTGCATCGTCGTCGCCTGGCGCGCCACCCGCCCCCTGTTCAAGGGCGCCCTGAGGGACGTGCCACGGCTGCGCAGCGTGCGCGGCGTGCGCATCGTCAACACCGCGGGACCCCAGCTGCTGCAGTCCCTGGCCATCCCGATCGCCTTCCAGACCGACCGCCTCCTCCTGTCCCACCTGGGGCAGTCGCAGGCGCTGGCCGAGTACAACCTGGCCAACAACCTGTTCAACATGCTCACCCAGACCGTCATGGCGGCCGGCGTCGCCATGTGGCCCATGTTCGCCAGAGCCCGGGCCGACAAGCGCGTCGAGAGCCCCTTCAAGCCGGCCATCGCCTTCAGTGGGGGCGGCTTCCTCCTGGCTCTCGCCCTGGTCGCCATCACCCCCTGGGCCGCCCGAGTCATGTCCCACGGCAAGATCGTCCTGCCGGCCGCGCTCGTGTGGGCCTTCGCCGCCTACGTCGCCGTCGAGGCCGGCAAGCAGCCGCTGGGCATGTACATGACCGACCCGCGCGGCCTGCAGTTCCAGGTCGTCCCGGTGCTCATCCTGGTGCCGATGAACCTCGCCATCTCCTGGGCCCTCATTGGGCGCTTCGACGCGGCCGGACCTATCCTGGGCTCGGTGATCTCGGTGATCCTGTGCCAGATCCTCCCGTATGCCTGGTGGGTGCGCCGGGACGTGGCCAGGCGTCGTCGAGAGCTGGCGCGGCGGTGATCCCCTCCTTGTGGGCCGTCGGTGCTGAGCCGGCTCGCGGAGCCCGGGAGCCGACGCCGTGCCCCGACGCCCGACCACTGCCCGACGTCCCCCGACTCCCTCATCTATCCGTTCCTCATCTGTCCAACACCCGGCCCGGTTCCCCGGGCCCCGCTCAAGGAGAAGCCTCATGAGCTCCCCCGCTGGTTCCCCCACCATCGCCGAGAACATCAGGGCCCTGTCCCGGGCCCAGAAGTCCAAGGCCGGTGCTCCCCTCTACTCCCGCATCATCAACCGCCCCGCAGGTCGGGTCCTGGCCGCGATCGCCCACCGGCTGGGCGCGACCCCGGACCAGGTGACGGTCCTGTCGGCGCTGTGCACCTACAGTGGCATCGCCCTCATCGCCCTGTGGCGTCCTACAGCCGTGTCCACCGTGGCGACCGCCCTGCTGCTCATGTTCGGGTACGCCCTCGACGCCGCTGACGGGCAGCTGGCGAGATTGCGCAACGGTGGATCGAAAGCAGGTGAGTGGCTCGACCACGTCGCAGACGTTATTAAGCTCTCGACAATTCACGGAGCCATTGCGATCTCACTGTTCCGTTTTGCAGAATTACCGGCCCCGGTCCTGCTTATTCCGTTGGCTTTCGGAGCGGTTCAAAATATTCACTTCTTCAGTTATATTCTGACGTATCAGCTGCGTTATCACGGTGGGACGCCCCTGGCCAAGGACGAGTCCCGCCCCGGCGTCCTCAAGTCGGTCCTGTCGGCTCCCACGGACTACGGGCTCATGTGCTTCGTGCTCATGACCCGCTTCGCGCCCACGGTCTTCCTGTGGGTGTACGGCATCATGCTCCTGGGCTACGCGGGCTACGTGGCCCTGGCCCTGCCCAAGTGGTACCGCGACCTGCGCAAAGACCTCCAGTAGCGCCTCGTCGAGATCTCCAATCACTTTTCCCTCAATCGTCTGTTAAGGAATCTTATGGCTCTGCTAACCGGCCGCAAGGCGCTACTGGTCTATACGGGACGCAAGGACGGGCTGGGCAACCGCGTGCGCGCGCTGCTATCCGCTCAGGAGCTCGCCCGGGTCGAGGACCGCGATCTTTACTACGTGTGGAGCACCGATGAGTACTTCGGCCCCCGGATGGATGAGTTGTGGCGCTTCAAAGGGGGCAGCCCCGTATCGCGCCTGACCTCCCGGGCGCTCCTCCCCCTGGCCCGGTACCGCCAGCCCAAGGGCGTTCGGATCACCGCCGATCTGCGCCGCCGCCACCTGTGGCAGATCCACTCCCACGGCCTGCCCGTCACCTGGGCGGACCCAACCTGGAAGGAGGGCGCCGGACCCGCCGGGCCGCGCCCCTGGACCGAGCGGCTGCGCGAGCTCACCCCCGTTGACGAGATCGCCGATGAGGTCCGCGCCCTCTACGACGCCCACCTGCGGGGACGCCCCTACGTCGGCATCCAGGTGCGCACCCACGCGGTCTCCCACGCCAAGACCATCGAGTCCTCACCGGTGGAGTGGTTCGCCAACCGGATGCGCCAGATCCGCGCCGACCACCCTGACGTGCCCTTCTTCCTGTCCTGCGACACCCCCGAGGCCCAGAAGCAGCTGGCCGGGGAGTTCGACGGCTGCGTCTTCCTGACCGACAAGGGTGGATACAACACCGTCAAGGGTGTGCGCTCGGGCCTGGTCGACCTCTACCTGCTGGCCAGCTCCCAGCACCTCATCGGGGCCTCCTTCTCCAGCTTCGTGGAGATGGCCGTCTTCCTGTGCGACGGCGTCGTCCCCTTCGAACGGCCCGACCAGCCCCTGGACGGCGAGTTCAGCCTGTCCCTGGGGCTGGCCGAGGACCCGCTGCGCCCCGCCCAGCGCTGACGATCCGCCGAGCCGGGCGTTTCTCGCGTAGCCCTACAGAAAAACCGTAGGGCTACGCGAAATATGTCGGTCTCGGCAGAAACCAGGAACGCGGAGGTGGGGCCTCAGCGCTTGAGGAGCTCGTCGACGATCCGGGTCATCGTGGCGCGGTACCCGGCCACGGAGAAGCGCTCGGCGGCCTCGCGCTCGCCCTGCTCGGCGAGCCGGGCCGCCAGGGCCGGGTCGGCCGCCAGGGAGCCGAGGGCATCGGCCAGGGCCTGCGCGTCGTCGGCGGGCACGAGCAGGCCGGTCGCCGAGTCGGTGACGACCTCGGCCAGTCCCTGGACCCGGGAGGCCACGAGCGGCCGGGCCGCGTGCATCGCCTCGACCGCCGTGTTCCCGAAGGGCTCGGCCCGAGAGGGCACGACGACGGCGTCGGCGGCCTCCAGCACCGGCCAGGTGGGGTGCACGTAACCCAGCAGCTCGACGTGCCCCGTGAGGTCCTCCTGATCTGCGCGCTCACGCAGCTCGGCCTCGTACCACTCGTAACCGGGGAAGACCGAGCCGCACACGCTCAGGGAGGCATCCACCCCCGAGCGGCGCAGCAGGCCGACGGCGTCCAGAGCCACATCCACGCCCTTGCGCGGGGACAGGCGCCCCACCATGGCGATTCGGAAGGAGTCCCCGGGCCGCCTGGGGCGCAGGGCTTCCAGGGGCCGGTCCGGTCCGGCGACCCCGTTATGGACCACCTCCGTGCGCGAGGCCAGTCGCGGCTGAGCGTCCAGGAGCGCGTCGCGGGCCGCCCCGGAGTTCGCCACGATCCGGGAGGCCGCCAGAAGCGGGGCGTTGAGCCCGGCGCGGATGATCCGACGCTGGGTGTCCTCGGCCTCGTGCACGTGGGCCAGCACCGGCACGCCGGCCGCGCTTGCGGCCACCGGCCACCAGGGGATCGTCACCGTGTTGGTGAGGACCACCTCGGCGCGGCTGGCGCGGATGACCGACCGCAGCCGGGCGACCTCCGGGACGGCCTGCGCCGACAGCCTCGCCAGGCCGGTGGGACTCAGCAGGGCCTTGCGCAGGACCGTGAAGGGCATGACGGCCACGCGGGCGCCGGCGTCGCGCAGCACCTGGACCAGGGGCCCGTCCTGAGGCAGGGCCACGAGAACCTCGTGACCGGTCTCGATGAGTCCGTGAATGGTCTCCACCAGCTGCCAGTCCGAGCCGTACAGGTCGGGGGAGGGGTGGGCTACAAGAACCCGGGCGGCACCAGTGCGGGTGCTGCCCGCCCCGCCCCGGCTCACCAGCTCACCTTCCCGGTGCGGCGTCCGGAGGGCCGACGGCGGACGGGACCCCCGAGCGCCAGGCGCCGGGCCAGGGCCTCGTAGCCGGAGGCCACCTCGTCCCAGTCGTAGAGAGCCGCTCGCTTGCGGGACGCCTCGCCGCGCGCGGCCTGGGCCTCGACGTCGGACTCGGCGGAGACGACCAGGGCGGCCACCTCGTCGGGCGTGGTCCAGTAGCGTCCGGCCTCGCCCAGGACCTCGCGGTTGAAGGAGACGTCGAAGGCGTCCACCGCGGCCCCGGCGCCAATGGCGCGCAGGAGGGAGGGGTTCGTGCCGCCTACGGAGTGGCCGTGGTAATAGACCAGGGCGCCGGAGTAGAGGGCGTCGAGCAGCTCCTGGTCCCACAGGCCGCCGAGCAGGTGGACGCGGTCGTCGGCCAGGGACTCGATGCGGGCGGTGTAGTCGTCGGCGTAGGGGGCCGAGCCGACGACGACCAACGGCATCGTGGCCCCGGAGCGCACGTAGCCGTCCACGATGACGTCGACGTGGTTCTCCACCTCGAAGCGGGCCACCACCAGGTGGAAGCCCTTGGGGCTCAGGTCCAGCTCGGCCAGGCGCGAGGTATCAGCCGAGATGCGGGGCGCCCCGTAGGCGAGAAGGTCGGTGGGGGCGTTGAACTCCTCGGTGTAGTAGTCGGCGATGCCCTGGGCGTCGGCGATGAGTGCGTCGGAGTAGCGCACGGCCAGGGCCTCGGCAGCTCGGTAGTAGCGCTGACCGGTGGGGCCCCACTTGCCGCGGCGCCACTCCAGGCCGTCGACGTGCGTGGCCACCGGAATGCGTGCGGCGCGCAGGGCCGGCAGGAAGGGGGAGTTGGCGGCGTTGAAGACGAAGGCCGCGTCCGGGTGAGTGCGGCGCAGCAGGTGGACCACCGACAGAGCCGTGTGGGACAGGGTCTCCAGGCTGCGGTTCTTCACCGAGGGCAGCTCGACCAGCCGCATCCCCAAGTAGGTGTTGGGAAGCGGGGTGTCCGGCTCGGGGTTGCGGCAGTAGACGAGGACCTGGTGGCCGCGGTCGGCCAGGCGTCGGCCGACCTCCTCGACGGCGGTCTCGAAGCCTCCGTAGCGCGCGGGGACGCCTCGCGTCCCGATCATGGCGATACGGAGCCTGTCCGGGTTCACAGCAGTCAACGGAGTCCTTTCGAAGGGCGGCGGAGCCGGTAAGGGATGGGAACCAATGATCCCCTTCGATGCGACTGCCGGTCGCGGTGAGGGCGGAGGATCATCGATGAGGGTGACGGGGCGGTGCTGGCAGTGACGATGAGGATGGTGATGATGAGGCGATGGGTGAGGAGGTGAGGTGCTTGGGCTCTCGCCCCTGAGCCCGCAGGTTCCTGCGGAGCCTTCGAGGACTCGTTGTGCCGCGTGCACCCGGTACACCCGGTCAGCAGTGTAGAGGCAGGTGGGCGTCGGGACACGCCGAACGAGTCGTCCCGTGAGTACCTCCGACACTCCGGAGCGCGGGGTCGGGGCGCCGCGCTGGTGGTGCGCCGGAACTATGGTGGAAGGATCGCGTTCGACTGGTCCGCACCACCTGGGTGAGCGCTGAGCATTCCAGCCAAGAATCGGGTGTGGAACCCGGTGCGTGTTAGTGAGAGGCTACCTGTGAGAAAAGTGGACGGAGGGCGCCCTTCGATGACGTTCGTGATTGATTCCACAACAAGAGGTGGGGCAAAGTCTGCTTGAGGTGTTATCAAGACGTTACCTCTGTAATAGCCTCGTGACCGGCGCCGGTCCCGCTGCCCTCCCCTCGGTTCGGTCTGCGGTGGGGCTGCTCCCGTCATGCTGCGCCACCTACCCACGTTCCCTCACGTCTTAAGAACGGAGCACTCGTGCATTCTTTCCGCGCTGTCTCCAGTGTGGGGGCGGTCCTGACCGCCCTCCCTCTCGCCCTTGGTGCGCTCGTCGCCCCAGCTGTTGTCACGCCCCCGGCCGCCGCAGCCCCGGGGCAGGTCGCACTCGCCTCCCCGCAGGTTCTGCCCACCCCCCAGATCGACGGCATCGTCTGGGACCAGGTGGTTGTCGGCAATACCGTCTACGTCGTCGGGGAGTTCAAGAACGCTCGTCCCTTCGGTGCGGCCGAGGGTGAGAACGAGTCTCCTCGTTACAACGCCATGGCCTTCGACATCACGACCGGTGCGCTGCTGGACTGGGCGCCCAAGGTCAACGGCAAGATCAGCTCCGTCACGGCCTCGGCCGACGGCTCCACCATCTACCTCGGCGGCACCTTCACCTCCGTCAACGATGAGACGGTCTATCGGGTGGCGGCGGTGGACGCTACTGGCAAGCGCAAGCCGCTGGGGGCATCGGCCAACGGGGCGGTCTGGGACCTGGAGCTCTCCCCCGACGGTTCCACCCTGTACCTGGCGGGCTCCTTCACCCAGCTCAACTCCTCGGCGCGTCAGCGCGCCGGTGCTGTGGATCTGAAGACGCATCGGGTGACCGGCTTCGCCCCCCAGGTCGATGACTACATGGTGCGCTCCATCACGGTGGCCGCCGACAACTCCGCGGTGGCGATCGGCGGCTCCTTCACCTCGGTGGGAGGGGCCTCCGACGCATACGGTCTCGCCGTCCTGGAGAAGGACGGGTCCCTGCGGCAGACCAACATCGCCAGCGTTGTCCGCAACGCCGGGAGGCACTCTGGGATCATGAGTATGAAGTCCGACTCCCGTGGGGTCTACGCCGTCGCCTACTCCCAGGAGGGCGCCTTCGAGGGGATGTTCCGGGCCAGCTGGACCACCGGGGACATCGACCTCATGGCCGACTGTCACGGCGACACCTATGACGTGCTGCCCACCAATGACGTCATCTACATCGCCGGACACACCCACGACTGCAGCAACATCGGTGGCTTCTCCGACGGGGAGGAGGACGGCAGGTACCACCACGCCGTCGGCTTCTCCAGCGCGGCCACCGGAACCGTGCAGCGCAACAAGGTCTGGGGCTACAGCGACTTCGAGGGGCAGCCCGCGCCCACTCAGTACAACGGCTTCCTGCCCGGGTTCGCGAACGGTAGCTACAGCGGACTGAACCAGGCCGTGTGGACCGTTGAGGGCAACGGCCAGTACATCGTCTACGGCGGTGAGTTCGTCGCGGTCAACGGCATCCACCAGCAGGGACTCGTGCGCTTCTCCGCGAGCGGGGGCGATGCCAACGATCAGGGAGGCAACGACAACAACGGCAAGGACAAGAACAAGAAGAACAAGAACAAGAAGAACAAGAAGAACAAGAACAAGAAGAACAAGAAGAACAAGAACAAGAAGAAGCATGACGACTGGGACGACCAGGATGGCTGGGACGACCAGGATGGCTGGGGTCACCAGGACGACCGGGGTCACCAGGACGACCAGGACGATCAGGATGATGAGTGATGATGACGGCCATGAGAACCGTTGGATCTGCGGGTCTTCGCGGCGTATCCCCCGAAGCCTCCGGTTCTGTCGTCGGTGGCGGTGTGCTCCCGAACTCAGTGCTCGCTGAAGGCGGTGCAGTGCGCGGCGGAGGCCGTACGCTTCGGCACGTGTCACGAACTCGAATGCTGATCCTGCCCGCCGTCCTGGTGCTGGGGCTGGGACTGGCCGCCTGTGGAGGCGGAAAGTCCCAGAGCACTGCCAGCCCCTCCGCCTCCGCCCCGGCCTCTGCCAGTGGCTCGGCCTCTGCTCCGGCCGCTCCCTCGAACGTCGCCACGCCGACGGTTCAGACCGCGAAACCGACGGCGGCGCCTGCGTCCCCCTCGGACGATGTCTCCACCCCGGACGCCTCCTCGATCGATCGCAAGGCCGTTGAGACCGGTGACCTGTCGAAGGATGAGTACCCCGAGGTGGGCCTGGACAAGTCCGTCCGCGTCGATGGGGACCTGGTGGTTTCCCTGGGGCAGTTGCAGGCGAAGGACTTCGCCAGCGGGCCCGGCGAGGTGGGAGGTCCTGGTGTCCTGATCCCGGTGACGGTGACGAACAGGTCCAGCCAGGACCTGCCGCTGGCCAGTGTGCTGTCCACCACCGTCAACTACGGCGAGGGCGCTGGTACGCCCGCCAGTGAGATCGTCTCGGCCTCGGACGCGGTACCGCCCAAGCTCGCAGCCGGTGAGACGGTGACCGTGAATCGGGCCTTCGTCATTCCGGCGGAGGGGCGAGGAAATATCAAGGTCGTTGTCGATCTGGGTGCGGACCATGGGGCCGCCACCTTCCGGGGCTCTGCCGGCTGACCCGGGACGAGTCTTCTGAGGGCGTTAGTCGCTCTTCGACGTCCTTGTCATCCAAGGCGCCGTCCGTTGCCCATGAAAGTGGGCGACGGACGGCGCCTTGGCGTGGCGGGTGGTCCGCTCGGGCGGCCCGGCTGGAGGCCCTTGATCGTTGCTTCGCCGTGACATGAGATGAAGCGGCTCTGAAGACAACCTGAACGATGTCTATATGGGAGATGGCTCCGATGGTGAGGACTTATAGGCGCGCCGGAATCCTTGAAACGCCGGGACAATGGCGCCATTCGAACGAATGGTCGGTGCGTGGGGGGGACTGTTCCACTCTGTGGTGTGTGCCAAAACAGCGACGGGCAAGTTGTCGACGGTGTACGATGAGCCCGCCCGTCGACCCAGGTCGGGTGCGGAGTACCAGCCCCTCGTGAGGTTGCGTGTCCGTTATCTGTGTATGTTCTGAATGGAATACCTGTGAAGCTCCCCCGCCGACTCCTGAGCGGCCTGCTGGCCGCGGCTCTCGTTTCCATTGGTGCCGTCACGCTCGCTCCGGCATCTCCCGCCGCCGCGGACCCGGCCCCCGCCGGTGCCGCCGGCACCCCCAGCACCGTCTCCGCCGACGCCCTGCCCACCGCCCAGATCAATGGCATTGTCTGGGACCAGGTCGTGGTCGGGGACATCGTCTACGCCGTCGGGAAGTTCTCCTCGGTCAGGCCTGCTGGATCGCCTGCCGGCCAGAATGAGTCGCCGCGCGGCAACGCGATGGCCTACAGCATCAACACCGGTGAGATCCTCGACTGGGCGCCCACCACCAACGGCACCATCAACACCATTGCCGCCTCCGCCGACGGCCAGACCCTCTACCTGGGCGGCGAGTTCACGACGCTGAACAACCAGACGGCCTGGCGTGTCGGAGCGGTCAGGGCCTCCGATGGCCAGCGCGCTCCGCTGGGCGTCTCGGCCAACGGCAGCGTCAAGGCCCTGAGCGTCTCCTCCAACGGGCAGACCCTCTACATCGGCGGGGCCTTCACCCAGGTCAACTCCTCGGCCCGCCAGCGCGTCGCCGCGCTCAACCTGAGCAACCAGCAGCTGACGAGCTTCGCGCCGAAGATCGACAACTACTACGTGCGCAGCATCGTCGAGGCCGTTGACGGCTCGGCCGTGGCCATCGGCGGGGCCTTCGAGTCCGTCGGGGGCAGCGACAAGCCCGGTCACGGGATCGCCATCTTCGAGAAGGACGGCAGCCTGCGCAAGAACAACGCCTCCAGCGTGGTCCGCGGCGCCGGCGCCGAGGCCTCCGTCATGAGCGTCAAGGCTGACGAGCAGGGCCTGTACGCGGCGAGCTACTCCCGGCTCGGCACCTTCGAGGGCGTCATGCGCCTGAACTGGGTCACCGGGGACATCGACTACATGGCCGACTGCCACGGCGACTCCTACGACGTCCTCCCGGCCGGCGACGTCGTCTATGCCGCCAGCCACTCCCACGACTGCTCCAACATCGGCGGCTTCCCGGACGTCTCGTACCACTACCACAACGCGGTGGCCTACACGAACGCCGCCACCGGAACGGTGCAGGAGAACCACGGCTGGGGCTACAAGAACTACGCCGGCCAGAACGCCACCACGAACCTCAACTTCTACCCCGACTTCACGCCGGGCAAGATCTCCGGCGCCGTCCAGGCGACCTGGACCGTCGAGGGCAACGACAAGTACGTCGTCTACGGCGGTGAGTTCCTGGCCGTCAATGGCCAGGCCCAGCAGGGACTGGTGCGCTTCGCCCGCCGTGACATCGCCCCGAACAAGCAGGGGCCCATGGACAAGGGTGGTGCCTTCAAGGTCTCCGGCACCTCGCCGCGTGCGGGCGTCGTCTCCCTGTCCTTCAAGGCCAACTGGGACCGGGACGACAAGACCCTGACCTACAACGTCTACCGCGACTCCATGAACGGTCAGCCGGTCACCAGCCAGACGGTGACCGCCGGCTTCTGGGAGCGCCCCGATCTCAGCGCCACCGACGTCGTCGAGCCTGGAAGCACACACCGCTACCGGGTCCAGGTGACCGACCAGTGGGGCGCCTCCACGGTCTCGGACTGGGTGACGGTCAAGGCCGCTGAGGGGCAGGGGCTGAGCAAGTACGGTGCCCGTGTCCTGGCCGACGGTGCCGCCCACTACTGGTCCTTCGATGAGACCAGCGGTGACAAGGCCGAGGACTTCGTGGGCCAGCGCAACCTGACGATCCGAGGCAAGGCCTACAAGCGCGGAAGCGGGTCCGTCCTGGGCTCGGGCTCCTCGCTGGGCCTGACCTCGGACAGCAAGAACAAGTCGCACGCCGCGACGCGCGTCGCCTCCCAGGCCCCCACCTCCTTCGCCATGGAGACGTGGGTCCGCACGACCTCGACCTCGGGCGGGCAGATCATGGGCTACGGCTCCTCTGCGACCAACCAGTCGTGGAACCACGACCGCGTGGTGTACATGCGCAATGACGGCACGCTCAGCTTCATGCTCTACCCGGGCAAGCTGACCACCATCACGACTCCTAAGAGCTACAACGACGGACAGTGGCACCACATCGTGGCCTCCATGAGCCCGACCGCCGGCGCCATGCTCTACGTGGACGGCAACCTCGCCGCCTTCGATGCCGCCATGACCTCGGGGCAGAGCTACTCCGGTTACTGGCGCATCGGTGGGGACACCCTCAGCGGAGTCAACGGACAGCCCTCCAGCACCAACATCCAGGCCGACATCGACGAGGCCGCCGTCTACAGCACTCCGCTGTCCGCCCGGCAGATCGCCGAGCACTACACCGCGGCCACCGGTAAGCAGGTCGAGCCGGACAAGGGCGATGGCAAGGACAAGGGCAACGGTAAGGACAAGGACAAGGACAAGGGCAAGGACAAGGACAAGGGCAAGCAGCCCGAGGGCAAGGCTCTGCTGGAGGACCCCTTCGAGCGCAGCGTCAACGGCGGCTGGGGCAAGGCCGCTACCGGCGGTGAGTGGAAGACCACCTGGAACGCAGCGGCCTTCTCAGTCGACGGCACCAGCGGCCGGATCGCCATGGCCGGTCCGCGCTCCTCGGCCTCCATCATCTCCGATCCGATCAAGTCGACCTCAACCGACGCCGTCGTGGACTTCTCCCTGGACGCGGTGCCCTCCGGGAACGGTGCCTTCATCTCCTACGCCGCCCGCACGACCAAGGCCGGTCAGTACCAGGCCACGGTCCGCATCGGCAGCACCGGCAACCCGGTGGTGACGGTCTCGCGCGCGGTCAAGGGCAAGGAGACCTCCCTGGGCTCCTACGTGCTGAAGCAGCCCTACACGGCCGGCCAGCCGCTCCACCTGCGCATGGTGGTTGACGGCGCGGAGTCGACCAACATCCAGGCCAAGCTCTGGGCTGGTGACTCCGAGCCCGCCGAGTGGGGGATCGAGACCGTCGACAACGACAAGACCCTCAACGAGGCCGGCAACGTGGGGCTGACCACCTACATGTCCAGCTCGGCCGGACCTCAGACCGTGACCCTGGCGGTCGACAAGATCACCATCAAGCAGCACTGACGCCGTCGAGCGCAGCGCGCCTGCGGGGCGGGCCGGGAAGACACGTTTCTTCACGGCCCGCCCTGTTTCTCTGCGCGCGGTTGTTGGCCAGGCGCGATACCGCTCGTTTGATACCAATAATTGGTAGGGTGTGGGCATATCAGTGAATACCTCCGTCAGCCTCGATGACCACTTCGCTGGATTCATCGCGGCCAAGGCGGTAAGGACGTCGTGAGCACCTACCGCCTGACCCCGGCTGCGCGCGGCGATCTGTCACGTATCTGGGACTACAGCGAAGAGCGCTGGGGACTGCGGCAGGACGAGGTCTATCCGCGTGATCTTCAGACATGTCTGGAGCGCCTCGCAGACGATCCCCGTCGCGGGCGTCCCAGAGATGAGGTACGTCCCGGCTACCGGAGCCGCGCCGTCGGAAGCCATGTCGTCTTCTACGTCATGAGTGATGGTGGTGTTGATGTGATCCGTGTGCTCCGCCAACGCATGGACCCCGGCAGACACGTGTAGCCCTGTCGACCAGGAGGCGGTCACTCCCCGACATGTCACACGCAGGCAACACGGAGCGTCCCTAGGATCGCCCTGTAGTGAGAACCCACCAGGAGGAACCATGATCAGGGTAGCGATCAACGGATACGGCAACCTCGGCCGCGGCGTCGAGCAGGCCATCACCAAGAACGCGGACATGGAGGTCGCCGTCGTCTTCACCCGACGCGACCCGGACGGCGTCACCACCCAGGGGGCTCCCGTCGCCCACGTCGACGACATGGCCGCCTGGGCCGACAAGGTCGACGTCTGCCTGAACTGCGGGGGCTCGGCCACCGACCTGATCGAGCAGACCCCTGCCGCCGCCACCCTGTTCAACACCGTCGACTCCTTCGACACCCACGCCCGCATCCCCGAGCACTTCGCCGTCGTCGACGCCGCCGCCAAGGCCTCCGGCCACGTCGCCCTGATCTCCACCGGCTGGGACCCGGGCCTGTTCTCCATGCTGCGGGTCCTGGGCGAGGCCGTCCTGCCCGACGGCGCCACCACCACGTTCTGGGGGCCCGGCGTCTCCCAGGGGCACTCCGACGCCCTGCGCCGCATCGAGGGCGTCGTGGACGCCAAGCAGTACACCCGCCCGGTGGAGGCCACCGTCGCCGCGGTCAAGGCCGGCGACGACGTCGAGCTGACCACCCGCTCCATGCACACGCGGGACTGCTACGTGGTGGCCGAGGAGGGCGCCGACCTGGCCCGCATCGAGCGGGAGATCGTGGAGATGCCCAACTACTTCGCCGACTACGACACCACCGTCACCTTCATCACCGCCGAGGAGCTGGCCGCCGAGCACGCCGGTATCCCGCACGGCGGCTCCGTCATCCGCCGCGGGCACACCTCCGAGGGCGTGGCCGAGACCGTGAGCTTCGAGCTGCAGCTCGGCTCCAACCCGGAGTTCACCGGCTCGGTCCTGGTCGCCACGGCGCGCGCGGTGGCCAGGCTGGCCGCTCGCGGCGAGACCGGTGCGCGCACCGTCTTCGACGTGACGCTCGCCGACCTGTCCCCCACGAGTCCGGAGGACCTGCGCGCCCACTACCTGTGAGGCGGACGGACAGCCAAAGGCGTCCCGCTGTCGGCCCCGCGCCGGCGGCGGGACACCGAGGCGCCGGCTGCGTCAGTCGCGGATGAGGGGGACGTCGACGTCGGGCAGCTCGCCACGGCGGGCGGCACGCAGCAGCCTCATCCCGTCGCGGGTGGCCTGCGCCGCCGTGATGAGCGGACGGCGAGTGCTCAGGAGCTGGCGCCTGCCGCCGCGCAGGACGATCTCGCGGGCGGCCCGGCCCGCCGTGGCCACCCACCGGCGCTGCGTGATCCGGTCCAGGTGCAGCCCGGCGTACAGCAGCCGGTTGCGCACGTTGTAGTAGTAGTAGATGTCCGACTTGGCGCGGTCGGGCTGGTCGTCCTCGGAGTGGGTGCCGCCCTCGTCGTGGACGGCGACGGCGTCGCGCACCAGGGCCAGGCTGCCCCCGGCCGCCATCACCCGGGCCGAGAAGTCCACATCCTCCCAGTACAGGAAGTAGCGCGCGTCCAGGCCGCCGGCGGCCTCGAATAGGTCGGTCGACAGCGCCAGGCAGGCCCCCGAGAGCCACGGCTGGGTCCCGCCGGGGGGAATCGGGCGCGGTGAGCGGCGCGAGCGCATCGAGCCGTCGGCCAGGCACACGACGATCCCGTCGGAGACGATGCGGCCACTGGAGTCCTTGAGCACCGGCGCCACCAGG
The DNA here is from genome assembly GCF_001929375.1 of Actinomyces oris. Lineage (GTDB taxonomy): Bacteria > Actinomycetota > Actinomycetes > Actinomycetales > Actinomycetaceae > Actinomyces > Actinomyces oris_B. The sequence continues at coordinate 3,000 of NZ_MSGO01000039.1, read as the reverse complement.
GCGAGCCGGTCCGCGTGCGCCCTGGCCACCAGGCGGATGAGGTCGGCCCGGGCGATGACGGCGTCGGGGTTGAGCAGGACCAGCAGGTCGGCGCCGAGCTCGCGGGCCCGGGCCGCCCCCAGGTTCATGCCGCCGCCGAAGCCCGTGTTCGTCTCCGGCAGAACCGCCTCCCAGCCCCGTGAGGAGGCCAGCGCCACCAGCTCCTCGCGGGCGGCGGGCGTGGAGTAGTTGTCGACGACGACGATGCGGGCCTCGGGGGAGTCCTCGGCCACGCGCGCCAGCGTGCGCTCCAGCAGCGCCGCCGAGTCGTAGCTGACGACGATGACCGCCGTTCGCGAGAGCAGCTCGTCGCCGGAGAGAGCCTCGGGGGCCTCAGTGATCTCGACGGCCTTGGCGGGGGCGCCGGTGGCGGGGCCGGTCGGATCGGCGGCCTCGGGGGAGTCGGCGCCCTGGGCGGGGTCAAGGGGGCTGGTCATCAGAGCAGGAGCCTTCCGGGTACGGGGCGACGTCATGGCTCGGGTGCTCCCGCCGTGAGGCGCACCCGCTTCGTGATAGTACCGTTAGACCCTGATATCACGCCGCGATCCGCCGGCAGGCGGGAGGAAGGACGGGGCTGGACGTGCACCTGACCATCGCGATGCTCACCTACCGCCGCAACGACTACCTCGCGCAGGTGATCCCCGAGCTGCTGGCGCAGGCCGACGACGTCTGTGACGCGCAGACGACGGTGGGCGTGCTCATTGTGGACAACGACCCGCAGGCCGGGGCGCGGTCCGTCGTCGAGGCCGCCCGGGCGGCACTGGCAGGCCAGCAGCCGGAGACGGCCGAGCCGCCCGGGGCGGCTGACTCGGGCGCCATGGCGGTGACGTCGCGGCTGGTCTACGTCCACGAGCCCGAGCCTGGCATCGTGGCCGGCCGCAACCGGGCCCTGAGCCAGGCCCACGGCTCCGACGCCCTCATCTTCATCGACGACGACGAGATCCCCTCACCGGGCTGGCTCAAGGCCCTCGTGAGCACCTGGCGCGCCCAGGGCTGCGCCGCCGTCACCGGTCCCACGCCGCCGACCTTCGAGGTCGACCCCTCCCCGTGGGTCGCCGCCTCAGGCGCCTTCGACTCCTGGGAGGCCGCCGACGGCGCCCAGGTCCGTAGCGCCGACACCGGCAACCTGCTCCTGGACCTGGCCGTCGTCGAGGGCCTGGGGCTGCGTTTCGACCCGCGCTACGGGCTCACCGGCGGCGAGGACTCCCTGTTCACCCGCCAGCTCACCCGCGCCGGCGGCGTCATCCGCTTTGCGGCCGGGGCGGTGGTCACCAAGCGCGTGCCCGCGGCCCGCGCCCGGCGCACCTGGGTGCTGGAGCGCTCCCTGCGCTCAGGCTCGTCCTGGGCCCGAGTGCGCATCGACACGGCCGGGCCCGCCGACGGCGGTGCCTCCGGCCGGCTCGCCCGTCTCAGGCTGCGTCTGGGCTACGGTGCCAAGGGACTGGCCAAGGCCGGAATCGATGGGGCGCGCGCCGGCGTGGCTCGCATCCGCGGCGACGTGCCCGCCCAGGCCCGCTACGAGGTCTCCTCGCGTGGCGGACTGGGCATGGTCGTGGGCGCGCTGGGTGTCCACGTGCGCGAGTACGGTCGCCCCCGGCGCCGAAGGAGCACGGCATCGGCCGGCAGGAGGAACGCATGAACCGGCTGACGATCGCCATCCCCACCTTCCGCCGCCCGCAGGACCTCAAGCGAGCCGTCAGCGGGGTCCTGGAACAGGCCGGTGCGTTGGTCGACGGCATGAGTACCGAGGCCGGCGACCCCGAGGACGACGCGGCGGGCGTGACGGACGTGGACAGGGCGGCCGGCGGGGGCGTCTGCGACGTCGAGGTCCTCGTCATCGACAACGACGCCCAGGGCACCGGGCGCGAGGCCGCCCTCGCCGCCGCGGCCGACGCCGGGGTTCCAGTGCGTTCCTCCAGGGACGACCCGGAGGAGCCCGGGGCCGTGGGTCTGCGCTACGTCGTCGAGCAGCGGCCCGGTGTGGCGGCGGTGCGCAACCGCGCCCTGGACGAGACCGGCGGACGCGACCTGCTCGTCTTCATCGACGACGACGAGGAGCCCGAGCCCGGCTGGCTCGCCGCCCTCGTGGGGCTGCGGGCCTCCACCGGCTGCCAGGCGGTGGCCGGCCCCGTCATCCCCGTCTACGAGGTCGAGCCGGAGGCGTGGGTGCGTCTGGGCGAGTTCTTCGTGCGCAGGACCTGGCCCACCGGCACGGTCCGCCCGGTGGCGGCCTCCAACTGCCTGCTGCTGGACCTGGGCTTCGTGCGCCGGGTCGGGCTGCGCTTCGATGAGGCCTTCGGCGCCACCGGGGGAGAGGACACGCTCTTCACCCGCCGCCTGAGCGCCGCCGGCGGCGTCATCCGCTGGTGCGATGAGGCGCGAGTGCGTGACCACGTGCCGGCCTCGCGCCTCGTGCGCCCCTGGATCCTGCGGCGGCAGCGCTCCCACGCCGCCACCTCGGTGCGTGTGGAGCTGGCCCTGGCCGGTGGTGGGGCTCAGCCGGTCATCCGGGCCCGGGCCGCGGCCGGTGGCCTGGTGCGCATCGTCGTTGGCGGTCTGCGAACCGCCGGCGGAACCGTCATCGGCAGTCCTCGGCACGCGGCCAAGGGGGCCCGGCTGCTGGCCCGGGGGCGAGGAATCCTGGCGGCCAGCGTCGGAGGCGGCGTCCACCGCGAGTACGACCACTGAGGCGGTGCCGAGTGAATCGGTGCCGAAAGGGGCTCTTCGTGTTTGAGGGTGTGGTAGGTGGCGTGCTCTTTCCTGTACCTGGCGACCCAGTTACCCACCGTTTGGGCTACAAGACCGTATGAGGCGGCCATCGAGACGATCGTGCGGTCCTTCTCGATCACCTCACGCACCACTTTGGTCTTGAACTCGTCTGAGTATTTCGCTGCTGGCATGGTCTCCATCCTATCGACTCAGGGGAAGAAAAACTCCCCCAGTCCGAGAAACACCACGCAC
>NZ_MSGO01000038.1:12219-201240 GCF_001929375.1 Actinomyces oris | reverse complement strand
CACGATTGGCGACTTTTAGACGCGCCTCTGGCCGATGACCGTCGCGCCCTGGCACGTATGTGCAGGTCAGAGACGGCACAGGCTCGGGCACGTCGGACAATGGACGCCCCAAAAGTCGCCAATCGTGACACCAAGGGCCTCACAGCACACCGCCGAGACCCATCACTGAGCCCCAGCGCACGCATTCGTAGGGTAGATGCCGCAGCCGTACCCTTGCGGCTTATTCACAGGACTAGCCGACACCAGCATCTGCGCAAGTCACCGCACCTTCAACAGATGCTGTGAATAAGCCTCACGGCCCCTCAGTAACGAGTCGCCATGCACTTCAGCATGTACTGCCACGACGGACGTGTCGCCCTATCGGTCACCATCACCCCCGTCTCGGGCGCCGATGAGCGCGGAGATGGACGACTCGGATCGGAGACGACGGCCTCCCCGCACCTCGTTGCCCGCACGACTCCCCAGCTCGTCAACACTGCCGCTCCACACCAGTCTCCCTTGCGACAGCACGTGGACACGGCCCGCCAGCTGCTCGACATCATCCGCGTGATGGGCGGAGAGCGGGATCGCCGACTCTTGAGACAATCGCGATATCGCGTCCCGAAATGACGCCGTCAACCGCCTTGCGAGCTTCACCCTCCCTCATCTCCTGAGGCCACGCGGCATAGGAGAGTGCGTCCGTGGCGGTGAAGCCTCCCGAGAATGAAGGGTTCTGAGAGAGGTATCCCGTCTTCCTTTCTTGCTCACCGAAGTCCTGAACGCAGATCCATACCACCAACCGAAACAGCCCCGGAAGTCAGTGGCACCGGTTAGCCAGATGCGGTCCTCTCCACCTCCGCCCGGCCTCTCCCACATCCGTCGTGACATCACCCACACTCAAGCCGCCATGGTGACGCCAGGCGACGCGAATATGTTGGAAAACCGCTACGCTGACGGCGTCCACGGTTGCCCGGTCGTCAGATGGACTCAGATATGACTCGCGATCGGCTGCCACATCCGACGGCGCCAACGCCCACGCAGCGCACTCGACTGTGCGCGCGAGCGACAGCCGCGCCGGACCGGTTCAACCTGATCAGAAGACAAGGAACCTCGTGAGCAACGAGCAGCACGGGGCCGACGCCGTCGAGCCCGACCACAACTCCACAGACGACCAGACCACCATCGGGTGCACCGATGCCGGTGCCGCTGGCACCACGTCGGGGATCATCGAGACGGCCGGCGCCCACGCCCCCGTCCTGGACGAGGCCACTCCCGACATCACCGACGAGGGCGCCCAGACCGACCTGAGCCGCAAGACCTTCGCCGACTTCGGCGTCGAGCCGGAGATCTGTGAGGCCCTGGACGCCAAGGGCATCACCCACCCCTTCCCCATCCAGGCCCTCACCCTGCCGGTGGCTCTGGAGGGGCAGGACATCATCGGTCAGGCCAAGACCGGTACCGGTAAGACCCTGGGTTTCGGCATCCCCCTGCTCATGGACACCCTGGGCCCCGGGGAGGAGGGCTGGGACGAGGATCCGGCCTCCGGCAGCCCCCAGGCCCTGGTCATCCTGCCCACCCGTGAGCTGGCCAAGCAGGTCGCCGAGGAGCTGTCCACGGCTGCCGCCAAGCGCACCGTGCGCATCGTCCAGGTCTACGGCGGGCGCGCCTACGAGCCCCAGATCGAGGACCTCGAGCGCGGGGCCGAGGTCGTCGTGGGCACTCCCGGCCGCCTCATCGACCTCATGGAGCGCGGCGTACTGGACCTGGCTCACGTCACCACCGTCGTCCTGGACGAGGCCGACGAGATGCTGGACCTGGGATTCCTGCCGGATGTGGAGAAGATCCTGGCCCGCACCCGCGCCGACCGGCACACGATGCTCTTCAGCGCCACCATGCCCGGGGCCGTGGTCGCCCTGGCGCGCCGCTACATGACCCGCCCCACCCATATCCGCGCCCAGGACCCGGGCGACGAGGGCATGACCGTCCAGACGGTCCAGCAGGTCGTCTACCGCACCCACTCGATGAACAAGGTGGAGGTCGTCTCCCGGATCCTCCAGGCCGAGGGACGTGGACGCACCATCATCTTCGCGCGCACCAAGCGCACGGCGGCCCGGGTGGCCGACGACCTGCGCGCCCGCGGCTTCGCCACTGCGGCCCTGCACGGCGACCTCGGTCAGGGGGCCCGCGAGCAGGCCCTGCGCGCCTTCCGCAACAACAAGGTGGACGTCCTCGTGGCCACCGACGTGGCCGCCCGCGGCATCGACGTCGACGACGTCACCCACGTCATCAACTACCAGTGCCCCGAGGACGAGAAGATCTACGTCCACCGCATCGGGCGCACTGGTCGCGCCGGCAACTCCGGCACGGCGGTCACCTTCGTGGACTGGGACGACGTGCCGCGCTGGCGGATCATCGCCAAGGCCCTGGGTCTGCCCATTGAGGAGCCGGTGGAGACCTACCACACCAGTAAGCACCTGTTCTCCGACCTGTCGATCCCGGAGAAGGTCACCGGCCGCCTGCCCCGTCACAAGCGCACCCTGGAGGGACTGGACGCCGAGGAGATCGAGGACCTGGGCGAGACCGGCAGGCGCGGGCGCAAGCAGTCCGGCAGGCAGGGCGGGCGCTCGGAGCGCGGCCGGGGCCACGGCGGCAGGGACGCCAAGCGCACTGAGCGCTCCCGGCGCTCGGCCGACGGCGAGGCGAAGCCCCGGCGCAAGCGCACCCGTAAGCGCACTCGCGGCGGCCGCCCCATTGACGGGACCACCGGCGAGTAGGACCGTATGGAAGCGGCTGAGACTCACGCGGGTCTCAGCCGCTGTCCGGCTCCGGGACGGACCCGGGTCAGAGGCGGATCTCCAGGAAGGCGAAGACGCCGTCGGCCATGATCTGGACGGCGATGGCTGCCAGGAGCAGCCCCATGACCCGGGTGAGGATCCGGATGCCGGAGGTGCCCAGCACCCGGTTGAGCCCCAGGGAGAAGCGCAGCGAGGCCCAGATGGCGACGTGCGTGCCGATGATCGCAGCCGTCACGGAGACCCATCCGGCCACTCCGCCTCCGGTGGTGTCCACGGCGACCATCGCCGCGACGATCGCACCGGGCCCGGCCAGCAGGGGCGTACCCAGGGGCACGAGGGCGGCGTTGGCGGTGACGGCGTCGGGATCGGGGTTCTCATCGACCTTGTCGGTCAGCAGCTCGAGGGCCACCAGGAGCAGCAGTAGTCCGCCGGCCACCTGGAGGGAGGGCACCGAGATCCCCAGGAACTTCAGGATGTAGCGCCCGAAGACCGCGAAGAGCACGATGACGGCGAGGGAGACGACCGTGGCCTGGCGTGCGGAGGCGGCGCGCTCGGTGGGCGTCTGCCGCGAGGTCAGGGACAGGAAGATCGGGATGGCGCCCAGGGGGTCCTGAATGACCAGGAGCGTGGTGAAAGTCGTGGCGAAGACCGTGGTGTCGAAGACGGACTGCAGCATGGAGTGTTTCTATCACCGCCGCTCGGCAGGCGTCGGGTGCCGTGGCCGGTCGGGTCTCAGGGGCGGACGAGGTCGAGGGCGCCCTCGTCGAGGATCCGTTCCAGCAGCTCGGGCGGCATGAGGTTCTCCCCCAGGCGGTTGGGCTTACCGGTGCCGTGGTAGTCCGAGGCCCCCGACAGCCCCAGCCCCAGGCGCTGGGCCAGAAGGCGAACCTGCTCGCGCTGCTCGGGGCCCTGGTCGCGGTGGTTCATCTCCAGGGCCGCCAGGCCGGCCTCGGCCATCTGGGCGAAGGTCTCATCGGGCACGAGGCGGCGCTGGCGCGAGGGGGCGCGCGGGTGAGCCGCCACCGGGACTCCGCCGGCGGCGCGAACCAGGCGGCAGGCCTCCACCGGGTCCAGCGCCCAGTGGTGGACGTAGTAGGGCGAGGAGGTGGCCAGCGGCCCGGCGAAGGCGGCGTTACGATCGGGGAAGGACCCGGCCGCCACCAGGGCGTCGGCGATGTGGGGCCGGCCGATCGTGTGAGAGTCGGCGGACTGGGACAGGACGTCCTCCCAGGTGAGCGGGTAGTCCTCGCTGAGGAGCTCGACCATCCGCTGCGCCCGGCTGTCACGCGAGCGGCGGGCGCGGGCGAAGGCGGCCTCCAGTCCCGCGTCGTCGGCCCGGTGCAGGTAGGACAGCAGGTGGAGGGTGACCCCGTCGGCGGCGCAGGAGATCTCGGTGCCGCGCAGCAGGGCGACGCCGGTGTCCGGGACGGCCCGGGCCGCCTCCTCCCAGCCGGCCATCGTGTCGTGGTCGGTCAGCCCGACGACGTCGAGGCCGGCCCCGGCCGCCTGAGCCATGAGTCCGGCGGGCGAGTCGGTGCCGTCGGAGCAGGCCGAGTGGGTGTGAGGGTCGATGCGCACTGGGACAGTGTAGGGAGGCGTGGAAGACTGGACGACATGAGCGACCTGAGCCATATGACAGATACCGTGCCTGACACGCGGAGCACCGAGGACGCCCCGGTCCGCTTCGGGGTGATCGGGGCCGGTTTCATCGCCCGGTGGTTCGCCGAGGCGGTCGCCCGCGAGCCGGCCGCCCAGATCGTGGCCGTCACCTCCGCCCACCGCGAACGCGCCGTCGCCTTCGCCGCCGAGCACGGGATCGCCGATGCCCACGCCTCGCTCGAGGAGATGCTCGCCGCCCACGGCCCGGACTCGCAGGCCCCGATCGACGTCGTCCATGTGGGCTCCCCCAACTCCTTGCACGCGCAGCACGCGATCGCGGCACTAAAGGCCGGTTTCCACGTGGTGGTGGAGAAGCCCTTCGCCCTGACGCGCTCACAGGCCGAGGCGATGGTGGAGGCGGCGCGGGCGGCCGACCGTTTCCTCATGGAGGGGTGGCTGTCCGCCTTCGAGCCCGGGGTGGCTCGGCTGCGTGAGCACCTGCCGCGGCTGGGGCGGCTGCACCGGGTGGTGCTGTCCAAGGAGCAGTTCTCCTCGCGGATGGAGATCTACCGCTCCGGCGGTCTGCCGCCGGCCTTCAACCCGACGCTGGGCGGCGGTTCCCTCATGGACCTGGGCATCTACCCGGTCAGCCTGGCCATCCACCTCTTCGGTGAGCCGGACCGGGTGACGGCCACGGGGACGCTGCTGGAGTGCGGCGTCGACGCACGAGGCACGGTGGTCCTGTCCTACGACTCCGGTGAGCACACCGGGCTGGAGGTCGTCTGCCTGCACTCCAAGACCTCCCCGGGGACGGAGTCGAGCTTCGCCGGGGACCATGACGTGCTGAGCATCGACGACTGCCAGTGGCCCGGGCGCATCGAGCTGCGCGGCCCGGCGGCGGGAAGGGGCGCGAGTGAGGACCTGTCGGTCGAGCGCGGCGCCCAGGCGCCCGGCCACCAGCTCGCCTACGAGCTGGCCGAGGTGTGCCGCCTGGTACGTGCCGGCGCGCGCGAGTCGGATCTGCACCCGCTGAGTCGTTCCGTGGCGGCGGTCGGGGTCCTGCAGGAGGCTCGCCGCCAGGTGGGGGTGCGCTTCCCGGCCGACGAGCAGGGCTGATCCGTTCCAGTGTCCCTGGGGCCCCGCCCAGCACCGGCAGGGGCTCAACAGTGGGATGATGCCCCTATGGCATCGACTTCTCCCGCAGACACCCACCCGTCCGACGAGGCCCCCGCCTCCTCGCAGGAGGCCCCCCAGTCCTTGGCCGCGCGAGGCTCCAACCGGTCCCGCCAGCCCGGCAACCAGGCCTTCAGGGACTTCATCGGCTCAGGCTGGGGTCCCCGTCCCGAAGGGCTGCCCGCCCGCAGCGAGGCGGCCCCCTGGGCGGCGGCCCGGCGCGAGGCCCTCGGAAGGCTCTTCCCCGGCGAGCGCCTGGTGCTGCCCGCAGGCGCGCTCAAGGTGCGTAACAACGACTGCGACTACCGGTTCAGGCCCCACAGCGCCTTCGCCCACCTGGCCGGCACCGGCACGGACTTCGAGCCGGACGCCGTGCTCGTCCTGGACCCCCTCACCTCTCCGGCCCCGGACGCCGGCTCCCCGGACGGCTCCGGTGACGCGGACGGCGGCGCCCCGACGCACGAGGCGGTCCTCTACTTCCGGCCTCGGGCCTCGCGATCCAGCCAGGAGTTCTACGGCGACCCCCGCTATGGCGAGCTGTGGGTGGGCGTACGCCCCTCCCTGGAGGAGGTCGAGGCATCCACCGGCATGCGCTGCGCCCACATCGACTCCCTGCCCGACGCGCTGGCCAAGGACGCCGGTGCCGGCGCGGTGCGGTTGCGCGTCGTCGCCGAGGCCGATGAGTCCGTCACCGCTCTGGTGACCACCACCCGCCAGCAGGCCGGGTTGGAGACCGGCGAGGTCGCCACGGAGCTGGACGCCGGTCTGGCCGAGGCCGCCAGCGAGCTGCGCCTGGTCAAGGACGCCTGGGAGATCGACCAGCTGCGCGCCGCCGTCGCCGCCACCAAGGCCGGCTTCGACGACCTCATCCGCTCCATCCCCCGCGCCCGCGGCCACTGGCGCGGCGAGCGGGTCCTGGAAGGGGCCTTCGGGGCCAAGGCCCGCGAGGAGGGCAACGGCCTGGGCTATGACACGATCGCCGCGGCAGGCGACCACGCCAACACCCTGCACTGGATCAACAATGACGGCGCCGTCGAACCCGGTCAGCTGGTCCTGGTGGACGCAGGCGTCGAGGTCGACTCCCTCTACACCGCTGACGTCACCCGCACGATCCCGGTCGATGGCCGCTTCACCGAGGCTCAGCGCCGGATCTACCAGGCGGTTCTCGACGCCGCCGACGCCGCCTTCGCCCGAGCGGGCACGCCGGGCTGCCGCTTCAAGGACGTCCACGCCGCCGCCATGGAGGTGATCGCCGCCCGTCTGGAGGAGTGGGGGATGCTGCCCGAGGGCGTGAGCGCCGCCGACTCCCTGGCCCCCGAGGGCCAGTACCACCGGCGCTGGATGGTTCACGGCACCAGCCACCACCTGGGCCTGGATGTCCACGACTGCGCCCAGGCGCGCCGCGAGATGTACATGGAGGCCGAGCTCAGGCCGGGCATGTGCTTCACCATCGAGCCGGGGCTGTACTTCCGCCAGGACGACCTGCTGGTGCCCGCCGAGATGCGCGGCACGGGTGTGCGCATCGAGGACGACGTCGTCGTGCGCGAGGACGGCAGCGTGGAGCGCCTCACCCAGGACGTGCCCCGCACTGTGGAGGAGGTCGAGGCCTGGGTCAGCGGGCTCATCGCCTGACTGACTGCTCGGTCACCCCCTTGCCTCTCATCGTCACTCGCTGATAGCATCGGCACATGACGATGAAACATGGGCTGCTGCCCGAGGACCGCCCCCAGGACCACAGTGCCGTGCGCGAGGCCTCCACCGTGGCCTCGCTGCTCGACGTCCTGGGGGACGCCACCCGCCTGGCGATCCTGCGTCACCTCCACGGCGGCGAGCACCGGGTGGTGGAGCTGACCGAGCACCTGGGCCTGGCCCAGTCGACCGTCTCCCAGCACCTGGCGATCCTGCGCAGCGCCGGCCTCATCTCCAGTCACTCCCACGGGAGGGCCAACGTCAGCCGGATCGAGAACCCCGAGGCCATCGAGCAGGTCCTCTCCGCGGCCGAGTCCCTGGCCGCCACCATCTCCGCGGACGCCGCGAGCCGGGACAAGGAGCCCCAATGAGTACCTCGGGCGGCCACGAGCGCCACGATCATTCCCACAGTCCTTCTCACGGGCACTCGCACAACCACGGCGCCGGGGCCTCGCGCGGACGGCTCCTGGTCGCCCTGTGCCTGTCGGCCACCGTCCTGGTGGCCGAGATCATCACCGCCCTTCTCACCGGCTCACTCGCACTGCTGGCCGACGCCGGGCACATGCTCACCGACGTCGCCGGCCTGGCCATGGCCCTGACGGCCGCGCACCTGTCCACGCGCCCCGCCACGGACCGCTCCACCTGGGGCATGCGCCGCGCCGAGGTCATCGGGGCCGCGCTCCAGGCGGGCATGCTCGCCGTCGTCGGCCTCTTCGTGGCCTTCAAGGCGGTTCACAACCTGCTGGTGGCCCCGCAGGTCGAGGCCTCCGGCATGCTCGTCATGGGCGTCATCGGCCTGGCCGCCAACGTCATCGCGCTGCTGGTCCTCTCCGGTGGCCGGGGTCATGACGGACACGGCGAGAACCTCAACATGAGGGCCGCCCTCCTGGAGGTCCTCAATGACGCCCTGGGATCGGTGGGCGTCATCATCGCCGCCGCCGTCGTGGCCCGCACCGGCTGGACCCGGGCCGACGCCGTGGCCTCCCTGCTCATCGCCTTCCTCATCCTGCCCAGGGCGGTGACGCTGCTGCGCTCGGCCCTGGCGGTCCTCATGGACTTCACCCCCCGGGAGCTGGACCTGGCACAGGTGCGCTCGCACATGCTCGGCATCGACCACGTCGAGGAGGTCCACGACCTGCACGCGTGGACCGTCGCCTCAGGCATGCCGGTGCTGACCGCGCACGTCGTCGTCCGCGACGAGTGCCTGCGCGACGGTCACACCGAGGAGATCCTCGACCGGCTCCAACACTGCGTGGCCGAGCACTTCCCGGTGAAGATCCAGCACGCGACCCTCCAGCTCGAGCCGCTCTCGCACCTGGAGCACGAGGCCACCTACTGCTAGACCGGGTCAGGTACGGCGGTAGCGCTTCCGGGTCGGCTCGGGAATGTGAGCCGGCTCCCCGCCCTCCAGGTGCTCGCGGGCGAAGGCCAGGGCGCTGGCGAGTCCCTCGAGACGCTGGGCGGCCGTCATGGACCGGGTGGTCACCTCGACGACGACCTGTCCCCCACCGGCCTCGAAGCCGGTGGCCACCAGGTGCTTGAGGACCCCGGCGCAGTCCTGGTTGCCCTGCCCGGGCAGCAGGTGGTCGTCCAGGGGCCCGGGCACGCCGTCGGTCAGGTGCAGGTGACGCAGCGTGGGACCCAGCGAACGGGCCATGGCCAGGGCGTCGGAGCCGGAGGTGGCGGCGTGGGAAATGTCCAGTGTCACCGACTTGTAGCCCTGCCCCACCGGGTCCCAGGTGGGCGAGTAGGCCTGGAAGTCGCGCGTGGAGTGGGCGTGACGGGGCCGCCAGGTGAACATGTTCTCCACCGCCAGGTGGATGCCCGTGGTCGCCTCGCGCTGCGCGACCCCGGCGATGAAGGAGCGCGCGTAACGGGTCTGCCAGAAGAAGGGCGGGTGCAGCACCACCGTGGGCGCCTCGAGGTAGTGGGCCAGCTCGATGGAGCGGTCCACCTTGTCCCACGGGTCCGCGCCGAAGACCCCGCGGGTCACCAGCAGCGTGGGGGCGTGGACCGCCAGCACCGGCTGGTCGTACTTCTCCACCAGGGCCGCCAGCCGGGTGGCGTCCTGGGATGCCTTCTCACTCCAGACCATGATCTCGACCCCGTCATAGCCCAGCTCCTGGGCGATGGCGAAGGTCTCGGGAACACTGCCGGGAACCACGCAGGCGGTCGACAGCCCTACCGGAATGCTCATTGCCGCACTTCCTCGTCCCTCAGCACCGGTCAGCTCTCGTCACCGGAGCCGGCCTCATCGCCGGTCTCCTGCGACGACGCCGAGGTCCCCGTCTCCTTGCGATCCTCCGATCGCGAGGAGCGCAGGAAGGGGTCGTAGTCCTTCGGGACGCTCGGGGCGCTGGAGGAGGCGCCGGCCGGGGTGGCGGTGGCCCGGTCGGGGGTGCTGCTGCCGGGCTGAGGCAGTCGCACCCCGAAGCGGGGCTGCTCATCGGGGCGCGATCCGAAGGCGGTGGGCCCGGGGGCCTCCTCCCGAGCCCGACGGCGCTCCTGCGAGCGCCGCAGTGCCCCTACCCCGCGCGCGAGGTTGCCCGGGACATCGGCCAGGGCCTGGCTGGCCTCGTGAATCTCACGGGCGGCGATGATCGAGTAGCGCGAGGCCACGACCTGGCTGATGGAGGTGAAGTCGCGCCGCCCTCGGGTCAGGGCGTAGCTGAAGAGCTGGAAGACGATGCCCCACAGCACCCCCAGCAGGACGCAGGCCCAGAAGCTGAGCCGGGGACCGCTGCTGCCGGCCACCGACATGATGATGCCGAAGAACATCCCGATCCACAGGCCGTTCATGGTCCCCGACATCACCGCTCTCCCCCAGCTCAAGCGCCCGGTGATGCGCTCGACCTGGCGCAGGTCAGTGCCGATGATCGCCAGGTGCTGCACCGGGAAGCCCTGGTCCGACAGGGCGTCGACCGCCCTCTGCGCCTCGGGGTAGGTCGCGAAGGAGGCCACCTCCTCCCCCTGGGGCATGACACCACCGCTGGATGAGGTCAGGGAGGACAACGGGCTCGGATTGGCATTCATAGGGGCTATCGTCGCACGCACGGGCGCGCGGCACGGACCCATCGGCGGGCAATCACGCCTCAGGCGCATAGGCTTGGCTTGTGGAGAACACCAGGACGCGCACGACCAGCAGGGTTTTTGTGGCCCGCCTCATCGGCACCTCCGTCTTCGATCCTTTGGGCGATGCGGTGGGCAAGGTCCATGACGTCGTCGTCCTGCTGCAGATGCGTGGGGAGCCCCGGGCCGTCGGCTTCGTCATCGACGTCTCCAGCCGGCGCCGCGTCTTCCTGCCCCTGTCGAGGATCACCGCGATCGAGCCCGGAGCCGTCATCACCACTGGCCTGATGAACATCCGCCGCTTCACCCAGCGCCACGTGGAGACCCTGGTCGTCGGCGAGCTGCTGGACCGGGTGGTCACCATGCGCGACGGCTCGGGGACCGTCACCGTGCGGGACGTGGCCATCGAGCGCGACCGCGGCATGGACTGGAAGGTGACCCGCCTGTTCGTCCAGCGGGCCTCCTCCGGACCCCTGGGCCTGCGCCGCGGGGAGACCTTCACGGTGCGCCCCGACGAGGTCAGCGGCCTGGCCGCCAGCGCCGACCAGCAGGGCGCCACCGCGCTGCTGGCCACCTTGGAGGACCTCAAGCCCGCCGACCTGGCCGACGTCATGCGCGACCTGCCCCAGGACAGCCAGATGCGCGTGGCCACCGAGCTGACCGACGAGCGCCTGGCCGACGTCCTGGAGGAGCTCGGCAACGAGGACGCCGTCGCGCTCCTGTCCCGGCTGGAGGCCGGTCGCGCCGCCGACGTCCTGGACGTCATGCAGCCCGACGACGCCGCCGACCTGGTCGCCGACCTCCCCCAGCTCAAGGCCACTGAGCTGCTGGGGCTCATGGAGCCCGAGGAGGCCGAGGACGTGCGTCGCCTCATGGCCTACGACGACTACACCGCCGGCGGCCTGATGACCACCGAGCCGATCATCCTGCCCCCCGAGTCGACCGTGGCGACCTTCCTGGCCCAGTCCCGCAAGGCCGAGGTTCCTCCCGCCCTGGCCGCCGTCGGCTTCGTGTGCCGCCCGCCCCTGGAGTCCCCCACCGGCAAGTTCGTGGGCATGATCCACTTTCAGCGGGCCCTACGCGAGCGCCCCCAGCGCATGGTCGGCTCCATCGTGGACACCGACGTCGACTCCGTGCGCCCCGAGGACTCCATCGGTACCGTCACCCGCCTGCTGGCCACCTACAACCTGACGGCCCTGCCGGTCCTCGATGACGCCGGGCGCCTGCTGGGCGCCGTCAGTGTCGACGACGTCCTGGACCACCTCATGCCCGACGACTGGCGCGTGGCCGACGAGGCCGTCACCGACGAGACGATCGAGAGGGGCGCCAATGCCTGACCAGCTCGACCAGCCCTTGCCCGACAGTCGCCTGCGGTGGCTGCGCAGGACGCATCCGGCCCACGCCTCGCGCTCCGACGGCTTCGGCCGCTTCGCCGAGGCGACCGCCCGCTTCATGGGCTCGCCCCGCTTCGTGCTCTACATGTCGATCTTCGTCATCGTGTGGATCGGGGCGAACCTCGTCCTGGCCAAGATGCAGAAGGCCTGGGACCCCTACCCCTTCATCCTGCTCAACCTGGCCTTCTCCACGCAGGCCTCCTACTCGGCCCCCCTCATCATGCTGGCCCAGAACCGGCAGGACGACCGTGACCGCGTCACCGCCGAGCAGGACCGCCAGCGCGCCCAGCGCAACCTGGAGGACACCGAGTTCCTCACCCGGGAGATCGCCGCTCTGCGCCTGGCCATGAACGACGTCGCCACCCGCGACTTCGTGCGCAGCGAACTGCGTGACATGCTCAGCGAGATCCTTGCCGAGGAGCGTCTCACCCGTGAGGAGATCGCCGAGTTCCAGGACAGCGGCGACGGCGAGCCCGACACCGCTCCCGGGCAGCGCGCCGCTCACTGAGGGCGCCTCCCCGCCCTCACGTGGGGCTCGCCACCTGTCGTGGCGCTCCGGGGCGCCCCTAGGATGGGGCCATGCCGCAACCGACTCGTGACGCCGTTATGGAGGCGCTGGCCAGGGTCATCGACCCCGAGCTGCACCGCCCCATCACCGACCTGGGAATGGTCTCCTCCGTTGACATCGCCGAGAACGGCGTGGTCAGCGTCGAGGTGCTCCTGACCGTGGCCGGGTGCCCCCTGAAGGACACGATCACCGCCGACACCCGGCGCGAGGTCGGCACCGTCGAGGGCGTCACCGAGGTCCAGGTGCACCTGGGCGTCATGAACGACGAGCAGAAGGCCGAGCTGCGACGCCGCTTGCGCGGAGGGGCCGCCGAACCGGTGATTCCCTTCACCCAGCCGGGCAACCTCACCCGGGTCTACGCCGTCACCTCCGGCAAGGGCGGGGTCGGCAAGTCCTCGGTGACGGCGAACCTGGCCGCAGCCATGGCCGCCCAGGGCCTGAGCGTGGGCGTGGTCGACGCCGACATCTACGGCTTCTCCATCCCGCGCATGCTGGGGGTGGACCAGGTGCCCACCCAGCTCGACGGCATGATCGTGCCGCCGGTGGCCCACGGCGTGAAGGTCATCTCCATCGGCATGTTCGTGGAGGACAAGCAGCCGGTCGTCTGGCGCGGCCCCATGCTGCACCGCGCCGTCCAGCAGTTCCTCTCCGACGTGTTCTGGGGCGACCTGGACGTCCTGCTGCTGGACCTGCCGCCCGGGACCGGCGACGTGACGATCTCCGTGGCCCAGCTGCTGCCCAGCGCCGAGATCCTCGTAGTCACCACCCCGCAGACGGCCGCCGCCGAGGTGGCTGAGCGCACCGGTCTCATCGCCGCCCAGACGCACCAGAAGGTGGTGGGAGTCATCGAGAACATGTCCTACATGCCCCAGCCCGACGGCTCACACCTGGAGATCTTCGGCTCCGGCGGGGGCGAGATCGTCAGTGTCTCCCTGAGCGAGACCCTCGGCTACGAGGTGCCGCTGCTGGCCCAGCTGCCGCTGGACATCCGTCTGCGGGAGGGATCCGACACCGGTCGTCCGGCAGCCGTGGCCGACGACGGCAAGCCGGCCGCCGACGCCCCCGCAGCCCTGGAGCTGTCCGCTGTGGCCCAACGCCTGACTCACCGCTCTCGCGGTCTGGCCGGCAAGAGCCTGGGAGTCACCCCGGCCTGAAGTCGACGGCGACGCGCGCGGCCTCGGCGCGGGTGCGTGCGGCGGCGTTGGCGGCGCGCACGATGTCACGCGGGGACAAGGGCCGCACGCGGGTGCGGGTGTCATCGCCCGCCGTGGCGGCGTCCCCCGATTCCTCACCGGAGGCAGTGGCCTGCGGCTCGACCAGGCTGGTCGGGACCTCCACCGGCTCCGGCTCAGTCGGCTGTTCGGTCTGCTCAGCATCCTCGGACTGTTCGACCTCGGTCTTCTCCGGCTCGGTCTCATCAGGCCCGTCAGTCGCTTCAGCCGACTCGACCGACTCAGCCGACTCGGAGGCAGCCTCGGGCTCGGCGTCGTTCGCCTGCTGGAGCACTCCCCGCGGTGGGATGGAGTCGGAGGACTGCTCAGCGCTCTGCGGGCTCTCGGAGCTCTCCGTGCTCTCGCTGTTCTCAGCGGTCTCGGCGTCGTTCTCGGCCAGCTGCGCGTCCCGCTTGGCCTCGATCTGCTTGCTCAGCGACGCGGCCCGGTCCTGCTTGACCACGTCGTTGACTGCCTGGGCGGCGTCGTCGGAGATCTCCTTGGCAGCTGATCCGACGGACCGGAAGGGGTGGGTGAGGTCCTCGCGGATGGCGTCGATGTCCTCCCCCAGGGCGTCGCGCACGATCTTGCGGGGGTCGTACTGGCGCGGGTCGAGACTGGACAGGTCCAGGTCGGCCATCTCGGGGCCGACCTCCTCGGCGATCTGGCTGCGCGCGTTGTCCAGGAACACCCTGAGCTGACGCACCATCTGCGTGAGCTTGCGGGTGTACTCGGGCAAGCGCTGCGGCCCCACCACGATCACCGCCACCAGGATGATGACGAGGAACTCAGATCCGTTGATGCCGAACACGCCGCTCAGTATAGGGAGTCCTGACCGCCCCGGTCCGCCTCGGTTCGCCTACCGGCGGACTCACCCGAGCGAGTGCCCTTCCGCCTATCGGGCCGAACACCTGGAACAATGTGGCCCGAGGGGTGCGCCTGGCACCCCGCAGCAGAAGAAAGGCTCACAGTGAGTGCGGACAAGACGCTGAGCTGGTCCTACACGGAGGACTTCACCGCGGAGGACGAGGCCACCGCCCAGGCCCGCATGCGCGGGCTCGAGCTCGGCATCACCCCGGTGTCCTCGGGGACCGGGGCAACGCTGCGGATACTGGCCGCCTCAGTGGGGGCCAAGTCCGTGGCCGAGGTCGGCACCGGCACCGGCGTCTCGGGCCTGTGGCTGCTGGGCGGGATGGGCACTGACGGGGTCCTCACCACGATCGACGTCGAGCCCGAGCTTCAGCGCGAGGCCCGCCGCGCCTTCGACGGGGCCGGCTACCCCTCCTCGCGCACCCGCATCATCCAGGGGCGGGCCTCGGATGTCATGCCTCGGATGGCGGCCCGTTCCTACGACATGGTGGTGCTCGACGTCGCCCCGGAGGAGGCCATCCTCCTGGCCTCCAACGCCCTGCGGATGCTGCGCCCCGGCGGGGTCCTGGCCGTCACCCGCGCCCTGTGGAACGACCACGTGGCCGACCCGGCCCGCCGCGACGTCACCACCGTGGCAGCCCGTGAGCTCGGTAAGGCCCTGCGCGCCTCCCGGGCCCTGCTGACCACACTGCTGCCCGTCGGAGACGGCCTGCTCGTCTCCGTGCGCCAGACGTGACCGCTCACCGCCCAACCGGGCGGGACGGGGAAGAGGGCCGGCCCCCACTGGGTCCGGCCCTCTCTCGTGAGGCTGGATGACTCGGCCACCGGCTCCTCGCCCCCGAGGACCGAGTGGTGCCGGCTGCCCCGGGGCGCCTGGATCGGTCAGATCTTGGCGTTGGCCAGAGCCTCTCCGAGTGCCTTGACCTCATCGGCCGTGATCTCGAGGACGAGTCGACCACCGCCCTCAAGCGGAACCCGCATGATGATGGCGCGGCCTTCCTTGACGACTTCGAGGGGGCCGTCTCCGGTCCGGGGCTTCATGGCAGCCATGTGCTCACCTTTCGTCAGTGCTGCGCGGGCACATCGCCGCGCGACCTGTCATATTCTACGACATTCAAGGTGCGACGTTCGAGGATGCGCCTGCCATGACGCGATTCACGCCCCCGCACGGTCCTCACGCAGCCGGCGGGCCGCGCTGACCACGTAGTCCACCGCGGCCTCGGCGTCGTCGACGACGTGCAGCAGGTCGGGGTCGGTCGCGGAGATCGCGCCGCGCGCGACCATCGTGGTGCGCAACCACTCCAGCAGCCCGCCCCAGTAGCCGCTGTCCACCAGGACGATGGGGAAGAAGGAGATCTTCTGCGTCTGGACCAGGGTGAGGGCCTCGAAGAGCTCGTCGAGAGTCCCCATTCCGCCGGGCATGACGACGAATCCGTCGGAGTACTTGACGAACATGGTCTTGCGGGCGAAGAAGTAGCGGAAGTTGACCCCGAGGTCGACGTACTCGTTCATGCCCTGCTCATGGGGCAGCTCGATGCCCAGTCCCACCGAGGTTCCACCGGCCTCGTGGCACCCGCGGTTGGCGGCCTCCATCATGCCCGGACCACCTCCGGTGATGACGGCGTAGCCGGCGCGCGCCAGTCCGGCGCCGACCTCCATGGCCACGCGGTAGGCGGGGTCCTCGGGCTTGCTGCGGGCCGAGCCGAAGACGCTGATGGCCGCCCCCAGCTCCGCCAGGGCCCCGAAGCCCTCGACGAACTCCGCCTGGATGCGCATGACCCGCCACGGGTCGGCGTGGAGCCAGTCGGCGTCGGCGTCACTGCTCAGCAGTCGCGCATCAGTGGTCTGGGTGGGGATCTGGGTGCCGCGCAGCACCACTGGTCCCTTGCGGTAGGACTCGCGTGTACTCATGCCGCCATGATCCCTTAATCCTGGCGAGCCGGCGACGTGTTCGACGCTCAGGGCAAAGGACATCTAGGGGACAAAAGTCCCAGAAATCCGCTCCCGCCACCCATTTCCTTCTCGCCAACATCACATCTCTCAAGACTCTCAAAACAACCTCGAATTACACCGCCAATTTAATTCAAGATATCTTATCTTCAGGTATGTTCCATCGTTTTGGTGACTGAATTCTCCTTGTGTTTGGAAACACCAGTGAGGAGCGTCATTGTGAGCGTTTCCAGAAGTATTTGCGCGGTACCGTCACAGATATGACCCGAGGCCCTGAAGATGTGTACGACGACGTTGCCGTGGACGCGTGGATCCAGGACGATCCGGACCCGGCCACCCGCGCCGAGCTCACTGAGCTCCTAAGCGCCGCCCGATCTCATGGCGAGCAGGCCCAAGCGGCTCGCAGGGCCCTCAGCGACGCCTTCAGCGCCACCCTCGCCTTCGGTACGGCCGGCTTGCGAGGTCGCCTGGGCGGCGGCCCCAACCGGATGAACCGGGTCGTCGTCATCCGCGCTGCGGCAGGACTGTCCGCCTACCTCAAGGACCGTCTCGGTGAGGGCTTCAGCGTCGTCATCGGTTACGACGCCCGACACAACTCCGAGCAGTTCGCCCGCGATACGGCCGCGGTCGTCACCGGCGCGGGCGGACGGGCCATTCTCTTCGAGTCGCACTGCCCGACCCCGGTGCTCGCCTTCGCATTGCGGCGCCTGGAGGCCGACGCCGGCGTCATGGTGACGGCCTCGCACAACCCGCCGCAGGACAACGGCTACAAGGTCTACTTGGGTGGGCGGGCCGTCACCGACTCGGGTCAGGGAGCCCAGATCGTTCCTCCCTATGACAGTCAGATCGCTGCGGCGATCGACGCCGTCGGCCCGGTGGGCTCCGTGCCCCGCCCGCAGTCGGGCTGGGAGACGGTCGACCCGAGGATCCGGGAGGAGTACATCGAGCGGGCCGCTCAGGCGGCTCGGATGACGGCCCCCGCCCCGGTGAGGATCGTGCTGACGGCGATGCACGGCGTGGGTGGGGCCACCTGCCGTGAGGTGCTCGCGCGAGCCGGGTTCACCGACGTCGTCGAGGTGGCCGAGCAGTTCGAGCCGGATCCGGACTTCCCGACGGTCGCCTTCCCCAACCCGGAGGAGCCCGGGGCGCTGGACCTGGCGCTGGACAAGGCCCGGGAGGTCGACGCGGACCTGGTGATCGCCAACGATCCCGATGCCGATCGTTGCTCGGCGGCGATCCCGGACGAGGAGGCTCCCGGCGGCTGGCGTCAGCTGACGGGCGACGAGGTCGGCGCACTCCTGGGGGAGCAGGCCGCCGAGCTGGCCGCTTTCGCCGGCAACGGGGTCCTGGCCTGCTCCGTGGTCTCCTCTCGCCTGCTGCGCCGAATCGCCCAGTCCCACGGCCTGGGCTTCCGCCGTACCCTGACGGGCTTCAAGTGGATCAGTCGGGAGCCGGGCCTGGTCTTCGGCTACGAGGAGGCGCTGGGGTACTGCGTCGATCCCGCCGCGGTGCGGGACAAGGACGGTATCTCCGCCTCGGTGCGGTTGGCGGTGCTGACCTCCGTGCTCAAGCAGCAGGGCCGAACCTTGCAGGATCTGCTCAACCGGCTCGCACGTGAGCACGGGCTGCACGCCACGAGCCCGTTGAGCATGCGAGTCGAGGACCTCGACATCATCACCAGCACCATGGAGCGCCTGCGTTCGGGTGGGGCACCGGCCAAGCTCGCCGGCTCCCCGGTCACCACGACGGTGGATCTGCTCGACGGCGTCTCGGACGGCAACGGCGGCACCCTGCCCCCCACGAACGGGCTGGTGTGGGTGACGGCCTCGGATGACCGGGTGGTCGTGCGTCCCTCGGGGACCGAGCCCAAGCTCAAGTGCTACTGCGAAGTGATTCTGCCGACGAATGACACTCCGGTGGCGCAGGTGCGGAAGGCGGCCGCAGAGCGCCTGGAGGCCATCAAGGAGGACCTGCGCGGCATCCTGGGGATCGTCGCCTGAGACCTGCCTTCCTCCCCGCAGACCCGGCTCCGGCGTCGCCGGGAGCGCCCGCACAGGATCGGCGGCTCATCCCCGGCGTAGCAGCGGCACCCGACCCCAGGCTCCGCTCATCACGGCCCAGTGGACCAGGGCCGAGACCAGGTAGACCGCCCCGGAGGCCACCGCGATGACCCCACCGGCGGACAGGCTCAGCTGCACCGCGATCAACAGCCCGGCCAGGGCCGTGGCCGCACCGAGAACAGGGGCGCCGATCAGCAGCCGGCGCATGGTGCGCGTCCACGGCGCCAGCGCGGCCGCGGGCGCGGCGATGAGCGCGATGGGCAGAATCGTGCCGACGGCGGGAACGAGCATCACGATGGTCAGGGTGATCATGACCATGACGGTCCCCTCGGCCCAGGCGGGGTTCAGCCCGCTGGCGCGGTACCCCAGCGGGTCGAAGCTGTAGAAGGTGAGGAACCGCCCGGCCGCCACGAGCGCGAGGATCGTCATCGCCAGGACGACTCCGACGGCGATGACATCGACGTGGTTGACGTTGAGCACGGATCCGGCCAGGAAGGAGTCCACCTTGATCGGCAGCGGGGCGAACCACTTGTTGAGGAAGTAGCCCAGGGCGAATCCGAAGGTGAGGACGACGCCGGCCGCTGACTGGGAGGAGATCCCGGGAACCTGGGAGAGGCGCCGCATGAGCCAGATCATCGGCAGGCACATGAAGGCGGCCCCCACCAGCACCAGGGTGGACAGGAGGGTGAAGTCGGCGCGCTGGCCGAGGATTGCCCGCGAGAACCAGGCGGCAGTGACCACGCCGACGATCGCTCCGGGGAAGGTCGCATGAGTGAGTGACTCGGTGAAGAAGATCCGGCGATGGACCAGTGCGAGCGCGCCCACGAGCCCGGCCAGCAGCCCCATGAGAACGACCTCGATGATGGGCAGCAGGAGGATGTCGAGCCCGATCCTCATACTCGGCTCCTCTCGACCGCCGGGGCCACGGCACTCGCCGAGTCCTCCGGTCCCCCGGTGCGATCAGCGGTGGTCTCCGCTCCCGCCGCCGTCGAGGTCGCCGCCACCGTGACCGGCTGCGCCGAGCGAGCGCGGTGGCGGATCCTGGCCAGCCGTTCGCGCGCGGTGGAGACACCGACGGCGAGCAGGAGGAGCCCGGTCATCACCAGGGCCACGGTGGCCTGCGGGGAGATCGGCTTGTCGGAGGTCTCGGGCAGAGCCATGAGCAGCATGCCCAGGTATCCCCCGCCCATACCGACGGCGATGGCGATGAGGACCATGGTGCGCACCCGGGAGGCGAGAACGCGCGCCGTCGCACCGGGGATGACGAGGTAGCCGATGACCAGGAGGATGCCCACCGCCGTCGAGGCGGAGACGACCGCGGCCGCGATGGCGGTGTTGAGGACCAGGTCGAGCGCGAGGAGCCTCAGCCCGGAGGCACGGGCACCGGTGCGGTCGAAGGCGTAGGCGACCTGCTCCTTCCAGGTCGCCATGATGAGCAGCAGCGCGACGGCGCACACGATGAGTGCCTGGGCCAGGCGCGCATCGGTGACCTCCAGGAGGCGGCCGAACATGAGGGCCTCGAGCTGGCCGGACATGTCGCCCTTGGCCAGGGACAGGATGAGCCCGATGGAGAAGAAGCTGGTGAGGACGACGGCGGTACCGGCCTCGGAGGCCTCGCCCCGACGCGAGCGGTGGGAGACGATGGTCAGGACCAGGGCCGCGGCGACGGCGACGACGGAGGCCGCCGGGATGATCGCGTCGATCCCCCAGTAGACGGCGCCGGCGACGATCCCGGGGAAAACGGAGTGGACCATGGCCTCGGCACTGAACTCGGCGCTGCGCAGGTTGACGACGACACCGATAACACCGGCGACGACGCCCAGAAGCACCACCATGACCAGGGGACGGAAGAGAAAAGGGGCCTCGGCCAGGTCCATGAGTCCGGGGACGTTGGCGGCCGCCAGGCGCAGCTGCTCGAGGGCCTGGCTGAAGAGCGTCATCGCGTCACTCATGACAGCTCCTGCGTGCCCGGGCCCGAGCGCAGCCCCAGCAGCCGGGTGGTGCCGTGGCCGCCGTAGGCCTCGTCGATGTAGTGGGCCACGAGCACCTCGTCGCGCGGGCCGAAGGCGATCTGCCGTCCGGCCAGGAGGGCCACCTGCTCGCAGGTCTCCTGGGCCAGGACGAGGTCGTGGGTGGAGATGATCAGGGAGATGCCCTGCTCCTTGAGGTCGGCGATGATGGACAGCAGGGCATCGCGGTTGGGCTGGTCCAGGCCGTTGAAGGGCTCATCGAGGAGGATGAGGCGGGGCCGGGCGGCCACGCAGCGCGCCACGAGGACGCGCTGCTGCTGGCCGCCGGACAGGGTGCCGAAGCGCCTGTCGGCGCGGTCGGCCAGGCCCACGCTCTCGAGGGCCTCCAGCGCCCGACGACGGACCTCGGCGCCGGGGCGCCGCAGGATGCCGAGCTGGGAGTACATGCCCATCTGAACCACCTCCCGCACGGTGACGGGAAAAGTGGGGTCGAGGTCGCTGAGCTGAGGAACGTATCCGACGGACCCCTGTGGCGCTCTGCCCGGTGCCGCCCCGTTGACACGCACCCGGCCCCTGCTGACGGTCACCATGCCGAGCAGCGCCCGCATGAGTGTCGTCTTGCCCGAGCCGTTGGGGCCCACGAGGGCGAGGGCCTGCCCGGCCGGGACCCGACCACTGACGCCGGTGAGCACGGTGGAGGAGCCGTAGGAGAAGGAGGCGTCCTCCAGGGTGACGACCGGTTCGGCGGTAGTGGATGGGGTGGTCTGCCCGGAAGCGCGATCACGGGGGTCTGTCATACGGTTCCTCACTTGACGTCGGAGGCCTTGGGGGTCCACTGGGCGAGGTCGGCGGGGATCTCGGTGACCTTGCCGCCCCAGGCCTTGGTGAGGTTGGAGACGTTGTGGAGGATGGAGCCGATGTAGGTCTCGCCGTCGGATCCGGGGGTCCCCAGGGAGTCACCGTAGAGGGCCTCGTCGCCGATGACCGCCTTGACGCCGGCGACCTCGGCGACCTTCTGGACGGACTTGGGGTTGTTGGAGTTCTCAGCGAAGATGGCCACGGCCCCGGAGGCCTTGACCTTGTCGGCGGTCTCCTTGATCTTGTCGGCGGTGGCGTCCTGCTGGGCGTTGAAGTCGGACAGGGCGGCGCCCTCGAACTTCACGCCGAACTCCTTGCTGAAGTAGCCGAAGGCGTCGTGGCTGGTGAACAGGACCCGCTTGTCCTGGGGCACCGAGTTGAGGGAGCTGGCGGCCCACTCGTCGAGCTTCTTGAGCCTGGCGACGTAGGCGTCCACGTGGCTGCGGAAGACGCCGGCCTGTTCGGGGGAGGCCTTCTCCAGGGCGGCACCGATGTTGGTGACCTGGATGATGGCGTTCTTCGGCGAGGTCCACACGTGCGGGTCGAAGCGGAACTCGGGCTCGCTCTCGCCCTCCTCCGGTGGGAAGGGCCACTTGGCGACCTCGACCTTGGCGCTGCCCCGGTCGACCTTGTAGGGCTTGGCCTCCTCCTTCTTCTTCTGGGCGGCCAGGTCGTCGACGTCGGCGGCACCGGCGACCCCGGAGGTCACCACCATGGTGCCCTTGAAGCCGGTGGAGTCGACGGCGGAGTCCAGGAAGTGCTCCAGGTCGACGCCGGAGATGAAGAAGAGATCCGCCTCGGACAGGGCCTTGGACTGGGCCGTGGTCATGTCGTGCTCGTGCGCCGAGGCGTTGGGGGCCAGCAGGCAGGTGAGCTTGAGGTGGGACTTGGCCTTGGCGGCGTCGGCTCCGAAGTGCTGGGTCTTGCCGTCCGCGCCGGTACGGTCGAAGGAGAGGTCACTGGAGGCGTCGCCGCTGGCGAGCTGGGTGATGTAGTCGCAGATCTGCGTGGTGGAGGCGACCGCCTTGACCGTTCCCGCGGCGTCGGCCGAGGTCGAGCTGTGACCACAGGCAGCCAGGGCGGGAGCGAACAGGGCGAGGCAAGCGAGCGCCACAATGCTGCGGCGACTCATACTGGGGATGGTTCTCATAGCGCTGAGTATAGTTTCGGGGACCCGAAACTTGGCAAGTTGAGGCGATCCTTCCCTATTCGTGCCGACGGGGACGGCGACGGGCCCGGCTGCGGTGCCGGGCCCGCCGGTGACGCGCTGTCTCCTTCAGTCGCTCAGCCCCTCCAGGACGGCGGTGCTGGAGGACAGGCCCAGGCGGTTGGCGCCGGCCTCGACCATGGCCAGGGCGTCGGCGGCCGTGCGGATGCCGCCGGAGGCCTTGACGCCGAGGCGCTCTCCCACGGTGTCGCGCATGAGGGCGACGGCGTGGGTGGAGGCTCCGCCGGCGGGATGGAAGCCGGTGGAGGTCTTGACGAAGTCGGCTCCGGCGGCCTCGGCGGCGCGGCAGGTGGAGACGATCTCCTCATCGGTGAGAGCGGCGGACTCGATGATGACCTTGAGGACGGCGCCCCGGCAGGCCTCGCGCACGCCGCGGATGTCGGCCTCGACGGCGTCGGCATCGCCCTCCTTGACGAGGCGGAGGTTGACGACCATGTCGATCTCCTCGGCGCCCTTGGCGAGGGCGTCGGCGGCCTCGGCGGCCTTGACGGAGGTGGCGTGGGCGCCGGAGGGGAAGCCGCAGACGGTGGCCACGTGCAGTGCCTCGGGCACCTCCACCGGCAGGAGGCTCGGGGAGACGCACACGCTGTAGGCACCCAGGGCGGCGGCCTCGGAGATGAGCGCATTGACCTGTGCGGCAGTGGCCTCGGGTTTGAGGAGGGTGTGGTCGATGAGGCGGGCGACCTGGGTGCGCGTGGTCATGGGGGTCCTTCCTGGTGGGCAGTCACGACATCATGGCCCGACCGGTTTCATCCGGGCAAAGTCGACTCGGCCCGGCGAAGGGGACCGAGAGAACATGCGCCCGCCTTTCAGGGTGACAGGACTTTTTCCCACCCCTCGAACCAGGATAATACTCTTGATGGTCAGTCCTCGGGCGCGATGACGGCGAGGACGCGGGGCCAGTTGCCGAGCTCGCGGGGGCCGGGGCGGTGCGGATCGCGCGGGGCGGTCAGGTCGAGGGGGCGCACGGCGCCGCTGGAGGGCTCGTAGATGTGCGCGCGCCCCTCACCGGGGTCCTCCTGCCCGATGGTCCGCCAGGGCAGGGCCAGGACGTAGTGGCGGGGCACGGCCGGGGTTCGTGCCAGGGACGCGCGCAGCCTCGCCCTCGCAGTGGGCTCGCCCTCGGCGTCGTCATCGAGGACGAGCGGACCGCCGGTGACCAGGATGACCGGGAGCCCGCCTGCCAGCACCTCACGGATCGAGGAGACCTCAGGCCCCCAGGCGGGGCCGTGGTCGCTCACCCACCTCACCGTGTAACGACGGCTCCCGCCGCCCGGGGTGCAGGTGCTCGCGATCTCGGTCATCTGCCGGGCCACGGACCAGGGCGTGGAGCCGAGCGCCCTCGGCCAGGGCAGTGCCCCCAGGCCGCGGACATTCATGGCCCGCTGGAGACGCACCTGCTGGCGGGACAGGACGGAGACCAGGTGCTTGCCCTCCCGGCCGGGTGGCGAGGCGGTCATCTCCCGGGCGAGGTCACCGGTCACAGCTGCGCGCTCGCCGGGTTCCAGGAGCAGGCGGGCGGCCAGGAGGCAGGTGGGCCCGCAGGTGGTGGCGTCGGTCTGGGTCAGGGTGATGGCCTGGCCCGCCTGGCTGAGGCGGCCCACCCGCAGCCGGGAGTTGACGGCTCGGGCGACGATGGCAGGCTCCATCTGCCGGGGCGTAGTCATCCGATGCGCTCCAGGATGACTCCGCGCTCCCGGCGGGCCACGGCGTCGGCCGCCTCCGGCGATCCGGCCTGGGAGATGACGATGCCGCCGGCGAGCGCCTCCCGGGCGCGGGTGAAGCGCTCGGGCGTGGCGGTGTGCAGGGTGAGCAGTGGTTGGCCGGCGCGCACCTCGTCGCCCGGTTTGGCGTGCATGGTGACGCCGGCGACGGCCTGGACCGGGTCCTCCTTGCGGGCCCGTCCGGCCCCGAGGCGCCAGGCGGCCACCCCGACGGCGAGGGCGTCCAGGGTGGTGAGGACCCCGTCGGCCGGGGCGGTGACGGTCTCGGTCTGCGGGGCGAGGGGCAGGGGCGCGTCCGGGTCGCCGCCCTGGCGGGCGACCATGTCGCGCCAGATGTCCATGGCGCGCCCGTCGGCCAGGGCGGCTCGGGCCTCGTCCTCCTCCACGGGTCTGCCGGCGGCGGCGCACATCTCCAGGGCCAGGCCCACGGTGAGGTCGACGACGTCGGCCGGTCCCCCGCCGGCGAGCACCTCGAGGGACTCGGCGACCTCGAGGGCGTTGCCGGCGGTGAGCCCGAGCGGGGTGGACATGTCGGTGAGCAGGGCGCGAGTGGTCACGCCGGCGTCGGTGCCCAGGGCCACCATGGTGGCGGCGAGCTCGCGGGCCTGGTCGAGCTCCTTCATGAAGGCGCCCGAGCCGACCTTGACGTCCAGGACGAGGGCGCCGGTCCCCTCGGCGATCTTCTTGGACATGATCGATGAGGCGATCAGGGGGACGCAGGAGACGGTGGCGGTGGTGTCGCGCAGGGCGTAGAGGCGCTTGTCGGCGGGGGCCAGGCCCGCCCCGGCGGCGCAGATGACGGCGCCGGGGCCGCCGGCATCGAGCATCGTCAGGATCTCCTCGCCCGTGAGGTCGGCCCGCCAGCCGGGGATGGACTCCAGCTTGTCCAGGGTCCCGCCGGTGTGCCCGAGCCCGCGTCCGGACAGCTGGGGGACGCTCACGCCGAAGACGGCCACGAGCGGCGCCAGCGGCAGGGTGATCTTGTCCCCCACTCCCCCGGTGGAGTGCTTGTCCGCCGTGGGGCGGGTCAGGCCGGAGAAGTCCATGCGCTCCCCGGAGGCGATCATGGCGTCGGTCCAGCGGGCGATCTCAGCCCGGCTCATGCCGCGCAGGTAGATGGCCATGGCCAGGGCGCTCATCTGCTCCTCGGCGACGGCGCCGCGGGTGTAGGCGTCCACGACCCAGTCGATCTGGGCGTCGGTCAGGGCGGCGCCGTCGCGCTTGGCGGCGATGACGTCGACGGCGTCGAAGGGCTCGACGCCCGACGTGGCGGCGGGGACGGTCACGGGGCTCTCCTCCATCTGTGGCTACTGGTCAGCCGGCCCTCAGCTCTGCTGGCCGACGACGCGCTCGACGTCGTCGGCGGTGAAGCGGTCGGGCAGGACCTCGTCGATGCTCATCATCCCCGAGGGCATGGCCAGCACCATAGCGTCGGCGGCGTGCTCGCTCAGGAGCTGGCGGCAGCGCCCGCACGGAGCCAGGGCCCGGCCGTGGGCGTCCACGCAGGCGAAGGCGACCAGGCGCCCTCCTCCGGTGCGGGTGAGCTCGGAGACGAGGCCGCACTCGGCGCACAGGGTGACGCCGTAGCCGGCGTTCTCCACGTTGCATCCCGAGACGAGTCGGCCGTCGTCGACCAGGGCGGCGGCCCCGACCTTGAAGCGGGAGTAGGGGGCGTAGGCGTGGGTCATGGCCTCCACGGCGAGCTCGTGCAGGGCCTGCCAGTGGGCGTCGGTCAGATCGGTGGGCGCGATGCTGCTCACGGGTAGGGCACCCCCTCGGCGGCCGGCGCGCGCACCTTGCCCACGAATCCGGCCACCGCCAGGATCGTGACGATGTAGGGGATCATAGAGATGATGTCCGGTGAGACCGAGCTGCCGATGACCGGCAGGGTCTGGGCCACGGAGGTGGCGAAGCCGAAGAGCAGGGCCGCCCCCAGGGAGCCCAGGGGCCGCCAGGCCCCCAGGATCATGGCGGCCAGGGCGATGTAGCCGTTGCCGGCGGTCATGTCGTTCTCGAAGGACAGGCCCGAGCCGACGGTGAAGAAGGCTCCTCCCAGTCCGGCGAGCGCCCCGGCCAGGGCCAGGTTGGTCACGCGGGTGCGCATGACGTTGATGCCGACGGTGTCGGCGGCCTTGGGGTGCTCACCGCAGGCCCGCAGCCTCAGTCCCCACCGGGAGCGGAAGAGCATGACGGACAGGACCGCCACGGCCGCGTACATGAGGTAGACGAGGATCGTCTGGCGGAAGAGGACCGGCCCGATGATCGGGATCCGGGACAGCAGCGGCACCGCCAGGGTGGGCAGGCGCAGGGCCCGGTTGAGGCTGGGGCTGGAGGACAGGAAGGTGGAGAACAGGAAGCCGGTGAGCCCGGAGACCAGGACGTTGAGGACGACGCCGACGACGATCTGGTTGACCCGGTAGCGCAGTCCGAACAGGGCCAGCAGGAGGGCCACGAGGACTCCGGCCACGGGTGCGGCCAGGATCCCCACCCACGGGTTGGAGCAGGCCGAGGCGACGACGGCCCCCAGGAAGGCCCCGCCCAGGAGCTGGCCCTCGATGGCGATGTTGATGGTGCCCGATCGCTCCCCGATGATCCCGGCCAGTGAGCCGTAGACGAGGGGGACGCTCAGTCCCAGCGCGGAGGACAGGATGGTCACCAGGGGGATGACGCCGCTGCTTCCGGCCCCGGCCCAGGCCAGGAAGGCCAGGACGAATCCGATGCCGATGAGGGCGGCGGCCCAGGTCGGGATCCTGCTGCGACGCCGGGCCCGGTCGAAGGCGACGGCGGTGGCCGCCGCGACGATCGCGGCGGCGGCGAGGATGACCAGGCGTGCGTTGAGCTCGGGGGCCCCGAGCCGGAAGAGGTCGGAGGAGGCGGTGAGGTCGAAGGTGGTTGAGCCGCGGGCCCCCAGGGCCATGAGCCCCTGCAGGAGGAGCACGACGAAGCCGGTGATCGGGATCTTCGGGTCCATGGGCGCAACCGCCGCGGGCGCGGGCGCATCCGATGCGGTCGCGGCGTGAGAATCGACTGGAGCAGTTGATGCGCTCATGGCTCAGGCCTCCTTCGCGGCGGGAGCGGCCGGGGCTGCGGCCGGCACTGAGACGGGGGACGGATCATTGCCGCCGAGGGACTCTCGGCGCTCCGGGATCCGGAAGATGGCCCGGATCAGGGGCGGCGCGGCGATGAACAGCACGATCGTGGACTGCAGGACCAGGACGATCTTGATGTGGGTGCCGGGTGCGGCCTGCATGGCGGTGCCCCCGGCGCGCAGCGCCCCGAAGAGCAGGCCGGCCAGCACGGTCCCCAGGGGGCGGGAGCGGCCCAGGAGTGCCACTGTGATGGCGTCGAAGCCGATGGTTCCCACGACGGACTCGTCCATGCTCTTCTGGGTGCCCAGGACCGGAGCGGTGGCGGCCAGCCCGCACAGGGCGCCGGAGATCATCATGACCAGGCTCGTCACCCAGGGCACGCTCATGCCGGCGGTGCGGGCGGCGTCGGCGTTGAGGCCGGTGGCCCGCAGCTGGAAGCCGAGGCGGGAGCGCTCCATGAGCCACCACACGGCCACGGCGACCAGCAGGGCCAGGAGGAAACCGGCGTGGAGGCGGAAGGAGTCGCCGGCCAGTGAGGGGTACTGGGCGGTGTCCGCCACGGTCAGGGACTTGCGGTTGCCGGTTTCTCCCTCCCCGTTGAAGGCCTTGAGGCTGAGCGCCTGGGACAGTAGGTGGGCGGCGATGGAGTTGAGCATGATCGTCACGATCACCTCGTTGGCTCCGGTGCGGGCCTTGAGGACGCCGGCGATGCCGCCCCACACCAGTCCGCCCAGGGCCGCCCCGATGACGGCGACGAGCAGGTGGGCCACCGGGGGCAGGTTCCAGGCGATGCCCGCGTAACAGGCCGTGATCGCTCCGAGGATCATCTGCCCCTGGCCGCCGATATTGAACAGGCCGGCTCGGAAGGCCACGGCCATGCCGAGTCCGGCGATGATGAGTGGGGTGGCGTTGGTCAGGGTGTCGGTGATGGGGCGGATCATGCGCACGCCCGTGGTGGCGCGCCAGTCGAAGACGGCGCCGCGCAGCAGGGAGCTGTAGGCCTCGCTCAGGGTGGAGGCGGTGGCGTGGAGGAAGTCGCCAGGACGGTTGAACAGGTAGGTGGCGGTGTAGCGCACCTCGGAGTCGGCCGCGAGGATGAGGATCGAGCTGAGGATCAGGGCGGTCAGGACCGCGAGCAGCCCGACGACGGCCGGCGAGGAGGCGACCTGCCGCAGCAGGGCGGCCTGGCCGGCAGGCCGTCTGCCCGGCTGGCCGCTCGGGCCGCGTTCGGTCCGATCCTCGGGGCGGTCCTCGGACGGGGACGTCGGGGTCGCTTCGGTGCTGGAGCCGGTGGTGGGAGTGCTCATCGTGTCTGCTCCTGAGGGTCGAGGGCCTGCTCGGCGGGGGTGCCGGCCATCATGAGGCCCAGGGCGTCGCGGGCGGTGTCGGCCGGGACGGTGCCGACGATCCGGCCGCGGTACATGACGGCGATCCTGTCGGCCAGGGCGTAGATCTCGTCGAGCTCGGAGGAGATGATGAGGACGGCGGTGCCGGTGTCCCGCTCGGCGACGATGCGCCGGTGGACGAACTCGATGGAGCCCACGTCCAGGCCGCGGGTGGGTTGGGAGGCGACGAGGACCTTCAGGGGCCGGGAGAGCTCGCGGGCGAGGATGGCCTTCTGCTGGTTGCCTCCCGAGAGGGTCGAGATGGCGTCGTCGACGTCGGTGACGCGCACGTCGAACTCCTCGCGCATCCGGTGGGCGGCGTGGCGCACGCGCGTCGGGGACAGTGACGGGCCCCGCCCCAGGGAGGGGTCGTCGTAGCGGTCCAGGACCATGTTCTCGGCGACGGAGAGCTCGGCGACCATGCCGTCGGTGGTGCGGTCCTCGGGTACGAAGCCCAGTCCGGATCGCAGGCGTCGGCGCACCGTGTGGCCGGTGACGTCCTGGCCGTCGAAGGCGATGGAGCCGGCGGTGGGCGGACGCAGCCCGAGGATGACCTCGCTCAGCTCGGTCTGACCGTTGCCCTGGACGCCTGCGATGGCGAGGATCTCGCCGGATCGCACGTGCAGGTCGATGTCCTGAAGCAGGACGGTGCCGTCCTCGATGAGGCTGATGCCCTCCAGGGCGAGCCCGTCGTCCCCGGGGTCGGCCGGTGGCTTGTCGACGGTCAGGGAGACGTCGTGGCCGACCATGAGGCCGGCGAGCTCGGCGGCCGAGGCGGTGGGCTCGGCGGTGCCGACGACGCGGCCGCGGCGGATGACGGTGATGGTGTCGGCGACCTCGCGGATCTCGCGCAGCTTGTGAGTGATGAAGACGATGGAGGTGCCCGAGGCCTTGAGCTCGCGCATGATGGCGATGAGCTCGTCGGTCTCCTGCGGGGTGAGCACGGCGGTGGGCTCGTCGAGGATGAGGACCCTGGCGTCTCTGGCCAGGGCCTTGATGATCTCCACGCGCTGCTGGACACCCACGGGCAGGTCCTCGATGAGGGCGTCGGGGTCGACGTCGAAGCCGAAGCGGCGGGAGATCTCGGTGACCTTGGCGGCGGCGGCGCCGGTGTTGAGGAGCCCCAGCGACCCGACCGGCTCGTAGCCCAGGGCGACGGACTCGGCCACGGTGAAGACGGGCACGAGCATGAAGTGCTGGTGGACCATGCCGATGCCGGCGGCCACGGCGTCGCCCGGACCGGAGAAGGTGACGGGCTCATCGTCGATGAGGATCTCTCCGGCGTCGGGCTGGTGGAGGCCGTAGAGGACGTTCATGAGTGTGGACTTGCCCGCACCGTTCTCGCCCAGGAGGGCGTGTATCTGGCCGGGTTCGACGGTCAGGTCGATGTGGTCGTTGGCCACGAGCGGCCCGAAGGCCTTCGTGATCCCACGCAGCTCAAGCTTCACAACAGACTCGCTTCCGGGTGGCGGTGGAGGCTCGGGGCGCCGGCCCCGGCCGGGCGTTCAGGAGGGGTCGTAGGGGGTGGAGACGTCGAGGGACCCGTCGATGATCTGGCCTCGCAGCTCCTCGAGCCTGGCCTTGACCGGCGCCGGTACCCGGGAGTCGAAGTCGTGGAAGGGTGCGGCGGCCACCCCGTTGTTCTTGAGGGTTCCGATGTAGGGCTCGGAGGAGAATCTCCCCTCGGAGGCGTTCTTGACGGTGTCGAAGACCGAGTTGCCGATCTCCTTGACCACGGAGGTCATGATGATGCTGCCGTCACCGGTGGAGGTGTAGCCGTCGGAGTCGACCCAGATGACGGCGTTGGTGCCTCCGGCGTCGTTCTTCTGGCGCACGGAGGAGAGCGTGCCCTGGCCGACGGGGCCGGCCACCGGCATGATGACGTCCGCGCCCTGGGACATGAACTGCTCGGTGATGGCCTGGCCCTTGGCGGCGTCGGTGAAGTTGCCGACGAAGGAGCCGCCCTTGCCGGTGGTGGTGTCCCAGCCCTTGACCTGGACCTGGGCGCCGGTGTCCTGGTTGTAGCGGGCCACGCCCTTGGCGAAGCCGTCCATGAAGATCTGGACGGTGGGCAGGGGCTTGCCGCCGTAGGTGCCCACGACCCCGGTGCGGGAGGTGCCGGCGGCGGCGTATCCGGCCAGGTAGGCGGCCTCGGCCGTCTTGAACAGCAGCGGCTTGGTGTTGGGCAGGGTGGCGGGCTTTCCGTCGGCGCCGATGAAGGAGGCGTCGATGAGGGCGAACTGGATGTCGGGGTTGGCCTTGGCCGACTCGGTCAGGTCGGCGGCGATGTTGAAGCCGACACCGATGACGAGCTTGCAGTTCTGCTGGATGAGCGCGTAGATGTTGGTGGCGTAGTCGGCCGAGCTCTCCGACTGCACGGCGATGGTCTTGACTCCCAGCTCCTTGCCGGCCCGGTCCAGGCCCTTCTTGCCGGACTCGTTGAAGGAGTGGTCGTCGAATCCGCCCTCATCGGAGAGCATGCAGGCGGTGAAGTCCTTGGCGCCCTCCAGGTTGCGGGTGGGCCGCTGCGCAGGCGGCGTCCCGCAGGCGGCCAGGACCAGGGCCACGGCCGCGCCGAGCGTCATCGCGGAGCAGGCCTTCTTCATGGAAACCTCCGTGG
Source organism: Actinomyces oris (assembly GCF_001929375.1). Classification (GTDB taxonomy): domain Bacteria; phylum Actinomycetota; class Actinomycetes; order Actinomycetales; family Actinomycetaceae; genus Actinomyces; species Actinomyces oris_B. The sequence goes on along the minus strand of NZ_MSGO01000038.1, from coordinate 170,009 downwards.
TTCTCACGTGCGACGGGGGACACATTCGAGTGACAAGGATAGGCGAGAACCTCCCATTATCACACCACCCGTTCCGTCGGTATGACCTCGTGATCGTCTTGGGTTCGATGAGGGGCCCGGCGCCGGAGGAGTGTCTTCTTCCGGCGCCGGGCCCCTCAAGACCTCAGCGGTTCCAGCGGTCCCAGCGACTTCGACGGCTGCTGCGTCCCCGGTGCAGTGGTTCGGCTAGAGCAGGTCCTCTCGGCCGGCCGCCTTGAGGGCGTCGACGACGCTCTTGACGTCCTGGGCGTGCTCGGGGGTGGTGACCAGGAGGGCGTCGGGAGTGTCGACGACGACGGTGCCCGGCACTCCCAGGAGCACGACCGTGCGTCCGCAGGTGGAGGCGACGAGTGCGCCGTCGGAGTCGAGGGCGTGGACCTCCGGGTGAGGGGCCGCGGGGGCGGCGTCGCCGGCAGCGTTGGTGCCGGCAGTACCGTCGACGTCGTCAAGGACGCCGGCCCCGGTGGCCGGCCCCTCGGTGCGCGGCGGAACGAGGTCGGTCAGGGCGTCGAAGCCGCCGACGTCGTTCCAGCCCATGGAGACCGGCACGGTGGCCACTCCCCCGGCGGCGGCCACCGGCTCGGCGATGGCGTGGTCGATGGCGATCTTCTCCAGGGCGGGCCAGCGCTCGGCCAGGACCTCCTCGCGCTCGGGGGCGTCCCAGACGGCGGCGATGGCCTCGATGCCCCTCGCCAGCTGGGGCCTGAGCTCGGTGAGGTGGTCCAGGAGGACGCCGGCGCGGACCACGAACATGCCTGCGTTCCAGCGGTAGTCGCCGGTGGCCAGGTAGGCGGCGGCGGTGTCGGCGTCGGGCTTCTCGGTGAAGCCCAGGACCCGGCGCCCGTCGGGGGCCCCGGGCACGTCGGTGGGGTCGCCGGCGTGGATGTAGCCGAAGGCGGTCGAGGGGCCGGTGGCCTCGATCCCGATGGTGACCACCCATCCCTGCTCGGCCAGGCGGGCGGCCTGGCGGACGGCGTCGGCGAAGGCGGCCCGGTCGGCCACGGTGTGGTCGGCGGCGAAGGAGCCGACGACGGCGTCTCGCCCGTGGCGGCGGGCGATGACGGCGGCGGCCAGGCCGATGGCCGCCATGGAGTCACGCGGGGAGGGCTCGGCCAGGAGGTTGTCGCGCGGGATGCCCGGGAGCTGGTCGGCGACGGCGGCGATGTGGGCGACACCGGTGACGACCGTCGTGGTGGAGGTCAGCGGGGCCAGGCGATCGACGGTGTCCTGCAGGAGGCTGCGGCCGGTCCCGGTGAGGTCGAGGAGGAACTTGGGACGGTGGCGTCGGCTGAGCGGCCACAGCCGGGTGCCCGCGCCTCCGGCGGGGATGATGGCGTGAATGGCCGGCGTCGAGCCGTCGGAGGGAGCCGAGCCGCTGAGATCGACGGCCGGAGTGGAGCCGCCAGGGTTGCCGGGGTTACCAGGAGTGTCAGTCACTGGGACAGGCTATCGCCTTGGCTCGCTACCTGTTCGCCAGGCCGGAGTCAAGGCCGCGCCCAGGCTCAATCCTCACGGGATCGGCACCGGGGGGACGTAGTCGGGGTGCGCCGTCGGGTCCGCCTCGAGGCTTCCGGTGATGGACTGGCGGGGCCAGGTCAGGGTCTCGGGCACGGAGAGCGTCACGTAGTTGGGGCGCTCGTGGGCGTGGACCTCGTCAGGGTGGTCGACGTCGCGGGGCAGCGGCGGGTTGGCCATCCAGGCCGCCACGAGCAGTACGACGCGGCTGGTCAGGTGCAGCCACAGGATGAGGACGGCGATGGCGGCGAAGGAGGCCAGCAACGGGTTGCGCGTCACCGAGCCGACCGCCCCGGTTCCCACCTGGCGCAGCACGCCCAGGGTCAAGGCGCCCAGCATGCAGCCCTGCACCAGGTCGCGTCGGGGAGGGCGGATGCCGCACATGGTGATGAGCAGCGCCAGGACACCGGTGTCGATGAGGAAGGACAGCAGGAGCGTCGTCATCCACGCCCCGGTTCCGGTCAGCGACTGCGGCAGCCCCAGGGCCCGACCGACGCTGCCCGACAGCATCGTCGTCACCACCGAGGCGACGGCGGTCACCAGCACTCCGGCCACGATGACGAGGAACCCCGCAATATTCGCCAGCTGCCCGATCACCGGCCTCATGACGGGATTGACCAGCCCGAACATGGCCCGCAAGGCGATCTTGAGAGTGCCCATGAGGCTGATGACCGAGTAGATGAAGGCCCCGGCCGCCAGCACCGATCCCAGGTTGAGCGCCGAGGAGAGCGTCAGCTGCTTGACCGAGACCAGCCCCTTGCCGTCGCCGGTGTCGATGACACCGGGCAGCAGAGAGTTGATGGAGTCCACGACGGCAGCCCGGATGGTGGGGTGCTGGCCGAGCATCGCCATGAGCATGCTCACGCCGATGACGAGCACGGCGAAGACCGAGAACATGCCGGTGTAGGCGATCCCTCCGGCCATGAGCGCGCCGCGCGCCGTGCCGTAGCGGACCAGGGCCCGGCCGCCCCGTGTGCGCCGTCCGGCGGCCAGCAACGCCTTGACGCGCTCGATCACATCGAGACCACCGGAGTCGTCGGGACCGCCGGCACCGCGGGCGCCTGACTGCCAGCGGGGGCGCCGGAGGCGAGGGAGCCTCCGAAGGCGAAGGCGGCCACCACGTCCCAGCCCCCCTCCGAAGCCGAGCACCGGCTGCCGCTGTGGTCGGCGGGCCGGCCGCGATGACGGTAGAGATGAATCTCGGTGACGGTGAAGTCCATGGTCAGGTCCGCGCCCTTCCTCGCCGCGGTGTCGAGGCCGTCCTCGGCGACCTCGTGAGCCAGGGTCACGTGCGGGTGGAAGGGGAAGCTGAGCGAACGGGCCAGGGGTCCCCGGCGGTCGCGCACCCGCGCCTGAAGACGGTCGCACTCCTCAGCGCCGCTGCGCAGACCGAGGTAGACCACGGGACTGACGGGCCGGAAGGTGCCGACCCCGTCAAGACGCACCCCGAAGGGGCTCGTCCCGACAGCCACGTCGCGCAGGTGCCGCATGACCTCCTCCAGGGAGTCGACGTCGACGGCCGTGGGCGGCAGCAGCGTGATATGAGGCGGTACGACCTCGGCGAGAGGATCCCCGGCGGCCTGCCGCACCGCACGCACCTGGGCGGCGTAGTGGGAGGGCAGGGCGATGGCCACACCGATGACGCACTGGTGCGCGTCTGGTGCGGGGATCTGCATGACTCCTGAGCTCCTACGGGATGACTGGCTGATCGGGCTGATGTGAGTTCCTGCGTCCGGAGAACGCATGACCACGCGGGTGACCCGAACACATTACCGTGTCACGCCCCTGTTATCCCAGCCGGGGGCGCGACACGAGCGGGATAAGTGTGCCATGACCGACCGAACGGGTGGAACATCGGCACCCCTCCCGCTGTGCGACTCTGTGCGGGAACGTGCGAACATGGCGTTTTTGGCGCCGAGGTCTGGCAGACTGGCCCCATGCAACCCGGCCTGTCAGCCTCCGCCGTCGGATCGCCCCGCCCGGCCCCGATGCTCGCCCGTCAGCGCCAGGAGCACATCCTGGAGCGGGTCGCAGCCACCGGCGGGGTCCGGGTGGCCGACGTCGTCGAGGAGCTGGGGATCTCCGAGATGACCGTGCGCCGCGACATCACCGAGCTCGTCACCCAGGGGCTGGTCGAGCGCGTCCACGGCGGGGCGGTGGCGGCCGGCCCCACCACCCTCGAGCCGCGGTTCACCGCCAAGTCGACTCTCAACCTGGAGGCCAAGCGCCGCATCGGCCAGGCCGCGGCCGCCATGGTCCGCCCCGGGGACTCCCTGGCACTGTCGGCCGGGACCACCACGCTGGCGCTCGCCCAGGCCCTGACCGACCTGGAGCACTTCCCCACCTTGACCGTCATCACGAACTCGCTGCCCGCCGCCCAGGTGCTCTTCGACGCCGCCGACGCCGCCCGCGCCGAGAACCGCGACGCCCCCACGGTGGTCATCACCGGGGGCGAGCGCACGCCGTCGAACGCCCTGGTGGGGCTGGTGGCGGTTGACGCGCTGCGCACGATGCGCGTGGAGTGGGTCTTCCTGGGCGCCCACGGCTTCACTCCCGAGGCCGGCCTCATGACCCCCAACCTGCAGGAGGCCTCCGCCAATCAGGCGCTGGTCGCCGCGGGGCGCACGGTGGTGGCCACGCTGGACTCCTCCAAGTGGGGGGTCCTGGGGCTGCGCTCCTTCTGCGCCACCCGGGACATCGGGGTCCTGGTGACCGAGGCCGAGCCCGACGCCGACGGCGTCGACGCCCTGCAACAGGCCGGCACCCGCCTGACCATCGCGACCTGCCCCCGCCCCTCTCCACCGGCCCCTTCCACAGCCTGTCCGCCCACCCTCACAAACACCCAACACAGGAGACCACGATGACCAACGATGCTCCCGTCTTCGCCCCTGCACTGAGCCCCAAGGAGGGCTCCGAGGCCGCGACCGCCCTGTTCCGCGAGGTCTTCGAGGCCGAGCCCGACGGCGTCTGGTACGCCCCCGGGCGCGTCAACGTCATTGGCGAGCACACCGACTACAACGGCGGCCTGGCCCTGCCCATAGCCCTGCCCCACCGGGCGCACCTGGCGCTGCGGCGCCGCGAGGACCGCGTCGTGCGCCTGGTCTCCCCCCAGACCCGGGAGAAGGTCGACGTCATGGACCTCGACACGATCGGCCCGAAGGGAACCCCCGGGGAGGTGGAGCACTGGGCCTCCTACATCGCCGGCGTCGCCTGGTCCCTGGAGCGCGACGGCTTCGAGAACCTGCCCGGCTTCGACGCCGCGCTCGTCTCCTGCGTGCCTCTGGGAGGCGGTCTGTCCTCCTCGGCGGCCCTGGAGTGCTCGGCGGCCGTCGCCATCGACGAGGTCGCTCACCTGGGCCTGGCCGGGACTGCGCAGGAGCCCGACGACACCGGGCGCGCCCGCCTGGTGACCAGCTGCGTGCGCACGGAGAACGAGATGGCCGGGGCCCCCACCGGCGGCATGGACCAGTCGGCCTCCCTGCGCTGCCGCGAGGGCCACGCCCTGGAGCTGGACTGCCGCGACGGCTCGGTGACCCACGTGCCCTTCGACCTGGCAGCCGAGGGCCTGGCCCTCCTGGTCATCGATACCAAGGCCAAGCACTCGCTGGACGACGGCCAGTACGGGGCCAGGCGAGCCGCCTGCGAGCGCGCCGCCGAGATCCTCGGGGTGGAGCTCCTGGCGGACATCGCGATCGAGGACCTGCCCGGAGCCCTGGAGCGGCTCTCCGGGGCCGACGACGCCGACGAGCTGGTCAAGCGCACCCGCCACGTCGTCACCGAGATCGACCGTACCCGCCGGCTCGTCTCGCTCCTGCAGGACGGGCGCCCCCTGCGCGGTGAGAAGCTCGCCGAGGCGGGCAGGCTCATGGATGCCTCGCACGAGTCACTGCGCGTGGACTACGAGTGCACCTGCCCCGAGCTGGATGTGGCCGTGGAGGCGGCCCGCGCCGCCGGCGCCCACGGGGCGCGAATGACCGGTGGCGGGTTCGGCGGCTCGGCGATCGCCCTGGTGGACGCCGACGCCGTCCACGCCGTGGCCGCCGCCGTGGCCGACGCCTACCGACGTGAGGGCTTCAACCCGCCGGCCTTCCTCGACGCGGTTCCCGCCGCCCCGGCCGGACGGCTCGTCTGAGCAGCGCAGCGCTCCGCTGGGACCCGCACCTGACGGTGATCAGCCCTCTCCAACCCTGGTTGGAGAGGGCTTTCAGCGTTCCTCCTTCAGGATGAGGTCAGGCAACCACCCCTGCCGTAGTCTCTGTGCGTATTAATCAGGATCCCGGTCTTTCTACCCGGTGCTGATTCCGTTGCCTTCCATGGAGGACGCCGTGAAGCGCTTCGTCTGGCCCGCCCTCAAGACCCTCATCGCGGTGGTCGTCGCCGTCGCCCTGGTGAAGATCGCCTTCTTCCCCTCGCACAGCAACGGCACGAGCGCTGACATCTCCCCCGGTTACGCCGCTGATGTCAAGACCGCCACCGTGACCACCGGCAGCATCTCCAACACGGTCTCGGTCAAGGGGCACATCGTTCAGGACGCCACGGTCGAGGTCCAGGCCGACCTGGCCGGCGTGGTGGACTCCGTCGCCGTGGAGAAGGACAGCCAGGTCAGTGCCGGCGACCCACTGCTCTATATCAAGCACTCCGAGTCCCAGCCCCCGACGACCAAGACCGATGAGAGCGGCAACGTCACCCAGACACCGACTGAGGACAAGGTCACCTGGTCCACGATCTACGCCCCCGTCAGCGGCACCGTGAACCCCAAGGTCATCAAGCAGCAGGAGACCGGTGTCGGCGTCGTCGTGGCCACCATCACCCCCTCGACCTACTCGGCCACCGGCACCGTCAGCGCCGCGCAGCAGTACCGGCTCACCAACGCCCCCACTGCCGCGACCCTGACCCCGGAAGGGGGCCCGGCGCCCTTCCAGTGCAACAGTCTCAAGGTCGGCACCAAGGCCTCCACCTCCACGACCACCGGTGGGGACGGCTCGACGACGACCACCTCCGGTGACGGCACCAGCGTGGAGATGCGCTGCGCGGTTCCCGGAGACCAGAAGGTCTTCGCCGGCATGCCAGTGACCATCAGCGTTGACGCGGGCAGCGCCTCAGACACCCTGATGGTTCCGGTCACCGCCGTGGAGGGCAAGGTCGGCTCGGGCTTCGTGTGGCTGGTGCCCGAGTCCGGGGACACCTCCAAGGCGGTCAAGACCGCTGTGAAGCTGGGGATCACGGACGGTACGAACATCCAGATCACCGCCGGTCTCAAGGCCGACCAGCAGGTCCTGCAGTTCGTCCCCAACAAGGACACGCGCCGCACCGGGACGCCGGACACCTGCGAGCCGGACAACTCCGCCTGCTACGACTCCGAAGGCAAGGAGATCCTGTGAGCGGGCTGCTGGAGCTGCGGGAGATCACCCGCACCTTCACCGTTCCCGACTCCGATCCCCTGCAGATCCTCACGGGAGTCAACCTGAGCGTCTTCCCCGGTGAGCACGTGGCCATCGTGGGACGCTCGGGAACGGGCAAGTCCACCCTGCTCAACATCCTGGGCCTCATCGACAGGCCGACGTCGGGCCACTACGCGCTCTCCGGCACCGACACCTCCCGGCTCGGGGAGAGTCGCCGCGCCCACCTGCGGGGGCAGACCTTCGGTTTCGTCTTCCAGTCCTTCAACCTCATCCCGGGGCTGACCACCACCGAGAACGTGGCCGCCCCGCTCCTGTACGACACCGGCAGGGCCTTCTGGACCCGCAGCGCGCGGGCCGCGGAGCTGCTGGAGGCGGTGGGCCTGGGAGACAAGGTGGGCTCGCCCATCTCACGTCTGTCGGGAGGCGAGCAGCAGCGGGTGGCCATCGCCAGGGCGCTGTCCCGCCGCCCCAGCGTCATCCTGGCCGACGAGCCCACCGGCGCCCTCGACGTCGACACCGGCAACTCGGTCATGACGCTCCTGGAGCGCCAGTGCGCCGAGAACGGCGCCGCCCTCATCATCATCACTCACGACCTGGCCGTGGCCGGCCGCGCCCACACGCAGTACCGGCTCGATCACGGCACCCTCACCCCGATCTCCGTCATGCGTCGCAAGGTCGGCAGCCTCGAGGAGTTCGGTGAGGTCGTCGCCCCTCCGGCACCCCCCGCCCCGTTAGTGCCCACCAGCCACGAAGGAGCCTCATGAACGGCATTCTCACCGGATTCTTCGGCGCCATCGTCGAGGCCTGGGCCCAGCTGCGCATCGGCAAGCTGAGGGTCCTGCTGTCCCTGGTGGGCGTGGCGGCGGCGGTGGCGGCCATGACCTTCGTCATCGCCCTGGGTCAGGTCTCCGTCGATGCCATCAACAAGGTCAGCGAGAAGTACACCGGCCGCCCGGGCACGGTGACGATCAACGTCAGCCCCACCGGCAAGGGCCTGGACCAGGCCCTCCAGGCCGATGACGCACCCGAGTCGAGCACCGGCGGAGACTCAGGCGGCAGCGGCGGCAGCGGCGGCAACGGTGCGGGCGGCGCGGGTAGCGCGGGCGGCGCGGGTAGCGCGGGTAGCGCGGGCGGAGGCTCCACGACCAGCGCTGCGACCGCGGCGAAGATCTCGGGGGCGATGAACAGCTTCGTCGAGCGCTACGAGGTCAAGTCCTGGGCGACGACCTACACCTCCAACGTCCGCTTCTCCTTCCCCGACGGCGCTCGGAGCGTGCCCACCCAGACCGTGAGCCTGAGCTACGGGCTCCTGCACCACAAGACCGTCTCCCAGGGGCGCTGGTTCACCGCACAGGATGAGGACGACCTCTCCCCGAGCATGGTCGTCACCCAGGGCTTCCTCGACGCGCTGGGGATCCAGCAGCTCACCGAGCCGGTCACCGTCACCTCCTTCTCCCCCGTGCAGACCTCCTTCACGATCGTCGGCGTCCTGGAGGCGGAGGATCTTGCCCTCATGGGTTGCAGCGGCGACCCCGAGCGGGACGCGGGCCTGCCGTGCACACAGCCCGTGACCGCCTTCGCCCTCAACACGCCCTACGAGCACTGGCTGCCCAAGGACGCCGCCCGGCCCGCCCCCACGCTGGAGATCTGGGCCGGTCAGGACGGTGCGAAGGAGGTCGCCGGCCTGGCCAAGAAGGACCTGGACGCGCGCTTCGGTCAGGGATCGACCCAGGCCGAGGACAACCTCAAGGGCGGCGGCATGGTCTCCAGCGCGAACACCTTCACCCAGGTGGTCACGGCCGCCGGCGTGTTCGTCATGCTGCTGGGGGCCCTGAGCCTGGTCAACATCTCGCTGGTGACCGTGCGTCAACGCATCCACGAGATCGGGGTGCGGCGTTCCTTCGGGGCGACGAGCCGACGCATCTTCTTCTCCATCATGCTGGAGTCGGTGGTGGCCACCGTGGTCGCCGGCGTCGTCGGCATCGGGATCGCGATCGTGGGGATGCGCGTCATGCCGCTGAGCACCTTCCTGGGCATCCCGGTGGCCACGACCCCGCCCTTCCCCATGGTGGCGGCCGTCATCGGCCTCATCGCGGCCACCGCCGTGGGCGCGCTGGCGGGCATCATCCCGGCGATCGTGGCCACCCGCATCCGGCCGATCGACGCGATACGCTACTGAGACACCGGTCGACGGGCAGACCGCACGCGAGAGTCCTCGCCCGCCCTACCGGCAGCGGCTGGCACGCACAGCTGTCAGCGGAGCGGATCGAGAACTGCGTTCTCCGACCAGAACGTACTTCTCCCCCAAACGGTGATGGTGGAACCCCAGTCGTTTGTAGGACAGCGCAGTCCCCGGCGAATAGGTAAGTCCCCGATGCGGGCGGGCGGGCCGGCGGTCAGTGAGCCTGAGCTGAACCGGCGCGCCAACCCCCGGCCGGCGTCGTGTCACCCCCCTTCGCCGGGGCAGGTTCTCAGCGGCGTCCTCAGAGGTACTCGACGACGAGCGGGGCGTGGTCGGACCAGCGCGAGGCGTAGTCCGGCGCCCGGTCCACGGTGACGCTGCGGGCCCGCTCGGCCAGGGCGGGGGTGAGGACCTGGTAGTCGATCCGCCAGCCGGTGTTGTTGTCGAAGGCCTTGCCGCGCTGGGACCACCACGTGTAGGGCCCCTGCTCCTCGTCCCCCACCAGGTGGCGCGAGGCGTCCACCCAGCCGGAGGCGAACCAGCCCTCCAGGTGGGCGATCTCCTCGTCCATGACACCGGCGATCTTGTTGTGGTTGGGCTTCCAGTTCTTGATGTCGCGCTCGGAGCGCACCACGTTGAGGTCCCCGGCCATGAGGACCTGAGGGCCGCCGTCGCGGGCGGCGGCCAAGAGGTCGGCCATACGGGTGTCGACTTGCTCGAGGTGGGCGTACTTCTGGTCCATCTTCTCGGTGCCCAGCTGACCCGAGTGCAGGTAGGCGGAGATGACGGTGAGCCGCTCGACGCCGTCGAAGCCAGTGAGGCTCAGGTCGGCCTCGAGCCAGCGACCGGAGTCGACGTCGGGCTCCTCGGTGCCCGGAGCGGCCACGCCGTATCGCAGCTCGCCGAGGGTGGCGGGGCCGCCCTCGCGCACGGCGACGCCCACGCCCGCACGCCCCTTGATGCGGCAGGGCCAGATGGCGGCCTCGTAGCCGGGCAGGAGGTCGACGGCGATCTGCGCGTCGGCCCGGACCTCCTGGAGCAGGAGGATGTCGGGGGCGGAGGCGGTGAGCCACTCCCCCATGCCCTTGCGGGCGGCGGCCCGGATACCGTTGACGTTGACGGTGGCGATACGCATGGCGGCAAGCCTACGCGCTCGGCCCTGAGCCTGAGACGATAGGGTCATGAGCGACGCCGGTATGAGTGCCAGCACCGTGAGAACCGTTCACGTCCTGGTCCAGGGCACGGTCCAGGGGGTGGGCTTCCGTTATCACTGCGCCTACACGGCCCAGGAGCTGGGGGTGGTGGGGCAGGTCCGCAACCTGCCCGACGGCGACGTCGAGGTCATGGCCCAGGGCGAGTCGGAGGCCGTGGGCCGGCTGATCGCGTGGCTGCGGCACGGCCCCCGGTGGGCCTCGGTGCGCCGACTCACCGTCACCGACCTGCGCGCCGGCTGCCTGGATGAGCGCAGGTTCGAGATCACCGGGTGAGAGGATCGGGTCATGAATCCCGACGACGTCCGCACACCGCGCAGCGCACGGCGAGTCGGCGTGTGGATGGCCGTCATCGTCATCGCCGCCGTCCTCCCCGTCCTGGCTCAGACCTCGCTGCTGTCCCGCATCAGCGCCCTGTTGTGGCTGGCCTCCATGCCGCTGTGCATCCTGGGCTGCGCGATGCTGGCCAAGGAGCTGGCGGCACGTCGCGCCTCCAGGCAGGAGGAGGACTGAGCCTCCAACGGTCAACGGTGGTCAGTCACAGCCGGCACTGACGGGGCGGATGAGGAGAGCCTCATCCGCCCCGTCAGCCGTCTGCTGGCCGCAGCCTCGCTGTCAGCCGGTCTCAGAGCCGGTCAGGCGACGCCGACGCAGCATGAGCGCGACACCGCCGCCGGCCAGGAGCAGCAGGGCGATGCCTCCCAAAAAGAGCGCCTGGGTTCCGGTCAGGGGCAGACCGGCCACAGTCTTCTTGGGGCTCGTGGTGGGCGAGGCGGTGCTGTAGTCGGTGACGCCCGGCTTGCCCTGACCGGGCGGAGTGGTGGAGTCCTTGCCGTTGTTCGACCCGTTCCCGTTGGAGCCCTTGCCGTTTCCGGGGATGTCACAGGTGCCGGTCTTGGCGTTGCAGGGGTTGGTGATCGGTTTGTCGGTGAAGCCCAGTCCCTGGGTGCGCAGGAGAACCGTGGAGTCGAGCTGACCGTCCTGGGCGTCGGCGATGGCCACACGCACGTGCACCTTCTGCCCCGGGGTGACGGAGGCCTGGCAGGGCAGGGCGGAGGTGTAGCCGTTGAACTCCACGGGGATCCGCCCCGGCGTGTGGCCCGAGACATTGGCCGTGTAGTAGGCGGCGTTCGAGGACTCGTTGATCGAGGCGGCGCTCACGGCCGTCTGGGTGCCGGGGACGTGGGCGCACTCGGTGCCGTTGACCTGGATGCTCAGCGGGTCCTTGTATCCGCGGGACTGCCAGGGGGCCGGGGTGCCCTCGGTGGCGCCGGCGTACTCCTCGGAGCCGAGGCTGTAGTAGAGGACGATGTTGGAGCTGGTGGCGGTGACGTCGAACTCCAGGACGGCCTCGTCATAGACGTCGGTGCCGGCCACCTCGGCCAGTCCCGCTGGGTCCTTGACGACGCCGAAGTCACCGGTGGTGTCCAGGGCGTCGTTGGGTCCCAGGACCGCGGAGCGGGTGATGTCGGTGTCGGAGTCGGCGGTGGGATCGGGGTCGATGAGGGATCCGGTGGACAGGGCGACGCCCTCGGTGATGGCGTTGCCGTCACCGGGCAGGCCCTTGACCGTGCCGATCTGGACGTCCTTGCCGGAGACGGACGCGTTGGAGACTGTCGCCTTCGGACCGGCGACCATCTGAGCCAGGGACTGGGCGCTCACCGTGGAGGTGTCACGTAGGGAGGTGGTGGACTGCCCCGCCGTGTTCGGCGCGGTAGCGGCCACCGCCGGGCCGGCCGCGCTCAGGGCGAGCGCAGCCATGAAAGCGATTGTTGATGCGGATAACCGTCGCAGACGGATGGGAAGAGTATTCACAGGATCTCCGTTAGACACGGGGCCGCCCGGCAGCGGACGACCACCTGAACCGACAGGCTGGGAGACCAGACAGCTCACGGAGAACGCATTCAAGACTAACCGGCCGATAACACATTGGCCTGTGGTCTATGTCACCAATATTCCAAAAACCTCAACAAACCCTGAGAACACAGGGCCTACGTCTTTGGTAGCAGTGTCCCGATATTGACAGAGCGGTCCAAAGGCCTGTCCTCCACCTCCAGGTTCTCCTAAGGTTGGGGCTGGGAGATCAAGAACATCGGCTCACGGCGCACTGACACCCTCATCCCTCATGAGTAAGGACAGTACGGACAATGACCGTGACACACACTTCGTTCCGCGCCCGTCGCAGACGACTGGCCGCGGCGCTGACACTCGGACTCCTGGTGGCCGGGTCCGGCACCACCGCGCTCGCCGATGAGACGCCCTCCCCCAGTGCCTCCCCCACCGCCACCACAACCGCCGAGGCCTCGCCCGAGGCGGGAGCGGACCAGAAGAACGACCAGTCCCCTGCCGGCCAGGCGCAGGCGAGCCAGAGCCCCACTGAACAGGGCCAGGCGGGTCAGAGCGACCAGCAGGCCGCCGGGGCCGCCGTCCAGGACGCGAACGGATTCAAGGCCGACAACCCCGGCTGGGCCAACGCCACCAAGCACACCGGTGCGGCGCACGGGGTCGAGGAGAACTACACCGCCAAGTGGACCCGCGCCGACGCCATGCAGATCCAGCGCGTCTCCAACCCCAATGCGCCGTCGGGCACCAACTCGATGCCCGAGCAGCTCACGATGCCGGAGATCTCCAACGGCTTCCCGGCCACGAGCCAGGACGTGTGGGTGTGGGACACCTGGACGCTGACCGATGAGGCCGCCCACCAGATCTCCTACAACGGCTGGGAGATCGCCTTCTCCCTGGTGGCCGACCGGCACGCCGGCTACACCTTCGACGACCGCCACACCCACGCGCGTCTGGGCTTCTTCTACCGCAAGGCCGGCACGCAGACCTCCTCGGCCGACGGCGCCAGCAGCTCCAACGGCGGGTGGGTCTACGGCGGGCACGTCTTCCCCGACGGCGCCTCAGGCTCGATCTTCGAGGACCAGAGCTTCACGGCCCAGACCGAGTGGTCCGGTTCGGCCCGCCTCATGGAGGGCAACAAGATCCGCATGTTCTACACCTCGGTGGCCTTCTACAACACCACCACCGGCGGCAGTGGCGACAAGGGCTCCGGTCAGGAAGGCAGCAATGCGGCCTCCAAGCCCTACGACCCGCGGATCGTGCAGTCCGAGGGACGCATCTACGCCGACGAGAACGGCGTGTGGCTCACCGGTTTCCGCACCCAGCACCAGCTGCTCGTCCCGGATGGCAAGTACTACCAGACCCGCGAGCAGAACCCGGGCGTGAACTTCCGCGACCCCTTCACCTTCCGTGACCAGAACAACCCCTCGGACCCCACCGAGTACATGGTCTTCGAGGGCAACTCGGCCTTCGTCCGTGAGCAGCAATACGTCGACGCCGCGGCCAAGGCCGGGCAGAACACCGCTCTGGCCACCTGCACCGCGGAGGACCTCGGCTACGCGCAGGGCGACCCCAAGGCGGAGACGGTCGAGGCGGTCAACCAGCGCGGCGGCCGCTACCAGCTGGCCAACGTGGGTCTGGCCCGTGCCACGAACAAGGCGATGACCCAGTGGGAGTACCTGCCTCCGCTGCTGAGCGGCAACTGCGTCAACGACCAGACCGAGCGTCCGCAGATCTACTTCCAGGACGGCAAGTACTACCTGTTCACGATCTCGCACCGGGAGACCTATGCCGACGGGCTCCAGGGCCCCGAGGGCGTCTACGGCTTCGTGGGTGACGGGCTGCGAAGCGACTACAAGCCGCTCAACCAGAACACGGGTATCGCACTGGGCAACCCCATCAACCTCAACTTCAACCCGGGCAAGCCCTACTCGCCGGACTTCAACCAGAGCCCGTACGCCTTCCAGTCCTACTCGCACTACGTCATGCCCGGCGGCCTGGTGGAGTCCTTCATCGACTCCATCGGCGGCAACAAGGACGGCAACCCGGTGCGCGGAGGCTCACTGGCCCCGACGGTGAAGCTCACCATCTCCGGGGACACCACTTCCGTGGACCGCACCTACGGCACCAACGGCTTGGGAGGCTTCGCGGACATCCCCGCCGACCGGGCCCGCAGCAACGGTGGTGACACCCGCCCGCAGCGACTGAAGTAGACGCCGCGCTCAGGGCATCACTGCTCGAGCAGGAGGTGGGGCCGTCGGAACCTCTGTTCCGACGGCCCCACCGTCATCATCCGTCGTCGAAGCGTGCTGCAGTACGCCTACAGGGCGGCCGACAGCGGGGTGAGGCTGCCCGAGGCGATGGTGGCCGTGCCCTTGGCCCCCAGGACGATCTCCTGGCAGGAGGGGTCGGTGAAGACCAGGAGGCTGCCGACCGTGGCGCCGTCGTCGACGAAGACCTCGAGGCTGGAGCGGTCCAGGTAGAGGTGCAGACGCACCGTGGAGCCGGTGGGGTGGTACTGCGTCTGGCGGCGCAGGGCGAAGTCGGTCCGGGTCCCCTCGTCCTTGCCGCCGACCTGCGTGAGCCCGCCGTCGGTGCGGTCGAGGTAGAGGGTGCCGGTCGAGATGTCGACGCCGACGCGCACCTCCTGGGTCCTGCCGTCAACCGTGCCGCGGGCCAGGCCCAGCCAGGCCTCGGAGGCCTGGGAGACGTCCAGAGTCAGGTCGATCTCGACCGTGCGGCCCGAGCCCAGAGCCGTCACCGTGTCGGTGGCCTTGAGGCCGGAGATGTCGGTGGCCCGCCCGCGCAGCGCGTCGAGCTCGGGGACGGGTTTCTGCACGAGGGTGCGCGTGCCGCCGACGGTGGTCAGGGACAGCTCGCGCGGGATGCTCATCTCACCGCGCCAGTCCCCGGTGGGCAGTGAGTAGGGGTAGTTCCAGTTGCCCAGCCAGGCCATCCACACGCGGCGGCCCTCGACGTGCTCGAAGCTCTGGGCGGCGTAGAAGTCCTGGCCGACGTCGGTGAAGCGGGTCTGGCGGTCCTCGGGGAAGAAGACGGAGCCGTCGAAGTCGCCGATGAAGTACTGGGCGGTGGAACCGGCCGTCTCCTCGTTGGCGCCCACCGAGAGGGTCATGACCCAGCGGGTGCGGCCGTCGCTGGAGTCGGTCAGGGGGAAGAGGTCGGGGCACTCCCACACGGCGGCGTGCGAGCCGACGCCCTGGCCGAAGTCGCTGGCATGGGTCCAGGTCTTGAGGTCGGTGGAGCGGAAGAGGGAGACGTGGTCGCCGGCGGAGACGATCATGATCCAGGCCTTGGAGTCCTCGTGCCAGAAGACCTTGGGGTCGCGGAAGTCCTTGCGCCCGTCGTTGGGGATGACGGGGTTGCCGGAGAAGCGCTGCCAGCTCCTCCCCCGGTCGGTGGAGTAGGCCAGGGACTGGGCCTCTCCGCTCTCGGTGGAGGTGTAGACGGCGACCATGCCGCCGCCGGTGACCAGGCCGGAGGTGTTGGCTCCGTCGACGACGCAGCTGCCGGACATGGCCAGGCCCTGAGCGTCGTGCTCGAGGGCCGTCCCCTGGCGCTTCCAGTGCACCATGTCCGAGCTGATCGCGTGGCCCCAGGTGCCGTCCTGCTGGTGGAAGAGGTGGTACTCGCCCTCGTGGAGGACCAGGCCGTTGGGGTCGGCGAGATTCCCCGTGGCGGGGCTGTAGTGGTAGGCGGGGCGGTAGGCGGCCGAGGCCGGCGAGTCGGTGGCCGTGGGCGCCGGCGAGCTCCGGCGCCCGGCGGAGCAGCGAACCAGGACGGCTCCGCCCACGATGAGGGCGCCGGCACCGGCCGCGCTGAGGATCAGGGTCCGACGCCGCAGGCCGGTCCCGTGCGATTGCGGGTCCTGGGTGCCGGTCGCGTCCGGCGAGGGCGCCACCGGCGCCGCGTCCCCAGGGGCCGGCGGACATGCCTCCGGCTGAGTCGGCTCAGGTTCCGAGGAGCTCGTGGAGCCTGCCGACTCAGCCGGATGGGTGGGGTGGTGAGGATCCAAGGGATGGGCGCCGTGGGACTCGTCCGTCATGACCTCAAGGTTATCGGCCGGTCAGACGAGGGCGGCGCCCTCTAGAGCGAGCGCTCCGCGGTCTCGACCACGTTGGCCAGCAGCAGGGCGCGGGTCATGGGCCCCACGCCGCCGGGGTTGGGCGAGAGCCAGGAGGCCACCTCATCGACGCCGTCGGCGACGTCACCGGCTATGCGGCCCTTGCCGGTGGCGGGGTCGACGACGCGCGAGACGCCCACGTCCAGGACGACGGCGCCGGGGGCGACCATCTCCGGGGTGATGATGCCGGGGCTGCCGGCCGCCGAGATGACGACGTCGGCCCGGCGCACGTGCTCGGCCAGGTCCGTGGTGCCGGTGTGGCAGATGTCCACGGTGGCGTTGACGTCCTTGCGGCCCAGGAGCAGGCCGATGGAGCGGCCCACCGTGACCCCGCGGCCGACGACGCACACGTTGCGGCCGGCCAGGTCGATGCCGTGGCGCTCCATGAGCTCGATGCAGCCGCGCGGCGTGCAGGGCAGGGGCGAGTCGATGGGCCCGGAGGCCCGCAGTACCAGGCGCCCCAGGTTGGTGGGGTGCAGGCCGTCGGCGTCCTTGTCCGGGTCGACGCGCTCCAGGATCGCGTTGGTGTCCACGCCCGCCGGCAGCGGGAGCTGGACGATGTAGCCGGTGCAGGCGTCGGCGGCGTTGAGGCGGTCGACGGCGGCGGCCACCTCGGCCTGGGTGGCGCTGGCCGGCAGGTCCTCGCGGATGGAGAGGATGCCGACCTCGGCGCAGTCGGCGTGCTTACCGGCGACGTACTTGACGCTGCCGGGATCCTCCCCCACCAGGACCGTGCCCAGGCCGGGAGTGACTCCGCGCTCGCGCAGCGCCGCGACACGCTCCTTGAGCTCCGCCTTGAGGGCGGCGGCCGTGGCCTTGCCGTCCAGGACCCGGGCCGCCCCGCTCCAGGGCGCCCTCACTGGTCCAGCCCCGGGTAGAGGGGGAAGGCGTCGGTCAGGGCTCGCACGCGGCCGCGCAAGGTCGCCAGGGTCTCGTCATCGGCGGTGCCGGCGGCGCCTTGGACGAGGGTGGCGGCGATGATGTCGGCGACCTCGGTGAACTCGGCGTCACCGAAGCCGCGGGTGGCCAGGGCGGGGGTGCCGATGCGCAGGCCGGAGGTGACGCGCGGGGGCCGCGGGTCGAAGGGGACGGCGTTGCGGTTGACCGTGATGCCGGCGGTGTGCAGGAGGTCCTCGGCCTGCTGGCCGTCCAGGGAGGAGTCGCGCAGGTCCACCAGCACCAGGTGGACGTCGGTGCCTCCGGTGACCAGGCTGACGCCGGCGGCACGCACGTCGTCGGCCCCCAGGCGCTCGGCGATGATGGCGGCGCCGCGCACGGTGCGCTCCTGGCGCTCGCGGAACTCCTCGGTGCCGGCGATCTTCATGGCCACGGCCTTGGCGGCGATGACGTGCATGAGGGGGCCGCCCTGCTGGCCGGGGAAGACGGCGGAGTTGAGCTTCTTGCCCCACTGCTCGGCGCGGCTGGACAGGAGCATGCCGGAGCGGGGGCCGCCCAGGGTCTTGTGGACGGTGGTGGACACGACGTCGGCGTGCGGGACGGGGTTGGGGTGCAGGCCGGCGGCGACGAGCCCGGCGAAGTGGGCCATGTCCACCCACAGGGCGGCGCCGACCTCGTCGGCGATGGAGCGGAAGGCGGCGAAGTCGAGGTGACGGGGGTAGGCGGACCAGCCGGCGATGATGACCGTGGGACGCTCGCGCAGGGCGGCCTCGCGCACCTGGTCCATCTCGATGCGCATGGTGGTCTCGTCCACGCCGTAGGCGGTGGCGTTGTAGTTCTTGCCGGAGAAGTTGATCTTCATGCCGTGCGTGAGGTGGCCGCCGTGGGCCAGGGACAGGCCCAGGAGAGTGTCGCCGGGGGTGGCCAGGGCGTGGAGGACGGCGGCGTTGGCCTGAGCCCCGGAGTGGGGCTGGACGTTGGCCCACTCGGCGTCGAAGACGGCCTTGGCGCGCTCAATGGCCAGGGACTCGGCGACGTCGACGACCTCGCAGCCGCCGTAGTAGCGGCGCCCCGGGTAGCCCTCCGCGTACTTGTTGGTCAGGACCGATCCCTGGCACTCCAGGACGGCCCGGGGAACGAAGTTCTCCGAGGCGATCATCTCCAGGGTCTCGCGCTGGCGGGCGAGCTCGCCGGTGAGGACCTCGGCGATGTCCGGGTCGAGCTCGGCCAGCGGCTGGTTCAGGGACGGGGTGACGGCTTGCGCGGTCATGTCTCTCCTCAGGTGTGGGGCGCACGCTGCGCCGTGGCAGGCGGCTGTGCGCGCACTGGTGGGCGATCCGTGGCCCAGGCGGGCGACCCCGGAGTCGTGTTCGTGCCGCTCCCCGGTGGTGATCCACCCGGCGCCAGTCGCGACGGGGACACCCTACCGCGCCGGGGCGGAGCCGTGCCGCCTTGGGGTGGGGCTCGCGCCGTGGGGTGGGCGCTCAGCCCTCCTGGTCCTCCTGCCCGAACCAGTCGCCCAGGCCGTCGTCGGCGCCGATCCAGGCCAGGGCCTGGGCCATCTCCTCGGGGCGCAGGAGGATCCGGGCGAAGGCGCGGCGCACCTGCTCGCGCATCTCCTCATCGCCCACGCCGGTGACCACGAGGTGGCAGCGGGGCTCGCCGGCGGCATCGTCGCCGGCGGCGGAAGGGGTAGCCGGGACCTCCGCCCAGGTTCCGGCGTCGCCGACGCTCACGGCGCCTCCGGCGACCTCCCAGGTGCACACCCGGCCGGGGCGGCTGGGCAGCCAGAAGCAGCCGCGAGCGCACAGGCCCTGACCGGCCAGGTCGACGACGAGGGACCGCAGGCGTCCGGGGTGGAAGGGCAGGGTGGCGCTGAGGTCCAGGGTCCACACGCCGTGCTCGTCGGGGCCGCCCCAGGCGCTGGTGGTGGCGGGGTGGATGCGGCTCAGGGAGGCGGCGACGTCGTGGGTGAGGGAGGCGAGGGTCTCCAGGAGGGGCGCGTCGAGCCCCGGGAGCAGGAGGGCGTCGTGAGGGCGCAGGTGCTCGATGAGGTCGGCCCCGGCGGGGTCCTCGTCACGTCCCAGGGCCAGGACGACGTCGGCGTATCCGAGGTTGTTCAGGTGGACGGCGCCCGTGCAGCGACAGTCACCGGGGAAGGCGTTCAGCAGGCGGTGCTCGAGGAGCTCGTCCAGGGCGGTCGTGGCGTCCAGGACGTGGCCGGCTCCGGCCAGTCTCACGCCGGTGCCGGCGAGCTCCTCGGCCAGTCCGGGCAGGAGGTGGGCGAGCTCGATGGCCGCCGGCAGGAGGATGACAGTGGTGCCGCCCGGCTCCTGGGCGGCGCGGTCCTGGGCGACGGCGGCCAGGACCTCCCGCAGGGAGCAGGTGGGGCAGGTGAAGGGCATGGGGACGTCAAGTGTGACCGGTTCGTCGTCGAAGCCCTCGGCCGAGCTGTGGCTGACGAGCCGGACCAGGTCGTCGGCGGCGTCGCCGCTCCCGGCCTCCTCGTCGGCGCCGAAGCGGAGCCCGGAGCGGATGACGACGGCGTCCTGGCCGGCCAGGGCGAGATCGACCAGGTCCAGCAGGGCGGGGTCGACGGCGCCGATGACGGCCAGGGTGTGGCGGCCGCCGGCTGCGGCCGGGGAGCCGGGGATGTCAGCGAAGTTGCCGGCAAAGTCATCCGAGGGATCGGTCACGAGGTCCTCCAGCAGAGTTGACGAAACTGAGAATCATTCTTATATGATGCTCGTCATGACCACCTACTGCCAAGTCACGGGGACCCGGCCTGTCTTCGGCCGGTCCGTCTCCCACTCCCACAAGCGCACACCCCGGCGCTGGAACCCCAACCTGCAGCGCAAGCGCTACTGGGTGCCATCCTTGGGCCGCACCGTGCGCCTGACGGTGTCCGCCAAGGGTATCCGCACGATCGACAAACTGGGCATTGACGTCGTCGTGGCTCAGATGCTCGCCCGGGGGGAGAAGCTGTCATGAGCGGAGCCAAGGGGAAGGACCTGCGGCCGATCATCAAGATGGTCTCCACCGCGGGGACGGGCCACACCTACGTGACCCGTAAGAACCGCCGCAACACCCCCGACCGGCTGGTCCTGCGCAAGTTCGATCCGGTGGTGCGCCGGCACGTGGAGTACAAGGAGTCGCGCTGATGGCCAAGAAGTCCAAGATCGCCGCCGAGCTGCGACGCCAGCAGGTGGTGGAGCGCTACGCAGAGCGCCGCGCCGAGCTCAAGCGGACCTCAGTCAACCCCCACCTGAGCCAGGACGAGCGCGATGAGGCAATGGCGGCGCTGCACGCGCTGCCGCGCGACGCCTCCCCCACTCGCCTGCGTCGGCGTGACGCGGTCGACGGCCGCCCGCGCGGGCACCTGCGCGTCACCGGGACCTCCCGGGTGCGTTTCCGCCAGATGGCGCTGCGCGGCGAGCTGCCGGGCATCGTCAAGTCCTCCTGGTAGGCGGGTGCGGGCGGGACGGGGCCTGCGAGCCCGCACCCGCCGGGGCTCGCGGCGCGCCGCAGTCGTAACCACCCCCTCGCAGCGCCGCCGCCGGCACTCGTTCACCACGTCAGTTCTCACATTCACCCCCATCCAAGGAGCTCGTATGCGTCCTGGGATCCACCCCAGCTACCAGCCCATCGTCTTTCGCGACAAGTCCGCCGACTTCGCCTTCCTGACCCGTTCGACCCTGACGTCGTCGGAGACCATCGAGTGGGAGGACGGCAACACCTACCCGGTCTACGACGTCGAGGTCTCCAGCGCCTCGCACCCGTTCTGGACCGGCCAGGGCAAGATCCTGGACACGGCCGGCCGGGTGGAGAAGTTCGAGCGCCGCTACGGCAAGCGCAAGCGGTAGGCGCACAGGCGGGGCGCGCAGCCCCGCCCCCTCGATCTCTCACCGCCCTCACTGGACACGAAGAAGGAAAGGAGCCGGCATGAAGGTTCGTGCCTCGATCCGGTCCCTGGCCAAGCAGCCGGGGTCCAAGGTGGTCCGACGCCGCGGCCACACCTACGTCATCAACAAGAAGAACCCCCGTCTCAAGGCCCGCCAGGGCTGACACTCACCACCACCCACGCAGGGCCGGGATGCGCATCAGCACGCATCCCGGCCCTTCTTTTCCTCAGCATCGATGTCAGTCGCCGACGATTGATGGCACGTCAACCACAATCAGTCTCACCCCACCATGACGCGGAAAACCAGCGAGGCAGGAGCACCCTGAACCTCACCACTCAACAGCCGGAAATATTTCCGCAACATGCCAGGCATTGCCTATAAAGCGTCCGTCGTGTGCGGACAAGCTCGCGCCTATGCGCCCGCTTAGAACCGTCTCTGGGAGAGCCCCGATGCACCTCACCCCTCGTGAGCAGGAGAAGCTACTCATCGTCGTCGCCGCAGACCTGGCACGAAGACGCAAGGACAGGGGCATCCGTCTCAATCACCCCGAGGCAGTCGCCTACATCACCGCTGAGATCCTCGAGGGGGCCCGCGAAGGGCGCACTGCCACGGATCTCATGGCCTACGGGACCACCCTGCTGACCTACGACGACGTCATGGAGGGAGTCCCCGAGATGATCCGCGCGGTCCAGGTGGAGGCGACCTTCCCCGACGGGACCAAGCTCGTCTCCGTCCACGACCCGATTCGCAGGAGGCTGCCATGATCCCCGGAGAGTACCGACTCGCGGGCGGCACCATCACCATCAACGAGGGCCGCCCCACCCTCCGTCTCGACGTCATCAACACCGGGGACCGTCCCATTCAGGTCGGTTCGCACTTCCACTTCGCCGAGGTCAACTCCGCGCTGTCCTTCGACCGGCGGGCCGCTCGTGGTTTCCGCCTCGACATTCCGGCCGGAACCGCGGTTCGCTTCGAGCCGGGCGACTCCCGACCAGTCCGCCTGGTGGCGCTGGCGGGAGCGCGACGAGTCTTCGGACTGGCAGGCGAGACGAACGGCCCGGTCGAGGGCTGAGAGCACAGGAGCACATCATGAGCAAGGAACTCAGCCGTCGGGAGCATGCCGCCTTGTACGGCCCCACCACCGGGGACGCCGTCCGCCTGGCCGACACCGACCTCTTCGCCCAGATCGAGCGGGACCTGACCCACCGTGGTGACGAGGCCGTCTTCGGAGGCGGCAAGGTCATCCGTGACGGTATGGGCCACAACGGCCAGCGCACGCGGGACGAGGGCATCCCCGACACCGTCATCACCAACGCGATCATCATCGACCACACCGGCATCTACAAGGCCGACGTCGCCATCCGCGACGGCGTCATCAGCGCTATCGGCGCTGCGGGCAACCCGGACATCATGGACGATGTCGACATCGTCATCGGCGCCTCCACGGAGGTGATCGCCGGCGAGCACCGCATCCTGACGGCCGGAGGCATCGACTCCCACATTCACTTCATCTCCCCCACCCAGGTCGCCACCGCCCTGGCCTCGGGGGTGACCACCATGATCGGAGGAGGGACAGGACCCGCCGACGGCACCAACGCCACCACGATCACCCCCGGGGCGTGGAACCTGGCCCGCATGCTCCAGGCCGTCGAGGACTTCCCCATGAATATCGGCCTGCTGGGCAAGGGCCACGCCTCGACCCGGGAGCCTCTGGCCGAGCAGCTGCGCGCCGGTGCGGTCGGCTTCAAGATCCACGAGGACTGGGGCGCCACGCACGCCGTCATCGACGAGGCCCTCAAGGTCGCCGACGAGTTCGACGTGCAGGTGGCCATCCACACCGACACGCTCAACGAGTGCGGCTTCGTTGAGGACACCCGCCGCGCGATCGGCGGGAGGGTCATCCACACCTTCCACACCGAGGGCGCCGGCGGCGGCCATGCCCCCGACATCATCACCCTGGCGCAGGACCCCAACATCCTGCCGTCCTCGACCAACCCGACGCTGCCCTTCACGCGCAACACCGCTGAGGAGCATCTCGACATGCTCATGGTGTGCCACCACCTCAACCCCGCCATCCCGGAGGACGTCGCCTTCGCCGACTCGCGTATCCGTCCGGAGACGATCGCGGCCGAGGACGTGCTGCACGACCTGGGCGTGTTCTCGATGACGTCGTCGGACTCCCAGGCCATGGGGCGTGTCGGCGAGGTCGTCATCCGCACCTGGCAGGTGGCCGACCAGATGAAGAAGGCGCGCGGCAGGCTCGCCGGGGACCCGCAGGGCGGCGACAACCTGCGCATCAAGCGCTACGTGTCGAAGTACACGATCAACCCGGCCCGCACCAACGGGATCGCCGAGGTCGTGGGCAGCGTGGAGGTGGGCAAGTGGGCCGACCTGGTGCTGTGGGACCCCGCCTTCTTCGGGGTCAAGCCGTCCCTGATCCTCAAGGGCGGCCAGATCGCCTCGGCGGTCATGGGTGACGCCAACGCCTCGATCCCCACCCCCGAGCCCACGCTCATGCGCACCATGTTCGGCGGTTACGGGACGGCGCCGGCGTCGAACTCGATCACCTTCATGTCCCAGGCGGCCATCGACGCGGGAGTGCCCCAGAGCCTGGGGCTGCGCAAGAAGATCTGCCCGGCCCGCGGGGTCAGGCGGCTGACGAAGGCGGACATGGCCTTCAACGACGCCACTCCGGTGCTCACCGTCGATCCCGAGACCTACGAGGTCACCGTCGACGGCGAGAAGATCACCTGCGAGCCCGCCCAGGTCCTGGCCATGGCCCAGCGCTACTTCCTCTTCTGATCTCTCAATCCTGGAGCCTTCATGATCATCGAGTCCATCTCAGGCAATATCCACGACCTGCCCGGCGAGGACCTGGAGGACGTGCACGTTGAGAGCGTGGTCCTCCCTCTGGCCGATCTCACGAAACGCATCCAACGAGTGCGCTCCGACCACGGCACCGAGCTCGGCATCCGGCTCGCGCCGGGCGCACCGGACCTGCGCGAGGGAGACATCCTGCTTCGCAACGAGCGCGGAATCGTCGTCGTGCGCCTGGAGCCCACCGACGTCCTGGTCATCGCGCCCGCCACGGTGCGCGAGATGGGGGTCGTCGCCCACAACCTGGGCAACCGGCACCTGCCCGCCCAGTTCTTCGGCCCCGAGGAGCCCTTCCCGGGCCTTGAGGGGCATGACGGCGTCATGGTCATCCAGTACGACCACACCGCCGAGCACTACCTGGAGCACCTGGGGGTGCGTCACGCGCGGATGGAACGGTCCATGCCCGTCCCCTTCCGTCATGCCGAGCACACTCACTGACACCCCCGACCCGCAGTGGGGCGAGCCCGCCGGCTGGCAGCTGCCGCTGGCCCAGCTGTGCGACTCCGCCCTGCCCACGGGCGCCTTCTCCCACTCCTTCGGGCTGGAGACCTACATCTGCGAGGGCGTCGTGGACGGCGAGGCCTCCTTCGTGTCCTGGCTGCGCGCGCTCGTGTCCACCCAGCTGACCTTCTCCGAGGGGCTGGGGCTGAGGCTGGCCTTCGAGGCGGTGGCGGCCGACGACTGGGAGGCGATCGCGCACCTCGACGAGCTCCTCGTGGCTCAGGCGGTGCCGATCCAGGTGCGCCGGGCCGGAGTGACGATGGGACGGCGGCTGCTCACCATCGCCCGCCTGGCCCTGGAAGGCACCGACGGCGACAGGCTGCTGAGCCGTTATGCGACGCTCGTGGACACCGGGGGCTGCCGTTCCCACCCCGCCATCGTGCTGGCGATCGCCGGCTACGCGCTGGCGGCGCCGCCGGCGGCGGTCACGGCGGCCCACCTCCAGTCCAGTGTCGTCTCACTGACGCAGAACGCCGTACGAGCCATCCCCCTGGGGCAGGACGCCGGTCAGCGCGCCATCGCCTCGGTGCGCGAGGACGTCTACGCCGCAGTCAGGCGGATCGGGGGCCTCGACGAGACGGATCTGGGGGCCGCCGCGCCCGGGATCGAGATCAGCCAGATGCGGCACGAGCGCCAGCGCGCCCGCATGTTCATGTCCTGAAAGACCTTCCTGAAGAGCAATTGAGGAGAATCGCATGTCAGCAGCAACCAGCCAGGAGAACGCGGATGCGCCCGGGCGGCCGGCGCCCCGCTCCCACCCCGGTCCGGTCCGTATCGGAGTGGGCGGCCCGGTGGGGGCCGGCAAGACCCAGCTCATCGAGCGCATCACCCGGGCCATGAGCCGGGAGGTCTCCATGGCCGCCGTCACCAACGACATCTACACGATCGAGGACGCCAAGATCCTCGCAGCCCAGGGGGTCCTGCCGGTGGACCGCATCGTCGGGCTGGAGACCGGGGGCTGCCCGCACACGGCCATCCGTGAGGACACCTCCATGAACGAGGCGGCGATCGCCGAGCTGGTGGAGCGCCACCCCGACCTGGAGGTGGTGTTCGTGGAGTCGGGAGGCGACAACCTCTCGGCCACCTTCTCCCCCGAGCTGGTCGACTTCTCCATCTACGTCATCGACGTCGCCCAGGGCGAGAAGATTCCCCGCAAGGCCGGTCAGGGGATGATCAAGTCCGACCTGTTCGTCATCAACAAGACGGACCTGGCCCCTCACGTCGGCGCCGACCTGGCGGTCATGGAGGCCGACTCCAAGGTGTTCCGAGGTGACAAGCCCTTCTGCTTCACCAACCTCAAGACCGACGAGGGCCTGGAGCAGGTCATCGAGTGGATCCACCACGACGTGCTCATGACGGACCTGGAGCCGTGAGCACCACCGGCGAGCTGCACCTGCGGATCGCCCGGGGCGGGGACCGGAGTACCGCCGTCGAGCAGTACCACCGGGGAGCACTGAGGGTGTTCCGCCCGCTGTACCTCGATGAGACCGGGCAGGTGACCTACTACGTGGTCAATCCCGGAGGCGGGTACCTGGACGGCGACTCCTATCTCACCGAGGTCGAGGTCCTCCAGGGGGCCTCGGCGGTGCTGACGACCCAGGCGGCCACGAAGATCTACCGCACCCCCACCTGCCCGGTCCGCCAGGACACCCGGGTGAGCCTGGGGCCCCGGGCCTTGCTGGAGCTCGTTCCCGACCAGGTCATCGCCTACCGGGAGTCCTCCTACCGGCAGACCACCCTGGTTGAGATGGACCCGACGGCGACCTTCATGTCCCTGGAGGTCCTCACCCCCGGATGGGCCCCGGACGGTTCGGCCTTCGGCTACGACTGCGTGCGGATGCGCACTGACATCCGAGTCGGTGGCCGGTGCGCCGTCGTCGACAACCTGCGCCTGGTCCCCGGTGAGGCCGGGCTGGCGGGCCTGGGAGGCCTGGAGGGGCACAGCCACCTGGCCTCCTTCACGGCGCTCGACGCCCGGGTCGATGCCGCCCTGGTCAATGAGGCGGCCCAGATGCTGGAGGTCGACGACGTGCGCGGGGCAGTGACGCGGGTGCAGGGACCCGGCTTCATCGCCCGGGCGCTGGGCGATGACACGACCCGTCTGACCGCTCTCATGCTCGACATCAGCGAGCTTCTGCGCGGCCGGTGGTTCGGCGCGCCGAGGCTCAACCTGCGCAAGTACTAGCAACAGCCCGCTCGCCTGGTCAGCGGGCACCTCCCGCGATGCCTCTATCGATCGGAGCCCCTCATGCCTGAGTCACCTGTTCACCAGTCCCACCGCCCGGCTGACGGACCGGGCACCTCGGCCGTCCCGTCGATCGTCTCATCCGGCGTGGGCGCGCTGGGGCGTGGGGTGGGGCAGATCTTCCTCCAGCCCCGGGCGCTCACCGGTTTGCTCATCGTGGCCGGCATCGCCGTCTACTCACCGCTCATGGCCTTGCAGGTGGTCCTCGGCACAACGGTGTCAACGGTGGCGGCCAGGCTGCTGGATCTGCGTGTGCGTGACGGACTCCAGGGCTACAACGGGGCGCTGGTGGGAGCGGCGGCCTGGGCCGCTGTGGGGGTTTTCTGGCCGGCGACGCTGGTCACCGTGGTCGGGGCGGCGGCGTGCCCCGCGGTCCACCGCGCGCTGGAGCGCGCACTCGCCCCGGTCGGGCTCCCGGCGCTCACGGCTCCCTTCTGCATCGTCTCCGGCCTGCTGACGGCTCTGCTCAGGGCGATCGATGCGCCGATGGTGCCGGATCCGGCGCCGGTCAGTGGGGCGACGGCGTGGCTGGTCCCGGAGGCGGTGCTGACCGGGGAGTCCCAGGTGGTGCTCGTCGATTCCTGGGTGGGCGGGGCGCTGATCCTGGCCGGGCTGTTCATCGCCGGGTGGAGAGTCGGGGCGGCGGCGCTGCTGGGCAGCGTCGTCGGGACGGCAGCGACGCTGGCGCTCGTTCCCGCCGGTCAGGCGGCGCATGGTCTGGGCGGATACTCGCCGTGCCTGACGGCGATCGCGATCGGCGTCGTCCTTCTGCCTCCCGGGAGGCGGGCCTGGGTGCTGGCGGTGGTGGGGTCGGTGCTGACCGTCGTCGTGGACCGGGTTTTCACGGCGATCCCGGTGCCGACCTACACCTGGCCCTTCATCGTGACCACGTGGCTGGTGCTCGCCGTCGTCAAGTGGCGCGAGCGCCGACTAGGCTGAGGCCATGGCTCATTCCACGGCGCAACCCGACTCCGCCGCCCACCTGGTCCTGTCCCTGTCCTGCCCCGACCGCCCGGGGATCGTCCACGCGGTCACCGGCACGCTGGCGCGCCGCGGCGGGAACATCACCGAGTCCAAGCAGTTCGGGGACTCCTCCACGGGCCTGTTCTTCATGCGGGTCCAGGTGCTCACCACCGTGCCGCGAGTGGAGCTGGAGAAGGACCTGGCCGAGCTGGCCGGCGAGTACGAGATGGAGTGGAGCCTCGATGAGGTGGGGCGCGCGATGCGCACCCTCATCATGGTCTCCAAGGAGGGGCACTGCCTGACCGACCTGCTCTTCCGGGCGCGCAGCCAGGGACTGCCGGTCGACGTCGTCGGCGTGGTGGGCAACCACGAGACGCTGCGGGACGTCGCCGAGTTCTACGGGGTGCCCTTCCACCACATCCCGGTCACCAAGGAGACCAAGGAGGCCGCCGAGGCCGAGCTGCTGGGGCTGGTGGACTCTCTCAATGTCGAGCTGGTGGTGCTGGCCCGCTACATGCAGATCCTCTCCCCCGCCCTGTGCGAGCGGCTGCACGGGGGCGTCATCAACATCCACCACTCGTTCCTGCCGTCCTTCAAGGGGGCGCGTCCTTACGCCCAGGCCCACGAGCGCGGGGTGAAGCTCATCGGGGCGACGGCGCACTACGTGACGGCGGACCTCGACGAGGGGCCGATCATCGAGCAGGACGTGACGCGGGCCGGGCACGAGGACTCCGTGTCCGTGCTGCAGGCCAAGGGGCAGGACGTCGAGCGCCGGGTGCTGGCGCAGGCGGTGCGCTGGCACACCGAGCACCGGGTGCTGCTCAACGGGCACCGCACCGTCGTCTTCGCCTGAGCGGGGGCGGGCCGGTGCTGGCCGGGCGACAGGGCGGGAGACCCACATTTCCCTGATCTCACGCCCACTCGGGGCCATGCCGCGTTCTCCGCAGAACCGGCGTGGTTCCTTCAGGGCCACCACTGCCCAACTCGTGCCACCTGGGGCTGGTTTCCCACACCTGGAATCGGGTGGGTCTCTTAGTGTGGTGTCACTGTGGGCGACTTTTAGGGACAAGCCAGACTGACTGCCGTCACGCTCCGACACGTATGCGCAGGTCAGAGACACACAGGCTCAGGCACGTCAGCCGACAGGTGCCCTAAAAGTCGCCAATCGTGACACCAAGACCTCACAACCCACCGCCACCCAGGCCCGGAACGTAACCTGACACCATGACAACTCTTGAGATGCTCATTGACGTCCTGTCCCGGTCCCGCGAGCGCTTCGACCGCGCCTTCGACGGCGTCACGCTCGAGCAGGCCAACACCCGGCCCGCCCCGGACCTGGCGCCCCGCATCGACTCCCTGACCTGGCTGGCCTGGCACACGGCCCGAGAGCTCGACATCCAGGTCGCGCCCCTGGCGGGCGTCGAGCCCGTCTGGGTCACCGGCGGCCACCGCGAGCGCTTCGCCCTGCCCCTGCCCGACGACACCGAGGACTGGCACCACACACCCGAACAGGCAGCCCAGGTCATCGTCAGCGACCTCAGCCTCCTCTTCTCCTACCTCGACGACGCCTACGCCCTGGCCACCACCTACCTGCGCTCCCTCACCCCGGAGACGCTCGACGACATCGTCGACGACTCCTGGGACCCACCCGTCACCCGGGCTGTCCGCCTCGCTTCGGTCATCGACGACGCCGCCCAGCACTCCGGCCAGGCCATCTACACCCGCCGCCTCCTGGGCCTGCCGGGCTAAGCGCGCAGCCCACCCCGCACCACACGTTCGCCCCGACCTGGCGGTTCAGGTCGGGGCGAACGGCTCCCACATGACAAGAGTCTGCTGGGGCCCGCGTGGGCCGGTGGCCCGGAGGCTCAGGCGGCGGGCTCCACCGCCTCGCCGCGGCGCAGCACGGTGACGGGCCGCAGCTCCGCGTCGGTGACGACGACGTCGGCCCACAGGCCCGCCCGCAACGCCCCCACGGAGGGGTCGCCGAGGATCCGGGCGCCCTGGACGCTGGCGGCGTAGACGGCGTCGACCAGGTCGACTCCCCCCTGCCAGGTGGTGCGCACGACGTCGATGAGATGAGCGGTCCCCCCGGCGATCGCACCACCCTCGGTGAGGCGGGCGACGCCGTCGGCCACGGTGACCGGCTGGGAGCCAAGCACGTAGTCGCCGTCGGCCATGCCGGCCGCCGCCATGGCGTCGGTGATCAGGACGACGTTGTCGCGCCCCAGGGTCTCGAACATGTCCAGGACGATGGCGGGGCTCAAGTGCACGCCGTCGCCGATCATCTCCAGGACGCACTCGCCGCGCTGGGCGGCCGCCAGGAACTCAGGCACGGGCCCGGGCGTGCGGTGGTGCATCGGGCGCATGCCGTTGAACAGGTGGGTGGCGGTCGAGCGCGGGGAGCGGACCGGTTTGCCGGCCTCGAGGCGCTCGGCGATGCGGGCGGCGGCGTCGGCCAGGGCGGCGCGCACGGGGGCGGCCTCGGAGTCGGTGTGCCCGAAGGAGGGCAGCGCCCCACCCTCGATGAGGGCCGCGTTGACGCCGTCGTCGCCGGCAATGCCGGGCTTCTCCGGGGCGATGGTCATGGTGACGACGTGCCCGCCGCCGAGCTCGATGAGCTCACGGGTCAGGGCGGCGTCGGGGTCGATGATGTAGGTGGGGTCCTGGGCGCCGCAGCGCTCCACCGAGACGAAGGGCCCCTCGAAGTGGATGCCGGCGAGCTCGCCGTCCTCGCACAGCCCTGCCAGGACCCGGGTGCGTGCGCGCAGGACGTCGGGGGCGGCCGTCACGCAGGAGGCCACGAGCGAGGTGGTGCCGAAGCGGCGGTGCTCGAGCACGGAGACCATGGCCTGCTCGGCGGTCTCGGCGTTGGGGAAGGACTCACCGCCCCCGCCGTGGCAGTGGACGTCCACCAGGCCCGGCAGGAGGTAGCCGCCCTCGGGGGCGGCCTGGGCCTGCTCGACGGCGCCCCCGAAGCCGGCCCTGGCGGCCTGGTCAGCGGGCCCGACCCACGCGATGTGGGATCCCGACAGGACGACCGCCCCGTCGTCGATGATGTGGTCGGGGGTGACGACGCACCCCCGCAGTGCGCGGACCTGCATGGCTTCGTTGCTCATGAGTCGGATTCTGTCACCTCTTCAGACATCAGACAACCTCCTTCGGGGCGTCTCCTCCCCCACACTGCGCAGGTGGGTTCCGCTTCTGCTCCGGTCACCCGGCCAGGCGCTGCTCCATGCGGGACACGGCCCGGTTGACGTCGCGCTCCACGCGGGCCGACGGCGCCGCCCCGCCCTTCCACAGCAGGCCCTCACCGACCGGCCGCACGGCGACGACGCGGCCGCGGTCCACCAGAATCGGGCGGAACATGCCGTTGCTCGCCGGGCAGATGAGGCGCTCGCCGTCGTCGTCGGTCAGGCAGGAGCGGTCCTTGTAGCCCACGTGCAGCTCGTCGAAGGAGCCCAGGAAGTGCGTGGCCTGCGCGGCGCCGCGGTGGGCGGACAGGAGGTCGGGCAGGTCGGCGCGCATGTAGAGCAGGCCGGCCTTCGGGGCCGACTCGCCGGGACCGAGCGGGCGCAGGCCTCCGCGGGCCCCGCCCTCGACGAGCGCCCGTACGAGCGGGAGGCGGCTCCCAGCCGGCCCGCCGGCACCCCCGGCTGAGCCCGGGGCCTGCTCCTGCCCCAGCTCGACGGCGTCCTCCAGGGCACGGGCGGCCTGCGTCTTGGGCAGCGTGGTCCAGCGGGCCAGGTCCTCAGCACCGACCGGGCCGTGGCCGGCCGCGTAGCGGTAGGCGATGTGCGCGCAGGCGGCGCGGTGACCGGTCCCGCCGTGGGCGACGCCTGCTCCGGCGGGCCCGGAGTCGGCGTCGGGGAGGGAACGTGCGTCCATGACGAGGTGCTCGTTGCCGGACCGCGGCCCCTGGACGAGGATCCCCTCGCGCTGGAGGCGCACCAGGAGGTGGCGGCGCCGGTAGGCCGAAATGTCCTCGCCGCGGAAGGCCTCCATGAGACCGGCCTCCTGCCAGGCCGCCAGCAGCACCGAGCGCGTCAGCGGGCCCTGGTCCTCGATGAGGCCGAGGGCCACCTCGGCGGCGCGCTCGCACAGGGCGGCATCGACGCCGTAAGCCTTCTCGCTGTTCCGCACCCAGGTGTCGGTGCGGTGCATGAGGGCGGCCCGCAGCCAGTGGTGGTCGGCGGCGGTGGTGATGTGGACGGTGCCGCGCATGGGCCAGGAGCGCACCAGGTCGCCTCGCGCGAAGGCGGCCTCGACGTCGGCCGGGGCGGCCTGCGGGGCCCGCACGAGCAGGGCGTGGGGGACGGCGGAGACCTGCTGGCCCTGGATGGCGAGCTGGCGCGCCACTGCCGCGACGACGTCGGGCGCGGCGGTGGCCGGGATGAGACCCTGGGAGATGATGCGGGCCAGGCTCACCTCGGTCGGCAGCGGCGCGGAGGAGGCGCGGGCGGCGGGCACGGCAGTCTCCTCAGAACAGGCGGGAGCTCGGGTCGTCCATGCCGCGCATGGCGTCGTAGTCGAGGGTGACGCAGCGGATGCCGCGGTCCTCGGCCAGGACGCGGGCCTGGGGCTTGATCGTCTGGGCGGCGAAGACGCCCTGGACGGGGGTCAGCAGCGGGTCGCGGTCGAGGAGCTCGAGGTAGCGGGTGAGCTGCTCGACGCCGTCGATCCCGCCGACGCGCTTGATCTCCACGGCCACGGAGCGGCCCTGGGCGTCCTTGGCCATGATGTCGACCGGGCCGATGGCGGTGGGGAACTCGCGGCGCACCAGGCGGTAGCCGGCGCCCAGGACCTCGATCTGCTCGGCCAGGAGCTCCTGGAGGTGGGCCTCGACGCCGTCCTTGGTGAGCCCGGGGTCCACGCCCAGCTCGTGGCTGACGTCGGAGATGGTCTCGAAGAGGCTGATGACGAGGCGGTCGTCGGTCTTGGTGGCACTGACCTCCCAGACCTCGCGCACGCCGTCGGCGGCGGCCTCCTCGTCCGGCTCGGTGACGGCCAGGCGGGCCGGGGCGCTCATCCAGTTCAGGGGCTTGTAGGAGCCGCCGTCGGAGTGGATGAGGACCGAGCCGTCGGCCTTGAGCATGAGCACGCGGGTGGCCCGGGGCAGGTGGGCGTCCAGGCGGCCGGAGTAGTCGACGGAGCATGAGGCGATAACGAGGCGCACCCGTCCACCCTAGCGGGGCGGGCCCGGCCTCGGCGCAACACCGGGGCCGGCGGGCCTGAGCATCGTGTCACCCGAGGCGCTCCCCTCCTGTCCACATGCACGGCGCCCGCACCGGATCAGGGGCTGTTTCTCAGGCGTG
Organism: Actinomyces oris; assembly: GCF_001929375.1. GTDB lineage: Bacteria > Actinomycetota > Actinomycetes > Actinomycetales > Actinomycetaceae > Actinomyces > Actinomyces oris_B. The sequence goes on along the minus strand of NZ_MSGO01000038.1, from coordinate 136,980 downwards.
ACCCGGGGCCCGGGGACGCAGCGTCAGGCGATGGCAGCGCCCTGCCCCGTCATCGAGAACGTACATCGTGATCGAGGACTGCGATGTCCTCCAGATGACTGGGAGCAGACCCCAGTGGCCTGGAGGAAAACGCAGTCCTCGGGCGAAAGGTACGTCGCCGATCCGGCCAGGGGCTGTGTCTCCGCCCCAGAGGCCCCCAGCCCCAGCGGATCCGGCCGCTGTGATCATCGGCCAGGCTCATCGGCCAGCCTCAACCGCCGGGCTCATCGCCGAGCCCGGCGGCGGGCCTCAGTAGAGCCTGGGCTGCTCGGGGGCGGCGGACTCCACCCAGGCGACCAGCGCCGAGTGGGACTCCTCCATCATGGCCAGGTCGAAGCCCTCGGGGCTGCGGGTGGCGTCTACGCAGTGCACCTCGACGACGCGCCCCTGCTCCCGGCGGCGCCGGGCGGCGGAGAGCTCCAGGTCCAGGCGCCTCCACACCCGTGTGGGCCGCGTGGACAGGGACACGAGCCGGTACCACTCCAGGGAGTCGAGCTGGAAGGAGGCCACCCCGCTCATCCAACGCTGCCCCCCGGTGGGGCGCATGGCGCACTCGAAGGAGCCGACCTGCCCGGCCAGGTAGCGCAGACGCACCAGGAACCCGCCTGTCAGCAGCACGAGGGCGGTGACGGCAATCACCACGACCATCCACACGTGCTGCCCCATGACTCAGGCCTCCGCGCCCTGCTTCACGTGGTCGGCGGCGATCGTGATGACGTCGTGGTCCACGGAGCAGAAGCCGCCGGACACCTCGATCCTGCGCATCTCACCGTCGACGGCACTCAGTCGCACCGGACCGGACCCCAGGACCGCCACAAGGGGCTGACGACCCGGCAGGACCCCCAGCTCCCCGTTGATCAGGGGCACGGAGACCTGCGTCGCCTCACCGGCCCAGGCCTCGCCCGCCGGCGAGACCACCTCAACATGTAAGGCCATGTCCCCCTCCTTTCCTGCTTCCTGCGTCCGGCTCTACCCGGATCCTAACGACTCAGGCCTTGAGCTCGGCGGCGCGACGCTCGAGATCCTCGATGCCACCGATGTTGAAGAAGGCCTGCTCCGGCAGGTGGTCGTAGTCACCCTCGCAGATGCGGCGGAACGCCTCGACGGTCTCCGACAGCGGCACGGTGGAGCCGGCCACGCCGGTGAACTTCTCCGCCATGTAGGTGTTCTGGGACAGGAACTGCTCGATGCGGCGGGCACGGGCCACCGTCACCTTGTCCTCCTCACCGAGCTCGTCAACACCGAGGATCGCGATGATGTCCTGAAGCTCCTTGTTCTTCTGGAGGATGGACTTCACGCGGGTGGCGACGTCGTAGTGCTCCTGGCCCACGTAGCCGGGGGCCAGCAGGCGTGAGGTGGAGGTCAGCGGGTCCACGGCGGGGTAGATGCCTCGCGAGGCGATCTCACGGCTGAGCTCGGTGGTGGCGTCCAGGTGGGCGAAGGTCGTGGCCGGCGCCGGGTCGGTGTAGTCGTCGGCGGGCACGTAGATCGCCTGCAGCGAGGTGATGGAGTGGCCGCCGGCGGAGGTGATGCGCTCCTGGAGCTGGCCCATCTCGTCGGCCAGGTTGGGCTGGTAGCCCACGGCCGAGGGCATGCGGCCCAGCAGCGTGGAGACCTCGGAGCCGGCCTGGGTGAAGCGGAAGATGTTGTCGATGAACAGCAGCACGTCCTGGTGCTGGACGTCGCGGAAGTACTCGGCCATCGTCAGGGCGGACAGGGCCACGCGCAGACGCGTGCCCGGCGGCTCGTCCATCTGGCCGAAGACCAGGGCGGTCTTGTCGAACACGCCGGCCTCGTCCATCTCGACGATGAGGTCGTTGCCCTCACGGGTGCGCTCCCCCACGCCGGCGAACACGGAGACACCGCCGTGGTTCTGGGCCACGCGCTGGATCATCTCCTGGATGAGGACGGTCTTGCCCACGCCGGCGCCGCCGAACAGGCCGATCTTGCCGCCCTGCACGTAGGGGGTGAGCAGGTCGATGACCTTGATGCCGGTCTCGAACATCTGCTCCTTGGACTCGAGCTGGTCGAAGGCCGGGGGCTGGCGGTGGATGGGCCAGCGCTCGGTGATCTCCAGCTGCTCGCCGGGGGCGAGGTTGAGGACGTCGCCGGTGACGTTGAAGACGTGGCCCTTGGTCACGTCGCCCACGGGCACGGAGATCGGCGCTCCGGTGTCGCGCACCTGCGAGCCGCGCACAAGGCCGTCGGTGGGCTTGAGGGAGATCGTGCGCACGATGTTGTCACCCAGATGCTGGGCGACCTCCAGGGTGATCTCGTGGGGCTCCTCGCCGGCGCTGGTGGCCTGGACGGTCACCTTGAGGGCGTTGTACATCGCCGGGATCGCATCAGGCGGGAACTCGACGTCGACGACGGCGCCGATGATGCGGGTGATACGTCCCGTCCCGGGAGTAGTGGTGTCAGCCATGTGCGTTCTTCCGTATCTTCCAGAGCTGAGAGGGGTCCTGCTCGGTGAGGTGAGTCTGTGTGGGGTTCTCGACGACGTCGGGGGGCTGCCCGGTCTATTCGGCCCCCAGGGCGTCGGCACCCGAGACGATCTCAGTGATCTCCTGGGTGATGTCGCCCTGGCGGGCCGCGTTGGCCAGGCGGGTGTAGGTGGTGATGAGGTCCTCGGCGTTGTCCGTGGCCGTGTGCATGGCCTGCTGGCGGCTGGCCAGCTCGGAGGCGGCCGACTGCAGCAGGGCGTTGCGGATGCGCGAGCCCATGTAGCGGGTCAAGAGGGCGTCAAGCACCTCGGAGGGCCCGGGCTCGAACTCATACAACGGCATGGAGCTGCCGCGCTCGGCCTCCAGCTCCTTCTCCAGGGCCTCGTTGCCGGCCTCGTCAAGCTCACCGGCGCCTTCGACGTCGACCACCTTGAGCGGCAGCATACGACGCACCTCGGGGACCTGGGAGATCATCGAGACGTAGCGGGTGAAGACGATGTGGACCTCGGCCACGCCACCGGCCTCGGGCGGCTGGAGGAAGTAGTCCAGGAGAACGGTGGCGACCTCCTCGATGGACTCGTCGCTGGGACGGTCCGACTGTCCGGTCCAGGAGAACTCGATCGGCCTGTCCCGGAAGCTGAAGTAGTTATGGGCGCGTCGGCCGAAGGTGAAGATCACCGGCTCCTTGCCGTCCTTGACCAGCTCCTCGATGAGGCGGCCGGTCTCGCGCAGGATGGTGGCCGAGTAGGCGCCGGCCATGCCGCGGTCGGAGGTGACCACGAGGATCGCCACGCGCTTGGTGTCGGTGCGCTTCTGGGTGATGGGGTGCTCATCAAAGCGGGAGTAGGTCCCCAGTGCGGCCACCGCCTGGCTCAGGGCGTGATCGTAGGGGGAGGCCTCCTGCGCGTTGCGGCGCGCCTGCCCGATCCGGGACGAGGCGATGAGCTCCATCGCCCGGAACACCTTCTGGAGGGTCTGGGTCGATCGAATGCGCTGCTTGTAGACGCGCTGGTTTCCTGCCACGTCAGCCCCTCTTGACCACGAGCTGCTCGGTGGTCCTCTCGGCGGCGGGCTCCTCCTCGGGCTCGGCGACCTGGGCGCCCAGCATCTGCTCACCGGAGGCGAAGGTGCGCCGGAAGGCCTCGACGGCCTTGACCAGGGCATCCTCGGTCTCGTCGGTGAGCTGGCCGGTGGACTCGATGGTGTCGAGGATGTCGGTGTTGCGCCGCAGGTGGTCCAGGAAGGCGGCCTCGAAGGGCAGGACGTCGGAGACGTCGATGTCGTCGAGGTAGCCCTTGGTTCCGGCCCAGACGCTGGCGACCTGCTCGGCCACCGGGTAGGGCGTGTACTGGGGCTGCTTGAGCAGCTCCATGAGGCGCTCACCGCGGGTGAGCTGGGCGCGGGTGGCGGCGTCAAGGTCGGAGGCGAACATGGCGAAGGCCTGCATGGAGCGGTACTGCGCCAGGGTGATCTTGAGGGTTCCGGCGACCTTCTTCATGGCCTTGACCTGGGCGGCGCCGCCCACGCGGGACACAGAGATGCCGACGTCGACGGCGGGGCGCTGGTCGGCGTTGAACAGGTCGGACTGGAGGAAGATCTGCCCGTCGGTGATGGAGATGACGTTGGTGGGGATGTAGGCCGAGACGTCATTGGCCTTGGTCTCGATGATCGGCAGCCCGGTCATGGAGCCCGCCCCCAGCTCGTCGGAGAGCTTGGAGCAGCGCTCCAGCAGGCGCGAGTGGAGGTAGAAGACGTCACCGGGGTAGGCCTCGCGGCCCGGCGGACGGCGCAGCAGCAGGGAGACGGCGCGGTAGGCCTCGGCCTGCTTGGACAGGTCGTCGAAGACGATGAGGACGTGCTTGCCCTGGTACATCCAGTGCTGGCCGATGGCCGAGCCCGTGTAGGGCGACAGGTACTTGAAGCCGGCCGGGTCGGAGGCCGGGGAGGCCACGATGGTGGTGTACTCCAGGGCGCCGCGCTCCTCCAGGGTGGCGCGCACGGCGGCGATGGTGGAGCCCTTCTGGCCGGTGGCCACGTAGATGCAGCGCACCTGCTTGTTCGGGTCGCCGGACTCCCAGGCGCCCTTCTGGTTGAGGATCGTGTCCAGGGCGATGGCGGTCTTGCCGGTCTGGCGGTCGCCGATGATGAGCTGGCGCTGGCCGCGGCCGATCGGGATCATCGAGTCGATGGCCTTGAGCCCGGTCTGGAGGGGCTCATGGACGGACTTGCGGGCCATGACACCGGGGGCCTGGAGTTCCAGGGCGCGGCGTCCTTCGGCCTCGATCTCACCCAGGCCGTCGATGGGCCGGCCCAGCGGGTCGACGACGCGGCCCAGGTAGGCGTCGCCCACGGGCACGGAGAGGACCTCGCCGGTGCGGCGCACGACCTGGCCCTCGTCGATGCCGTCGAAGGAGCCCAGGACGACGGCACCGATCCTGCGGTCCTCGAGGTTCATGGCCAGGCCGGCGGTGCCGTCCTCGAAGGTGAGCAGCTCGTTGGCCATGACGCCGGGCAGGCCCTCGACGTGCGCGATGCCGTCAGCGGCGAAGACGACGTGCCCGACCTCCTCGGCCGCGACCTCGGCGGGCTTGTAGGACTCGGCGAACTCGTTCAGGGCCGAGCGGATCTCCTCGGGCCTGATGGTCAGCTCTGCCATCTCGTCTCCTTGCTGGTTGCGTTCTTGGGGCCGGCGGCGCTGGGCGTGAGCGACGACGGCGCGGTGGGGTGGTGAAGTTGTGGGTCGGTGTGCGATGGCGGGGTTAGCCAGCCAGGCGGGTGCGCAGCTCGGCGACGGCGCTGCGCACGGTGCGGTCCATGACGTAGTTCCTCGTCGAGATGCGGGCTCCGCCGATGACCGCGGAGTCGACCTCGCAGTTGAGCTCGATCCGGGTGCTCAGGCGGCGCTCCAGGATGGTGCGCAGGCGCTCCTCCTGGGCCGAGGTCATGGGGATGGCGGTGACGACGTCGACGATGGTGCGCTGGCGCATCTCGGCGGCCAGCTCGACGACGCGGCGCAGGTTGCGCAACGGACCACCCTCGGCGTGGTGGCGCACGCACCAGTCCACCAGGCTCATGGCGGGGGCGCTGACGTGGGGGGCGAAGACGGCCTCGACCAGGCGGACCCGGGCCTCGGTGCTGGTACGGCGCGAGGGGGTCAGGGCCTCGCGCAGCTCACGGTTGTCGGCGATCTGCTCGTGGACCTCGAAGAGCTGCTGCTCGATCTGCCCCACCGAGCCGTCCGCGTGGGCGCCGGCGAGGATCGCCTCGATGCCCAGGTCGTGGAGGGCGGAGACCAGGTCGACGGCCTTGGACCAGCGGCCACGGACCATGGCACTGAGCAGGTCGACGACGCGCTCGTCCACGGTGCCGGTGAAGAGCCGGCGGGCCAGGGCCACCTTGTCCTCGGCCTCGCGGCCCGGGTCGGTCAGCGGACCGGGCAGCGAGTGGACGGCGACCTGGTGGGCCAGGGCCAGGATCTGACGACCCAGCTCCTGGCCCTCGACGCCCGCGGCCGTGAGCACCGGGCTCCAGGCCTGGCTCACGGTCTCACGGGTGGCGGCAGTTCCTGTTCTCACCGCGTCGCCTCCGCGGTGGAACCGGCGTCGAGTCCCTCGACCGGCTCCATGGTCTCGAGCTCGTCGAGGAAGCGGTCGATGACCCGCTCGGACAGGGCGGTGTCGCTCAGGTGCTCACCGACGATGCGCTCGGCCAAGGTGGAGGCGAGCATGCCGACGTCGGTGCGCAGCGAGATCTGCGCGGCCTGCTTCTCGGCCAGGATCTGACGCTGGGCGCCCTCGACGATGCCGGCGGCCTCCGCCTGGGCGTCGTTGCGGGCCTGGGCGACGATCTCCTTGGCCTCGCTCTGGGCGTTGTCGCGGATGCGGGCGGCCTCGCGACGAGCCTCGTCCACGAGCCGGGCGGCGCGCTTCTCGGCGTCGGCCTGGTCCTGCTTGGCCTTGTCGGCCAGGTCGAGGCCCTCCTGGATGCGGCGCGCCCTCTCGTCCAGGACGGCGTAGAGCCGGGGCAGGGCGAAGCGGCCCACCACCAGGAGGATGAGCAGGAGGACGATCGCCGCCCAGAAGATCTCATAGGCCGGGGGGAGGAGGCTGAACTCCGACTCTCCTCCGTGCCCGCCTTCAGCAGCCAGCGGGAGCATCACTTGATGAGGGGCAGGACGAAGCCGATGAGGCCGAGGGCCTCGACCATGCCCGCGCCGATGATCATGTTGGTGAACAGGCGTCCGGCCACCTCGGGCTGACGGGCCGTGGCCTCCTGGGTCTTGCCAACCATCAGGCCGATGCCGATGCCCGGGCCGAGCGTGGCCAGGCCGTAGCCGACGTATGCGAGCGCGACGGAGGTCATATCTGGTTCCTTCTTTCTGGCGCCGGGTGGCGCAGGTGGGGTCGGTGGAAGAGGCTTGGGGCGACGCGCTGTGGCGTCTAGTGGGCCTCGATGGAGAGCTTGATGTAGACGGCGCTGAGGATGGTGAAGATGTAGGCCTGCAGGACCGCGACGAAGATCTCGAACAGGGTCACCACGATCATGGCGGCGCCGGTGAGGGCGCTGGCCGCCGAGGTCACCTGCAGCTGGTGGAGCAGGATGGTGGTGCCGTAGAAGGTCATCCCCAGCAGCATGTGCCCGGAGACCATGTTGCACAGCAGACGCAGGGTGAGCGTCACCGGCCGCACGATGAAGTTCGAGAGGAACTCGATGGGGGTGATGAGCAGGTACATCGCCTTGGGTAGTCCCGGAGGCATGAGCTGGGAGGCGAAGAAGTGCCCGACCCCCTGCTCCTTGATGCCGGCGCCGATGAAGGTGACGTAGGTCAGGGCCGCGAACACCATGGGGACGGCGACCACTGAGGAGGCGGCGATGTCGAGGCCTGGGATGACGCCGGAGATATTCATGGCGAGTATGCCCAGGAAGAGGGTTCCCAGCAGCGGGGCGAAGCGGCGACCGTTCTTGTTGCCCAGGAGCATGAGAGCCACATTGCTGCGCACGAAGTCGGCGATGATCTCCAGCAGGGCCTGGCCTCGTCCGGGAACCAGCCTGAAGCGGCGGGCGGCGGCCACCCCCAGGATCAGGCACAGGGCCCCACCCATGACCAGGCGGACGAAGGTGAGGCGGTTGAACTGCAGGAGAGTCCCCTCACCGAAGAGCGCCTCGGGGGTGAAGTCCGCGACACCGGGCATGTGCGTGTCCTCCGTGAAGGCGGGCACCGCGGTCACCGCGATGACAGCGACCAGGACGATCAGGAGTACCCAGTACCACAGCGGTTTGACGAACGGCTTGGCGTCAGCCGTCCGCGGCACGGCGTCGGCTGCCGTGCCGTTCTCGGTGACGGTGTTGGTGGACAGGAGTTCCTCCCGATGTCTCTCACGCTTTCGAGGCCCGTCCTGACAGGCCTGCTCATCACAAGCCATGCTAACGCCTCATAGTGGTCTCACGAAGCAATCTGGGGCCTTATCGCGGTCCGTCACAGTCACGACATCCTGCGCGCCCGGCCCCACCCGTCGGTCAGGGGCGGTCCGCAGGCTCATCCTTCTTCGGCTCCACCGCGAGGATTCGCGCCTGCGCCAGGACGGTCGACTCGGCGAACATGCCCACCAGGATCGCCACAATGAGTGAGACCCCAATCACTCTGGTGTCGTATCCCAGGGCTCTTCCTCCCAGGAGCCCCACCGTCAGGAGCGCGATCTTTCCCAGGTAGCCGCCTGCCACCCAGGCCACCAGGCCCCCCGTTTCGGAGCGGACCATACGGTCCAGGAACCACCAGCTCGCGGTCAGGAGCAGCGTCGTCGTCCCTACTGCGGTCAGCAGCGTGCCCAGCGGCTGGGCCACGGCGCCGCGGACTCCGCCGATCAGGCACCACAGGGCCTCGCCGGCCACGATGACGACGGCGGACACGGAGAGGATTCGGCGCAGCCGCGCTGAGGCCTCGCGCAGTGCCCGGGCGTTAGTAGGGGGCGCCTCGCTCACTGGCGTGTCCTTTCAGAGGGGCCGGGCGACGCCTGCAGGGCGATCCCATGCGGCGCCTGTCCCTCGGCCGGGCGCGTCACCTCACCGGTCCCCGAGACGTTGCGGGAGATGACGATCCGATGCTCCTGACGGTCGCGGCGACGGCGCAGCGCCGAGCGCAGGCCGTGGCGCACTCCGGGCATGAGGTCGACGGTGACGACGAAGGCGAACAGCACCGAGATGGCGAGCCCCGCCAGCACCCAGGGCAGGGGGAAGAAGGCCATGGCGGCCACGGGGAAGGAGGCGACGGCCGTCCACAGGTACATCACCAGCACCGCGCGGCGGTGGGAGTGCCCGGCGGCCAGCAGCCGATGGTGCATGTGCATGCGGTCGGGGTGGGTGGGGCTCAGTCCCTTCCGGGCGCGGCGCACGATCGCCATGATCATGTCGGTCAGGGGCAGCAGGAGCACCGCCAACGGCAGGAGGATCGGCATGAAGGCCGGCAGGGCGCGCGAGCCGTCGAAGCTGCCCGGGTCGATCTGCCCGGTGACGATGATGGTGGAGGCGGCCGAGACCAGTCCCAGCTGCATCGCCCCGGAGTCGCCCATGAAGATGGTGGCGGGGTTGAAGTTGTGGGGCAGGAAGCCCACACACACGCCGATGAGCGCGGCCACGATGGTGGCGGCCAGGGAGCTGTAGGAGCCCGGGCTCGTGGCGCGGGTGAGGACGTAGGTGTACAGGAAGAAGGCGGTCGAGCCGATCCCGATGATGCCGGCCGCCAGCCCGTCGAGTCCGTCGACGAAGTTGACGGCGTTGATGGCGGCCACCACGACGATGACGGTGGAGACCAGGGACAGGCGTGAGGAGCCGATCGTCAGTCCCGCCACGGGGAAGGTGAGGAGCTGGACGCCCTGCCAGGCCATGACGCCGGCGGCCAGGATCTGGCCGGCGAGCTTGGTCATCCAGTCCAGCTCCCACAGGTCGTCGACGACGCCGAGCAGGCACACCAGTCCCGCACCCAGGACCACCGCCCAGGCGCTGGAGTCGATGACGTCGGAGAGGTAGGGGATGGTGGAGGCCACGGAGATCGCGGAGAACAGGCCGAAGAACATGGCCACGCCGCCCAGGCGCGGGATGGGCGTGGAGTGGACGTCGCGGGCCCGCACGGGGGTGAGCGCGTCCCCCACCAGGGCGATGTGCCGGATGATCGGGACGGCCACGTAGGTGGTCGCGGCGGCAATGGCCATGACCAGGAGGTAGACCTTCACGCGCCCGCCCCCGTCCTGTCGCGCGCCGCCCCTGCCGTCCCTTCGGACAGGGCGACGCCGGCCACCCGTTCCAGGTCCTCGTGCGCTAAAGCCCCCTGGCGCAGGATCCGGGGGGTGCGGGCGTACGCCCCGGCGAGGGTGACGATGGTGGAGGGAACCGGTCCGGGGGTGGCGCCGCCGTCGAGCAGCAGGATGTCCTCGCGCCGGGCGGCGCCGGCGCTACCCGGCGCGAGCTCTTCGAGGTCCCGGACCCGTCCGGGGAAGGCGGCCCGGGCGGAGGCGGCGTCAGTGGCGGGCGGGGAGGCGGTGGGGTTGGCGGAGGTGACGGCCAGCGGGCCGCTGCGGCGCAGGAGACTCAGGGCGAGCTCGTGGGCGGGCATGCGCACGGCGAGGGTGCCGCCGGTCTCCCCCAGGTCCCAGGTCAGGGTCTCGTCGGCCTCCAGGATGAGGGTCAGTGCGCCCGGCCAGAAGGCCTCCATGAGGGCGCGGGCGGCCTCCGGCACCCGGGCCACGATCCCGCTCAGGTCGGCGGGGTCGGCCACGAGGACCGGCGGGGGCATCTGGCGTCCGCGCCCCTTGGCGGCCAGCAGCCGCTCGACCGCCCCGGCGTCGGCGGCGTTGCACCCGATGCCGTAGACGGTGTCCGTGGGCAGGATGACGAGCCCGCCTGCGCGCAGGTGCTCGCAGGCCGGTTGGAGAGGGTCGGGGTGGGGATGAGCGGTGCTCGCGGAGGGCTGCGGGGGTTGGCTCACGTCCTGCATCCTGCCACGGATCGGGTCGGCGGCGGGACAGTGCGGCGGTGTGGGCCCGGACGCGATGCCGGACCGTCACCTGACCGGGCTGCTGCTCACCCGCACGCCCCCGGTTCGTTGCCAGGACGAGCCCAGGACTGGCCCGATTCCTAGACGATGCGGCGGGCCACGGCCCAGCGGGTGAGCTCGTTGCGGTTGGACAGCTGGAGCTTGCGCAGGACCGCGGAGACGTGGGTCTCGACGGTCTTGACCGAGATGAACAGCTCGGAGGCGCACTCCTTGTAGGTGTAGCCGCGGGCGATGAGCCGCATTACCTCCCGCTCGCGCGCCGAGAGGCGGTCGAGCTCGGTGTCGGCCACGGCCACCTCGCCCGCTCCGGCGCCGAAGGCGTCCAGGACGAATCCGGCCAGGCGCGGGGAGAAGGCGGCGTCTCCGGCGGCCACGCGCCGCACGGCCTGGGCCAGGTCCGCGGTGGAGATCGCCTTGGTGACGTAGCCGCGGGCGCCGGCCCGGATGACGCCGACGACGTCGTCGCTGGCGTCCGAGACGCTCAGGGCCAGGAAGCGCGTCTCGGGGACGTCGTGGCAGGAGGCGACGACCTCGGCCCCTCCCCCGCCGTTGCCTCCGGGCAGGTGGACGTCGAGCAGGACGACGTCGGGCCGCAGGGCGTGGACGGCGGCGATGGCGCCCTCGACGTCGTCGGCCTCGGCGATGACGTCCAGGTCGGGGGCGTGGGCGGTCAGCTCGGAGCGCACCCCGGAGCGGACCAGGGCGTGGTCGTCGACGACCAGGACCCGCAGGGACGCGCTCGGCTCAGCGGACTGGTGGTGGTCTGTGGTGGTACCGGCGGGCGTGTCAGCCATGGGGTCTTCCTGGTGGTGACGTGGGGGTGATGAAGGATGAAGGGGCTTGAGTGGGGCCGAAGGAGATGGGAGCAACGATAGACGGCTCAGTGGGCTCGCACGGGGAGAGTCAGCGCCACCTCGGTACCGGTGGACATGCGGCGCACCCGGGCGCTGCCGCCGTGGCGCTCCATGCGGGCGATGATGGACTCGCGCACGCCGTGGCGGTCCTCGGCGATGGCGTCCAGGTCGAAGCCGGGGCCATGATCGCGCACGAACACCTCCAGGCCCTCCTCGCCGGCCTCCACGTAGAGGGAGACCGGCGGGGCGCCGTGGCGCACCGCGTTGGACAGGGCCTCGCGGGCGGCGGCGACGATGACCTCGGTGTCGCGGTCGGGGGCCCGGTCGCCCACGCACACGGCGTCGACGGCCACGCCGTAGCGGTCCTCGATCTCACCGGCCAGGTCGGTGAAGGCGTCGGCCACGGAGGTGCCCGGCGCGGGACGGTCGGTGTAGAGCCAGGCGCGCAGCTCGCGCTCCTGGGAGCGGGCCAGGCGGGCCACCGTCTCGGGCTCGTCGGCGCGCTTGCGGATGAGGGTGAGGGTCTGGAGGACGGAGTCGTGCAGGTGGGCGGCGATGTCGGCGCGCTCGGCCTCGCGGATCTCGGCGGCGCGGGTGTCGGCCAGGGCCCGGTTGGTCCGCAGCCACAGGGGCGCCAGGACCACGCCGATGCCCGCCACGAGCGCCCCGCCGGTGACGAGCCCGGAGATGAGCTTGTAGGGGGTGCTGTCCGCAGCCACCCACACCAGGATGCCGACGACGGCCAGGCACACCCCGCCCGCGACCCGCACAACAGCGCTCAGGTTGCGGTCCGTGCCGACGAGGTTGTCCATCTGCGACCAGGCCAGGGCCGCCCCGGCGATGACGACGACGATGACTCCCACCGCCCCGATCCGGTCCAGCAGCCCGAAGCGCCAGAAGGCCAGGAACAGGGCCGCCAGGAGGAGCGCGCCGCCGTCGATGACCGTCTGTGACAAGCCCAGGACGGCTCCGCCGTCGACCCTGCGTTCTGCGGCGCCTCTCCCACCTCTGAGGCGGGCCGCCAGGCGGGCACGAGAGGCCGCCAAGCCGGACTCCTCTCCTGCCGGGCCGTTCTCCCCGGAGAGGGTCGCCCACAGCAGGGCGTAGAGCAGGGCACCCGCGCCGCCGCCGAGGGCGAGGACGACCATGGCCGCACGGACGTATCGCACGGGGACGCCCAGATGGAGGCTCAGTCCCGCGCAGACGCCGGCGATGCGGGCGGGGCGGCGCATACGGGCGGTCTCGACGGACACGTCGGCCGGAGCCGGCCCCAGGTGGTGGGGCAGACGACGCAGAGGGGGGCGTCGCTGCAGCTGGCGCGGGGGGCTCCAGGAGGACGCCGGCCCGCCGGCGGTCGGCCCGGGCTGCGCGCCCCACTGCTGAGCTGTCGTCATGGCACCATCGTGGCACGTCAGGGTCGCCGTTCCGATTGTCCTCCGGGAGATTCGGGGGACAATCCGGGATCATTCAGGGGTTCCCCTGATCGTGCTGCAGGCCTGGGGCGCGAAGAATTGTTGACATGAACGACAAGCCTGCTTCCCCGTCTGACGGTGACTCTCCCACCGGCTCCGATTCCTCTGGCTCCTCCGCATCCTCCTCCCCTGCCGACTCCCACGGCGCCGGCGGCACCCAGCGCGACTCCCAGCAGAGTTCGCAGTACGGCCCGCAGTACGAACCGCAGCCGGGCCCCGCGCCCTCCTTCCAGCAGTACGGAGGCCCCCAGCCGGGGCCTCAGAGCGAATCCACCCACCGCTTCTTCGACTCCCTGCGCGGCTCGGGACTCATGCGCACCAATGAGCGCTGGGTGGCGGGCGTGGCCGGTGGCGTGGCCTACCGCTTCGGCCTGGATCCCACCCTGGTGCGTTGCATGTGGGTGGTGCTCTCGCTCTTCGTCGGTGTCGGACTGGTCCTCTACGGGCTGGCCTGGGCCCTCCTGCCCGAGGAGTCCGATGGGCGCATCCACCTGGAGGAGGCCTTCTCCGGCCGTTTCAACGCGGGCCTGGCGGGCGCCATCGGTATGACGGTCATCGGCATGTCGACGTTCGACAACGGCTTCATCCCCAGCTGGTACATCCATGGGGCGGGGATCGCCGCCGCCATGTGGCCCCTGTTCTGGCTGGGGCTGTTCATCCTGGGCATGGTCTTCCTCATCCGCCGCGCCCAGGACCGGCGCGCGAGCCGGAAGGCCGCTCGAGGTCCTCAGGGCCCCCAGCCCTGGCAGACCTCGGCGGCGGGCTCCGCATCGGCCTGGGACTCCTCGGTGCCCGGCGCCGGCGCCCCGACCTTCAACCACCTGACCGGCGCCCCGAGCTGGCAGAGCCGCTCCTACCGGCAGTACCCGCCTTACCAGCAGGCCCCCATGCCGGCCCGCCCGGCGCGCCCGCGCCGTCCCGGACCTGGTTCCTCACTGTCGCTGGCGTTCCTGGGCCTGGGGCTCCTGGCCGGGGCGGGCACCTGGTACGCCACGGCGACTCACCGTATCGGTCTGCTCCAGGGGCAGTTCCTCCTCATCGGTACCCTGGTCGCCCTCCTGGGAGCGGGCATCGTCGCCAGTGGACTGCGTCGTCGGCACGGCGGCTGGATGACGGTGCTGGGCTGGCCGGTCCTGTTCGTCGTGGCGATCCCCGCTCTGGCCACCGCCTCGATCGTCCCCACGAGCCTGGCCCGCATGCCCTTCGAGACCCTCAAGAACTCGACCACCGCCGCCTCGAGCACGGTGACCTGGAATGAGCTGACGGCGTCGGCCAGCGGCGGCAGCGTCAGCCGCAGCAAGAACATCGGTGACCTCACCCTGGATCTGCGCGGCATGCCCGCCGAGGAGGCCGGCAAGCTCTCCACCGTCACCGCCCATCTCGACGTCGGGACCCTGCGCATCAAGACCGACACCAACCAGCGGGTGACGGTCAAGGCCGACGTCGACATGGGGGCGATCGACTCACAGGTCTCCCGGGCCTGGACCATCGACGGCCGGCAGATGGATCAGAACAACGAGGGCCCACGTCGCTATGACGTGACCGGCAAGAGCATCTCCACCTACGCCAGCTCCAGCGGCGGTCTGAGTATCAAACGTACCCTGGCCTCCCCCGGCAGCGATGACGGGCGGCAGCAGATCACCATCAACGCCTCAGTGGACACCGGGACGATCGACATCGAGGAGCGCAGCAGCACCGTCTCCTGGTACGGCAGCACCAACGAGCCCGTGTGGATCGTCAGCGCCTGGTACGACGAGAAGGGTGATGCCCACGGCGACGACCTGCCGGTTCCGGGTATGAACCACCAGGCCATCACGGCCGATGAGGCCGAGACCTGCATCCGCACGGCCCACGAGAGCGTGAACGAGGACAACCGCAGCGAGGACGTCGGCTGGGGCAACCTGTCCGACCTGACCTCCGCGGAGCGCACCTCCTACGACTCCTGCGTGCAGAAGACCTTGTCCGGGCAGGGCGCCGCGCAGCCCAGTGCGACCCCGAGTCCCTCCGGATCGGCCGCTCCGACACCGTCCCCGGCTGCCACCAAGCAGTCCGCCACGGCCACCCCGACAGCCGGGTGATCGCGCCCGCGCCCGCGCACCGGCCTCAGCCACCAGAACTCTTCCCCGGGCGTGCCCCGGCCCCACCCAAGGAGACCCCCAATGAGCAGCACCTCTTCCACGACGTCGCCCGACGACGCCGGCAGCAACAGCACCGAGGCGACCGGCGAGGACGCCACGAGGCCCTTCCCGGCCACCGGCGACACCCGACCACTCACCATGCCGCTTCCCACGTCCGACGGTGTCGCTACTGATGTCCTGAGCACCGAAGGCGCACCAGGCGGCACCGATCAGGTCGCCCGTACCGACGATGCCGACGCTAAGAGCAAGGCGGAAGCGCCAACCGATGCACCCACCTCTCCGGCCGCGAGCTCAGCCCAGAACCAGAACGGATTCTCCACCGCCTTCGATACCGATCCCTTCGGACGGGAAGGTAAGAACGGCAAGGGCCGCGTCACGTCCGCGGACTCGGCACCCGCGTCATCGACGTCGAGCCCGGTGTGGAGCGCCGGGACAGTCACTGACCGGGACCGGCCGCAGAAGCCCCAGGACATCAAGGGCTCCACGCTCCTGTGGGGGGCCTTCCTGCTCCTGGTGGGAGGGCTGCTCATCGCGGCGGGCCTGGGGCTGCGCTTCGACTTCACGACGACGGCCATCGCCTGCCTGGCGGGCCTGGGGGGCCTGCTCGTCGTCGCCGCCCTCATTCCCAAGGGGCGCCGCAGCATCAAGCCCTGATCCGCTGACATTCACCCCGTACCCACTCGATCGAGCCGCGAGGACGCACCTCAGGGCCCGCCGACTGCACCTCCACGGTGCGGCCGCGAGACCCAATGTGCGTCCTCGCGGCGTACGATGTCTTGGAGAACTCACCGGAACCGAGAACCTCCACCACTGCGACGGATGACGAGGGACATCGATGGTTGAGACAGCATTCTCCGTACTCATGAGCCTCATCCTGAGCATGACCGGCATCCTGCTCGTGGTGCTGGGACGCCGGATGGCGCAGCGCAGGCTCCCGCCGAGCTCGTGGGCGGGAGTGCGCTACGAGATCGCGCTGCGCTCGGAGGAGAACTGGTACACGATGCAGGCCCGGTGCGCGACGGCGACCATGGGACTGGGCGTGGTCCTCCTCGACTCGGCTGTCCTCTTCGCCATTCAGGCGGCCCTGCCCGCGACGATCTCGATCCTGATCCCCCTGGTCCTCACGCTGGTGCAGACGGTTGCCGGCATCGCGTTCCTTCACGTTCAGGCCCACAGGTGCGCTGTGGCGCTGACGCAGAGCGCATAGGTCGGCTCCCCCACTCACTGACGCGGGTGAGGGAGCCGGTCGGGAGTGGTCGACATCAGGGCTGGGGCGCTCAGCCCTGGTAGACGATCTTGGCCTTGACGTCGTCGACGGCCTCCTCGCCCAGGTAGTGGCGCACGATCTCCAGGCCGAAGTCGATGGCGGTGCCCATGCCGCGGGAGGTGATGACGGGGCCGTCCGTCACGACAGCGGCCTGACTGACCTGCGCACCGTGCTCGGCGAGCACGCCCACGAAGCCGGGGTTCGACGTCGCCTGGCGGCCCTCGAGCAGGCCCAGCTCGGCCAGGATCGAGGGGGCGGCGCAGATCGCGGCCACGGGCCGACCGGCACGCACCCGCTCAGTGACCGCGGCCATGAGGGGATCGATGGCCTTGAGGTTGGGGGTGCCGGGGATGCCGCCGGGCAGGACGAGCATGTCGTAGTCGGCCAGGTTCGCCTCGGACAGGGTGAGGTCGCAGGTGACGACGATGTTGTGGGAGGAGACGACGGCCCGCTCGGGGGTCACCGAGATCATCGTCGTGGGGATGCCGGCGCGGAAGAGGATGTCCACGGTCGCCAGCGCCTCGACCTCCTCCAGCCCGGGCGCGATGAAGACGGCGACGGTCTTGTCGGTCCTCTGGTCAGTGGGCGTGTGGAAAGCGGGCATGTCTCCTCCAGGAAGGTCGGCTCAGGTCAGTACGGCTGCCACTATCACCCTACGCGCCGGCCACCGGTGGCAGGAACCGTATGGGCTCATCCGCACTGATCGGCAGCTCGACGCCGGGAGTAGTCTAAGTCGATCATTGTCGGCTGCGGCTCGCTCCGACAGCTCAAGCAGCATCGGGAGGCGAACGATGGCGTGGTGCACGGCAGCCCTGTGCGCAGCCGTTCTCGCTGTGATCGTCTGCAGTGCGCTCCTGTTCCACTACCGACGCTCTCTGCAACGCACCCGGGGAGAGCTCGCCCGCCTTCGCACCTTCCATGAGGAAAGGATGCGGCGCCCCAATGTCCTGTCTCATGAGCTACGCACACCCCTGACCGTCGTACGCGGCGCTGCCGAGCTGCTCCTCGATGAGAGTGCCGGCCCTCTCAACCCCGACCAGAAACGCTTCATTCAGACCATCGCGGAGAACTCCAACCAGGTGATCGACATGGCCTCCGACCTCCTGGCAGAAGCCAGCCTGGAGTCCGATCTATTCAATCTGCGCCTGGAGTGGACTGAGATGCGTCAGCTGGTGCGCGAGTGCGTTGCTCAGTTACGCCGGGTTCACAATGCTTCCATCCGCTTGGACAACCACGGGGCGCCGCTGCGCATTCAAGTGGACCCTCGCCTGATGGGGCAGGCCGTCACGAACGTTGTCAACAACGCCGCCCGACACGCAGGCGAAGGCGTCTCCATCCTGGTGCGCATCACTGAATCCGAAGAAACCGTCACCATATCCGTTTCCGATAACGGCACAGGCATGACCCCGGAAGACCGGGCTTTACTGTTCACTCCCTTCGCCACCGGAGGTTCCCGACGCCCGGGCACCGGATTGGGAATGATGATCACCCAACGCATCGTCGAGCTCCATGGCGGAAAAGTCCTCGTCGACACCATCTCTCGAAAAGGAACAACTGTGTTTCTCACTCTTCCACGCACGTGGCGGGAACCCGACCACAAGGAGGCGATGACCAGTGAATGACACGATCCAGTCAGCAGGCGCGCCCCAGGTTCTCGTCGTCGACGACGAACCACAGATCCTGATGATCATGCGCTTCGCCCTCGAAACAGCGGGTTTCGCTGTTGTCACCGCGACCGATGGCGCACAGGCATGGTCCACCTTCAAACAGCGTCGCTTCGATCTCGTGGTTCTTGACCTCATGATACCGGTGGTCTCCGGAGTCGCCGTGGCTGAACGCATCCGAGGCATCTCCGATGTACCCATCATGATGATCACCGCGCTGTCTGACGAGCCGGACCGGATCCGCGGGCTGGAAGCAGGAGCCGACGACTACGTCACCAAGCCGTTCAGTCCCCGCGAGCTCACGTTGCGAGCCCAGGCCCTCGTACGCAGATGGCACGGCCGCCACTCCCCTGCGCTTTCCAACGGAGACCTGATGATCGATACCGCCTCGCACCGGGTCCATCTCCATGGTTCGGCGCTGGACATGTCCGACACCGAGGTGAGGTTCTTGGAGGTCCTTGCCCGCAACATCGGGCACGTGGTGACATACACAGACCTGCTCAGCCAGGTCTGGGGCACAGAGGACCACAGCGGCGGCAAGGACATGATCAAGACCACCGCCTACAGGGTGCGGCGCTCTCTGGGTGAGGACGGCAGGAGGTACATCCACTCGGTGCGAGGGGAGGGCTACACCATGCCCCGCCTGGCGGAGAGCACATCTGGCGACGCGGCAGGACCGCATCCTGCAGCTGCTTCACCCACCACACCATGATGGTGACGGCGGTGTTACCAACCGTTACTTCCCGACACCTCAATGGCCTCCGACACCAGAGATGATGAGGGCGCCCGGTGGGACGCCATGCATCAAAGACCTCCCGCCACCCGATCCCACTTGATTCAAAGGAGAATCCCATGAGGAAGCGGCTGTTCTCTGCCCTGCTTGCCGCCACCACCGCGAGTGCCCTGGCCCTGACCGGCTGCGCGGTTGACGAGTCGAAGAGCGATTCGATCACCATCGCCTGCGGAGCCATGGAGGATCTGTGCCAGAAGTGGACTCAGACCTTCACCGAGCAGACCGGGATCCAAGCCACTTACGTGAGGCTCTCATCCGGTGAGACCGTCGCCCGCCTCGACTCGGCGAAGAACAGCCCTGAGTTCGACGTCTGGCACGGAGGCCCAGTGGATGGCTACGGTACCGCAGCAGCCAAGGGGCTCATTGAGACCTACGAATCACCCAATGCCGCCAAGATCCCTGACAAGTACAAGGACGCCGACCACAAGTGGACCGGTGTCTACGTGGGAGTCCTGGGGTTCTGCTCCAACAAGACGGTCCTGAAAAAGCTGGGCGCGGAGGCGCCGAAATCCTGGGACGATCTGCTCAAACCTGCATTCAAGGGGCAGGTCTCTACCGCTCACCCGTCAACCTCCGGAACCGCCTTCACCACCCTGTGGACACAAAATGTCCGCCTGGGCGGGCAGGACCAGGCCCTGGACTACATGAAGAAGCTGCACAGCAACGTTCTGCAGTACACCAAGTCCGGCACCGCGCCGGGACAGATCGCGGGCCGCGGTGAAGTGGCCGTGGGGCTGGTCTTCTCCCACGACTGCGTGAAGTACCAGGAAGAGGGCATGTCCGACCTCCAGGTGTCCTTCCCGAAGGAGGGAACCGGATACGAAGTCGGCGGGGTGGCCCTGGTGGCCAAGTCCAAGCACTCCGAGGCAGCCAAGAAGTACATCGACTGGGCGATCTCGGCCGACGCGCAGAACATCGGACAGACCGTGGGGTCCTACCAGATTCCAACCAACCCCGACGCCAAGACCAGCAACAAGATGGTCAAGCTCGACGACGTCACCCTGGTGGACTACAACTTCAAGGCCGCAGCAGAGGCCAAGCCCGCGCTGACCAAACGCTTCGACGAGGAGATCGCCGCACAACCGAAGGGGTGACGAAGCCCTCTCCTTCCGTGTTCCGGGACCAGTCGGTCCCGGAACACTCTCTCCACCCTTCCCACGGCCGCCACCAGCCGAGCGGCCCCCTCGATCGGAGTCCTCCATGTCTTCCGCGGCCTCAACGCTGCCCCGTCCCCATACTCCTGCCCCTTCCGCAGCAACGACACGACGCTCCACCAAGGTCCGTCGAGACCCCGTGACCATCGGCATCGTTACTGCTATCACCCTTGTCCTCATCATCCTCATCGTCCTTCCTCTGGTGACGATCCTTTCTCAGGCCTTCTCCGCCAACGGCTCAGAGGTCCTCACCAGCCTGCTGCGCTCCACGACGAACCGAACAACGGTTATCAATACTGTCGTTCTGGGCCTCGTCGTCGGAACCGTCGGAACACTCATCGGTTTCTTCTTCGCTTACGTGCAGGCTCGTGTCGACATACCCGGTAAACGTCTCCTTCATCTCATCTGCCTCATCCCCATCGTCTCCCCACCCTTCGCCGTCGCCACGGCCTCCATCACACTCTTCGGACGCAACGGGATCGTCTCCACTCAGCTGCTGGGCCAGCAGTGGAACATTTACGGGCTCCCCGGCCTGACCCTGGTGCTGTCCCTGTCCTTCTTCCCCGTCGCCTACATGAACATGCTCGGCATGCTGCGCAACCTGGATCCAGCCATGGAGGAAGCCGCAGCATCGCTGGGCGCCTCACCCTGGACGGTTTTCCGCACAGTCACCCTCCCCATGCTTATCCCGGGCTTCGCCTCCTCCTTCCTCCTGCTCTTCGTCGAAGCGATTGCCGACCTGGCGAATCCACTGGTCATCGGAGGGGACTTCACCGTGCTGGCGTCTCGCGCCTACATCGCAGTCAACGGTGAGTACAACACCGCCGCCGGGAGCGCCTACTCCCTGGTACTCCTGGTGCCGGCCCTGCTGGTGTTCGTCCTTCAGAGGTACTGGGCGTCACGCAGCTCCGCTGTGACCGTCACGGGGAAGCCCACCGGCAGGGTCCGTCTGGTTCGCGCTCCGCTTCCCCGCATCGCCCTGTCTGCGACGGCGGCCGCCCTGGCGCTGTTCGTGGTGTCGATCTATGCGACTGTCATCCTGGGATCCTTCGTCAAAATCCTGGGCGTGGACAACACATTCACGCTCAAGAACTTCCAGTACGTTCTGTCCGGAATCGGCAACGACGCCATGATCGACACGACGATCCTGGCGCTGATCGCCACTCCGATCGCCGGAGTTCTGGGAATGCTTGTAGCATGGCTCGTCGTCGTACGCCTCAAGGCCAGTGCCGGCCTCATGGACTTCCTAGGAATGCTGGGACTATCGGTTCCCGGAACAGTCCTGGGCATTGGCTACCTCATCACCTTCAATAAGCCAGTCATCTTCGGCCACCTCATGTTCATGCCCGCCCTCGCCGGAGGAAGCGCAGTCTTCGGCGGAGCCATTGCCATCATTATGGTGTACATCGCCCGCTCCATGCCATCAGGTCAGCGATCAGGCATCGCGAGCCTTCAGCAGGTGGACAAGTCCATCGATGAGGCATCAACATCCCTGGGCGCCTCGGGCCTGCAGACCTTCACCAAGGTGACGATGCCGCTCATTAGGCCGGCCTTTATCGCCGGCCTGACATACGCATTTGCCCGCTCCATGACAACCCTATCCCCGATCGTATTCATCACTACCCCGAAAACCAAAATCATGACCTCCCAAATCCTTGCCGAGGTTGACGCAGGAAGATTCGGGAACGCATTCGCATTCTGCACCATCCTCATCGTCATCGTCATGCTCGTCATCGGCGCGACCAACCTCCTGGTCCGCGACACCTCGGTGGCATCGTCAGCCCGTACGAGCCTGTAACCCCGTTCAGAAAGGACTTTCACAATGAACCCCACCGACAAGACGAAGGTGCGCTCCAGCTCCGACCACGAGACTTCCGACACCAAGAGCGGTCGCCTGTCCCTCATGGAACTCACCAAGACATTCGGTGACGGAAGCGGAGAGGTGACTGCCGTCGACCACATCAACCTCGACATCGACCCAGGGGAGTTCATCACGCTCCTCGGTCCCTCAGGTTGCGGAAAAACCACTACGTTGCGAATGATCGCCGGCTTCGAAGATGCATCATCCGGAAAGGTCATGCTCGACGGCGACAACATGGCGGTCATTCCCCCTAACCGGCGCCCGATGTCGATGGTCTTCCAGTCCTACGCCCTCTTCCCCCATTTGTCAGTGCGGGACAACGTAGCTTACGGTCTCAAGCTGCAGAAGATGCCGGCGGCACAGATGGACGAGGCCATTGAGGTGGCTTTGACCGCGATGAACCTGACGGCTATGGCCAAACGCGCCCCGTCTCAGCTCTCTGGCGGCCAGCAGCAGCGTGTCGCCCTCGCCCGCGCCATGGTTGTGCGCCCCAAGGTGCTGCTCTTCGACGAGCCCCTCTCCAAT
Source organism: Actinomyces oris (assembly GCF_001929375.1). Classification (GTDB taxonomy): domain Bacteria; phylum Actinomycetota; class Actinomycetes; order Actinomycetales; family Actinomycetaceae; genus Actinomyces; species Actinomyces oris_B. The sequence goes on along the minus strand of NZ_MSGO01000038.1, from coordinate 114,722 downwards.
CTCGATGCCAAGCTGCGCATCAAAATGCGCCTGGAAATCCGCCACATGCAGAAACGACTGGGGATCACCTCGGTCTACGTCACTCATGACCAGTCTGAGGCAATGGCAATGTCTGACCGCATTGTCGTCATGAATGCGGGCCGTATCGAACAAGTTGACACCCCCGAGGAGATCTACCTGCATCCCGCATCGGTGTTCGTGGCCGACTTCGTGGGACGCGCCAACTTCCTCAAGGCCACGTTCATCGAGGCGCTCGATGCGCCCTCCCAGACGCGGAGGCGAGCGAAGGTGGAGGTGCTCGGTTCTGAGACGACCGTTCCCAGTCATCCCAGTGCAGTGGACGGCGACCAGGAGGTTGTGCTCATGGTCCGCCCCGAGTCGGTGAGACTGGCCGCAGTCCAGGAGCCGGTCCAGCGGATCTCGGGGTCGCTGGGACAGATCATCACCCGTGTCTTCTACGGGGAGACCGTCGAGTACGAGGTCGAGACCGAGTACGGGTCCATGGTCTGTGTCGTCTCCGATCCTCGTCAGGATGAGCTGTTCCAGGAGGGGCAGGCCGTACGCGTCTCCATCGAGTCCCACAAGGCGTGGCTGCTCCCTGCGGAGTAGAAGCGTCGTCGCGCGTTCCTCAGTGCCGCCGGCGCTGGGCCTCGCGAGTGGTTCGCCGAGCTCAGCGCTGGCGCAGGAGGTGCTGCTCGGCGCTGTCCAGGATCGGCCAGGCGGCCTCGGGGGCGTAGACGCTCAGGCCGCCGTCGGACACCGGCAGCTCGACATCGCCGTCGTCACCAACGAGTACCGGCTCGTGCCCGCCCAGGACGCAGATCCACTGCTCGCCGGCGTGCCGCGCCCCGACGTGGAGGCGCTTGGTGGCGGCCCTGCGGTCGGACAGGACGACGGCGAGCCCGGAGCCGGGGTGGGCCTCGTCGCCCTCGCGCGCGAAGCCGACGACGTCGGGGTCGTCGAGGGCGTCGTGCTGGGGGCCGTGGGCCAGGGCGCGGCGCATGGTCATGAGCAGCGGCAGCTCGGTGACTGCAGGCAGGTCGCCGGTCTCGGGGGTGCCGAACAGGTCGCCCCAGAAGACGCAGGGGGTTCCGGCCTCGCGCAGCAGGATGAGGGCGTAGGCCGAGGGCTTGAACCAGGACTCGATGGTGGAGGCCAGCGACTGGCCCGGCTGGGTGTCGTGGTTCTCCACGAAGGTGACGGCGCACGCGGGGTCGGCGGCCACGAGGGTGTCCTCGAAGAGGCGGGTCAGGTCGACGTCGCCGTTGGAGGTGGAGGCGGCGTGCAGGTGGAAGTGGAGGGGGACGTCGAACAGGCTCATGAAGGGAACGGCCTCCAGGTAGCCCTCCAGCTCGGCGACGTCGCGGGACCAGTACTCGCCCACGGCCGGCAGGGCGCGGCCGGTGGCGCGGCGCAGATCGGGCAGCCAGCGGGCGAAGAAGTCGGCGCCGACGTGCTTGAGGGCGTCCAGGCGCAGGCCGTCGACGCCGGTGGTCTCCACGTACCAGCGCCCCCAGCGGTCCATCTCGGCGCTGACGGCGGGGTCGACGACGTGGACGTCGGAGCCCATGAGGTAGTCGTAGTTGCCGAGCTCGTCGTTGACGTTCTCGTTCCACTGCTTGCCCTCGAAGAGCCAGACGCCCTGCTGGTGGCGGGCCTCGTCCCAGTCGGTGCCGTGGAAGCAGGTCCAGTCCCAGGTGAAGTCCGAGTAGGCGCCGGCGCGCGCCGGGAAGGTGTAGCGGGTCCAGGCGGTGATCTCCTCGGTCTGCCCGATGGGGCGCGTGCGGTCGTGGGGGTCGACGGGCGTGGCGCGCACGACCTCGGTGTCGTCCCCGCCCATGCGGTGGTTGAGGACGATGTCCGCCACGACGCTGATGCCGGCCGCGTGCAGGGCCTCGATGGCGGCGAGGTAGTCCTCCTTGGTGCCGTACTTGGTGGGGACGGTGCCCTTCTGGTCGAACTCACCCAGGTCGTAAGTGTCGTAGACGCCGTAGCCGACATCCTCCACGCCAGCCTGCCCCTTGTAGGCGGGTGGGAGCCACACCGAGCTCACCCCGCAGTCGACCAGGAGGGCGGCGTTGTCCGCCAGGAGGCGCCAGTGAGTGGAATCGGCGGGCAGGTCCCAGGCGAAGGCCTGGAGCAGGAGGGGGTTGACGACGTCGTCCGGGTTGGCGGGGCTGGGCTGGGCGTGGTTCTCGGTCACGGTTCCGATGCTGCCAGTCCTTCCCCGCAGGCGACAGCCGAATGCGCGGTCGAGAAGTCCGTGCGTGTCCGCCTGCCCTGTGCCGGGTTGTCCTGTGTCTGTCCGCACGGTCCCTCCCGGTGTCCCACATGCCTCAACGGCCGGGGCATTCCATGCAGGTAGATGCGTGCGCCTGCAGCCGGGGACATTCCACGCGGCCGGGGGGCGTGTCCCTCCGGACGGGGACGTTCGACGCCGTCGGGGACCGGAATCCTGTCCCCCTACGCGCACCATGTCCCCGGCCGGAAAAAGTGCACCCCTACGCGCAGTATGTCCCCGCAGACAGAAGAAGGAAGGACGATGTGGACAGTGCGGATCGACGGCCCCATAATGGTGGGGAGCCAGCCGGCTGCTACCGGTTGACTCCCCTCGCAAGGGAACGGCCTAGCCGATCCACTTACTGAGGGCATCCACAAGGACACCGACGGCCCGGATCAGGCGAGCGACAGCGGTCAAGACTTCGCTCACCTTCCGGGCCGTTACCTTGCCCTTGCGGACTTCTGCGCGTCGTCCTCTCGGCTTGGACACGGCCCTCACCTCCTCCCGGCTCCTTCCTCCCCGGCAAGGACATGAGTGTTCCGGGAGAAGATGCCATGGGAGGCATCACCCATCATGCCAACGGGCGCCGGCAGCCCTTCTCGGACTCCACAACACGGGGATTCCGCGGCAAGACAGTCGCCCTTGTGGACACCGGCGTCGTCGGTGCTCGTCCCGCGCCTCTTGGTCTCCAACACGCAGTGACGGCCGGGGGCATTCGACGCCGTCGGGGACCGGAATCCTGTCCCCCTATGCGCAGCACGTCCCCCGGCCGGAAGAAAGCGCACCCCCACGCGCAGAATGTCCCCGCAGACGGAAGAAGGAGGGACGATGTGGACAGTGCGGAACGGCGCGCTCTCGACTCGCGAGTGGTCAGGTTGACGTGAGCAGGGCGGCGACGTCGTCGAGCTGAACGGCGATCTTAGTGAAGTCCCGGTCCAGGTCGAGGGTGCGCACGTGGAAGCGGTGCCCGGTCTCGGTCCAGGTCTCGCGGATCGGCGGGTCGACGGCGGTCTGGGCGTAGAGCAGCATGCCGGCGACCTCGCGCCCGGCCTGCCGGGGGTCGCTGGCCTCGTGCATGACGTAGCTGTAGATCTGGTTGCGGTTGGCCGGGGACAGGATCGACCTGTCGTAGCGGGAACCGAGGATGCGCCCGTAGCACTTGGTGTCGATGATGAGGGTCCGCTCCGGCCCGGTCAGGACGATGTCGGTGTGCAGCCCCGGGAGGAAGACCGGGGCGTCCTCGATGCCGCCGCTCACCCACGGAGCGCCGGCGCGCAGGTGGGGGTGGTGGCGGCGGAAGTAGGCCAGGACGAATCGCTCGTACAGCGCGCTCAGCTCCTGGGGGTCGAGGAAGTCGGCGAGGCTGACTGCGCCATCTGCGCCGCTGAGCAGCCGCTCGTCCAGGATGAGTCGGCACACGCCCATGAGCAGCCGGTAGGAGCGGTTACCGCGGTGGAAGCGCAAGCTCTCCCAATGCAGCCGCCGCAGGTCCCCGGTGCTCATCACCTTGACGTCGCCCATGACGAGTAGTGTCGACTTCAGGCGCGTCCTGCGGGCTGGGACGATGTCGCCGTGCAGGATCAGGCGCAGGGCGGCGGTCTTGAGGAGCCGGTTCATGAGGGTGTTCTCGGTGCGCTCGTCGTAGCCGCAGCGCACCAGGCTCCTGCGACACACCCTCAGACGCATCGTGGCGGCCGGGTCGATGCGTCCTCGCACAACCGTCAGGTCCTCACTGAAGGGCTGATAGTCCCGCTCGAAACCACGTCGGCGCTGGTTGTCCAGCCCACCGGCCAGGATCGCGGCGAGCATGTCGTGGACGTGCTCGAAGTCCTCGGCCGCCAGGCGCCGGTGCTCACCGGTCTCCAGCGCCTTGAAGGCGTAGGCGAGCATGTAGTAGACGTTCTTGAGCAGGACGGTGCTGGGACCACGCTGGTGCGGTCGGCCGGAAGCCCCGTCTCGCGCCCGGCCGGGCAGGGCCTCCGTCATACCAGGACGCTCTCCAGCTCGTGAATGCTCTCGTCCATCGCTGCGGGATTGTCGAACCAGTACTCGCGCACCAGTGGCTCCAGCTCGTAGCGCACCACCGAGGTCACGTCCGCATCCATGCCCGCAGGGTTCTCGGGGCCGGCCGCAGGCAGGCACAGGTAGGAGTGGCCGATCTGGAACCCGGGGCCGAGGGCCTCGTCCTCGACGATCCGCTGGTTGAGGCGGCGTACGACGTCGACCAGCGCCTCCAGCCTCGAGCTGCCCACGGCCTCGACGTGCCTGAGGAACCCAGGGTGGTCGAGGGCCGGCCTCATCTCGAAGAAGGCGAAGCGGCGCCGTAGCGCGTAGTCGATGAGGGCCAGCCCCCGGTCGGCGGTGTTCATCATGCCGATGATGTGGAGCCGCTTCGGGACGGACAGCAGATCCCCGGACACGGGCAGACGCAGCGCCTCCCCACGGTGCTCGGCCTCAACAAGCATGAGCAGCTCGCCGAAGGCCTTGGAGACGTTGGCCCGGTTGATCTCGTCGATGATGAACACGTAGTCCCGTCCAGGGTCGGCGGCGGCACGCCGGCAGAACCTGGCGAAGACGCCCTCGGCGGCCGCGAACCCGCCCTCGGCCGTAGGGCGCAGCCCGACGACGACGTCCTCGTAGGCGGTCGACTGATGGAACTGCACCACCTCCACCCGCGAGTCATCCGTCTGCCCCATGAGGGCGTATGCCAGGCGCTTGGCCGCGAAGGTCTTCCCCGTACCCGGAGCGCCCTGGAGGATGAGGTTCTTCTTGCGGCGCAGCAGCCCGAGCATCTGCTCCAGGTCCTCGGGATCGACGAATACCTCCGCCAGGAAGTTCTCCCGTGTGTAGACGTCGGCGACGACGTCGGGCTCATCAGCGCTCCGGGGACTCGCGGCGGAGGCGGAGATCGTGGACGAGTCAGGGTCGTTCCGATCCTCGAACAGTGACTCGAGCTGGGCCGGGTTGTAACTGGTCTCCTGCGTGAGACGCTGCAGTGTCACTCGGCGGACGCCTCGCTGAAGCGGCCAGGAGCCGACATGCGTCCACTCGACGTCACGCACGCAGCGGTAGGAGGGCCGGGCATCGTCGTAGCGGAACTCCGAGCGGACGACGCCGCGCCCGATGATCTCGGTCGGACCGCGCCGGGCGTAGACGACGTCGCCGGGACGCATCGTGCGGGTGAAGTCCCGGATCATGCCCGCCGCGCCTGTCGGCCTGCCTCCCCAGTCCCCGTAGCCGGCCTCCAGAGCCTCGATGACGGCTTCCTCGTTCGGGTAGCTCGTGGGGTCGCCGATCCGGTCCCAGTTGAGTGCCATGATCCCGGCCGTTCGAAACTCCTCCCACTTCCCGGCGCCCTCGCCCGGGACGTAGAGCCAGTAGCCACGCTCCTGCTCCTCGGCCGTCTGAGCATCCTCATCCGACGTCGTCATCGGCTCACCCATGATTCCTCCTCATCACCCGTGCCCGCGGCGCTGCGGGCACGTCCAGGGAGAATAGTAGTGCCGGCTCACCCCATCGATACCGGCCGGGTGCGCAGCGGAATCCGGTCGATCCTGAAAACACACCCACCTGATACCAGTCTGGTACCACCTGCTACTGTGGACGTATGGCGATGACATTGCGCTTGAGCAAAGAGGATGAGCGGCTGCTCGCGCTCCTTGCGCAGGAGGACGGGGTCAGCCGCCAGGAGGCGACGATCCGGGCGATCCACGAGGCGGCCGCGCGCCGCGGACATGAGCAGAGAGTCGCAGACGCCTCCGCCCGCATCCGCAACCGGTACGCCGAAGTCCTGGAACGCCTCGGCCGCTGATCGGGCAGAGATGGTCGAGTACCTGACACTCGAGGACGCGCTGTCGCTCATTGAGGACCTCACTGCGGGACCGGTCCGCGATCTCGGCCTGCTCGACTCGGCGCTGCACCGACCTGCGACCGCGCTCTGGGGACGCGACGCTTACGCCACCATCGATGAGAAGGCCGCGGCTCTGCTTGATTCCCTGGTCCACAATCATCCACCGGTGGATGGCGGCAAGCGCCTGGGGTGGCTGGCCACGCTGGTCTTCCTGGACATCAACGGCCACTGGGTCGAGGCGCCCGACGACGACGCCTACCGGATGGTGATGGACGTCGCCGCTGGGAAGCTCTCACTCAAGGAGATCACCGAGGCCCTGTCTCAATGGCGCGCTCGCAGTACCACGATGCGCTCGGAGAGTCTGCCCACCAGCGGCAGCCGCGTCAGGGGCGCGAGCAGGGGGTGGTAGCGCGCGATGGTGCGGGTGAAGGGGACGTCGTGGAGCAGCGTGTAGCCGGGGGCCACCGTGCGGCGGAACTCGGCGGCACTGGAGCAGCCGTAGGTGTAGCGCGCCCCCGCGTCCTCCACTGAGCGCTCCCGGCCGTACTTCTGGAACAGGCGGGGCATGACCTCGATGAGGACGGTCGCACCGGGCAGGCGCGCGGCGATGATGTCCAGGAGCGTGCGAACCTCCTCCTGCTCGAGGTACATGCTCAGTCCCTCGATGATGACGAGCACGTCGCGGCTCATGTCCTCCAGATGGTCGGGCCAGGCGGGGTCGAGGGCGGAGGCGGCAATGGTGCGGTGACGCTCACCGTCCTCGAGCAGCCGGCGTCGCAGCGCGATGACGTCGGGCAGGTCGAGGTCGTACCAGGTGACGCGCCCGTCGTCGAGGCGCTGGAAGCGGGTGTCGAGCCCGCAGGCGATGTTGATCACTGTGCAGCCGGGGTGGGTGGCCAGGTACCCGGCCACGAGCGGGTCGAGCGTGAGGGTGCGCAGCACGACGCCGTCAGCCATGAGCCGGTCCTGCCTGGCCATGGTGAAGTCGTAGTCGAGCCGGGAGACGAGCTCGACGGCGGCGGGGTCGGTGAAGCGCGGCCGCTCGCAGAGCGTGTGCTCCGCCCTGGCGTGGAGGGTCAGCAGCATCGTCTTGCTGACGCTGGTCAGGTCCACAGTCCCGTGTGCGCTCATGCCAGCAATTCTGCGACGTCGGCGGCCCGGGAACCACCGCTGTCAGAAAACGGGCTGGGCCGCCCGCTGCCGCTGCCCGCCGCGCGGCTCAGTCCTCCTCGAGGACCCCGTTCCAGGCCAGGAAGCCGATGGTGCGGCGCACGGCCTCCTCCCAGTTGGCGTCGCCGAAGCCGTGGGCGGCGCCGGGGATGGTGACGAGCTCGGCGTCGGGCAGGGCGCTCACGGCGGCCCGGGAGACCTCGATGGGCACGGCGCGGTCCTGGTCCCCGTGGACGATGAGAACGGGGCGGCGGTAGGTGGCCAGCTCGGCCCCGACCTCCAGGTTCCAGCCGTCGACGGCGTAGACGCGCCCCAGGCGGATGCCTGCCCAGTCGAACTCCTCGGGCACGGCCGCCGGCGTGCGGAAGGCGGCGCGCAGGTTCTCCCCCAGCCGCAGGGCCGGGTACCACAGGGCCAGGGCGGTGATCCGCTGCGGGTGACGGGCGGCCGCGAGCGCTGCGACCGCCCCGCCCAGACTCAGCCCGAACAGGGCGACCCGGGAGGCGTCGACCTCCGGCCAGGCGCAGGCGGCGGCGAGGACGGCTTCGAGGTCGGCCAGCTCGGTGAGGGCCGACATCGCGGTGGTCTCGCCCTGGCTGGCGCTGCCGCCGCCCCCGCGGAAGTCGAAGCAGACGGCCACGGCCCCGGCCGCGGCGAAGCGCCGGGCCATGGGGGCGACGCGGGTGTGGGAGCCCTCCATGCCGTGGCAGCAGATGACCAGGGGCGCGGGGGACGACGACGCCGTGCGCGGGACGTAGGTCAGTCCCCCGACCCCCTGCCCCTGGACGGTGAGGGTGACCTGCCGTGAGAGGTAGGGCTGCGTCGTCGTCACGTGTTCTCCTTGCTGCCTGGGGCCGGCAACGAGAACCGGCCCGGCGGCCATCGTAGACGGACCGCCGGACGGGTGAGGACGCGCAGCGTCAGCGGTAGGCCTCTGCCGAGGCGCTCTCGTCGTAACGGGCCACGAGGACCAGGCCGGACAGCGCGTAGGGGCCACCGATGTAGGGCATGACCTGCACCAGGGCGGCGGCCACCTTCTGGCGGGAGGAGCCGGCCCTGATCGCCCCGGCCACGTGCGGGCGCAGCTGGGTGGTGGCGCCGATGGCGGCGATGGCCACGAGGCTGATGAGCTCGCGCTGGGCGACGTCGAGGCCGCCACGGGTGGCGAAGTCGCCGAAGGCGGAGGAGGTCAGCAGGTGGGGCACGAACTGGTCGAAGGGCTCGGGCAGGGCGGAGAAGACCTCCTTGACCTCGTTGCCGTAAAGCGGGGCCTGGATGGCGGCGCCGGCCTGCTCGCGGGCGCTGGGGTCGGTGGCGTCGACGGTACCGGCACTCTCCAGGGGCAGGGAGATGCCGCGCGCCTCGAAGACCTTGTTGGCGATGTCGATGGCGTTGAGCGTCTTGGGGAAGCCGATGTAGGGGGCGCACTGGTAGATGGTCTCGCGCAGCTGGAGCGGGCCGGCGCCGATGTTGAGGGCCGCGCCCACATGGGCCGTGAGCTGCGGGAGGGTCTGCATGGCGGCCAGGACGGTGACGGTGAGCAGCTCTCGCTCAACGTCGGTGAGGACTCCTGTGGAGAAGGCCTCGTCGAAGATCTCGTTCTGGAGGATGTCGAAGAGCTCGGGATCCGTGGGATGCGGCTGCGGCTCCAGGCCAAAGAGTCGGGTGAAGGTCTCACGTGCCTGTGGTGTCAGCGCCATGGAGGGGCTCCTTATGCAGTGCGGGCGGCTCAAATCCGAGCATGTCACGTCGGCCGCCCCGGCGATGAGCTTGCTACGCCCCGTCGCCGGATTCGCGACGGGGCGACCTCTCAGACCAGTGCCATGCCGCCGTCGACGAGGATGAGCTGTCCCTGGACATAGCTGGAGGCGTCGGAGGAGAGGTAGAGGATCGTCCCGTTGAGCTCGCCCTTGCCTCCGGGGCGGCCGGCGGGGTTCAGCGCGTTGTAGGCCGTCAGGAACTCCTCACTGCTGAACAGGGTGCTCTCGGTCATCTCGGAGGCGAACAGCCCCGGTCCGACAGCGTTCACGGTAATCCCGTAACGGGCGTAGGAGCAGGCCATTCCCTTGGTGAGCCCCAGGACCGCAGCCTTGGAGGCGTTGTAGGCGTGACGGATGAACACGTCCTGCTTGTCGGCGATAACGGCGTTGACCGAGGCGATATTGACGATCTTGCCGTACCCGCGCTCACGCATGAGGGGCACGACGTACTTGCTGACGTGGAACATGCCCTTGACGTTGGTGGCGAAGGAACGGTCCCAGTCGGCCTCCGAGAGGGTGTCGACACCGCCGCGCACGGCGACCCCCGCGTTGTTGAGAAGGATGTCGATGCGCCCATAGGCCTCCACCACCTTCTCGACGGCGTTACGGCAGCTCTCCTCGCTGGTGACGTCACAGCGGACGGCGAGCGCACGGCGTCCGGCCGCCCGGATCTCCTCGCCCAGAGCCTCCAAACGCTCAAGACGCCGAGCGAGCAGGGCGACATCGGCACCGTTCTCGGCGTAGGCACGGGCGGCGTCCGCACCGAGGCCCGAGCTTGCCCCGGACACGACCGCCACCTTCCCACTGAGGTCGAACATACTGGTCATGATGGTTCCTCCTTGCACCCTCCGGCGCGCCCCAGGTGGCGTCGTCGGAGCGGACTGCTATGAACCATGCCGGGGTTGTCGGGGTATCGCAAGGGACCAAGAACCTTCCTGGATCTTCTGCCCGACTGGAGCAGCAGCGCCTCACGGGCGTGAACGTCCGTGAGCAGTCACCGCTCAAAGCCCGCGAGCCTCCAGGCCATGCGGATGACGCGGGCGGCCTGCGTCTCGAGCTCGTCGCGAGTCAGGGCCGCGCCTCCGTTCTCCGGCTCGCTCCGGCCACCCGGCCCGCGCCCTGCGCTCCCCCGCTCCAGGGCCGCCAGGAGGTCCTGGCGGTCCGTCTCACCTCCAGGCATGAAGAGCTCGCCTCCGGCCTTGATGGTGGCGGCCGCGGTGGCACGCGGGTGCTTCATGTCGCTGCGGGTCATGCCGTCGACGACCCAGTCGGTCATGACCAGTCCGTCGAAGCCCCACTCCCGGCGCAGGATCATCTCGAGCAGCTGGGCAGACTCGGAGGTGTGGACGCCGTTGATGAGGTTGTAGGAGGTCATGACGGCGGCGGGCCGGGCCTGGCGCACGCAGATCTCGAAGGCGCGCAGGTAGAGGTCGCGCAGGGCTCGGGGGCCGACCCGGCTGTTGGAGTTGAGGCGGTTGGTCTCCTGGTTGTTGCAGGCCAGGTGCTTGATGGTCACGCCCCGCCCCGGGTGGGTCTGGACCCCGCGGGTGATGGCGGCGGCGATGCGTCCGGCCAGCAGCGGGTCCTCGGAGAGGTACTCGAAGTTGCGTCCGCACAGGACGCTGCGGTGCAGGTTGATGGCGGGGGCGAGCCAGAGGTGGATACCGAAGCGCTCCATCTCGGCTCCGACGACGTCGCCGAGCTGCTCAGCCAGCGCAGGGTTCCAGGACTGGGCGAGCGCGGTGCCGATGGGGATGGCGGTGGTGTACTGCTCGCGAATCTCGGCGGGTTCGCGGGGTTCTGGCTCGTCGGCGATGCCGAGGGCCTCACGTCCGGCGTCGTCCAGGAGCTCGAGGAAGGTGGCGGGCAGGCTGGAGTCGCCCAGGGAGAAGGGGCCCTCGGCGTCGACGCCGTAGGTGGGGGCCAGGCGCAGACCGGCGGGCCCGTCGGCCATGATGATGCCGGGCAGACCGGGGATCCGGGTGGTGGCCTGTCCCGCCGCGCCGATGACGGTGGTGGAGGCGGCCCCGACGATGGAGCCGGACTCCTCACCGCGGCGGTAGTCGCCCAGGACGGTATGGATGAGCTCGTCGTCGGACAGGTCCCGGGCCAGGGTGAGGGCCAAGTCCTCCCTCGCTACCTGCTCATCGGGCGCGGCGCGATCCGGCAGGCGCAGGTCGTCCGGGTCGACGGCGAGCACCGGCAGGCCGGCCGGAATGTCGAGGACCGCAGGGGGCTCGGGCTTCCAGTCGGTGAAGCCGGGCTCCCCCAGGTCGCCGGCCAGGTGTCGCACGGTTGCGTCCTGGGCGAGCTCGACGACGGCGACGGGGCTCAGTTGCCGGCTGGAGGTCCCCGCCCGCAGCAGGTAGCGCCCGGCCTCCAGGACCGTGGCGCGGGCGGCCTCGTCGTAGGAGGCCAGATCGGTCAGGTCGACGTCGACGGTGATCCGTGCCGTGGCGCCGGGGGCGATCTCACCGGTCTTGGTGAAGCCTGCGAGTGCCTGGAGGGGCTGGTCGAGGCGTCCGGCCGGCACACTGACGTAGACCTGGATGGTCTCCTTGCCCGGGTACCCGCCGGTGTTGGTGACGTCGACATCGATGCTCACGCGGGCGCCGTCGAGGCTCACCTGGCGGGGCTGGGCGTCGAAGGTCGTGTAGCCCAGGCCGAATCCGAAGGGGAGGAGCGGTTCCTTGCCGACCGAGTCGTAGAAGCGGTAGCCGACGTAGATGCCCTCACGGTAGTGGGTGTCGTCCGGGTCGCCGAAGTCGCCGAGCTGGTCGCCCTCGTCCCAGGCGCTCCAGGTGGTGGCGAGCTTTCCGGAGGGGTAGGCCCGCCCCAGGAGGACGTCGGCGAAGGCGTCGCCGATGCAGGCGCCGAGCTGGGAGAGCAGGAGGATATTGGCAACATCATCGAGCGGGCTGAGGTCGACGACGCCACCCACGTTGAGCACGAGGAGGAACCGCTCGAAGCGCTCGTTCAGGGCGAGGATGTCACGGATCTCGGTGTCGGTGAGCCTGAGGTCTCCGGCCTCGGGGGTGCGGTCACTGCCTTCCCCGGAGGTTCGGGACAGGACGTAGACGGCCGTACGCGGGTCGCTGCCGGTCTCGATGTCGAGGGGGATCGTGTACTCCGGCTCGGGCATGACCGAGCCCATGCCGACCATGATGGCGGGGAGGCCGCGCTTGGCGGCCTCGGCCCTGATGCCGGCGATGAAGTCCTCATGGGCCTGCAGACGGATACGGTCGTAGGCCTCCAGCCAGGGCCGGGTGACGATGGTGAAGCCGGCCGTCACCAGTCCCTCCTCAATGGTGGTGACGTGGCGGGAGTTGACGTCTCCGCTGCCGGTTCCGCCCTTGATGGTGTGTCGCGCACCGGAGCCGTACAGGGCGATCTCGCCCGGCTCAGCCAGGGGGAAGGCGCCATTGGAGCGCAGCAGCACCATGCACTCGGGGGCGAGAGCGCGGATGGCGGCCAGGTGGTCGGTCTCGTAGGCTTCCATATCGCAATCTCCTCTTGTCATGCCGACGGCAGCGCCACGTGCAGGCCTCGCACTGAGTGAACGAGCTGAGCTCACCTCATCATCGCGGTGTTCTGTTGCCTACGATAACGGAGCAGACACCGGATCCGGAGATGTTGTCGGAGAGCACTCGGGGCTCTGTGGAGTGGAGGAATCATGAAGGCACCCAAAGGACTCAGCGGGAGCAGGATCGCTGTCGGCGTGGCCAGTGCGGCCCTGACGGTGGGGGCCTTCAGCCTTTACTCCCGCAAGCGCTATGGTCGCTCGGCCGCGGCGAGCCTGGCGGAGTACGGCACCCGGCCGGTCAAGGCGCTGGGCGCGCGCGTCCCGATCACCGAGCGGATCGCGCGTCTGGCAGGCCGCCCCGAGCCTGCCCGTTCCGTCACCTTCCCGGCCTGGGGGCGCTTCTTCTACGACCTGGAGCGGCGCGAGGACTCCGGCATGCCCGTCTACCACGTCCGCCCGCGGACGCCGTCGAGCGCGGTCATCGTCTACCTGCACGGCGGCGGCTACATCTCGACGGCGGTCTCGGCGCACGCCTGGCTGGTCGATCATCTGGCCCGCAGGACGGGGGCCGACGTTGTCATGCCGCTCTACCCGCTGACGCCCCACCACACCTGGTCCGAGGCGCACCGGTTGGTGCTGGAGCTCTATCGGCGCACGGTGGCGGAGAACCCGGGTAAGCGGATCGTCCTCATGGGGGACAGTGCCGGCGGGGGCCTGGCGGCGGTCATCGCCCTGTCCCTGGCCGAGGCCGGTGATGCCCAGCCCGACGAGCTCGCCCTCATCTCACCCTGGGTCGACATCACCCACGTGAACCCGGAGATCGCCGACTACGTCGACGCCGACCCGCTCATGGCGCCCGGGCCCCTCACGGAGATCGGTCGCTCCTGGGCGGGCGGCACCCCATTGACCGACTGGCACCTCTCGCCCATCTACGGTGAGTTGTCGGGCCTGAAGAAGGTGACGACCTTCGTGGGGACCCGGGAGATCCTCCTGCCGGACAATGCGCTCTTCCATGCCAAGCTCCTGGAGGCCGGGGTGGACTCGACGCTGCACGTCGGCGAGAGCCTCAACCACGTCTACCCAATGTTCCCCACTCCCGAGGGACGCCGGGCGCGCCGAGACCTCGTCCGCCTCGTCACCGGCGAGCTCGCCTGACCACGCTCGATTACCGCCACTGGCGGTAAAGTGTGGCGGTAATCGTCGTCACACTGACAACATTACGGTCTCCCGACAAGCCGAGAGCATCTCAGAGGAGAACAGATGGGCTACGAGCCACCGCTGAACCGCACCGCCGAGATCGACGAGCTCTGCATGGAGATCGCCGAGCTCGTCGGCGCTTTGGGAACAACCTCCCCTCTCAGCACGAGCCCTGTCCTTCACCGCGAGCTGCGCATCACCACTATCCATTCCTCCCTCATGATCGAGGGGAACACGCTCTCACGTGAGACGGTCACGGCAATCCTCGACGGCAAGCGGGTTCTTGGTCCCGCCGAGCAGATTCTCGAGGTGGACAACGCCCGTCTCGCATATCAGCTCATGGATGACCTCAACCCTCATTCTGCCGATGACCTGTTGCGAGCTCACGGTGTCATGATGCGCGGGCTCATCGACGACGCCGGGCGATACCGTTCAGGGAACGCAGGAGTCTTTCAGGGGAGCAGACTCGTCCACGCAGGGACACCGGCGCAGTACCTCCCCGAGGTCATGGGCGACTTGTTCGGCTGGATGTCGTCAACCGACCTTCACCCTCTGCTGGTGTCCTGCATCTTCCACTACGAGTTCGAGTTCATCCACCCCTTCGCGGACGGCAACGGCCGCACCGGCCGCCTATGGCACACGCTGCTGCTGTCCCACTGGCGATCCCCATTGGCCTGGTTACCGATTGAAAGTGTGATCCGCGGACGCCAGGCCGACTACTACGCAGCGATCGCGAGCTCCAACACGGCAGGGACGAGCGATTCCTTTGTCACCTTCATGCTCACGATCATCAGAGATGCCCTCATCCCCTACGCATCAGACTCTCCGGCCCAGGATCGTCAGGAACGGACTCTCTCGTTCTTCAAAGCTGACCCGAGTGCAACCATTGCCGATCTGGCAGGCCATTTGGAGTGCGCGCACAGAACAGCGGAGCGTATTGTCTCCGACCTGCGCCGCTCGGGGCGTCTGAGGAGAGAGGGGAGCGCTCGAGCAGGAACATGGCGCGTCATAGAAGAAGGTGGATCTGCTTAGCTTCCGGTTGACAGGGTCACTTGGAGCGCCGTAGCCTCGTCCGCCTCGTCACCGGGGAGCCCACCGCTTGAGAGTCGGTAGGACGACAGCCAGGTAGGAGATGGCCTCGTCCCGAGAGACACCGACCCCCTCGGCCATATAGGGGGCGGCGTGCTCGATGAAGGCATCGAGCGTTTCCTCTCCAGTGAAGGCCCCGTCCGGATAGCACCAGGTGCAGTACTCCTCCGACTTCGTGCCGTCGGACTCGGCACCGTAGTCCGCCTCTTTGCCCAAGGGGAGAGCGCAGCTCTGGCAGCACGGCTCCGGGGGCATCTCCAGAAGCCGTGTGACTGGAACGTCGAGCGCGCCGGCGAGGAGCTTGCACATATCGACACCCGGGGTCGTCACCCCGGTCTCCCACCTCGAGACGGCTTGGCGGGTGACAAGGACCTTGCCCGCCAGGTCACTCTGAGTCATCCCCTGAGCCTCCCGGGCTGCGCTAATGACCTCTCCGATACTCATGCTGGTCCCTCTCTCTTCCGCAGCCCTCTGCATGGCCACGCTCATCAGGTAACCACAGCCCCGCTCCGACGTCGAGAAACAGGTTGTTGCACCGAGAGCACCGGCCTTCCGACACCGTTAACCGGTAGCCGGCACCGTTCTGATCCTCCGGGTGGCGCCCATCCAGTCCGGCATGTGGCGCCGTTTCGATCCGGCATGTGGCATTTATCGACCATATGGAGGGTTCCTGAATCCCAGCGGGACGCATGTCGCCGACGGCACACGTCGCTCCCGTCAGGCACGCTGGTCACTGCCGGCTCACCCAGTCGAAGAGGTTTTCGGCCTCCTGACGGCAGCCGGCACGGACCAGCAGGTAGAAGGTCGCGTGCACCGCCGTGTCACGAATCGGCACGACGACCCGTTCGGGTGCAGCGTCCGAGAAGAAGGGCGCATCGGTGACGAAGTGAGGGCAGCGGCGAGCTGCGCACCAGCCCTTCGAAGACACCGCGGTCCTCCTGCACAATGAACTCGGAGTGAGGCAGATGCTGGTCGCACACCTGACGCCAGAAGCCGATGTCTTTGAGCAGGAGGAAGGTCTCACCGTCGAGCTCGGCCATGCTCACGCTGCTCCTGCCCGCCAGCTTGTGCTCGGAGGGCAGGACGACGGCGAGGTTCTCCACCATGAGCCGAGTCGAGCGCACCATGGGCAGCGCCTGGGGCCGCAGACTGATACCCAGGTCGAGGTCGCCGTCGACAACCCCGCACTCCACCTCGTCCTCGCCGAGCATCTAGGAGGTGAGGACCAGCCCGGGGAACCGCTCGGTCATGAGGGCGGTCAGGCGCCACAGCGGTACTGGAGCGACAGTCCCCACCCGTAGAGCACGGGTGCGACGGGCGACGTCGGCCAGTGCCTCGCGCATCATCCGCTCGGCCCTGAGGATTTGCCCTGCGTGCTCCAGGGCGACCCGACCGGCGTCGTTGAGGATGAGGCGGCGTCCCACACGATCGAAGAGAGACTGGCCAAGTTCTCTCTCCAGGCGCCCGAGCGAGCGCGATAGCGCCGGCTGCGAAAGGTGCAGAACCTGCGCCGCCGCGCTCATGGTCCCTTCGCGCTCGATCGCCTCGAGCTGCCTCAGCTGTTCCAGCTCCATCCGCACCCTCCACGCCTTGATGCACCTCATGCATCAACAGTTCCGATACTTGCATTTTACAGAATGAAGATCGCCGTAAAGACTGATGCATGAAACAACGAGATCGAAGCAGTCCGCTGAACCAGGAGGAAACCCCATGCTCTACCAGACCCTCAACAACGGAGTCGAGATGCCGATGCTCGGATACGGCGTCTTCCAGACCCCACCGGATCAGACCGAGCGCTACGTGAATGAGGCTCTCGAGGTCGGCTATCGCCTCATCGACACCGCTCAGGCCTATGGCAACGAGGAGGGCGTCGGCGCCGCCGTGCGCGCCAGCAGCGTGCCGCGGGAGGACGTCTTCATCACCTCCAAGATCTGGGTCTCTAACATGACCTACGAGCGAGCCACCGCCTCCATCGACGAGTCGCTGCGCAAGCTGGGCACCGACTACATCGACCTCATGCTGCTACACCAGGCCATGGGCGACTACCCCGGCGCCTACCGCGCTATGGAGGACGCCTACAAGGCCGGCAAGCTGCGCACCATCGGGGTGTCCAACTTCTATCCCGAGCGGCTTATCGACGTGGCCCTGCTCGCCGAGGTGCCGCCGGCGGTCAACCAGGTCGAGACGCACCCCTTCCGCCAGCAGGACGAGGCCCACGAGGTCATGGCCGAGCTCGGCGTCGTCCACGAGGCCTGGGCGCCGTTCGCCGAGGGCCAGAACAACATCTTCGCCAACCCGGTCCTGACTGAGATCGGCGAGAAGTATGGCAAGAAGCCTGGACAGGTGGTGCTGCGGGCGCTCATGCAGAAGGACGTCGTCGTCATCCCCAAGTCCACCCGCCGCCCTCGGATGGAGGAGAACTTCGACGTCTTCGACTTCGAGCTGAACGCCAAGGACATGGAGGTCTTCTCCGCGCTCGACGACGGCAGCCTGCCGCGCATCTTCGACCACTACGACCCCAAGACCGTCATGTGGCTGCTGCGCGACTACGTAAAGAACAACCAGCTCGCCGGCGGGACGCTGTACTGAGCGGCCAGGCCTTCATCACCGGCTGGCGTGGTACGAGCCGGTGTCCGACACCGAGTGACCAGGCGGTGGCCGGACGTCATGTCCTGACCGCGACCAGTCGACACCTCCATCCCCCGACACTGAGAGGAACATACGAATGAGTCCTATGACGCGACGCGCGCTTGGGCAGGCATTTGGGTCCCTCGCCACGGTACAGGCCCTGGGCGTAAGCACCGCCTCCGCCGCCCAGGGCTCCCCCTCGGCCAACCCGTCCGACTTGAAGGCCGGTTCCACGAACAGCACCAAGCCCATCTGCATCATCCGGCAGGGCACCTTCCAGGCCGCCAACCCCGACCGGGCCAGTCACCGTCGGCTGGTCTCACTCCATGAGGCACGGGGTGTCGGTGCGGATGAGATAGCGCGGCTGACGGTGCTCGACGTTAAACCGAGCTCCTACTTCTCCCAGCGCGGCGCCTCCGACCAGCACGGCGCCGGCAACACCCTGTTCGCTGAAGACCGGGAGTTCATGGCCAGGCTCTTCAACCGCTGACCGGGTCCGTGGCAGTCCATGCGCCAAGGACAGCTCGCCGAGGGTGACACCTTGGACACGTCTACGCTCTGGGCTCTATCCATGCGGATTCAAGGTCGAAGCTCGTGCAGTGGGAACGTGATCGTGCCATCCGGCAGGGCCGCCTTGAAACCTGTCCCGGTGATCACCGCCTTGAATGCGGGAGGTGCCATGTCGATCTGGGCGATGGCTGAGGCCAGGCTCTGGGCTCCACGCTGTACCTGCCCGCCACCGATCTTGACCTCAATGGCAGCCCAGGTGCCATTGGGCATGGTGATGACCGCGTCGATCTCGTGTCCGTTGGAGTCGCGATAGTGGTAGAGGTGTCCCCCCAAGGCCTCGGTGTAGACCAGCAGATCATGGATGACCGCGGACTCGAACAGGAAACCGAGCGTCTCAAGGTCTGCGCCAAGACGGGCGGCGTCAGCATGCAATGCGGCCGCGGCCAGAGCCGGGTCAGCCAGGTGGTACTTGGGTGAACGACGCAAACGGGCCTTGGAGCGCAGGGAGACCGCCCAGGGATGGATCGGCTCAAGGATGAAGACGCGCTCCAACAGTTCGAGCAGCTTGGCAACAGTGGCCTCCGAGGGTGCGGGTAGCGTTCGCGATATGTCCCGACGCAGTGTCGACTGGGAGACGTCGCTTGCGGTGGAGCAGGCTAGTGACGTGATGAGCTGCTCGATGACTGCCGGCTCGGAGCGCAGGTTCGCAAGTCGGTTGAGGTCTGTGGTTGCGATGTCCTTGATGTAGCTCTCCATGCTGCGTGCCCCGATGTCCGATGGAGCGTTCAGCAGACCGGGGAATCCGGGGCACAGGATGCCACGGATGATCTCGTCGAGCGGAGCCGTGGACATGGACGACGACGGGCGCACCCCGTCGAGCAGCGCGCGCAGCGAGACGCCGTCGTCGTTGAGACGGTTGTCCTTCTCCGCCCAGGTCATGGTGCGCTGACGGACTCGGATGAAGCGTGTCGCGCCGGTGTGCCGGATGGGGTCGGCGGCTGGCACGGCCGAGCCGGTGAGGATGAAGCGCCCGTGCTCGGCAGAGAAGTCGACCTCTCTGCGTGCGAGGTTCCAGATCTGGGGAATGAGCTGCCACTCGTCCAGGAGGCGCGGGCTGGCTCCGGCCAGCAGCACATGCGGGTCGATCTCGGCAGCCGTTTGCGCCTCGGGGGTGTCAAGCAGGGCGTAGGAGGACGCGTGCGCCAGCCCCGTCATCGTCTTACCGCAGCCGCGAGGGCCTTCAAGGATGGCCGCCCCGGTCGATTCCAGGACGCGGGTCATCAGCGGATCGATGGCGCGCGGCAGGTAGCTCGTTCCTGTGACCTCAGCGGTATCCATGACGTCATAGTGTAGGTGAAGTGAGGAACTTGCAGGGAGCCTAGTAGGGAATATGCAGGTGATGGAGTGAGGAGTTTGCAGGACTCGACGTGAGGGATCTGCAGAACCGGGTCAGGCATCCCAAGGTCTCCGCGCAGCGCACCGGACAGGCTCAACAACCGATGGTGAACAGTTGCCCTTGGGCCAGCCACATTGGAAAGGACTGACATGCTGCTGTTCGTCAACGCCTCTTCCAAGCGCGACGGCAACACCACTGCCATGGCGGAGAGGCTGCTTGCAGGAACCGGCTACGAGACGCTCCACCTCATCGACTACGCCATCCCCCCGAGGCTCATCGCCACCCGGTGACCAGTGGCCCCAGGTCTGGGAGCGCATGTGCGCGGCGGACGTGCTCGCATGGGGAACTCCGGTCTACCGGCACGGCATGACCGGTGCCCTCAAGACCGTCATCGAGCGGATGAACGACGAGCCCACCAAGCGGAATCGCCCGGACTGCCCTGGGCGTCGTCAGTACGTCAACGCACCCCTCTACCCGGCCTGGGCGGAGCGGTAGTACATGACCGCGACCTGGGTGCGGTTGCGCAGGCCGAGCTTGGCCAGGATCGCGCTGATGTGGTTGCGCACCGTGCCCTCGCTCATGAACAGTCGCGCCGCGGCCTCGGCGTTGTCCAGACCCTCGGCCACGGCCTCGACCACCTCGTACTCGCGGTCGGTCAGCGCCGCGAAGGCGGTGCTCCGCAGGTCCTTGGCGGCCGGCCCCCAGCTTCCCTCGGTCTGCTCCCGCCCTGCAGTGCCTCCGCTGAGCCCCATGGTGGTGCTGCGCTCGAGCACCTCCCCCTCCAGGACGCAGACCCCGGCCATGACGGAGCGCAGCGCCGGGGCGACCTGGGCGACGTCCTGCTTGATGAGGTAGCCGCGCGCTCCCATCTTGAGGGCCCGCACGATGTACTCGTCGTCGGAGAAGGTGGTCAGGAAGACGATGCGCGCCCCGGCGTCCTCGGCCAGAATCTGCTCGGCCGCGCTGAGCCCGTCCCCGCCGGGCATCTGGATATCCATGAGGAGGATGTCGGGGGTCAGCTCCCGGTAGCGCTCAGTGGCCTCGGGTCCCGAGCAGCCCAGGCCGACGACCTCGACGTCGTCCTCGACCGACAGGATCGTGGACAGGGACTGGGCGACGAGCGCGTCGTCGTCGACGATGAGGACCCTCATGATGCTCCTTGTGTACCTTGTCCGTCCTTGGGGATCGTGGCGAAGACCGTGAACCGTGGCCGCGGGGTGATCCGCACCCGGCCGCCCAGGACCTCGACCCGCTCAGTCATGGAGCGCAGCCCCAGGCCCGAGCCGCCGCGGCCGTCCACGGCCGGCTCGCCCTCGGCGGGGACGATGCCGTCATTGTCAACCGTCACCTGCCAGAAAGCAGGATAGTCGGTGACGGCCACGCGGGCCGAGCGGGCCCCACCGTGGCGGGCGGCGTTGGTCAGGGCCTCCCGCACGACGGCGACGACGCAGCGCGCCACCGCCGCCGGCGGCTCGACGTCGGTGGAGCAGTCCACGCTCACCGACTCGATGCCGCAGCGCGAGCCCAGCAGGTTGAGGGAGGTGGCCAGCTCCTCGCCGTCGTCGGACAGGGCGTGGACGGAGCGGCGCATGGAGTCCAGGGCCTCGTCCAGGCCGCTGTCCAGGGTGGCCAGGTCGGCAACGACGCCCGGCTCCTCGCGGTGGACGACCTGGAGGGCCTTGACCTGCAGCAGGAGGCGGGTGAGGAGGTGGCCGACGCCGTCGTGGATCTCGCGGGCGATGCGGGTGCGCTCGGCCAGGGCGGCGGCGCGCAGCTCGTAGTCCTGGGCCTGGAGCAGCTGGGCGTTCGTGTCCTGCAGGGTGAGGACCTTCTCGCGCAGGTCGTCGCGCACCACGTGCAGGCTCCTTCGTGCCGCCTCCTCCTGGACGGTGCGCAGCGCCAGGAGGGCCGCGAGCGCGCAGAACACCAGGGCCAGGGCCAGCACGGGTATGTCCTGAACCCGGGCGGCCATGAGAGCCGCGAAGGGAATGCAGGCGGCTGCCGCCGCCATTCGCGCGTGCCGGGTTCCGAGCGCACCGAGGCGGGCCAGGACATAGACGACCAGCGGCGCCCCGGTCACGGAGTCCGTCGAGAGGGCTCCCGCCAGGAGGTAGGCGGCCGGGACGGCGATGCCCCACTGTCGCTGGTCGGCGCTCATGCTCAGGCCGGCGACGGTCACGGCCGCGATCAGCCAGATCACGGCCGCCGTCTTCACCTGCCCCACGAGCAGGGCCAGCAGGAGGCAGCCGCACAGCAGCACGCCCTTGTCGACCAGAACCCTCATCCCTCGATTATCGGTCGATGGCCGGCGCTCGTGGGCCCGGCATGCCGTCGGCGGACGCGCTGCGGCATCTCATGACAGAAGTCATGGGGGCCGGCCGCAGTCATGACACCAGGCACTTCTGGCCGCCCCCGCGCCCCGGGACCATGGATGTCATGAGCCGGGGACCACCGGCGCAACGAAGGAAGGACCCGAGATGGACGGCGAGGATGAGAACCACGAGGCGGGCCTGGCGGTGGAGGTCGACTCCCTGGTCAAGCGCTATGGGGAGCTGGTCGCGGTGGACGGACTGTCTCTGACGATCCCGCGCGGTCAGGTGCTGGGGCTGCTCGGCCCCAACGGCTCGGGCAAGACGACGACGATCAGCTGCATCCTTCAGCTGCTCACCTACGACAAGGGCTCGATCCGCGTCTTCGGTGAGCCGATGACGCCCACCTCCTACGGTCTCAAGCGTCGCATCGGCGTGGTGCCTCAGGAGGTCGCCGTCTTCGATGAGCTCACGGTGGCGGAGAACGTCAACGCCTTCTGCGCCCTCTACGTGCGCGACCGCGCCGAGAGGCGCCGCCTGGTGGCCGAGGCGATCGCCTTCGTCGGCCTGGAGAAGTTCGTGAGGTTCAAGCCCAAGAAGCTCTCCGGCGGCCTGCTGCGCCGCCTCAACATCGCCTGCGGCATCGCCCACGGCCCCGACCTCATCTTCCTCGATGAGCCCACAGTCGCCGTCGACCCGCAGAGCCGGGGCGCCATTCTCGAGGGCATCAAGCGTCTCAACGAGCGCGGTGCCACCGTCATCTACACGAGCCACTACATGGAGGAGGTGGAGCAGCTGTGCGACCGGATCGTCATTATGGACCGCGGCCGTCAGGTGGCCTCCGGTACCTCCGACGAGCTCAAGGCCATGATCGGCACCGGTGAGCGCATCCGGGTGGAGGTCGTCGACCCCGCCCCGCTGGGAGACGAGGCCCTGGAGGCTCTGCGCCGCCTGGAGCATGTGCGCACGGTCACCTACCAGGACGGTGAGCTGCTCATCGAGTGCTCCCCCGGGGCTCACAACCTCACCGATGTCATGAGGGCACTGGACGCGGCGGGGGCAACCTGCGGCCGGGTGACCTCCGAGCCCCCGACCCTCAACGACGTCTTCCTGGAGATCACCGGGCGGGCCCTGCGAGACGAGGCGGCCTGAGATGTTGACCGTCTTCCTGTACCAAGTGCTCAGGCTCCTGCGAGACCGCGTCCTACTCGTATGGACGCTCGGCTTCCCCATCGTCCTGTCCCTCATCTTCATGGCGATGTTCTCCAACCTGGAGAAAGCCTTCGAAGCCACCCCCATGAGCTTCGGCGTCGTCCAGGATGAGGCCTACCGGACCGCTCCGGGGCTGGACGCCGTCGTGGAGCGCATCTCCTCCGACGACGCCGATCATCACCTCATCACGAAGGTCATCCACTCCTCGGTCGCGCAGGCCGAGACCGCCGCGAAGCGGGGAGAGACCAACGGGTATCTCGCCATCGAGGGCGACCAGCCCGTGCTGCACGTGACTCAGCAGGGCAACGAGGCCGAGACGACTCGGGTGCTGCGAGTGGTCACGGACTCCTACACCCAGAGGCAGGCCGAGTACGCGGCCCTGGCCAAGGCGGGGGCGGCTCCCGAGAAGCTGGCCGCGCTGGAGACCGACCAGTCCTTCACCCACTCGATCTCGGTGACGCCCTCCCCCGTCAAGCCGGAGACCCACTACTACTTCGCGCTGCTGGCCTTCGCCTGCGGCATGGGAACGACCGTGGCCATGGTGGCTGTGAAGGGGACTATGGCTGTCTCGCCGGTGGGCGCCCGGCAGACCCTGGCGGGTCTGCCCCGCTGGAAGGTCCTAACGGCCACGCTCGCGGCCTCCTGGGTGTGCGTGCTGGCCTGTCTGCTCATCGCCTTCGCCTTCATGGCCTCGGTCGTGGGCGTGGACTTCGGGCCCCACATGCTCCTGTGCCTCGTGGCGATCGGGGTCTGCAGCCTCATGGCGAGCGCGGTGGGCGCCGCCCTGGGGACGCTGGCCCACCTGGAGATCGGGATGATCTCCGGCTTCACATCTCTGCTGTCACTGTTCACCGGCCTGTACGGGCCCGCATCCCAGTCCCTGGCCAGCTCCATCGAGCAGCATGCACCGCTGCTGGCGCAGGCCAATCCCCTGTGGCAGACGGCCCGTTGCTTCTACGGGCTCCTGTACTACGACTCCCTGGAGCCCTTCGCCCGCAGCTGCGCAGTCCTGCTGGGCATGACGTGCCTGTTCCTGACCATCGCCCTGATCCGTGCAAGGAGGATGACCCATGAGCACCTTTAAGACGTGTGTGAGGGTTGTGGCCGCTCACCGGCTGTACATCCTCATCTACCTGGTGGTGCTGAGCCTGTTCGGCCTGCTGACCGGAATGGCCAAGTCCGAGGACAGCTCTGATGAGGTCACGGCCGCCACGGCGAGTGTGGCCGTCATCGACCGCGACGGCTCCACGATCTCCCGCGGGGTCAAGGGCTACGTCGAGTCCGTCGGCGAGGCTCAGCCGCTTGAGGACTCCAGGCAGGCCCTCCAGGACGCCACCGCGCAGAACCGCATCAGCTACATCCTCATCATTCCTGCCGGCTACGGGCAGAGACTGCAGCAGGCGGCTCGCGAGGGCACCGAACCGCCCCACATGGACACGATCATCGGGTACGAGTCGGCGTCCGGCGCGCTTATGAATGTGCGCACCGACTCCTACGTGGGGCAGGTCAGCGACTACCTGACGACCACCACGGACGACCCGGCCCGGGCCGTGGCACTTGCCAAGGAGACGATGAACCACTCCGCCCCCGCGAAACGGATCACCCCGGACGCCACGCCTCTGTCCCACAGCTTCGTCACCTACGCCAGGTTCTCCTTCTACCCGCTCATGGCCTTTGCGATCGTCACGATCTCCACGCTGATGGCGGCGCTGGGGCGCCGGGCGGTGCGCGCACGCCTCGAGGCCACCCCGGTCAGCGGCACTTCCCGCAGCCTTGGGCTGCTGGGCGCGTGCCTCGTGGTGGGGCTCGCCGGGTGGCTGTGGGTCTTCGGGCTGGGAGTGGCGGTCTTCGGCCTGGGCAGTGTGGCGACGTCGGCGCCGCTTCTGGGGGTGGTCGCTGCGGCCGTGGGCAGCTACACGCTCGTGGCGGTCTCGCTCGGATTCCTCATGGGGCAGATCGGTGTGGGCAAGCATGCGGCCAACGCCGTGGCCAACATCGGTGGTATGGCTCTGTCCTTCCTGGGCGGTGCGTGGGTGCCCATCGAGTGGCTGCCCGACGCGCTCGCCCGGGCGGCGAGGCTCACGCCCGGCTACTGGGCGGACCAGGCCATCTCCGGGGCGTACGAGGCGACCTCCATGTCCGCCGACGTCATTGGCCCGCTGCTTGGGAACTGCGGCATCTGCGCCCTGTTCGCCGTCGCGGTCTTCTCCGTCGCCGTGGCCGTGGGGCGTGCCCGGGCCCGGTCGGCCCTGTAGGACGCTGGCGCACCCGTCCCACACGACCTTGGGGCCGGTCACCACCTGGTGGCCGGCCCCAACGTCACGTTGCGCGGGTTTGCGCCACTGTCGTCACTTCACGGCGACGAAGACCTTGTCTGCCAGAAGACCGGGGGTCACCGCAAGAACCCCATCCTGGGCGTTGGCCGACGGTACAGCGCGCACGACGTTGCCTGAGACGCTGGCCCCCTTATACAGCACTGTCAGAGAATCGATGGAATCCGGGGCGACGGCGATGGAGTCGGCGCCGTCAATGGTGACGCCATCCGCCGTCACGAAGTCGACCAGCACAAAAGCAGGCGTTTCTCCGGCCGGGTCGTTGCCGATGTAGGTGGCGGTGTAGTTGATGAGAACGTATTCCTTCCCTTCAGCGGGAGGCTCGTTGAACTGATTGGCCGCAGCGACCTTATCGTCAGCCTTGAAAGTGACCGAGTTAATCACCACCTTCCAGTCCTTGCTGGAGATCTCGGTACGGAGAGGGTAGGGGTTCTCCCGAGTCTTTCCCTGTGCGGAGTCTGCAGCGCCCGATCCTCCTGAGTTCGACGACGCCCCATCGGGAGCCGGTGCCGCAGAGACGGCGCTCGTGGAGGAAATCGCCTCATCGACAGCATTGCCTACAACCACCAGGAAGACGAAGACGCCGACGATGGTTCCGACAACCGAGACGATCACCGCGGTGACTGCAGGCCAAACGGCCTCCCCTTTCCGGAAGAGGCCCACCAAACCGACGATGAAGGAGATTGGCAGCAGGATCCAGCCAACGATGAGCGCGCCGGGGAGGCAGGCGAAGATGAACCCGATGATCGCCATCACCAGAGCAACGATGCCCACGGTGTTGCGTCCCTTCTTCACCGGCGCAGGCGCCTGCTGCATCGGTGCAGGAACCTGACCTTGAGTCGGGTACTGCTGAGGAGAGATGGACTGAGGAGGGTACGACATTGTGGCTCCTGATATTCGACGGAAAGCCGAAACGGGACAAACGAATGCAGCGACACCCGCTGCACCACTCATCGTAACCAGCACACCACCCAGACAGCACGCCCAGAAGCACAGTATTCAGAATTATTACATTCCAAAATGGAGACTAACCTTCCGAATGAAACTTAATGTCATCGCAACCAACAGCAGAGTGACGCTACTCGCAGGACGCACATTTATGCACATCGTCCACTGCACCTTAACGGTCCAACCGAAGAAATGTGGCGACCCCTGAAAAAGGAGTAGGCGTCAACAATCATTCACTCCCAGACTCAAAGCCCATTGAAACGCAGGACTCGAGAACCACTATTGTTCTGCCGGCGATTTTTCAAGACTCCAACTGATACCCAGACGAGCATCCGTCATTCCTGCAGCTCACGCAATCACCGACCCAAGTCCATACCTCACCAGATCGGGGACGTACTTCCTGCACGAGGACTGACTTCTCCTACAGACCACTGCGGGGAAACCCCAGTGATCTGGAGGATACGTACGTCCTCGACGACAATCGCAGTCCTCGATCCACAGGCCCGGCCCACCGCCCGCCCGGCAGCCAGCCCTACCCCAACCAGGACCAGCAGACACGTCGGATCGTGCTCATCGCGACGAGTACAACAAGGCCCCGCCGGCGCATCGCACCGGCGGGGCTTTGCAAGCGGCAGGCAGTCGTGCCGAATCGCCCGTCACTCCCACTCGATGGTGCCCGGGGGCTTGCTCGTGCAGTCGAGCACCACCCGGTTGACCTCCGGCACGGAGTTGGTGATCCGGTTGGAGATGCGCGCCAGGACGTCGTAGGGCAGGCGGGTCCAGTCCGCGGTCATGGCGTCCTCGCTGCTGACCGGCCGCAGAACAATGGGGTGACCGTAGGTGCGCCCGTCGCCCTGCACTCCCACGGAGCGCACGTCGGCCAGCAGCACCACCGGGCACTGCCAGATCTCGTCGTCGAGCCCGGCGGCAGTGAGCTCCTCGCGGGCGATGGCATCGGCGGCCCGCAGCACACGCAGGTTCTCGGCCGTCACCTCCCCGATGACGCGGATGCCGAGCCCCGGCCCGGGGAAGGGCTGGCGGGCGACGATCTTCTCCGGCACACCCAGCTCGCGGCCGATGGCGCGCACCTCGTCCTTGAACAGCTCGCGCAGCGGCTCGATGAGCTCGAAGTCGAGGTCCTCGGGCAGGCCGCCCACGTTGTGGTGGCTCTTGATGTTGGCGGCGCCCTCTCCCCCACCGGACTCGACGACGTCGGGATACAGGGTCCCCTGGACCAGGAAGCGGATCTCACCGCCCTCGGCTCCCACGGCCTCAATGACCCGGCGCTGGGCGGCTTCGAAGGAGCGGATGAACTCCCGGCCGATGATCTTGCGCTTGGCCTCCGGCTCGGTGACGCCGGCCAGGGCACTCAGGAAGCGCTCGGTCTCGTCAACCGTGATGACGCGGATACCCATGCCCTCGGCGTAGTCGTGCTCGACCTGCTCGCGCTCGCCGGCGCGCAGCAGGCCGTGGTCGACGAAGATGCAGGTGAGCTGGTCGCCGATGGCGCGGTGGACGAGGGCAGCGGCCACGGAGGAGTCCACTCCCCCGCTCAGACCGCAGATGACGTGGGCGTCGCCCACCTGCTCGCGGATGCGGGCCACCTGCTCGTCGATGATGTTGTCCGGCGTCCAGGTGGCCGGTAGCCCCGCCTCCTTGTGCAGGAAGTTGACCAGGGCGGCCTGCCCGTGCTCGGAGTGGAGGACCTCGGGGTGCCACTGCAGCCCGTAGAGGCGGCGGCCCGGGTTCTCGAAGGCGGCCACCGGGGTCTGGGAGGTGGAGGCGGTGACCGTGAAGCCCTCAGGGGCGGCTTGGACCGCGTCACCGTGACTCATCCACACCACCTGGTCGTCCGGGGTGCCGTCGAACAGGCAGGAGCCCTCCGCCACGCGGGCGGGGGTGTGCCCGTACTCGCGGGTGCCGGTGCGCCCGACCGTTCCGCCCAGGGCCTGGGCCATGACCTGGAATCCGTAGCAGATCCCCAGGACCGGCACTCCGGCGTCGAAGAGGGCCGGATCAACGGACGGGGCACCGTCGGCGTAGACCGAGGAGGGCCCGCCGGACAGGATAATGGCCGACGGCTGCTTGTCCAGCATGGCGGCGGCATCCATGGAGTGGGGCACGATCTCTGAGTAGACACCGGCCTCGCGCACGCGGCGGGCGATGAGCTGGGCGTACTGGGCACCGAAGTCCACCACGAGGACGGGGCCGACGGCGCTGGAAGAGGTCTGGCTGGTCGTCACCCGAACAGGGTAGCCGGAGGGGTTGGCACAGACCATCGAACACGCTTACTTCTTCTGTCCTATGGCAGTGATCCTTCCGTGTCATCACTGCCTCCATCAAACCCGGGGGCGGTTCACTTGAACCGGGTACTATCGCCTCCATGCAATCCCACCCCGATGCTGGCCCCCCTCAGCAGGTCCCTACAACTACACCTCCCAACAACGATCCCACCGCCAGTACTCCTTCACGCCAAACCTCGACACCACCTCCCCCTACCCCGCCGACCGGTAGGTTCCCGGCTGCTCCGGTCCCCCCTCCACCGGCGAGTTCACCGCAGCGACTCGATGCAGGAGCCGCACCCACCGAAATCTCTCCCACGACGGCGTCCCACTTACAATCGAACCTGGCATCCCCTCCACCGACGGCCACCACCATCACAGCAGGCGCCACAGCACCTGCGCTGCAGCCCGCGGTTCCCGCCAGCAACACGCAGTGGCCCCGAGGACAACAGTTGGCAGTCCTCATCCTCGCCCTCCTCGCCGCAGCCCTGGAGATGTACACATTGGGATATCAATGGTATTACTACCTCCCCATTGGCGATCGAGCCTATCTTAACCATATACAAAATGAAGGGGCAGGGGCATCACCGTCACTCCTACTGAGCTCTTTTCTGTTCAGTCACCTGCCCCTCATCATCATAGGAATCGCTCAGACCGTCAGAAGAACAGCGCCGACTGCATTCGTGGCAGCCAGTATCACTGCACTTGCCTCACTTGTTAGAAACTTTTTCCTTGCCGCCTCCGGTTTCAACGACGAACTCGACACCCCCCTTGTCGCAGCCGCCTATGCGATCCTGTTGGTCATCACCGGCTTCACCCTGTGGGGGCGCCTGCCGCACCGCGCCCACACACCCCGCAGTGCCATCACCGCGAGCGCCCTTGGCATCGCCTCACTATGGACCGCTACTAAATTATTCACCTGGATGCTTGATTATTTCCGCAATATCGGATTAATGCTTTATTATTTCCGCGGTATCGGATTATTAATGCTTGCGGCAGCGACCCTTCTTCTTGTTTGCGGCACCGCTCTTCTCGTGCTGATGGCGCTCCGCAAGAATGTCACCATGATGCGACTCCTGGCGATAGTTGCAGGAGTCGGGTTGATAGTGTTGAACTATGTGTCCAGAGGTAGTTCATTCGGAGGTGGTTATTTAACTTCTCATTTTGAGGCACACTTTATTTCGGCAAGCGTGGCAACCCTCGCTCTCGCGATCCCAGTCTTCTTCCCATCGTTCAAGCAGTGGTGCGATGGCACCTGGACCGCACGAACGTCACCCCAGAGCGTCACTGCGGGACGCCCAACGATCCTGGCACGCACGTACCAGACCATCGGCGCCGACGGCACCCCCTTAGACGACGCTTCCGTCGCCGCGCTGCTGCCCTCGGTACGGCCAACATTCTGGATCAGCTTCTTCTTCGGGCTGTTCGGGTTGATCCCCATGATCACGGCCAACAGCACCGCTCGAGGACTAGGCGTCGTCACACACGCTTACAACCACGCGATGATCAAAGGCCTCCTGCTCGGCATTGCCGCCTGGTTCGGCCTCGTCTTCATGCTCTACGCCGCGCTCCTCTTCAGCGCCCTGTCAAGCCACTACTGATCACCGCCGCTTCTTCGGCCCGGAGCCCAGCCAAGTACCAGCAGTACGACAGCAGGCCCCAGACCCAGCCGACGAGTACGTCCCCACGGCAGGGCAGCAGTCAGCCACACTCCGCCCTGCCGGTACACACTCCTGATGCCGCGCACGAAGACGACCGCACAGGCGAGCGACCAGGCCCGGCGACACACCTCGCTGCGTTGCCCGCCACCACAGGATGACTAGACCAGTGGTTGACATCGCACTCCTACCACACAGGTCACGCTTCCGTATCAAAACCAGCGTGACGCTGATCCCCTCAACGCCCCACCGGGGCCGGCAATCCCCTCAATAACGCCACGTTCGGGCGCACCCCTCCAAGAGCGATCACCCCATCTCCCTGCGACCCCTGTGATCGACGAACCACCGACGCAACACACGTCACGATCCTTTGTCTAGACAATCAGGTGGAGCGTTCCTAGAGTTCTACGTGACGGAGAAACCTCCGTCCGGCCCACGGGCTGCACACAGTCGTGCAGGGACGCACGACTCATGGTCAGGCGGACCTGCTCGACACACACCGAGAGGAATACTCACATGACCGCCACCATCACCGAGCGCCCCACCCAGACCGTCGAGACCACCGCCGCCAGCACCGCCACCCAGACGACCACCGGCGCGCAGACCGACACCAACCGCCTCACCTTCGCCGTCGCCATGATCGCCGTCATGTTCGCCGTCATGGTCATGGCCGTCGTCGGTGCCGTCACCGGCATCCCGACCCTCATGTTCGCCGCCGCCGTCCTGGCCGCGATCGCCATGGGAGTGGGCATCTACACCGGCATCAACCTCCTCGAGGCCCGCTGAGCGTAGACGATGCTAACGAGTTCACTGGAGCTCCACCGGATCCGGACCACGCACCACAAGCAACGCAGGATCCGGACCCAGCCCGGCAAGGGCGCAGAAATTACGAGGCTGCGCGGCCAAGGAAGCCCGCGCAGCCATGGCAACCCGAGGGGCACCGCACACGCGGCGCCCCTCTTCTCATACCCGCTCCTCTGTGCCATGAGGAAGTGACGGCGGAACTACGGCACAACCAGGACGGTGAGGGCTCCCTCCTCCCGACGCGGCTACCGCCCTCCCTGGGCGGCAAGAGCGGTCAAGATGTCCATATCTGCAGCAAAGGCCTCCCCCGGGCTCGGACCGCCAATATGAAACCGCGTGATTCTGCGGTTCTATCAACGGTTTGATCGAGCCACAGGCTCCTTTGCTGCAGATGTGGACACCAAGCGCCCTCCGCCTCGGTCTCGGATCGCGCATCGCGCCTCCCACTCAGGCCTGCAAGGCCCGAGCAGGAGGCGCGAGGATGAGAGCGCGCGGTCAAGCCTCGGCGACCGGGGCTTGACCGCCTGGGATCACAGCGCCATGTCGACGACAGCGCGTCCCTGGATCTCGCGGTTGCGCAGCGCGGTGTAGCCGGCGCCGGCCTCCTCCAGCGGCAGGCGGCGCGAGACGACATCGCGGTAGTTGATGACGCCCTTGTCGGCCAGGTCGACGACAGCCGGCAAGTCCTGGCGGGTGCGCGCCCCGTAGGAGCCGAGGATCGACTGCGAGCGGCGCACGGTGCGGTTGATCTCCACCCCGGCGGTCTGCACGCCGGCCCCCAGTCCGATCGGCACCATGCGGCCACCATCGGCCAGCACATCCAGGGCGGTGGTCCAGGTGGCGGGGATACCCAGGGCCTCGAAGGAGACGTCAACCCCCTTGCCACCGGTGAGCCGGAAGACCTCCTCTCGAGCGTCCTGGGTGACGGAGTTGACCACGGCCGTGGCCCCGTAGTCGAGCATGGGGGCGAGCTTGTCGTCATCAACGTCAATGGCGATGACCTGGCTGGCGCCGAAGGCCCGGGCGATCTGGACGATGTTGGTGCCCACACCGCCGGTGGCGACCACGGCGACGGTCTCCCCGTAGCGCAGGTCGGCGCCGCGGCGCACGGCCCCGTAGCCGGTCATGGCCGCGCAGCCCAGGATGGCGGCCGGCACCATGTCGATGGTGTCGGGCACGGGGGCCACGGCGGTGGAGGGAACGACCGCGTACTCGGCCAGGCCACCCATGGAGTACATGGCCACCGGCTCGCCGTCGGGGGTGGCCAGGCGGGTGGTGCCGTCGTAGAGGACGCCCTTGAGGCGGTTGAGGTCGAAGAAGGGGCCGCACAGCTCGTCGCGCCCCGAGGCGCAGGCGTCGCACTGGCCGCAGGGCATGAGGAAGCCGCCGGCCACCTTCTGCCCGATCGTCAGGCCGGTGTGCTCGTTGCCGGGGCCGAGCTCCACGATGGTGCCGGAGACCTCGTGGCCGAGCACCGCCGGCAGTGGGAAGGCGATGGCGCCACCGATGACGTGGAGGTCGGAGTGGCACAGCCCGCAGGCGGCCACCTTGATGAGGACCTCGCCGCTCTTGGGCCGGGGGGTGCGCAGGGTCTCGATCTGCAGGCCGACCTCGTGGTCGCGCAGGACCGCGGCCTTCATGGTCTCAGGGATGGACACGGTTGTCTCTGAGGCCTGGACTGCCTCGTTGCTCGTCATGCTCAGGTGCCTCTCTGTCAGGTGTCGACGACGTCGGGCCGCCGAGTGGCCTCTTGCGGCCACATCCCCAACCATACGACATTTGTCCTAACAAATCATAGGTCTGAAGTCGGATGCGCGGACACCGTTCTTCAGAGCTTCCCCGCGCTCGCCTAGACCTTCAGCTCGCGCGGCAGCCGCAGGAGCACGACGGCGACACTGAGCACCGACAGCGTGAAGGCCGCCCAGAACAGGGCGTGCGTCCCGAAGTACTTCACGATGATCAGTGAGGCCAGGAGGACACCGGCGCGCGCCAGGGCCCCTCCGGTCGCCGAGGCCCGCCGCTGCGCCTCAACCAGCCAGGGCGGGATCCGCGGGTCGATCGCCCCCTGGCAGGCGGGCAGGACCAGGACGGTCTGGCTGGCGACCAGGATCGTCAGGGAGATGGTGATCGTCCAGGCGCCGCCCACACCCCCCATGGTCATGCCGGTCACCAGGAAGGTGGCCCCCAGGACGGCGACGACCGTTCCCAGCACCACCCGCAGGAAGCGCAGCCGCTCGACCCGGGTCACCAGCGCCAGGGCGAGGAGCGCCAGCCCCATCCAGGTCACGGCGCTCATGGCGATCGCAGCGGACGCGAGCCCGAGCTCGGTGGCGATCAGCGGGGCGAGGACCAGGGCAGCCGTTCCCAGGGGCGCCTCCTGGGCGATGATGAGGACAGCGCCGGTGAGCACGGCGGCACGCACCTCGGGCACTCGCAGCTCAGCGGGAGACATGGCCTGCTGCTCGGCCATCATCTCCGCGTCCAGCCGGGTCCAGTCGATGGCCACGGAGGCCTCCAGGGTCCCGTGCAGGCGGCGCAGTGCCTCGAAGGCCTCGACGTCGTGCCCCTGCCGCACCAGCCAGACCGGGCTCTCAGGCAGGAGCAGGGCGCAGACCAGGTACACCAGCGCGGCGACGGCGACCATCGCCCAGCCGATGAGGAGCCGCGAGGGACTCCACCAGGCCACCAGGACCACCACGCCGGCCGCGGCCGGACCGAGGGCCATGGCCTGAGGCATGAGTCGCTTGTGTCCGCGCAGGGAGAGCTCGTGGCACACCAGTGGCGTCACGACGAGCACCCCGCCCATGGCAAGGCCCACCAGGCCCGCCCCGATCAGGCCGACGACGCCTCCGAGCCCGGCTGCGACCCCGGCACCCAGCACTGCCAGAGCGCCCATGAGCAGGCCCATTCGCCGTCGCCCCTGGTACCGGACGGGAGGGCGACCGGCGACGGTCCCCAGCACCATCGCCGCAGTGAGGGTGCTGATCAGGGGCAGAGCGCTGCCGCGCGCGCCGGCGACCCCGATGGCCAGGGCCCCTTCCAGGGCGCCGAGGAACAGACCGGCCGCCCAGGCGTACAGGCGGAGGTGAGCCGGGGCTGGCGGCGCACTGCGCGGCGGATGCGGGTTCATGGACCGGTCACCGTGTACGTCATGGGCGGCAGATATGTGTTGGTCTCAGCTGGGAAGGGAAGTTGTCTGAACGAGGAGAGGTCGGGAGGGGGAACTGCGACAGTGTGTCAGAGCCTGACAGTCGATTCAATCCGATCGGTTCGGCCCCACCGGCCACTGCCGCAGTCTCTCACCCCTTGATCTCAGCTGTACTCCTTCTCGAAGCGCTCCTCGAGCTCCTCCAGGGAGTGGTACTTCGTCTCGGGCACGTACTTCATGTAGAAGACGAGAGAGAACACGTTGATGAGGCAGAAGATGAGATAGGTGCCCGATCCTCCGAGCTTCTCCATCATGATGGGGAAGACCAGGGCGACGATCGCGTTGGCGATCCACAGAGCACCGACCGCCAGCCCCATGGCCGTGCCGCGAACCTTGGCGGGGAATATCTCCGCCACGAGGACCCAGGTGACCGTTCCGGACTGCTTGGCGAAGACGAACAGCGAGACGATGAGCAGCACCAGGTAGGGGGCGAAGGCGGGAGCTCCCTTGATGTTGCCGTCGGCGTCCTGGTAGGGCTGAATGAGGAAGAAGAAGACCGCGGCCAGGAGGCCCAGGGAGACCACGATGCTGGCCTCCTGGTAGATGCCCACGTGCCGCCGGGCGAACTTGGTGACCAGCCACAGCCCCACGGCCGACCCCACGAAGGAGATGAATCCGGAGACGACATTGAGGGAGATCGCGTCGCTCATGGGCAGGCCGGCCGCGGAGAGCACCTTGGGCGTGTAGTACATGGCCGTGTTGATGCCGGTGAGTTGGTCGGCCAGGCCCAGGATGATGCCGATGATGAGCAGGTGCCGGGTCCACTTGACGCCCATGATCTGCGCCAGGCCCCACTTCTCCTGGCCGGCCTCCCTGCGCTGGACCTCGAGCATCTCGTCGACCTCTTCGGCGATGGGTCCGTCCTTGGACTCGTCGCGCACACGCTTGAGGGAGCCGATGGCCTCGGCGATACGCAGGTTGGCGACGTACCAGCGCGAGGACTCCGGCATGAGGCGGATGCCGATCCACAGCGCGATGGCCGGCAGCGAGGCCAGCACGAGCATGTAACGCCAGGTCGTGCCGTTACCGGACTCGACCATGACGTTGCTGAAGTGCTGCACGGTCTCCCAGGCGACCTTGTCGCCGGCCTTGGCGACAACCTCACCGGAGCTGTTGACGACGTCCTTGGCGACCGTGACCTCCGGCCCGCCGTGGATCTGGGTCAGGACCGCGTTCATGGAGAAGGCGAGGAACTGACCGAAGACGATCATCATCTGGTCCACGGCCACGAGCGTTCCACGGATGCGCTTGGGGGCCGTCTCACCGAGGAAGACCGGAACCGTCGCCGAGGCGCCACCGACGGCGAAGCCCAGGACGATGCGGAAGAAGTAGAGGACCCAGATGTTCGGGGAGAAGGTGCATCCCAGTGCGCCGAAGAAGAAGACCGCGGCCAGGAGCGTGATGTTGTGACGGCGCCCGTACTTGTCGGAGAGCTTGCCGCCGACTGAGGCCCCCAGCGCGGCACCCAGGCACAGGAAGGTCCCTACGAGCCCCTCCTCCACTGAGTTGATCTGAAGGCCACTGGCGTCGTGCGGCAGGTACATGTACGGCAGCGCTGCCGAGATCACTCCGGTGTCGTAGCCGAAGAGCAGCGAGCCGAGGGTGGCGACCAGGGCGATGAGTCCGAGCGAGCGCTTCGGACCCGACGCGGGGGTCTGGTCAACCAGCTCCTGGATCTTCTCCGGCGTGTACTGCGCCGCAGAAGTGGGTGATGTGGACATTGAAGGAACTCCTTGGGTCGTCCGCCATCGTTGGCGGAAGCGAAAGAGAGCGCTGCTGGATGGAGCGGTTGGTCCGGTCCGCCGGTCACCGCCCCGCAGCGCAGGAGCGGGAACCGGCAGCGTGAGCGGCCCTCACCGGCAGCGGCGAGGGCCGATGAGGGTCAGCCGAGCTCCTCGCGGAGCCTGGCCAGCACTCGGCGGTTGATGTCATCGGCGTGCTCGTGCCAGCCGAAGACGCACACGGAGAGCACACCGTCGAAGCCGATGTCGCGCAGCGTGGAGAAGACGGCGTCCCAGTCGACCTCACCGTTGCCGACCTCGTTGTGCTGGTGGACGGTGACGTCGGCGCCGGGCGGGTTGACGATGTAGCGGTTACCGTCGTTGGCGCGGTGGTTGAAGCCGTCGGCGATGTGGACCTCACGCAGCTTGCCGGCCTCGTGGGCGGTGCGGATCATGCGCTCGACGTCGCCGGCGCCGTCGGAGAGGTGGAAGGCGTGCGGGCAGCAGAACTCATAGCCGATCCAGTCCTTGTTGACCGCGCGCACAAGGTTCAGGGCCGGATCGTGCAGCTCGACGAAGTCATAGGGGTGGGCCTCCATGTTGAGGCGGATGCCGTAGCGCTCGAAGTCGGGGATGAGCTCCTCGATGGAGCGGAACCACTGCTCCTCGCTGCGGCGGGCCTGGTTGCGGTCTCCGGAGAACTCGGAGGTGATCTCCCGGACGTCGATCTGGTCGGCGAGCTCGAGCAGGCGGCGCCAGTTGGACACCTGGGCGCGACGCTCCTCCTCGTCGGGCGAGGACCAGTTGAAGACGGGGTTGAGGGTGCGAACCTTGACACCCGTCTCCTTCTGAGCCTTGTTGAGCTCGGCGACGAAGGCGTCGTCGGCGGCGGGGCGGTGGTGCCAGAAGTGGAAGTCCGCGTTGGGCGAGAGCTCGACGTGCTCGAAGCCCAGCTCGGCGGCCTTGTAGAGCGTGCGCACCGTGGGCATGGTGCGGTAGTACATGTTCGGGTCAAGGGCGATGTCTACCATGGAGGTCTCCTCTCGGGCGCCGACATCCCTGTCAGCACCCCCATAATGTCATGACAATTGCGTCGGGGGAAGTAGTTGAGGCCAGCATTTTTGAATCCTTCGACGGCGTCGCAGACTCATGCCGTCCTGCCGCCGAAAAGTCGTCCTGGGAGGCGGGATGGATGCCTCCCAGGACGATCGAGGTGAGTGAGCCCCGCCGTCGTCCGTCCAAGAGCGGTCACCGGGGCACTGGCGAACACGCAGCAATCGCGAGCTTCCTGGCCGCACCGGGAGGGATGACGACAGGGGCCTGTCAGGCGTAGAAGGCGGGCTTGTCGATGAGGGTGACGTCGACCAACGGCGAGGACTCGTCCTCCAGCGAGGCGACCGCCGCGTCGACCACGGAGGTGGCCGCGTAGCCGTCCCAGGAGGTCGAACCGGTGTGCTCGTCGCGGGCCACGGCGTGGATCCACTCCTGCACCTCGCGGTTGAAGGCGTCCTCGAAGCGGTCGATGTGCGACTGGCACATGGCGTTGCGGTTGCCGTGGATGTCGCGGACGTGGATCCGCTCCTGGTCGCCCAGCCTCACCGCGGCGGTCTCCAGCACGAGCTCGCACTCGATGGAGTAGGCGTACTGCAGGTTGACGTTGACCTCGTCGTCGATGCGCACGCCGGACTCGGTGTACATGACGACGACGACCGGGTCGATGAGGTGGTCGAAGCGGTGGGTGGTGGACCTGGGACGCTCGACGCGCACCTTGACGATCTCCTCACCCAGGAGCCAGCGCATCGTGTCGATCTCGTGGATCGCTGTGTCGTCGATGGCCATGCGCGAGGTGTAGGACTCCGGCACGGTGGGGTTTCGGTGGCGGTTGTGGACCAGGAGGGCCTGACCGTTCTCGCCGTCGTCGAGAACCTTCTTCATCTCGTTGTAGGCGGCGTCGAAGCGGCGCATGAAGCCCACGGTGACGAGCTTCTTGCCGGCCTTCTGCTCGGCCTCCATGATGGCGATGCAGTCCTCGGCGGTGGTGGCCAGGGGCTTCTCGCACAGGACGTACTTGCCGGCCTCGATGGCCTTGATGACGTCGGGGGCGTGGACCTTGCCGAAGGTGGCGATGAGGACGGCGTCGACGTTCGGGTCGCCTATGAGCTCGTCGGCACTGTCGTAGGCCTTGGCTCCGTAGGGCTGCGCGGCCGAGACCGCGGCCTCGTGGTTGATGTCGGCCACGGCGACGATCTCGCCGCCTGACAGGACACCCGCGATGCGGGCCAGGTGGGCGCGGCCCATGCCGCCGGCGCCGATGAGTCCGATGCGTACAGTCATGCGTGTCTCCTCGTTGAGGTGGTGTCAGTGGTAGGTCGGCTGTTTGACGTGGCAGGAGGCCTCAGGCAAGTCCCAGGCCGCACTCGGCCAGGTACGTGCGCATGTTGATGGCGTTCTGCTTGGGGAAGGTGGGCTCGCAGGGGTAGCAGTCCTGCTCGCAGATCGCGTAGATCGGCTTGTCCAGGGCCGCCAGGGCGTCGACGAACTCGTGCATCTCGGGCAGGCCCGCGGGCGGACAGACCGAGGCGCCCTTGGTGACGGCCTCGCCGAAAGGCCAGTCCTTCTCGTGGGCCTCGCGGGTGATGTCCTCGTCGAAGGCCTTGATGTGGACGTAGGTGATGCGCTCGGGGTACTTCCGGCACAGCTCGACCGGGTCGCCGCCGCCGTAGACGACGTGCCCGGAGTCCAGACACAGGTTGACGTAGGTGGGGTCGGTGGCGTCGAAGATGCGGGCGATCTCCTCGGGGGTCTCGATGTGGGAGTCGCCGTGGGGGTGGAGGACCATCTTGAGGCCGTACTCGTCCAGGAGCATCTGCCCCAGGGCGTTGGCGTGCTCGACGTAGAGCTTCCAGGCGTCGTCGGACAGGACGCGGTCGTCGGTCCACTCCCAGGTCTTGTCATCGCGGTAGAGCGGGGGCAGGTGGACGATGTACTCGGCGCCGACGGCGGCGTGGGTCTCCGCGATGGCGCGGAAGGTCTTGAGGGTGGTCTCCCAGGCCTCCTGCTTGTGCAGGATGCCCCAGCCGGTTCCGGCCACCACCCTCATGCCGAACTCGTCGCACCACTTCTGGAGCTCCTTGGGATCGGTCGGGAAGTAGCCGAAGGGACCGGTCTCGATGACCTCGAAGCCGGCCTCGGCCATCTCCTCCCAGGCCTGACGGGGGGCCATCTGCTTGGGGTCCTCGGGGAACCAGACGCCCCACTGGTCGGGGCAGACGCCGATGGTGAGCTTGGAGTACCTGGGGTCGTTGGTGTTGACGGCTTTGGACATCGTTGTCTCCTTCGTGAGGCGATCTCCGAATCGTTTCGGATGTGACATCCAGCGTACTCCGCTGCCGACCAACAATCTAGGGGTTTGTACGAACAAATAGGTCTGATCTTTGACGTTCCTCCACTCACCCAGGCAACCGAGTTCTCCTCTACTCCGCGAGGACGCACCCTAGGCCCCGAGACCTGACCCCAGCCCTGCAGCCCGCGCCCTCTACCGTGCGTCCTCGACGACGTCGATACCGGTGGCCACAAGAGCACCCGCAGCCTGCTTTACCCACAGGGCAGAAAGCTCCCCTGGTTACTCACGCGCCCGAGCGTCAACCTGGCGGCATGGAGACCTACCCCGCACCTCCCCAGCTTCCACTCGTTCTGGCCTGCAACGGTCCCCCACCTCTGATGCACCATCCGGTGAGGGTCGCGCACGGCCTCTACGCAGATCTCAGCAGAGGCGGAGTGGAACCGTGGAAGGCGGCTCAACAACTCAGTTTGGCCCGCTGCTCCGCCGCCTGTATGCAGGTCCCTTCAGCCCTTGCTCTGAGCCACGAGTCGGCAGCACTTGTCCATGGTCTGTGGGTCCGCCACCACGAGCCCGATATCAGTCTTGTCATGCCCTTTCACCCCCGCCGAAGTCGCATGCTGCTTCCGCCGGCTCCTGGAGGACGGGGCAGGGTCTTTCTGCGACGACGCCGGCTCCGTCTGGAGCGGAAGGACATCACGGCGGTCTCGGGCCTGCCAGTGACGACTGTGCTGCGCACGGTTATGGACTGCGCCTTCGACCTGCCGGCGCGAGAGGCGATCTGTGTCGTCGACTCGGCCGTGCGCAGCCTCGCCCGTCCGTCGCGCTTCCACCCCGAGGACTCCGAGCAGCGTATGGACGCGGTTCGACGTCGGCTTGAACAGATGGTGGCCGCGCAGGGCCCCCGACGAGGAGCACGGCGGGCCCGAGCGGTCCTGAGGATCACCTCGGGACTCGCGGAGTCACCGGGAGAGTCGACCCTGCACTGGTTCGTGCGCGCCCTCGGCCTTCCCGCCCCGCGCCTCCAGGCGCGGATCGCGGACCCGGAGCTCTCTCGCTTCTACTTCCCCGATGAGGCCTGGCCGGAGTTCAAGGTGCTGGCGGAGTTCGACGGGCAGCTGAAGTACACGTCGCCCGAGGAACTGTGGAGGGAGAAGCAGCGCCATGACGCGCTGGTCAGGATGGGCTGGCGCACTGAGCGCTTCGTCTGGAGCGATTTCGGCGATCTGGACGCACTGCGCCACCGGGTCCTGACACTTTTCCCTCCCGCGGCCGCACGCCTGTGGCGACCGGTGGCGGACCTCTGGAAGTAGGGAGCGCCCTCTGCCCCAGCAAGGCGCGGACGCACCATCGGGCTCGCGGACTCATCCTGCTGGATCAGCCCTTGAGGTCTATGGTGCGTCCGCGGCGACGGGTGGCGGAGCGACCGCGTTTACTCCTCGCGCTGGAAGGACATGGTCGCGGCGTAGGTCTTCTCCGAGGGCCAGCGGCTGGTGACCGCCTTGGCGCGGGTGTAGAAGCGCACGCCCTCGGGGCCGTGGATGTGGGTGTCGCCCAGGAGCGACTCCTTCCAGCCGCCGAAGGAGTAGTAGGCCACCGGCGTCGGGATCGGCACGTTGACGCCGACCATGCCGGCCTCGACGTCGAGCTCGAAGCGACGGGCCACGCCGCCGTCGTTGGTGAAGATGGCCGCGCCATTGCCGAAGGGTGAGGAGTTGACCTGCTTGATGGCCTCCTCGTAGGTGTCGACGTGGACGATGGTGAGCACCGGGCCGAAGACCTCCTCCTTGTACAGGCGCGAGGTCACCGGAACGTTGTCGACGATGGTCGGGCCGATGAAGTGGCCCTTCTCGTGGCCGGGAATGACGAGGTCGCGGCCGTCGAGGACGACCTCACCGCCGTCGGCCTCGCCCTCGTTGACCAGGCCGACGATGAACTCCTTGGACTTGGCGTCGATGACCGGGCCCATCTCGACGCCCTCGTCCATGCCGTAGCCGACCTTGATCTTCTCGGCGTGGGCCTTGACGCGGCGGGCCAGGTCCGGTCCGCAGCCGCCCACGGCCACGACGACGGGCAGCGCCATGCAGCGCTCACCGGCGGCCCCGAAGGCGGCGGCGGAGATGTGCTGGGCGGCGAAGTCCAGGTCGGAGTCGGGCATGACGATGGCGTGGTTGTTCGCCCCGCCCAGGGCCTGGACGCGCTTGCCGTGGGTGATGCCGGTGTTCTGGACGATGTGGGCCACCGGGGTGGAGCCCACGAAGGAGATCGCGTCGATGCCGGGGTGCTCGAGGACCTTGGAGACCATGGTGCGGTTGCCGGAGACGACGTTGAAGACGCCGTCGGGCAGGCCGGCCTCCTTGTAGAGCTCGGCCGTCAGCAGGGCCGCCGACGGCGTGGCCGAGGCCGGTTTGAGGACGAAGGCGTTGCCGGTGGCGATGGCGATGGGGTGCATCCACATGGGCACCATGGCCGGGAAGTTGAAGGGGCAGATGCCGGCGACGACGCCGACCGGCTGGCGCAGGGTGTGGATGTCCACGCCGGTGGAGATGTCGAAGGAGTGCTCACCCTTGAGAGCCAGGTTGATGGCGGTGGCGAAGTCGAGGGTCTCGCGCCCGCGCTGGATCTCGCCGACGGCGTCGGAGTAGTTCTTGCCGTGCTCGGCCACGATCATCTTGGCCATCTCGTCGGTGTGGTCCAGGACCAGTTGGCGCATGCGGAACATGATGGCGGTGCGCTTGGCGAGCGAGACCTTCGCCCACTCCTTCTGGGCGCGGCGAGCCACCTCGACGGCGTGGTCGAGGTCGGCGTCGGAGGCCTGGAGCAGCTCGGCCTCGACCTCACCGGTTCCCGGGTTCTCGACGGCGAAGCGGCCGATCGGGTCTCCCTCGTAGTACTTTCCGTCAACCCAGTGCGCAATGGTTCTCATCGTTATCGACTCCTGATTGTCGGTTTCGCGGACCCGCCCCGCCTATGGGGGTGGGCAGGGCCGGACTCAGACCAAGGTCTCAGTGGCGGACCGGCCCGGCGCCCAGCGTCTTGCATGTGCCCCCAGCCTAACGTCCCAGACGGTCAATGGCGCGATTTTGTCAGAACATAATGGGGGTGTTGGCCACATCGTGATCTTGGCGTCCCACCGGGGCCGTGGCCGAGGGGCACCCGCCCCGGAGGGGAGAACGCGCACGGCGGGGGTCCACGGCACCGTTCGCCGTGGACCCCCGCCGTCGCGGTCGGCGCAGGAGCGCACCGTTTCCGCGTCCTACCTGCGATCCCTCCAGGTAGAGGCCTTACAGGTAGTGACGCTGAGGCTTGCGGTCACGCAGGTAGTCCTCGTAGGCGCGCTGCGTGGACTCCAGCTCGGAGACGCCCGAGACCGGGACGTCCCACCAGCTCGAGCCGGGCGGGTTGGGGCCGTAGAGGTCGGTCTCGATGTGGATCATCGTGGGACGGTCGGAGGCCTCGGCCTTGCGGTAG
Organism: Actinomyces oris; assembly: GCF_001929375.1. GTDB lineage: Bacteria > Actinomycetota > Actinomycetes > Actinomycetales > Actinomycetaceae > Actinomyces > Actinomyces oris_B. Next base: position 72,032 of record NZ_MSGO01000038.1, on the reverse strand, counting down.
GCCTCCTTGAACTCCGCGACGGTGTGGACCTCGAGGACGTCCAGGCCCCAGGAGCGGGCGTTGGCGGCGATGTCGACGCCGTCGATGACCTGCTCGTCGGCCAGGTGGCTGCCCTCGCCGCGTCGGCGGTACTTGGTGCCGAAGCGCTGGGAGCCGCGGGACTCCGAGAGGGCACCGATGGAGCAGAAACCGTAGTTCTGCAGCAGGACGTAGATGACCTTGATGTTCTCCTGGACCACCGTGGCCAGCTCCATGGGGAGCATCTGGTAGGTGCCGTCGCCCACGATGGAGACCACCTCGGCCTCGGGGCGGGCGAGCTTGACGCCCATGGCGGCGGGCACCTCGTAGCCCATGCAGGAGAAGGCGTACTCCACGTGGTACTGCAGCGGGCTGCGGGCCTGCCACAGGGCCTGGAGGTCACCGGGCATGGAGCCGGCGGCGTTGATGACCACGTCCTCCTCCCCCATGAGCTCGTTGAGGGCGCCGAAGACCTCGGTCTGGGCGGGCAGGGGCCCGTGGTCCAGGTGGTAGCAGCGCTCGGTGGCCTTGAGCCAGGCCTCCTTCTCCGCGGTGATCTCCTCGGAGTAGGCCGCCTCGACGTGGTAGTCCGCGAGCTCCTCGGTCAGGGCCGCCAGGGCCTCACGGGCATCGGCCACCACCATCTCGGCGCTCTCCTTGGCGGCGTCGAAGGGGGTGACGTTGATGTTCACGAACTTCACGTCGGGGTTCTTGAACTGGGTCTTGGAGGCCGTGGTGAAGTCGGAGTAGCGGGTGCCCACGCCGATGATGAGGTCGGCCTTATCGGCGATGTGGTTGCCGGAGTCACAGCCGGTGGAGCCCACACCGCCCACGGCGCTGGGGTGGTCGAAGTTGATGGCGCCCTTGCCGGCCTGGGTGTCACCCACCGGGATGCCGGTGGCGGTGGCCAGGGCGCGCAGCTCCTCGCTGGCGCCGGCGTAGATGGTGCCTCCGCCGGCGATGATGAGGGGGCGCTTGGCGGCCTTGATGAGGGCGACGGCGCGCTCCAGGGCGGCGGGCTCGGGCACCGGACGGCGCACGTGCCACACGCGCTTGCGGAAGAGCTCCACGGGCCAGTCGAAGACCTCGGCCTGGACGTCCTGGGGCATGGCGATGGTGACCGCACCGGTCTCGGCGGGGTCGGTGAGCACGCGCATGGCGTTCAGCAGCGAGGGGATGAGCTGCTCGGGCCGGTTGATGCGGTCGAAGAAGCGCGAGACGGGGCGGAAGGCGTCATTGACCGAGACGTCCAGGCTGGTGGGGTCCTCCAGCTGCTGGAGCACGGGGTCGGGGACGCGGGTGGCGAACTGGTCGGAGGGGAAGAGCAGCACCGGAAGGCGGTTGGTGGTGGCCAGGGCGGCCCCGGTGACCATGTTGAGAGAGCCCGGGCCGATGGAGGCCGTGCACATGTAGGTCTGGAGGCGGTTGGTGGTCTTGGCGAAGGCGGCGGCCGCGTGCACCTGCCCCTGCTCGTTGCGGGGCATGATGTAGGGCATCTCCTGCTCGCCGTCGGCGCGGGCGATCTCGTTCTGCAGGAGGGCCTGGCCTATGCCGGCCACGTTGCCGTGGCCGAAGATGCCGAAGGCCCCGGCGATGAGGCGCTGCTCGACGCCGTCGCGCTCGGAGTACTGGTTGGACAGGAAACGGATGGTGGCCTGGGCGACCGTCAGGCGGATCGTGCCGGTGTAGGCTTCGTTGCTCATCGTGGTTCTTCTCTGCTCTTCTCAGGTGGTGGGGGCGGTCGAAAGGCGGATCGGCTAGTCGTTCATGGGGGTCATGGGCAGGCGCGGGTCGACCTCCTGACCCTCCCAGGTCTGGCGCACCCAGGTGTGGTGGGGGTCGTCGGTCATGAGCCACACGGAGTCCTCGGCGGGGCCGGCCATGACGTTGAGGTAGTAGAGGTCGTAGCCGGGGGCGGCCACGGAGGGGCCGTGGTAGCCGTAGGGCATGACGACGACGTCGCCGCCGCGCACCTCGGTGCACACGTCGATGTCGTGGCCGGGCGAGGGGTAGATGCGCTGGAGCGCGAAGCCCTCGACGTCGCCCTCGCCGGTGCGGACCTGGTAGTAGTAGATCTCCTCCAGGACCCGCTCGACCTCGGTGTGCTCGTCGTGCTTGTGGGGCGGGTAGGAGGACCAGTTGCCTCCGGGGGTCAGGACCTCGCAGGCCAGCAGGTGGGAGGTCTCGACGTCGTTGCCCAGGGCGTAGTTGTTGACCTGGCGCGAGGAGGGGCCGGCCCCCCGCAGGCCGGTGCCGACCTCGGAGCGCGGGCAGTAGCGCAGCGGCTTGTCGGTGGTGGCCCTGGAGCCGGGCAGGGCGATGCGGGCGCCGTCGGCGCTGGTGAGGGTCACCTCGGTGCGGCGGGGGACGTAGACGTAGTCGGTGATGTCGGTGAAGACCGACTCGCGGCCGGCCACCTCGAAGCGCTCGCTGCCGGCCTGGACGGTGCAGCCCCCCGACAGGGGCAGGACGAGGTACTCGTGCTCGCCTGCGGGCACGGTCAGGGGCCTTCCGGGGGCGAGCGCCACCACGCGCAGGGAGGACCACTCCCAGCCGGCCCGCTCCGGGGTGAGGTCCAGCTCGTAGCTGTCGTGGGCGAGCTCGCCGGCGCGGATGACGTAGCGGGACTGGTCCGATGTCTCGGACTGGGCGGTGCGGTCGGTGTGGCCCATGGTGTGCTCCTTCAGCTCCTGGTGGTACTCGTGCGGATTGTCTCGTATGGAGTGGCCCGGCCGGGGCCGATTGACGGTGGTTGCGGTGGCTGCGGGCCGAGGAGATCGGCCCGCTCGCGGACCTATCAGGTGCTCACAGCAGGGCGACGGCGGCGTCGACGGCGGCCTCGACGTCGTCATTGCCCGGGTAGAGCAGGGAGCGGCCCACGACCAGTCCTCTGACATTGGGCAGCTCCAGGGCCGCCGCCCAGGAGGCGCGGGTGGCCTCGGGGTCGGTGGAGACCTCGCCGCCCAGGATGAGGCTGGGCAGGGAGGTGGAGGCCATGACGCGCCGCATCGAGACGGGATCGCTGACGCAGGGCAGCTTGAGCCAGGTGTGCGCCGAGCTGCGCCCCAGCGCCTGGGCGATGCAGATCGAGCGGATGACGGCCTCCTCGCTGAGGTCGTTGACGACCCGGCCGCCCTCCCACCGTGAGATGAAGGGCTCGATCATCGCGTTCAGGCCGCGCTGGGACAGGGAGTCGATGGCCTTGGCGCTGGCCTCGAGGGTGGCGGCGCTGGCGGGGTCGGCGTAGTTGATGCGGGTGAGCATCTTGCCGCCGTCGAGGTGGGAGGCCTCAATGCCGTCGGCGTCGTAGGCGCCGAAGCGGTCGTCCATCTCGAAGGAGGCCCCCTGGAGACCGACCCGGTTCATGGAGCCCCACACGAGCTTGCCGTCCAGCGCGCCCAGGAGGGTCAGGTCCTCAATGATCTCGGCGGTTCCCAGGAACCCGTTGACGCCGGGGCGGGACAGGGCCGTCATGCAGCGCCGGAGGAGGTCCTCGCGGTCGGCCATCGCCAGGGGCCGCTCGCCGGCCCCCAGGGCCCCGCGGGCAGGGTGGTCGCAGGCGATGACCATGAGGCGCCCGGCCCCGGCCAGGTCGGCGCGGGGGCGCTGGGCCAGGGCCCGGCCGATACGGCCGGGGTCGGTGGCCCGGATCTCGGTGACGGCGTCGGTCAGCGGCCGCGACCCCCGGGCGGAGGCGGAAGGTGTGGGTGATGTACTCATCGGGGACTCCTCACAGGTCCGTCAGGCCCGGGGCGACCTCGTCGCGGCGGGCGCGCATGAGCTCGAGCAGCTCGGGCTCGGTGGGCATGGCGGTGGAGCACTCCAGTCGCGAGGAGACGATCGCTCCTGCGGTGGAGGCGGCGAAGATGGTCTTCTCCAGGGACCAGCCCGACAGCAGGCCGTGGCAGATGGCCCCGCCGAAGGCGTCCCCGGCGCCCAGGCCGTTCTTCGTCTCCACCGAGGTCACGGGCATCTCCACCCGTTCGGTGCGGGTCTTGGCCAGCGTCCCCTCCAGCCCCTGCTTGACGATGGCCAGCTCGACACCGGCCTCCAGGAGGGCGTCGGCGGCACGCTCGGGGTCGCGCTCACCGACGGCGACCTCGCACTCCTCCCGGTTGCCGATGGCGACGGTGACCTTGGGCAGGATCTTGGCGACCTCGCGGTGAGCCGTCTCCTTGTCCTTCCAGAACATGGGTCGGTAGTCGAGGTCGGCGATCGTGAAGCGCCGCCGGTCGCGGGTGCCCAGGGCCGCGTGGTGGGCCGAGCGCGAGGGCTCCTTGCTCAGTCCGGTCACCGAGATCCAGAAGATGGAGGCGTCGCGAACGGCCTCCAGCGGCAGGTCCTCCCAGGTCAGCTCCAGGTCGGGGGCCGAGGGCTCGCGGTAGAAGTAGAGGGGGAAGTCATCCGGCGGGAAGATCTCGCAGAAGGTGACCGGGGTGTTGTAGGCGGCCTTGGTCACGACGTGGCGGTCGTCGACCCCCAGACGGCGCATCTCGGTGCGCACGAAGCGCCCGAAGGGGTCGTTGCCCACACCAGTGACGACGGCGGAGCGGTGCCCGTAGCGGGCGGCGGCCACTGCCACGTTGGTGGGGCTTCCGCCCAGGAACTTGCCGAAGCTCTCCACGTCCTCCAGCCCGACGCCGACCTGGAGGGGGTAGATGTCGATGCCGCAGCGCCCGATGGTGAGCACGTCGAGCCGATTGTCGTCTCCGCCGCCTGCGGGCACACCCTCGGGCGCGACCGCCTCAGTTGCTTTGGTTGTTGCCGTCGTTGCTGTCATCACGGTGATCGCGTCTCCACATCCTTGGGGTCTGCAGGCCTGCGGGAACGAGGTCTGCGTCGGGCGTCACTGCGAAGCCTGCCCCACGGAACCACCCCAGGTCAAGCATTTGTCAGAACATTTGAGGCTCCACCTCCCCGTGTAGCGGCGCCGGGACGACGACCGTGCGTGACATCGGCACACGGCATCCGTATGCTCGAGGCATTATCACGTCTGACACAGGCCCATACTCATGTCCGATCCAACACCCCCTTTCGCCCTCAACATCACGATCGACCGCGACTCCAAGACGCCGCTGCACACGCAAATTTCCGAGCCCTTGGCCGCACTCATCCTCGACGGCACACTGCCGGCCGGCAGCCGCCTGGAGGACGAGCTCTCGATGGCCAAGCGACTGAAGGTCTCCCGCCCCACGGCGCGCCAGGCCCTTCAGCACCTGGTGGACCGCGGCCTGGTCAAACGCCGTCGGGGCGTGGGCACGATCGTTTCCCCCATGCACGTCCACCGGCCGATGCAGCTGACCAGCCTGCTGTCGGACCTGTCCGCAGCCGGCCACACGACCTCCACGAACGTGCTGGACTACGTCGAGCACGAGGCCGACGCCGACGACGCCGAGCACCTCGAGGTCGAGGAGGGTACCGCCGTCGTGACCTGCACCCGAATCCGCTGCGCCGACGGCGAGCCGATCGCGGTGCTGTCCAACCTCATGCCGGCGGCCATCGCCCCCACCCGCGAGGAGCTGGAGACCGGGGGCCTCTACGACCTGCTGCGCGCCCAGGACGCCATCCCCACCACGGCCAAGCAGACCATCGGGGCCCGCAACGCCACCGCCCGGGAGGCCGAGCTCCTCCACGAGCGACGCCGCGCCGCCCTGATGACCGCCACCCGCATCACCTACGACCAGTCGGGCCGCGTCATCGAGTACGGCCAGCACATCTACCGCGCCTCGCGCTACACCTTCGAGACCTCACTGTTCTCCAGCTAGCCCTCACCCCGGTGCGGGTCACCACCGTTCCCAGGAATCTTTGTCCTGACATTTTATTGACAGATGCCGTCGGGCACACTTCAATAGGGGCTACCGGACCGCGGCTGCAAGGACGCCTGCACGGATGAACCCGAAAGAGAGCACAGAACCGATGAGCATCGACTACACCCCCGGACCCCTTCTCGACGCCGCCCGCAACACGCCCACCGCACTGTGGAACGACTCGGCCGACCCCGACGAGCTGCGCCAGTCCATCTCCTTCGGCGGTGTGGGCGCCACTTGCAACCCCACCATCGCCTACACCTGCATCAACCAGCGCAAGGACGTGTGGCTCCCCCGCATCGCCGAGCTGGCCGAGGAGATGCCCGAGGCCACCGAGTCCGAGATCGGCTGGCAGGTCGTACGCGAGATGAGCATCGAGGCCGCCAAGCTGCTCGAGCCCATCTTCGAGGAGCACAAGGGGCGCAACGGCCGCCTGTCGATGCAGACCGACCCGCGCCTGGCCCGCAGTGCCAAGGCCCTGGCCGACCAGGCCGAGGAGTTCTCCAACCTGGCCAAGAACATCATCGTGAAGATCCCCGCCACCTCCGTGGGCGTCAAGGCCATCGAGGACGCCACCTACCGGGGCGTGTCGGTCAACGTCACCGTCTCCTTCTCCGTGCCCCAGGCCGTAGCCACCGGTGAGGCCATCGAGCGCGGCCTCAAGCGCCGCGAGGCCGAGGGCAAGGACGTCTCCACCATGGGCCCGGTCGTCACCCTCATGGGCGGCCGCCTGGACGACTGGCTCAAGATCGTGGCCAAGCGGGACAAGCTCTTCATCGACCCCGGCCACCTGGAGTGGGGTGGCGTGGCCGCGCTCAAGCGCGCCTACCAGGAGTTCCAGGCCCGCGGCCTGCGCGCCCGCGTGCTGTCGGCCGCCTTCCGCAACGTGCTGCAGTGGTCCGAGCTGGTCGGCGGCGACCTGGTCGTCTCCCCGCCCTTCGCCTGGCAGAAGCTCATCAACGACTCCGGCTACAAGGTCGTCGAGCGCATCAACGAGCCCGTGGCCCCCGAGATCATGGAGACGCTCCTGTCGATCCCCGAGTTCGTGCGCGCCTACGAGCCCGACGGTATGACGCCCGAGGAGTTCGACACCTTCGGCGCGACCGTCCGCACCCTGCGCGGGTTCCTCCAGGCCGATGCCGACCTGGACGCCCTGGTGCGTGACGTCATCATGCCCCAGCCCTGATCGGCTCCAGTCAGGGTCGTCCGGGTCCCGGTGGGGCCCCGGACGACCAGAGCGGCACCCACCGCACCGGGAGGGCCCACGACACGCTCAGACATGTCCAGGCACGTCTCACGTCGTCGACCCGCCCCACCACACTCACCATCAACTCACCAGCTCAGACACACCCTCACACGCAGAAGGAGCAAGGATGCTCTCCATCGCCGTCATCGGCGCCGGCCGCATCGGCCACGTCCACGCCAAGACCATCGCCGCCCACCCCCAGGCCCAGCTCGCCCTGGTCTGCGACCCCTTCGAGGACGCGGCCGAGAAGCTCGCCGCCGTCTACGGGGCCCGGTCCTGCAAGGGCGCCGAGGAGGTCTTCGCCGACCCTGAGATCGACGCCGTCATCGTCGGCTCCCCCACGCCGCTGCACATCCCCCACCTGCTGGCCGCCGCCAAGGCCGGCAAGGCGGTGCTGTGCGAGAAGCCGATCGCCCTGGACATGAAGGACGTCGAGGCCGCCCAGGACGAGCTCGACGCCGTCAGGGTCCCCGTCATGTTCGGCTTCAACCGCCGTTTCGACCCCAGCTTCGCCGCCGCCCGCGCCGCGGTCGAGGCCGGCAAGATCGGTGACATCGAGCAGCTGACCATCATCAGCCGCGACCCGGCCGCCCCGCCGGCGGAGTACATCAAGGTCTCCGGCGGCATCTTCCGCGACATGACCATCCACGACTTCGACACCGCCCGCTTCTTCCTGGGTGAGATCGAGGAGGTCTACGCGGCCGGACAGAACCTCGACCCGGCCCTGAAGGACACCGGCGACTTCGACGCCGCCGTCGTCACCCTCAAGGCCGCCTCGGGCGCCGTGGCCACGATCATCAACAACCGGCACTGCTCCTCCGGCTACGACCAGCGCCTCGAGGCCTCGGGCCGCGAGGGCGCCCTGTTCGCCGAGAACATCCGCGCCACCACGGTGCGCCTGTCCAACGGCGAGGTCACCGACGCCCAGGAGCCCTACCTCGACTTCTTCCTGGAGCGCTACGCCGACGCCTACCGCATCGAGCTGAGCGCCTTCATCGAGGCCGTCGAGGCCGGCACCACGCCCCCCACCGGCATCGGGGACGCCATCGCCGCCCTGCGCCTGGCCGAGGCCGCCACGGAGTCGGCCCACTCCGGGCAGCCGGTGCGCCTGAGCTGAGCGCCGGTTCACCACTCTGACGCGTGGTGGGCGTCGTCGAGCCATCCGTTTCGACGACGCCCACCGCGCGTTCTCAGCGCCTGCAGGGCCGTTGCGGGCTCAGCAAGGCCGCGTGTGCGCTCAGTCCTGCTCGTAGAGGCGGTAGGTGAAGGAGTGGGACTGCCCCACTGCCAGGGCGATGAGGCCCTCCCCACTGTTGAAGGCGTTGGGCGGGCAGGTCATGGGCTCGATGGCCACGCCGGGCCGGGAGAGCTCGTCGGCGGTGTAGGCCTGCACCCAGGGGACGTCCGAGGTCATGACGACGGCGCGGTTGCCCTGCCCGCCGCGCAGACTCACCTCCCAGGTGCCCTCGGGCAGGGCGGTGTAGGCGTTGTCCGTCTGGGTGGCCCCGACGAGCCGGCCGCCCCGCCAGTCCCAGTCGGTGCCCTCCACGCTGCGCCGGTGCGTGGGGGCCATGCGCTCGTCGACGTCGAGGACCTCGGCCGCCGGGATCGTCAGGACGCAGTCGTCCAGGGGCACCGAGCGCGTCAGGTAGGGGTGGCAGGAGATGCCGTAGGGAGCGGGGGCGGGCTCGCCCTCGACCTCCGGTGCGCCGGGGACCGGCGGGGCGGGGCGGGCCGCACCGACGTTGGTGGCGGTCACGGTCACGCTCAGCCCGCGCTCGGCGTCGAGCTCGAAACAGGCACTGGCCTCCAGGCTCCAGGGGTAGCCGTAGGAGGCCAGCAGGCTCAGCTCCAGGACGACCCGGCTACGGGGGGCGCCGTCGTCGGGGCCGGAGGGGTCGTCGTCGGCGACCTGCCAGTCCATCCAACCGGCCAGGCCGTGGAGGGCCGAGCCACTGGCCGGCTCGTTGCAGCCCACGAGGAACTCGGTGCCCGCGTAGTCGTAACGGGACTCGGCAATGCGGTTGGCCCACGGCAGCAGGGTCTTGCCCTGCCAGCCGGCGGGCAGCGTGGCCTCAGCATCGAAGGGCATGATGAGGTCGCGCCCCTGGCGACGCAGGTGGACGAGCATGGCACCCGATGAGGCAATACGCGCCTCGTAGTCGCCGGCGACCAGGTCGATGAGTTCTCCGTTAATCATGGTTCCTGTCCCAGTGTGCGGGGCGTGCGCCCCTCGGTTGTGGCTTCCCTTGGTGAGGTTCACCGTACGCCGCGTGCCGTATCAGGCACGGGCCTTGTCCCGGCGCTCGCGCGGCGGGGCCGTCGTGTCGCGGACAACAAGATCGGGGACCACCCGGTAGAGGCGGCCGCCCAGAGGCCGGTCCTCACCGGCAACCTCCGCCGGGATGTGGCAGTCCTGGTCCGGGTGCATCCGGGCCAGCAACGCCCGTACCGCCACCTCGGCGATGAGGCCGGCGTCCTGGCGCACCGTGGTCAGGGAGAAGGCCGAGGCCGCCGTGACCGGAATGCCGTCGTAGCCGGTGACGGCCAGGTCCTGCGGCACCCTCACCCCCTGGCGGCGCAGCTCCATGAGGGCTCCGACGGCGCAGTGATCGTTGAAGCACAGGAGCGCCTCGGGCAGCTCGCCGGTTTGGATGAGGTGGTGGACCGCCCTGGCGCCGCTGTCCTCATCGCCTCCCCCGGGCACCACCCGCGCACCTCGCCCCAGGCCCCGGCTCTCCATGGCCTGCCTGAATCTCTCGATCCGTCGCCCTGCGGCGGTCTCCTTCCCGCCGTCCACATGGGTGACGCGGCGGCGTCCGGTGTCGACCAGGTGATCAACGAGCAGCTGGATGCCGACGTCGTCGCGGGAGTGGACCTCATCGACATCCCCCAGCTCGGTACTGGTGCCGACGAGAACCGTCGGGGGGCGGTCCACGATTCCGGCCAGGGCGTCCACGGAGAGGTCGGGGTCGACCAGGATGAGGCCCTCGCAGCGCTGGAGCAGCAGTGAGCGCAGCCCGTCGACCACATCGCGGTGCGGGGTGGAGGTGGCCAGCACCAGCGCGTGATCCAGGGCGGAGGCCGCCTGGAAGAGCCCGTCCACGATGAGCCCCTGGTAGGCCTGCCCGATGGCGAAGCTGGCGCCGATGAGCCCGGTGTGGCTGCGGCGTAGGAACTGGGCGCGCGGATCCGCCTGGTAGCCGAGCTCGGTGGCGATGCTCAGGATCTCACCACGGGTCTTCTCGGCGACGCCGTCGGAGCCGTTGAGAGCCGCCGAGACGGTGGAGATGGAGCGGCCGGCGCGCTCGGCGACGGTCCTGATCGTGACCCGCCCACCTCGTCCTCGAGGTCCTTTCACGGCAGACGTCTCCCTTTCCACGCCGTTGTGCCTCACGAACCAGCATGATCCGCGGGAGCCGGAGTCCATCCTTGGACACCGGTTGAGCCCATCCTATCTGACAACACCGGTGAGCACGTAGGCCCTGCTCAGAGCAGTCATCCGACCTCACCCTCACCCCTTGTCAGGACAAAGTTGCTCTGATATCTTCCTGTGACGTCATTAACGACGGGTGTTTCCCGGGGCTTCCGGACGCACTTCCACACACGCAGCAGCCGACAATGTTGTCGGGAAGGACCGTCATGGCCAATAAGTCAACACTGGGTATCGGAGTCATCTCCCTGGGCTGGATGGGACGGCTTCACTCCCGCAGCTACCGCGCCATCGCCGAGCGCTTCCCCGAGCTGGGGGTGACCCCACGCCTGGTCGCCGCCGCGGACCCGGTGGACGAGGTGCGTCAGGAGGCGGTGGACAACCTGGGCTTCGAGCGCGCCTACGCCGACTACCGCGACCTGCTGGCCGACCCCGAGGTGGAGGCCGTCTCCATCTGCGCCCCCAACTTCCTCCACCACGAGATGGCCCTGGCGGCCGTCGAGGCCGGTAAGCCCTTCTGGATCGAGAAGCCCATGGGGGTCAGTGCCGCGCAGTCCCGGCAGATCGCCCAGGCCGCCGAGAAGGCGGGGCTCGTCACCGCCGTCGGCTTCAACTACCGCCACACCCCGGCCATCGAGTACCTGCGCTCCCTGGTGCGCGGCGGCGAGCTGGGGCGGATCACGAACGTGCGCGTGTGGTTCATCGCCGACTACAACTCCTCCCCCATGGGACCCCTGACCTGGCGGGCCTCGAAGGAGAAGGCCGGGGCCGGCGTCGTGCCCGACCTCATGAGCCACGGGGCGGACCTGGCCCAGTACATCGTGGGACGCATCGCCTCGGTCACCGCGGTCACCGATACCTTCATCACCGAGCGCCCCATCCCCACCAAGATGGGCATCGGCCACTCGGGCTTCGAGATCGGCGACGAGGTGGGCCCGGTGGAGAACGAGGACTACGTCTCCATGCTGGTGCGCTTCGAGAACGGCACCGTGGGCACTATGGAGTCCTCCCGCGTCAGCGTGGGACCGCGCGCCGAGTACGTCGTCGAGGTCTACGGCACGAAGGGCTCGGCCCGTTGGAACTTCGAGCGCCTCAACGAGCTGGAGATCTGCCCCGTGCTCGACGGCGGCGCCTCCCACGGCTACACCCGCGCCATGGCCGGCCCCCAGTGGGGCCAGTGGCAGCGCTTCCAGCCCGCCATCGGCACCTCCATGGGCTTTGACGACATGAAGGCCATCGAGGCCGCGCAGTTCATCGAGTCCATCCTCACCGGCAAGCAGGTGGCCCCCTCGGCCGCCGACGCCTGGTGCGCCGCGGAGGTCGACGAGGCCGTCGTCGCCTCGGCGGCCGACGGCCAGTGGCACGAGGTCCCCCGCGTCGAGGGACGCACCACCTTCGACGCCTGAGCCGCCCCACACCTCACTTTTCTCTTCACTCCACCACCCACCCATCACAACGACCCCTGCGGCATCGTCGCCGCAGGACTGAGAGGAGACCCCCTATGTCTCAGGGAGTCACGACGTCCCTGCGTGGACTCACCAGGGAAGAGCTCAACAAGGCGGTGGCCAAGACTCCGCCTTCGGGCAAGCACCGCGGCGTCATCGCCATCGCCGCCGTGGCCACGCTCGGCTCACTGCTCTTCGGCTACGACACCGGCGTCATCTCCGGCGCCCTGCCGTACATGTACATGCCCTTCGACGCCAAGGGCCTCCAGCTGACCTCCTTCCAGGAGGGCGCCATCGGAGGCACCCTGCTGGCCGGCGCCGCGCTGGGCGCGCTGCTGGGCGGCCTCATGTCGGACCGCTGGGGCCGGCGCCACAACATCACCGTCCTGGCCTTCCTGTTCTTCGCCGGCGCGATCGGCACCACCATCGCCCCCAACGTCTGGGTCATGTACCCCTTCCGCGTCGTCCTGGGCTTCGCCGTCGGGGCCGCCTCCGCAACGGTCCCCGTCTACCTGGCGGAGACGGCCCCCAAACGCATCCGCGGCTCCATCGTGGCCATCGACCAGCTCATGATCGTCACCGGCCAGCTGCTCGCCTTCTCGATGAACGCCATCATCAACTCCCTCCAGGGCGGCCCGAGGATCACCATCGCCGAGGACCCCAGCGGGCACTTCACCCCGGGCCAGTACGTCTTCGACGAGGTCGCCAAGCTCCAGGCCGCCAAGGGCGGCCCGATGAGCGCGGACGAGTACCACGCCTTCCTCGACCAGCTCAGCATCAGCGCCGGTAACGGCGAGGCCTGGCGCTACATGCTGGTCCTGTGCTCCATCCCGGCCGTGGCCCTGTGGATCGGCATCCGCCTCATGCCCGAGTCCTCGCGCTGGTACCTGGCCAAGGAGCGCCTCTACGACGCCATCGGCGCCCTCAAGCGCGTGCGCATCCCGGAGAAGGACGGCGCCATCGAGGACGAGATCATGGAGATGGTCGAGGCCCGCCAGCACGAGAAGGACGAGGAGTCCCAGCGCAAGGGCTTCAGCCACGTCATGGCCACGCCCTGGCTGCGCAAGCTGCTGCTGGTCGGCATCTTCCTGGCCGTGGTCAACCAGACCACAGGTGTCAACACCGTCATGTACTACGCCCCCAAGGTGCTGGAGTACGCCGGTATGTCCACCTCGGCCTCCATCACCGCGCAGGTGGCCAACGGCGTCATGTCGGTCATCGGCTCCGCCATCGGCATCTGGCTCATCCTGAGGTTCCGGCGCCGCCAGGTCCTCATCGGCGACGTCATCGGCGTGGGCGTCACCCTGCTGGGCATCGCGGCGACCTTCCAGTTCTTCATCGCCCCGCACATGGCCGACCACACCGCCCCGCCCACCTGGGCCGCCTACCTCATCCTGGGACTCATGTCCGTCTTCATGCTCATCGTGCAGTCCTCCAACGGCACGATCGTGTGGACGATGATGGGTGAGATCTTCCCGGCCAACGTCCGCGGCATCATGAACGGCACGGCGATCTTCTGCATGTGGACCGCCAACGCCATCATCACCTGGACCTTCCCGCCCATGATGGAGACCCTGGGCGGCGGCATCACCTACACCATCTACGGCGTGCTCAACCTGGTCGTCGCCGTCGTCCTGTTCAAGATCATGCCGGAGACCAAGGACAAGTCCCTGGAGGAGATCGAGGTCGAGATGGAGAAGCTCTACTCCTGACCCCTCCCCCAGCACACGCGCTCCCGGGAGGACCCGAAAGGGGGCTTGTCAGGACAAAGTCCTGTTGCTAGGTTCGAGGCACGGGCCCACCTCCCGGCACCGACGCCGGTCCCTCCCGGGAGCGCACCACTGGCGGCCATGAGCCGACGGCACACCAGCCGCCCACACATCACCGCCACCTCACCGCACCCACCCACTGACCACCGCCCAGCACCACCCGAGCGAGAACACGGAGCAACGATGTCCTTCACCCTCGACCCCGCAACCGCCATCTCCGACCCCCACGGCATCTCCTGGGGCATGCACCCGATCACCTGGCGCAATGACGACATCCCCGAGGTCGGCGCCTTCAACACCCTGGAGGACATGCTCCTGGACCTGGCCGACACCGGCTTCGCCGGCACCGAGTGCGCCGGTTTCTTCCCTCCCAAGGAGGAGGTCAAGGCTGCCGCCGAGGCCCGCGGCATCAAGATCGTCGCCCAGTGGTTCTCCTCCTTCATCCTGCGCGACGGCGTCGAGGCCGTCATCCCCGACTTCGAGGCCACCTGCGCCTACCTGGAGTACCTGGGCGCCACCCGCGTCGTCGTCTCCGAGCAGACCGGCTCGGTCCAGGGCATCCGCGACGTCTGCATCTTCACCAACAAGCCGGTGCTCACCGAGGAGCAGTGGCCGGTGCTGGCCGAGGGCCTCAACCGTCTGGGCGACGTCGCCCACGCCCATGGCCTGGAGCTCGTCTACCACCACCACCTGGGCACGGTCATCCAGACCAAGGAGGAGACCATCCGTCTCATGGAGCTGACCGACCCGGCCAAGGTCTCCCTCCTGTTCGACACCGGCCACGCCTACGTGGGCGACGGCGACGTCATGGGCCTGCTGGAGGCCACCATCGACCGTGTCAAGCACGTCCACTTCAAGGACGTGCGCCCCGAGAAGATGGCGGAGTCCAAGGCCGCTGAGCGCTCCTTCCTCGACTCCTTCCTGGCCGGGATGTTCACCGTCCCCGGTGACGGCACGATCGACTTCACCGTCCCCTACAAGTTCCTCGTGGAACACGGCTACTCCGAGTGGATCCTGGTGGAGGCCGAGCAGGACCCGGCCATCGCCAACCCGCTGGAGTACGCCCGCAAGGCGCGCGCCTACCTTGAGGGAACCCTTTTCAAGGCCTGAGACGTCACGGGGTTCGCGCGGACTCCCCCTCCGGGTCGACCCCACCGGCTGACGCCTCACCTCGACGCTCCCGACCAGTGATGGTCGGGAGCGTCGTCGTTCCCCAACTACTGCGCGAGCCCCCACCGACCGCCGCCGCAGCCCTCCGGATCAGCCTGTAGCCTTCCCGGTAGCCGGACGCCCGCCTGAACGCGTCCTACGAGAGGCGACCCGGCACCGCAGGAAGCAGGAGGAGACGGTGACCAAGGCTCACGCCGCTACCCAGAGCGACGTCGCACGCACCGCAGGGGTCTCGCGCAGCCTGGTCTCTCTGGCCCTGAGCGGCTCGCCCAAGGTCGCCGCCGACACCCGCGAGCGCATTGAGGACGTGGCGGCGTCCCTCGGCTACCGAGTCAACGTCTCAGCCTCCTCGCTGGCCCGGAAGCGCTCGAACATCATCGGTCTGGTACTGCCCAACCTGCGCAACGCCTTCTTCGAACAGATCGCGGCCAGCCTGGGCCGGGCGGCCGCCCAGCGCGGCCTCACCCTGTTCGTCACGGTCGGCTCCGACCAGCCCGAGGTCCTGCACCAGGCGGTCGAGAGCCTGCTGGGGGTACGGGTCGCGGGCATTATCTTCGTCTCGCCCTGGCTGACCGGCGAGGACCTGCTGGCCATTGGTGAGGAGGTGCCCGTATGCGTCATCGGACGGCGCAGCCCGGGCGGGCGGGTCGACTCGGTGCGGGTCGATGAGGAGGCCGCTGCCCGCCTCGTTATTGATCACCTGGCATCCCGGGACATGCGCACCATCTGCTACATCGGCCCGCACCTGACTGATGCGGCCTCCCGCCACGACCGAGAAGGCTCGTTGGCGCACGCCGCTCAGGCGACCGGGTTGGACTTCGAGGCGCGCAGCTGCGGCGAGGACGCCGGCCCCGCCACCCGGGAGGCCCTGCAGGACCATCCCGAGTCACTGGGCCTGGTCATTCACAACGACGCCCTGGCCATCGACGCGGTGCCCGTCCTGCGCGAGAGCCGCCGCGAGCCCGGGGCCGACGTCGCCCTGGCCTCCTACGACAACACCTACCTGGCCCTGCGCGAGGAGTTCTCCCTGACCAGCATCGACCAGCCCGAGGAACGGTTGGGCGAGTGCGCGGTGGACCTGGTGTGCCGGCGCGCCGGGCTCACGTCCGACGACGAGCTGCAGGCCGAGGCGGGCTCCGGGAC
The DNA here is from genome assembly GCF_001929375.1 of Actinomyces oris. GTDB lineage: Bacteria > Actinomycetota > Actinomycetes > Actinomycetales > Actinomycetaceae > Actinomyces > Actinomyces oris_B. The sequence goes on along the minus strand of NZ_MSGO01000038.1, from coordinate 56,001 downwards.
CGAGGCCCGCAGCGTGGTCCTGGAGCCGCAGCTCGTCACGCGCGCCTCGTCCCTGGGACGACAAAATGAACCGAAGCGGGTTTGAGCGACTCGGAATCGTTCAAGATATCCGCACCCAGCAACAGCGGACAACATTTCATCCACAGATATTCCTGAATCCACGCTCATGTGATATCATCCAACGCGACCTTAATGTCTTCAGAAGAAGGATGCACATGCTTACTCGTTTCGAGGTATCCGGATTCAAGAATCTTGAAAACATCTCCGTCGATTTCGGTCCGTTCACCTGTATCGCCGGACCGAACTCGGTAGGAAAGTCAAACCTCTTCGACGCAATCGAGTTCCTCTCGCTACTGAGCACCCATTCCTTCCTAGAGGCCTGCACGCTCATCAGACCCACCCCTCAGCAGCGCTCCGACATTTCCTCCCTCTTCTCCGAGCACGTACTCGAGGGGCGAGAGAATCTCAGCTTAGCGGCAGAGATGATTCTCCCCTCTCAGGCATCCGATGAATTCAGTCAACAAGTTGAACCGAGACACACCTTCGTTCGCTACGAGGTTGAGATCGCCGTCCAGAGAGGAGAACCCCTCTCTGCAGGACTACAGCTGAGACTAGTGAATGAAAAGCTTTCCCCAATCTCAAAAGCGACAGAAACGCTCCACTTCCCGAACTCCGGAAGCTATGTGAAACATTTCATCCGAGGAGGACTTAGACTCCCCCCACTATCATCAATAGAAGACAACGGCAAGACGGTTGTGCAGATAAGAACCGGCAGCAGGGGGCACCCCAGGAAAATCGCTGCAGAAAATACTCAGCGAACAGTATTATCCGCCACAGCGACCGCCGAGAATCCCATCATTCTTGCAGCACAGGCGGAGATGCGATCCTGGCGATTCGTCGCCCTGGAACCAAGTGCAATGCGTGCACCTGATGACATAGTTGAGAGCAGACCCATCTCCTCCACTGGCGCCCACATCCCGTCCTCCTTGTTCCGCCAGGCACTTCAAGAAGGGGATGGCAGCAGTGTCATGAATCGTGTTCGCGACACCATCGGGGCACTGGTAGACATCCGAGACCTGCGCGTTATACAGGATCAGGCCCGTGACACACTGGAATTGCGCGCCAGAATCGGAGCAACCCCAGAACTGCCTGCGCGATCACTTTCTGACGGCACCCTACGCTTCCTCGCCTTGTCCGCAATGAAGGTCTCACACGACTATTTCGGGATGCTATGCATGGAGGAACCAGAGAACGGCATCCATCCGTCCAAGATAGCAGATATGCACGGACTTCTGCAGGGGATCTCCGAGCCCACAGAGAACTCGGCTCGGCAGGTCATCGTTAATACTCATTCTCCTTACTTCGTCCAGGCGACCAGTTCTGATGACATCCTGTGTGCAGTCGGAAAATCCATCCCCGACGGCCACGGAGGAGTCCTACGCAGCGTCGGATTCCACCCACTCCCTGAAACATGGCGAACGCAAGGCACTCCCGGGGGCAGAGAAGCAGGAGCTCGTCCCGTCTCTCGTGGCGAGATTGCCGCATTCCTCGAGAATCCCAAGAACTGGAACACCAATGAGTGACTGGTATTGCTGCCTCTTGTGCGAGGGCTCCTCGGACGGCGCACTGGCAAACGTATTGGAAGTTCTTCTCACCCAGTTGACATGCGAGCCCGCCTCAGTCAGCGCCCGCCTCGACCTGAAGGGATCCGTTGAGGCGAAGCTGGGCACCCTGCAGAAGAATGACGCGGAGCTGTATGACCTCATCTTCATCCATCGAGACGCGGACAATGCAGGCCTCAAGGCCCGGATCAACGAGATCGGCAACGCCGTCGGGGCGATTGAGTTCACCCATCCCGTCCCGGTGGTCCCGGTAGTCCCAGTGACGATGACAGAAACCTGGGCGCTGGCCTCACTTCTCGACGACCAAGAATGCGGTACATGGTTACGACGTGAAGCATCACTATCAGAAAGCACCCTTGAGAACCGTAAAGACACCAAGAGACTTCTACATCACCTCCTGAGTCGCCATATTCCTAATGGTGAACTTTTGGATATTGGAACTTTCTCGGTACAACGAGCCAAGATCCTGGCCGAACTCAACACAGCGAATGGGTCCACATTATCCCGCCTTAATGCATGGAAGACCATGCTAAGCGAGATTCAGAACGCTATTCATCGCGCCAGGCCATGGATCCAGAACCACGCTACTCAGTAATACCGAAAAGCTACGCACGTTCGAGGACGCGACGGACACTCCGTTGCATGGAATGGAGGCCGAGGATCCTCGATGACGATCAAGTCATCTGCCGCATACCCGACCGCATGAACCTCGACGCACTCAAGACCGCCTCCATCGGCACGTCCCCGCGCTCCCCGTGAGCCCAGAGCCTCCGGGGCGGCTGCCATGGAATCAGTACTTCGCTCCAGAACGGGAGGTGGCCGAGTCGGCACGCCCATCAGTGCCGGGGATGCCGTCCGCAACGCCACGCAGCACCCAGGGAGTGACGCCCAGGACAGCGGCCGGCGCACGCACCGTCGGGATGACGGCCCTCCAAGCCACGGGCTGTGGTCCCGGACTCGCAGCACACACCCACAGGTGTCCCGTCTTTGTCCCGACCATCCCCCAGAACCGGTTGACATCGCCAGGCCCGGCACACAGACTGAAGCCATGAATTCACGCGCGTGAATTCATGTCAGCGCAGGACTTCTCCCTGTCACCCACTCGTCAACGAGGACACCCGAGGCAACCATGAGCACCACTCCCCTGTCAGTCGCCGTCATCGGTGCCGGAATGGCCGGCACCACCCACGCCAACGCCTGGCGCCAGGTCGGCACCGTCTTCGACCTGGGCCTGCCGCAGGTCCGCCTGCACACCATCGCCGACGCCTACCTCCCCTTCGCCGAGGACGCCGCCCAGCGCTACGGCTACGAGCACGCCGTGGACGACTGGCGCACCGTGGCCGAGGACCCGGACATCGACATCGTCTCCATCGTGGTGGGCAACGCCCTGCACCGCGAGATCGCCGAGGCCCTCATCAGAGCCGGCAAGCACGTCCTGTGTGAGAAGCCCCTGGCGGACACGCTCGAGAGCGCCCGCGCCATGGCCCAGGCGGAGAAGGAGGCCGGTGTCGTCACCGGTGTGGGCTTCACCTACCGTCGCAACGCCGCCCTGGCCGAGATCGCCAAGCTCGTCACCGAGGGCCACCTGGGCGAGATCCACCACTTCGACGGCCGTTACTGGTGCGACTACGGAGTGGATCCCTCCACCCCCATGGCCTGGCGCTACAAGGGCCCCATGGGCTCGGGAGCCCTGGGCGACGTCGGCAGTCACCTCATCGATACCGCCGAGCTCATCTGCGGCCCCATCGTCTCGGTCTCGGGCGCGGCCATGATGACCTCCATCAAGGAGCGCCCCGTGGCCGCCGGACACGTCACTCGCGGAACAGCCTTGGGCGACGGCGACTGCGCTGACGTCACCTACGAGCCGGTGGAGAACGACGACGTCGCCACCTTCACCGCGCACTTCGCCAACGGCGCCGTGGGTACCTTCTCCTGCTCGCGCGTGGCCTGGGGCCTGCCCAACTCCCTCATGGTGGACGTCCTGGGCACCAAGGGCCGCGTCTCCTGGGACCTGGCGCGCTGCGGTGAGATCAAGATCGACGACGTCAGCTCCCCGGCCGGGCTGGGCGGGGCCCGCCGCGTCCTGGTGAACCCCGACTTCCCCTACTTCGCGAAGGGTTCCTCCATGGCCTTCGGCGGGGTCGGGCTGACCCAGATCGAGCAGTTCACCTACCAGGCCCACGCCTTCCTCCAGCAGGTCGCCGGCATCACCCCCGGGCAGGGGGCCCTGCCTCGCTGCGCCAGCTTCGCCGACGGCTACCGCGAGATGCTCCTGGCCGACGCCGTGGCCCGCTCAGCCGCCGCCGGGGGCGCCGCCATCGACGTCTCGGACCTGCCCGAGCTCGCAAGCCTGTGAGAGCAGCCTGCCAGCCACCCCACTGGGCCACCCCCTTCAGACACACCGCCACCCACGACGTAGCGAACAACACCCAAGGAGACCTCTCATGCCACTGACCTACGGCGCCTACACCGCCTGCCTCCAGGACCGCTCCCTGCCCGAGGCCCTCGATGTCCTCAAGGACGCCGGGCTCACCGGGGCGGAGGTCAACGTCGGGGGCTTCATCCCCTCCCCGCACTGCCCCGTGGACGCCCTGCTGGCCTCGTCCGCCGCCCGCGACGAGTACCTGGGCCTCTTCCAGGACCGGGGCCTGCGATTGTCCGGCCTCAACACCTCGGGCAATCCCACCTCGCCGCTGCCCCATGAGGGCCTCAAGCATGCTGAGGACATTCGGGCGGCCATCCGCCTGGCCGGCCTGCTCGGTGTCAAGGAGGTCGTCACCATGTCCGGCACTCCGGGCACCGACCCGAGCGCGAAGTACCCCACCTGGGTCGTCAACCCGTGGAACGGGATCGACATGGAGATCCTGGACTACCAGTGGAGCGTCGTCGTCCCCTTCTTCAAGGAGATCGACGCCCTGGCCCGCGACAACGACGTCCAGGTCTGCCTGGAGCTGCACCCGCGCAACCTGGTCTTCAACGTCCCCTCCTTCGAGAGGCTCATCGAGGAGACCGGGGCGACCCACATCAAGGTCAACATGGATCCCTCCCACCTGTTCTGGCAGCAGATGGACCCGATCGTGGCCACCAAGCGCCTGGGGTCCCTGGTGGGGCACGTCCACGCCAAGGACACCAGGATCTTCCCCGGTGCCGCCTACCGCGGGGTCCTGGACACCGACTTCGGTCGCGTTCCCGCCGAGGCCGAGGGCAAGGTCCCGGTGGCCTACGGCTACTGGTGCAATTCCTGGCCCCAGGACCCGGCCTGGAGGTTCGTCGCCCTCGGACTGGGGCACGACACCGGCTACTGGGCTCGATTCCTGGCCACCATCACCGAGATCGATCCGGAGATGAACGTCAACATCGAGCATGAGGACGCCGAGTACGGCAACGTCGAGGGGCTCCGGCTCTCCGCGCGCAACCTCCTGGAGGCCGCCGCCCGGCTCTGAGCCGGCCCCGACGGAACTCACGCAGGCCATCGTCGATGGCGAGGCCCCATCGGTCCTCACCGTCGACGGCCATGCATCAGTCTGGACAAAGTTCAGACCAGACTCCGACTCTTCTCACCGCTGAGAGGTCCCGTGCTCCCCACCTTGACCACCACCTCCTGGATCCTTCTCGCGGTCGTGGCGGCCCTGTGCGGCATCGCCAAGACCGCCCTGCCCGGGGCGGCCACCATCGCTGTGGCCCTGTGCACCGCGGCGCTGCCGGCCAAGGAGTCCACCGGCGCCATCCTGCTCATGCTCATGACCGGCGACCTGCTGGCCGTGTGGAGCTATCGCAGCGACGCGGACTTCCGCATGCTGCGCAGACTCGTCCCCGCGGTCCTGGCCGGCGTCGGCGTCGGCGCCCTGTTCCTGCACCTGGCCTCCAACGACTCCACTCGCCGCCTCATCGGCGCCATCCTGCTGATCCTGGTCGCTATCACGCTGTACCAGCGCCGCTCGGCCGCCAGGAGCAGGTCCGGCGACTCACCCGAGGCGGCCCTCCCGACCCCGGCCGGCAGTCGCCTGGCCCGCCTGGTCTACGGCAGCCTGGCCGGCTTCACCACAATGGTCGCCAACGCCGGCGGACCGGTGACCTCCATGTACTTCCTGGCCTGCCGCTATCCGGTCAAGGCCTTCCTGGGGACGACGGCCTGGTTCTTCTTCCTGGTCAACCTGGTCAAGCTGCCCTTCTCCGTCTCAGCCGGCCTTGTCAACCCCACGACGCTGTCACTGGCGACGATCGCCGCCCCGGTCGTCATCGCCTCGGCCCTGGTCGGTCGGCGCCTCGCCGAGCACATGGATCAGCGGGTCTTCGAGCCGATCATCGTCGTCCTGACCCTCATCTCCGCACTGCCCCTGCTGCGCTAGCACGGTCCGACTCCGGGCAGCACCCGGCACACAGTCCGGCACCCTTTATTTCTCCGCCCTACAAAACAGGGCCCTACCAGCAGTTATTTCCCTCAAAGACGCCTGTATGACATCACATCACCAGCTCACGAGGGAGCGTTGACGTAAATTATCCTGACCGTTACCGTATTCGTCAGTATGAAGAGTGCGGCGAGTATTGATTATGTTGACGTTTCGCCCGGCGAGGAGACCGGAGACGACGTCGACGTCGACGCTGTCGCACCTCGGACACCCGCCCCTCTCGCTCAGGACGACGCGGTCTCCCCCCTCCTGGTCAGCGCCGATATCCATGCCGTCATGCTGGGACTGTGGGCCTCGGGCCTCAGGTGCGTCATCGTCTACGCCCTGGCTCCCGCCATAGGCGCCGCCGGCCCCCTGGCCGTCGGCACGGCCCTGGTCATTCAGGTCGCCGGCGCCGCCATCAGCGTCAGCGGCGCCCGTTCCCTGTGGCAACGGCGCGAGCGCGGCCACCGCGTCTACGCCCTCATCGCGGCCCTCGCCTGCCTGTGCGCCGCGGCCGCCCTGCTGGCCCCCGCCGGGTCCTAGCCCTCCCCAATGAAGACTGCCATGGATCCCGCCGTCGACCCTCTCCCCTCCCCACCCTCCCGCACCCGCCGGGCGATGGCGCTCGTGCGCCGTTGGCTGTCAGCAGCAACCGGCCTGGGAATGCTGATCATTACTCTCAGCGGCATGCTCCTGCCGCACCAGGCGGAGATCCTGCACTCGCTGAACCCGACCGCCTCCACCCACGACGCCGACCCCGGTCAGGTCTCGTTGCCGCAGGCGGTCGAGACGATCAAGAACGGCCATCCCGACGAACTCGTCCTGTCAGCGACGTGGGACACCGACGTCGTCGAGGTGCGGACCGAGCAGGCCACCTACGCGGTCGATCCCTCCACCGGGCACGAGATCAGCAGGACGTCGGCGACCCCGGCCTGGGTCGCCGCCCTGGACAACCTGCACCGCTGCCTGCTGTCCTGCCAGGGGCCCGGCCACGTGCACTGGCTGTCTCAGGAGATTCCCCACACCGGCTGGGGGGACAGTCACCGGGGCCTGACCATCGGGGGGCTGGTCGTGGCCACCTCGGGGGTGGTTCTCACGGTCCTGACCATCAGCGGACTGCGCACGTGGTGGCCGTTGCAGCGCTATCGACGCACCGCCCTGTCCGCCCGTTGGCGCGCCCGGCGCCTGTCGAGAGACACCGACCTGCTCAAGGCGGCCGGCCTGGTCCTCCTTCCTCTGCTGTTCCTGTGGGGTTATTACGCCAGCGTGTTCAGCATCCGCCCCACCCAACCGCCTGCCCCCGTCCCCATGACCGGATACCAGTCCCGGGCGGAACCGACCAGCACGGACCGGGCTCACGACATCGGGCCGCAGCGCGCCGTCGCTGCCGCGCAGGAGGCGGGCGGCGGGCGGGCCATCGCCCTGTTCCTTCCCCAGCCGGGAGACCCGTCGTCGACCTACACGATCTGGGTCTCGCAAGAAGAGGGGCTCACCCCCCGGCAGTCCCACAGCAACGTCACGGTAACCGTTGACCCCGGCACCGGGCGGGCCACGGTCCCCTCCATGCCCGGCCGCGGGCCGACCACTCGGGCGGGCAAGCACGTATGACACCTGTGCCGCCCCCTGAGTATGTGCCCGTTCCCACATCACAAGACGAGCGGAGATCGGGCCTTTGGTCGCAGATGACCCGCAGGTGGGGGCACAATCGGACCCGTACGGCACCGGAATGAGCCGGCGCCCCTGACTCCAAGACAACGCGAGAAGGACCTAACGTGGCGCGCAGTATCTACATCGCCTCACCCAACGCCGGAACCGGGAAGTCAACGGTGGCCCTCGGGCTGGTCTCCTGTCTGACCAAGGTGGTCGCCAAGGTCGGCGTCTTCCGCCCCTTCGTGGAGAGCCGTGAGGGCGATGCCTTCCTCAGCCTCCTGCTGAACCGTGCCGGCTCCGCCACGCCCGCCGAGCAGTGCGTCGGCGCGACCTGGGACGAGTTCCACGCCGACCCCGAGGAGGCCCTGGCGCGCATCGTCGACGCCTACCGGGCCCTGGCACGCGAGCACGACGTCGTCATCATCGACGGCTCGGACTTCACCGACGTCGCCGGCAACCCCGAGCTGGCCCTCAACGCCCGGGTGGCGGCCAACATCGGCGTCCCGGTGCTGCTGGTGGTCTCCGGGCAGCACGACGTGGAGGACGTCGTCGCCTCCGTGGAGGTCTCCATGGCCGAGATCGCCGACAACCACGCCCGCACCGTCGCGGTCGTGGCCAACAAGTGCCTGCCCGAGACCCGTCAGGCCGTCGGCGAGGCACTGACCGCCATCGAGGGCATCACCTCCACCACGCTGCCCGAGGTGCCGCTGCTGGCGGCCCCGGTGGTGCGCGAGGTGCTCGACGCCGTCGAGGGCACTCTCATCGCCGGTGACGAGACGCTGCTCGACCGCGAGGCCGAGTCCGTCCTCGTGTGCGCCATGGACGTCTCCCACGTCCTGGAGCGCCTGACCGCGGGCCAGCTCGCCATCGTCCCGGCCGACCGCTCCGCCATGCTCATCTCCCTCATGGCCGCCCAGGCCTCCTCGAGCTTCCCGATCCTGTCGGGTCTCATCCTCAACGGCGGCTTCGAGGTGGCGCCCCACGCGCTGCGTCTCCTGGAAGGACTGGACGTCAACATCCCGGTCATCACCTCCCCGCTGGACACCTTCACCGCCGCCTCCGCGGCCGGCTCCCTGCAGGGACTGCTCGCCCACGGCTCCGAACGCAAGATCGACGTCGCTGTGACCACCTTCGAGCAGGAGGCCGACGTCGATGCCCTCCTGTCGGCCCTGGAGGTCGAGCCCTCCGAGGTCGTCACCCCCATCATGTTCCAGGCTGAGCTGGTGGAGCGCTCGCGCACCAACCGCAAGACGATCGTCCTGCCCGAGCCCGACGACGACCGGGTCCTGCGGGCCGCCGACGCCATCCTGCGCCGCGGCATCGCCGAACTGGTGCTGCTGGGCGACGAGACGACGGTACGGGCCCGCGCCACCGAGCTGGGCCTGGACATCGCCGCCGCCCGAGTCGTCGCCACCGACGACCCCGAGCTGTTGGAGAAGTACGCCGAGGAGTTCGCCCGCCTGCGGGCCAAGAAGGGCGTCACCCTGGAGCAGGCCCGTGAGAAGGTCCAGGACGTGTCCTACTTCGGCACGATGATGGTCCACATGGGAGACGCCGACGGCATGGTCTCGGGCGCGGCCCACACCACCGCCCACACGATCGTCCCCTCCTTCCAGATCATCAAGACCAAGCCGGGGACCTCCATCGTCTCCTCGGTCTTCCTCATGCTCCTGAAGGACCGGGTGCTCGTCTACGGCGACTGCGCCGTCAATCCCGAGCCCAATGCCGCCGAGCTGGCCGATATCGCCATCTCCTCGGCCGCCACGGCCCGCCAGTTCGGCGTCGAGCCGCGCGTGGCGATGCTGTCCTTCTCCACCGGGACCTCCGGCAAGGGCGCGGACGTGGACAAGGTCCGTGAGGCCACCGAGCTGGTGCGGGTCAAGGAGCCCGACCTCGCCGTCGAGGGCCCCATCCAGTACGACGCCGCCATCGACCCGACCGTGGCCGCCAAGAAGGCCCCGGACTCGCTCGTGGCCGGGCGGGCCAACGTCTTCATCTTCCCGGACCTGTCCAGCGGCAACATCGGCTACAAGGCGGTCCAGCGCTCCTCAGGCGCCATCGCCATCGGCCCGGTCCTCCAGGGTCTCAACAAGCCGGTCAACGACCTCTCGCGCGGCGCCCTGGTGGAGGACATCATCAACACCGTCGCCATCACCGCCGTCCAGGCCCAGGGCTGAGCCCTCCGGCGGTGTGGGGCCGGACCCCGGTCCCACACCGCCGAGGCCCACCCGGGACCCGCATCAGTCATCCAGTCATCCCCGCGTTCATCCCCGACCGTTCTTGAAAGGCACCCCGTGACTCAGCGCACCGTCCTCGTTATCAACTCCGGCTCCTCCTCCATCAAGTACCAGCTGGTCGACCCCGACTCGGGCGCCTCGCTCGCCTCCGGCCTGGTGGAGCGCATCGGTGAGGAGACCGGCGCCATCACGCACAAGCACGGCGAGGAGCGCACCGAGATCACCGAGCCGGTCCCCGACCACGGCTTCGGCCTGTCCGAGGTGCTGCGCCTGTTCGAGGAGCAGGGCCCCTCGCTGGCCGACGCCCACATCGTGGCCGTGGGCCACCGGGTCGTCCAGGGCGGGCGCTACTTCTCCGGCCCGGCCCTCATCGACGACGAGGTCGTGGCCCGGATCGAGCAGCTCGTGCCGCTGGGCCCGCTGCACAACCCCGCCCACCTCAAGGGAATCGAGGTGGGGCGCCGCCTCCTGTCCGACGTGCCGCACGTGGCCGTCTTCGACACCGCTTTCTTCCAGGACCTGCCCGAGGAGGCCGCCCGCTACGCCCTGGACCGTGAGGTCGCCGACACCTACTCCATCCGCCGCTACGGGGCTCACGGCACCAGCCACCAGTTCGTCTCCGGGGCGGTCTCCGAGTTCCTGGGGCGCGACGACCTCAAGCAGGTCGTCCTGCACCTGGGCAACGGGGCCTCGGCCTCGGCGGTCGTGGCCGGGCACGCCGTGGACACCTCCATGGGCCTGACCCCGCTGGAGGGCCTGGTCATGGGCGGGCGCACCGGCGACATCGACCCGGCCGCCGTCTTCCACCTGGCGAGGGTGGCCGGCATGTCGATCGACGAGATCGACCACCTGTTCAACCGCGGCTCGGGCATGAAGGGTCTGGCCGGGGACAACGACATGCGCGAGGTGTGGAAGCGCATCGGCGCCGGCGAGCAGGAGGCCCGCGAGGCCATGGATATCTACCTGCACCGCCTCGTGAAGTACGTGGGCGCCTACACCGCCGTCATGGGAGGCCTGGACGCCCTGACCTTCACCGCCGGTATCGGTGAGAACGACGCGGACCTGCGTCGCGAGCTCGGCGAGCGCCTGAGCTTCATGGGCGTCAAGATCGACCAGGAGGTCAACGAGACCCGCTCCGATGAGCCGCGCATCGTCTCCGCCCCGGACTCGAAGGTCACGGTGCTCGTGGTGCCCACCAACGAGGAGCTCGCCATCGCCCGCCAGGCGCTCACCCTCATCTGAGCCGCTCCCGGTAGTGCACTCAAGAGTCTGACGTCGAGTCCTCCCGGGCGAGGGCATCAACCGCGGTGCCGCAGCCACCCCACCAGGAAAGGCTGCGGCACCGTCGTCGTCCCCCAGGGGGGACAAACCGGCCGACGGCGGTGCGTGCGCCTCCTGCCGGGGGCTTCCATGGAGTCATGAGCAACGCACCCGTCACCAGCACACCAAGGCCCCCCGCCCCACCGACAACACCCCCGTCCCAGACCGCAGCCATGAACGGGGGCGCCCCAGTTCCCCAACCGGCCGCGCCCTTCGTTCCGGCCCCGGCCGCCCCCGGCGCCGTGCCCGCCCCAGCCGCGCTCGGCGCCGTGCCCGCCCCAGCCGCGCCCTCTCCCTCCGAGGGATACGTGGTGGTCACTGAGGGACTGACCCGCACCTACAACGGCGTCAACGCCGTCGACGGTTTGAACCTGTCAGTACCCGCCGGCGGTATCTACGGCTTCCTGGGCCCCAACGGCGCCGGCAAGTCCACCACGATGAAGCTCCTGCTGGGACTGACCCGCCCGACGTCGGGCAGCATGAGTGTCCTGGGACGCCCGGTCAGCCAACGCCACCCCCTGCCGCCGGGAACCATCGGCTCCCTCATCGAGGGCCCCTCCTACTACCCGAGCCTGACCGGCAAGGAGAACCTGGCCATGGTGGCCTCCTACCTGGGACTGGCCTCCAACCGCGTCCAGCACGCCCTGGCCACCGTCAACCTCATCGGGCAGGAGAACAAGCAGGTCAAGCACTTCTCCATGGGCATGAAGCAGCGCCTGGGGCTGGCCATGGCGCTGCTGTCGAACCCGGCCCTCATGCTCCTGGACGAGCCGACCAACGGGCTCGACCCCGCCGGGGTGGCCGAGATCCGCCAGCTCATCGTCACCCTGGCCCGTCAGGAGGGCGTGACGATCATCGTCTCCTCCCACATCCTGTCCGAGATCGAGCAGATGGCCGACACCGTCGGCATCATCTGCGCCGGACGTCTGCGCTATCAGGGCACCCTGGCCGGGCTGCGCGACGAGGGGGTCATCGAGCTGCTCGTCTCCGAGCCCGCGGCCGTCGCCGCGCTCCTGACCTGCCTCGGGGTGGCCCACGAGGTGCGGGACGGCGCCGTACGCACCCCCATGATGCCCGACGACGTCGTCGGCGAGCTCATCACCCGCATCGTCTCCTCCGGGACGACCGTCTACCGGGTCCAGACCGTGCGCAAGACCCTCGAGCAGGCCTTCCTGGAGCTGACCGAGCCGGTCCTGGCCACCCAGCCGTCCCCCGCCTCCCAGGAGATGAACCGATGAGCACCCCAGTGAGCACAGCGGGCCTGGCGGCCACCATGGTCACGGAGCCAGCACCACCGACACAGCACCTGGCACAACCCTCGACGCAACCGGCAGCGCCGCGCGCACTCCCCGTCGCCCCGCTTAGCCGGGCGTGGACCACCCTGGCCCTCGAGCTGGGCAAGCTGCGCCGCAAGCGCTACTGGCTCATCGCCGCCAGCGCCACCGCCGTGTGCCTGGCATGGTCCAGCATGCTCATCACCCATCGGGCGAGCGGCCCGGTTGCCGCACGCAACGCGACCCTCGGCCTGGATGAGTTCATCCAGATCATCGCCTTCCTCATGCCCCTCATCACCGCGATCCTGGCCTCGCGCATCGTCACCGTGGACACCGAGGAGCGCATGGGCCAGCTGATGACGGCGCTGGGGCAGAGTCCCCTGACCCGCTACCGGGGCAAGCTGGTCGTCGTGATCCTCACGGTCCTGTGCATAGAGGCGAGCATCTTCGTGCTGTTCACCGTGCTGGCAGGCCCGATCGGGCTGACCGTCACCGACTCCTACTGGCGCACACTGCCTCCCGCCCTCGCGGTGGTGGCGTGCTCCACACTGGCCATCTCCGCAGTCCAGCTCACACTGTCCACCTGCTTCGACAAGCAGGGCATCAGCCTGGGTGCGGCGGCCATCGGCGGCCTCATCGCCGAGAGCCTGCCCTACGCCTACCTCGGGAAGTTCTCATGGCTGCTGCCCTGGGGCATCGTTCCGGCCGCCACCCCCATTGACACGGTCGCCTCCTACAAATCCATGAGGGAAAGCGGCGACATGACGCTCGTGTCCCAGCCGTGGACCCTGGCGGCGCTCGCCGCGCTGGTCGCGGTCGGGTGGACCGTCGCCGCCCACCTCGTTATCGTCCACCAGGAGAATCACCGATGAGCACCACCGTCCCCGCAACACACCCCGCTGCAGGCCGGCCCCTCCGGCCCGCTCAGCCCCCGTCAGCGCTCCCCGGCCCCTCCGGCCCGTCCACAACGTCGCAGCCGACCGGCCTGAGCCGGCCTGCTCCGTGCGCCCCCCAGCCCCACCCGTCGGTGCGAGCCGCCTGGTACTGGGAGAACCGCAAGTCCCCCAACCGGTGGTACTGGGTCGCCGTCACCGTCCTGTGCTCCCTGGCCTCCCTGTCCGGCTACCTGCAGTACCACGCCTACCGCAACCAGTTCGAGGCCCAGGGCGTCACCTGGGAGATCACGTGGTCCCAGTCCACGCTCCTGCTCTCAATGGTGTTCCTGCCGCTGGCGCTGGGTGCCTTCGCCGCGCAGATCGCCAGCAGTGAGCACCAGGGGAGGAACTGGCAGCGGATGAGCGCCACCGGGCTGGAGACCACCATGGTTGCGGGCAAGCTGCTGCACGGGCTCCAGGTCGCGGTCCTCACCACCGCGGTCCTGGTCCTGACCACCGCGGTGGCGGGCCTCGCCTCGGGCTTCAGCCTGGTGGGCCTGGGCGCCTACCTGCCGCGCTTCGCCGTCGTCGCACTGGGAATGTGGGTCATCCTCACCTTCGTCACCTGGCTGGGCGCAGTCATGACGTCCTTCGCCACCACGATGACCACGGTGCTGCTGAGCATCATTGCGGGGATGGCGATGCTTCTCGTGGCTCGACCGCTGAGCGTCCTCAACCCCGCAGCCTCACTGACCCGAACCACGTCGGCCCTGAGCCCGGGCAACGTGACCTCACCGGGCGCCGCAGCACTCGAGGGCGTCATCTGCCTGGTGTGGGTGGTCCTGCTGGCCCTGGCTCTGCGCCGCGCAGCGAGGCGCCAGTCATGAGCCGCGTTCCCGCAGCGCCCGGCTCGGCACACGCCTCCCGGGTCCCACGGACCCTCCTGGACCGGGTGGCTCAGTGGTGGCGCACCAGCACCCTGACCCTGTGGGCGGTGGCCGGGGCCGCGGGCCTCTTCCAGCTGATGGTGCTGAACGTGGCCTCGTACACCTACCCGCACCTGCCCCTGCGGGGTTGGGTCATCATCGCCCTGCTGCTCGCCGGATCGCTGCTGGCCCGACGCCGCTGGCCCCTGGCCGTCGTCGTCGTCACGAGCCTGGCCTCGGCCGCCGTCGACCTGTGGGGTCCCTTCGGTGGCCTGTTCCTGCTGTCCATGCTGGCCCTCTACGCCCTGCTTGTCACCGCCTCCACCCGTGACCGGCTCATCGGCTTCAGCATCTGCGCGCTGTGCGACCTCATTCCAGCGGCGCTGGCCAAGTGGCCGCAGGAGGACGCGTTGAGCCCTGAGATCGTCGCCCTGGTCTTCGTGCTCGCGGTGGCCTCGATCTCCCGCTCACGCCGGGAGGCCCTGGAGCACGGGGACGACCAGCTGGCGGCGCATTCCGCCGAGCAGCGGCTGGTCGCTCAGCGTGACGCCGCCCGCCACCAGGCCCGGGTGGCGGCCGAGCTCCACGACTCCGTGGGCCATGCCCTGACCGCGATCATCGCCCTGTCCGAGGGGATGCAGGGGGCCGGCGGCAGCCCGCAGACCGATGAGGCCATCGACATGATGAACACCCTGGCCCGCGAGGGCCTGGCGGACACCAGGCGCGCCGTCGCCTCGCTCCAGGCGGCACCGGGCCCCTCCCCCGACGACGCCGCCGTGTACCCGGCCTGCCTGGGCACGGAGCACAGGCCGATCCCCGGGGGCGCACCCGGATGGGACCGGCTCACCGACCTGCTGACCACGGTGAGAGCCACCGGCATCAGCGCGGCCCTCACCGAGACCGGCAGGCGCCCCCTCCACGCCCCGGGCAGCCATGCCCTCGGGGAGGTCGTCTATGTCGTCGTCCGGGAGGCCCTGACCAACGTCATGCGCCACGCCGAGGGCGCCACGCGCGTCGTCGTCTCCCTGGACCATGACCAGTCCGCCACCCGGATCACCGTGTCCGACGACGGTCGCGGCGCTCAGCCAGACCGCGCAGACGGCTTCCCGGGCTCATCTCAGGCACCGGCGGCGGCCGGCCACGGGCTGGCCAACCTGGCTGCCGCGGTCGGCGAGCACGGTGGCACGCTGTCCGCCGGCCCCGCAACCGATGAGGGCGTATCCGGCTGGGTGCTGCACGCCCTCGTCCCCTTCCCGGAAGGTGCGCCGCTATGAGTTCATCCGCCCCCTCCGGGCCTGGCACCGGGGGCTCATCGAGCGGCCTCAGGCCGATCACGGTGATGATCGTCGATGACCAGCGAGCCACCCGCATGGGCCTGTCCCTCATCATCAACCGGGCCGACGACCTGCAGGTCACGGCCGAGGCCGTCCACGGTCAGGACGCGCTCGACCAGCTCGCCGCCCTGCTTGAGGAGCGCCGGCCGCTTCCCGACGTCGTCCTCATGGACGTGCGCATGCCGGTGCTCAACGGGATCGATGCGACGGCCCGCATCTCCCAGCTCTACCCCTCGATCCGGGTCCTGGTGCTGACCACCTACGACCAGGACGAGTTCGCCTTCGGGGCGCTGTCGGCCGGCGCCTCCGGCTTCCTGCTCAAGGACACCCGCACGGCCGAGCTCCACCAGGCGCTGAGGGCGGTCAGCTCCGGGGACGCGATCCTCACTCCGCGCGTCACCCGAGAGCTGCTCAACCGGCACATGCTCAGCCCCGTGGCCTCACCCCGTCAGCGCGCGGCACGCCAGCACCTCGACGATCTCAGCCCCCGTGAGCGCGAGGTGGCCGACCTGGTGGCCCAGGGGCTGACGAACGCGGAGATCGCTCAACGCCTCGTCCTGGCCCCGGACTCGGTCAAGAAGAACGTCACCCGGATCCTGACCAAGCTGGACCTGCGCGACCGGGTCCAGCTCGTCATCCTCATGCGCGACGCCCAGTCCTGAGCCTCCGCCCCGCCCCCTCAGGCCGCGGTGGCCAGGGCCAGGGCCGGCTGCTGCGCCGGGGCCCGGTAGACGAGGCGGGACTGGGCCAGGTAGTTGACGACGAAGAGCGTGGAGTCGACGAGCACCTTGGCCAGCCACAAGGGCGCGCCGGCGCCGGTGAGGACTGAGATGCCGGCGTAGGAGGTCGCCGCGACGCCGCCCTGGACCGCCGCGTAGCCGCCGGCCGAGCGCCAGAAGGTCTCCGGGCCGGCCCCGAACAGGCGCCGGTTGAGCAGGAAGCCCAGAGTGCAGGAGACGATCCGGGCTCCGACGACGGCGTAGAGGACCGAGTCGGTCAGCGAGTTGAGGATGAGGACCAGCGCGTAGTCAACGCTCCAGCCGGTGAAGGACACGGCGGCGAAGAGGACGACCGTGGGAACCCGACGGCGCAGGCCGGCCAGGCGGCCCAGGATCGTCGGGCGGGCAGCGGGGAGGGCGGGGCTCGTCGTCGTCATGGCAGTAAGCCTCGCCGGAGGCCTTGTGCCACGTGTTTGACGGACCTGTGCCGTTTCTGTGAGAGACGGCCACCGGGGCCCTACGGACTCTGCACCCCGTTCCTCAGCCTTCAGAACAGGGCGTCGGTCTGCGGCGCGGCGGGGGCACTCGACGACGCCGCACTCGGCACCTGCGCCGTCCCGTGACTTCCCAGTACCCGGCCACCACGGGTCCAGCCCGGCCCCGTGGGCACCGGGCGGCCCTGCTGGAAGGCGGTGGCGGCGCCGCGGGCCCGGGAGTCGGCGGCCTCATTCATGGGGTGGCCAACGTGCCCGCGCACCCACTCGAAGCGCACGGTGCGCCCCGCGAGCGCGGCGTCGAGGTCCTTGACGAGGTCGGCATTGAGGACCGGCTTGCCGTCTGCCTTGCGCCAGCCGCGCTTCTTCCAGCCGTGGCGCCACTTGGTCAGGGAGTTGATGACGTACTGGGAGTCGCACTGGATGAGGAGCTCCTCGCCGGCGAGCCCGGCGGCCTCGGTGGCCCGCAGGAGCTCCAGGACGGCGGTGAGCTCGCCGCGGTTGTTGGTCGAGCTCTCCCAGCCTCCGGCGGCCCAGCAGTCGTCATCCACGTACCAGGCCCAGCCGGCCGGTCCCGGGTTGCCCAGGGAGGAGCCGTCGGCAGCAGCAGTCAGCGTCATGGAGGGCACTCTACCCAGCCTCCCCGATGCACCTCGGACAGGTTCAACCCCCCGTGCCGTCATCGGCACCGTGCTAACCTGCCACACAGCAAGAATGATCTTGCTCACCTGCAACAGATCCCCCGAGAGGTACACCGATGTCCTCCACGCTGAACGCTCTGTCAGCCTCGTCAGCGTCATCCGGCACACTCATCGCCGCACGCTGGTACGACTACATCCCCATCGCGATCTACTTCGCCTTCGTCATCGGCGTCGGGCTCATCGCCCGAGCCAAGGCGGCCACATCCGACGGATTCCTCACCTCGGGTCGATCCCTGCCGGCCTGGGTGACCGGTATCGCCTTCGTCTCGGCGAACCTCGGCGCCGTCGAGATCATGGGGATGTCCGCCAACGGCGCCCAGTACGGCATGCCGACCTTCCACTACTTCTGGATCGGCGCGGTCCCGGCCATGATCTTCCTGGGCCTGGTCATGATGCCCTTCTACTACGGCTCCAAGGTGCGCTCGGTGCCCGAGTTCATGCTCAAGCGCTACGGCACTGCCGCGCACCTGGTCAACGCGCTCAGCTTCGCTCTGGCCCAGCTGCTCATCGCCGGTATCAACCTGTACCTGCTGGGCAAGATCATGAACTGGCTGCTGGGATGGCCCCTGTGGGTGGGGCTCATCGTGGCCGCCGTCATCGTCTTCTCCTACATCACCATGGGTGGGCTCTCCGCGGCGATCTACAACGAGGTCCTCCAGTTCTTCGTCATTGTGGCCGCCCTGCTGCCCCTGACCCTCATCGGACTGCACCGCGTGGGCGGCTGGCAGGGCCTGACCGGCAAGATCACCGAAGCCGCCGAGGCCACCTACCCTCACAATGCTGCCAAGGCCGCCCAGGTCGCGGCTCAGCAGCTGCACTCCTGGCCCGGCAACTCGATCTCCGGCTTCGGCTCCGACATCATGTCGGTGATCGGCCTGGTCTTCGGTCTGGGGTTCGTGCTGTCCTTCGGCTACTGGACGACGAACTTCGTCGAGGTGCAGCGGGCCATGGCCTCGGACTCGATCTCCTCGGCCCAGTCGACCCCGATCATCGGCACCTTCGTCAAGATGTTCGTGCCCTTCCTCGTCATCGTCCCGGGCATGGTCGCCGGTGTCATGGTCAGGGAGGTCCAGCTGCTCAAGTCCGGGGCCAACACGCCCTACCAGTACAACGACGCGGTCCTCTACCTCATGCGCGACCTGCTGCCCAACGGGCTGCTGGGTCTGGCGATCACGGGTCTGCTGGCCTCCTTCATGGCGGGCATGGCGGCGAACATCTCCGCCTTCAACACCGTGTGGGGCGTGGACATCTACCAGCACTACCTCAAGAAGGACGCCGACGACGCCCACTACCTCATGGTCGGCAAGCTCTCGACCCTGACGGCCTCGGTGGTCGCGATCCTCACCGCGATCATCGCGTCGAGCTACTCCAACCTCATGGACTACCTCCAGACGCTGTTCTCGATGTTCAACGCGCCGCTGTTCGCAACCTTCATCATCGGGATGTTCTGGAAGCGGGCCACTCCGCATGCCGGTTGGATCGGCCTCATCGGTGGAACCCTGAGCGCCCTGGCGGTCAACATCCTCATCTGGACCAAGCACCTGGTCATGCCGGGGCAGGGCGGCGCCTTTCTGGCGGCGGGCGTGGCCTTCACCGTCGACGTCGTCATCACGGTACTGGTCTCCCTGGCCACTGAGCCGAAGCCCGACTCCGAGCTCAAGGGCTTCGTCTACGCCCTGACCCCCAAGAGCGAGCGCACCGACCCGCACCTGCACGAGCTGCCCTGGTACCGCCGTCCGATCCCGCTGGGGATCATCGCCGGGGTCATGGTCATCGCACTCAACAGCATCTTCCACTAGATACGGCCGGATACACGAAGGAGAACACTCATGAGCAATCGTTCACTCACGGACATCCGGGCGGTCATCACCGGTGCTCTGGGGCTCATCGGCCTCTACCTGGTGGCGTGCTCGGTCCTGTTCAACAGTGCCGAGGAGATGGACAAGACCGGAGGTATCAACGCCAACCTGTGGTCGGGCCTGGGTCTGCTGGCCATTGCCGCGGGCATGGGTCTGTGGTGGTGGATCAAGCCGAACCCCTCCGGAGGCGAGCAGGGCTGAGACTGGCGGGGCCGCACTGGGCCAGCACCAGTGAGGGCCGCCTGCCCATCACATCCCATCCGATCGACGGCGTCGCCGCAGCCTCCCGTTGCGACGGCGCCGTCGTCACGCCCGCATCCAGGACCGGGCAGTGCCGCCAGGCCCCTTGTCGTCGGTGGTGTTTGCTAGGGTCTCGACCATGCTCGATCTGAACGCCCAGCCCGACGGACTGAGAATCCCCGACGAGCTGCTCGGGGGTGTGGTTGGCCCCGAGCTCGAGGAGTACATCCGCGACCTCATCTGGATGCAGCTCGTGCGCGGGAATGACTGCATCAACGACCACGCCTTCGAGATCGCCTGCGCAGTGGAGGACGAGGGCGACGGTACGCTGTCCGACGAGCAGAGCCGCGCCATCGCCCAGTACCTCATCGATGCGCGCCGCACCCAGCAGGCGGGATTCGGGGACGTGCCCGCCACCAGGCTGGACCGCGCCTTCGAGGCACTGCGGAGGGCCCACGTCGTCGCGGAGCAGGATTTCGCCTGCTGCAACAACTGCGGACACGCGGAGATCGAGGGCGGCCAGGACGACCTGGGGTACGTGTTCTTCCACCAGCAGGACACCGAGCGCCTCGTGGAGAGCGGCAGCACCTACCTCAGCTTCGGTATCTTCTGGCCCGCTCACATCAGCAAGGAGGCGTACAAGGCCCTGGACGACTCCCGGCGCGAGGAGCTCTACGACACCATGACCGTCACGCTGATGAGGACCGTCGTCATCCCGATCCTCCAGGAACACGGCATCGGCGTCAGCTGGGAGGGAGACGCGAACACCCGTATGCTCCTGACCGGCGTCGAGTGGTATGTCCCGCTGCCCCCAGCGGGACAGGGCTGAGGACGGGACCGCTCAGCCCGGGACGGGCCCCACGGGCTCGGGGCGAAGCCTCTGCGGCCCGGCCGGCGGCCGGGTGGTGCACCGGTGGCGTCGCTGTCCGCGAAGGAACGACGGGGGCGCGCCCCGCAGTGGAGCGCGCCCCCGTCGACTGGACCTGTTCTCAGGCGTCCAGGTCGGTCTCCAGGAGGGCCTTGAGGTCCTCGAGGGCCGCCTCGGCGCCGTCGGCGTCGGAGGCCAGGGTGACGACGTCGCCGAAGCCTGCGCCCAGAGTCATCACACCGAGGATGGAGGAGGCGTCAACCGCAGCGCCGCCCTCCTTGGCGATGGTGACTGGGACGCCCTTCTCGGCGACGGCCTTGACGAAGGTGGCGGCGGGACGGGCGTGCAGACCGACCTTGGAAGCGATGGTGGCGGTGACCTGGGCCATGTGAAGCTCCTTGTGACATGTGGGGTCTAACGGTGCGGGAACCGAATCACGCCCCGCGCCGGTGTGAGCAGCGCGATGGCTGCCGTCCTGGCTGAGACTACCCGAGATCACGGCTCAGTTGCACTGTTCCACCCCTCAAAACCACGGTTTGTCGTGGAGGCACTCTCAAGAACCGGTGTAGGGCGCCAGGACGACCTCGACCCGCTGGAGCTCCTTGACGTCCGCATAACCGGTGGTGGCCAGGGTGCGGCGCAGGGCGCCCATGAGGTTGAGCGTGCCGTCGGCGCGGTCGGAGGGGCCGTTGAGGATCTCGGCCATGGTGCCGACCGTGCCCACATGGCTGCGGAATCCCCGCGGCAGGCGCTCATGGCGGGCCTCGGCGCCCCAGTGGTAGCCGCCGCCGGGCGCCTCCTCGGCCCGGGCCAGGGCGGCCCCGAGCATGACGGCGTCCGCGCCGCAGGCGATGGCCTTGACGACGTCGCCGGAGTTGCCCACCGAGCCGTCGGCGATGACGTGGACGTAGCGGCCCCCGGACTCATCGAGGTAGTCGCGCCGGGCCCCGGCGACGTCGGCCACGGCGGTGGCCATGGGCATGTGCAGCCCCAGGACCTGGCGCACGGAGGAGGAGGCACCGCCGCCCTGTCCCACGAGGACCCCGGCCGCGCCAGTGCGCATGAGGTGGAGGGCGGCGGTGTAGGTGGTCACCCCGCCGACGACCACGGGCACGTCGAGCTCGTAGATGAAGCGCTTGAGGTTGAGGGGCTCGACGGATCCCGAGACGTGCTCGGCCGACACGAAGGAGCCGCGGATGACCATGAGGTCCACGCCGGCCTCGACCACGGTGCGCCAGTGGCGCTGCGTCTGGGCGGGGCTGAGCCGCCCGGCGACGACGACGCCGGAGGCACGGATCTGGGTGAGCCGCTCAGTGATGAGCTCGGGTCTGACCGGAGCGCGGTAGACCTCCTGCAGGACGCTGGTGGCCCGGGACGGATCGGCCCGGCGGATGCGCTCGAGGGCTTCGGCGGGGTCCTCGTAGCGGGTCCACAGCCCCTCCAGGTCCAGCACGCCGATCCCGCCCAGACGTCCCACCATGATGGCGGTCTCGGGGCTCATCACCGAGTCCATGGGGGAGGCCATGACCGGCAGGTCCACGTGGTAGGCGTCGATCTGCCAGCCCACGCGCACCTCGGAGGTGTCTCGAGTGCGACGCGCCGGCACCAGGGCGATGTCGTCGAAGGAGTAGGCGCGCAGGGCACGCTTGGAGCGTCCGATCTCGACCTCTGTGCTCATGGCCTGATCCTAGTGGGACCGGTCCGGTATCCACCGGAGCGACCGGCGGGGCGGCCACGTGCACGCTGGCGCCAGAGGCAGGCCAGGGCACACTGGCGCCGGCGCATTGATGTCGTACCCCGGTGGCATGCTGGCCCCATGAGCACCCCGCACTCCTCCTCCGCGTCCGACGCCGCCGCCGTTCCCTCCGCCTGGCCACTGGGCCCCCTGCTCGGCTTCGACACCGAGACCACCGGAGTGGATCCTTGCGGGGACCGTCTGGTCACGGCGGCGCTCGTCTGGCGGGCGGCGCCTCAGGCCGACGGCGTCCGGCCGCAGTCGGTGACCACGTGGCTCGCCGATCCCGGAGTGGAGATCCCCCAGGCCGCCTCCGCAGTCCACGGCGTGACCACCGAGCGGGCCCGCGCCGAGGGACGGCCGGTGACCGAGGTGCTGGCAGAGGTCAGCGAGCACCTGGTGGCGGCAATGACGGTCGGCACCCCGGTCGTCGCCTTCAACGCCTCCTACGACCTCACTCTCATGGAGGCCGAGCTCGCTCGCCACGGACTGCCCACGATGCGCTCGCGCCTTGGCCGCGAGCTGGGGCCCATCGCCGACCCGCTGGTCCTGGACCGGGCCGTGGATCGCTACCGCCGCGGCAAGCGCCGCCTGGGCGACCTCTGCGAGGTCTACGGCGTGCGCGTCGATGAGGCCCTGCACACCGCGGAGGTGGACGTGGCCGCCACACTCGATGTTCTCGAGGCCCTGGCCGCGGTCCACCCGCGGATCTCCGAGCTCGGTCCCGATGAGCTCGTGGCCTTCCAGGCCCGAGCCCACCGCACCTGGGCGGAGTCCTTCAACGAGTGGCTGGCGCGCCGCAACCCCTCACGGACGCCGGCCCAGACCGCCTGGCCCCTGCCGGACTCCCCCATGTGCTGAGTCCCTCCGCGCTCGCCTGCCGCACAACCAGCGGGGGCACCCAGGCACAGAGGGAGCCGGCCGGATCACTCCGGCCGGCTCCCTGCGCGGCAGTGCTGTGCTGAGTCTGTCTGGTCGACGGGGCTACCGGCCTCTCAGACCCCGTCGCGCCCGGTGTAGTTGGGGGCCTCGACGGTCATCTTGACGTCGTGGGGGTGAGACTCCTTGAGGCCGGCGCTCGTGATCCGCACGAACTGCCCGCGCTCCTTGAGCTCGAGGATCGTGCGCGCGCCCACGTAGAACATGGACTGGTGCAGCCCTCCCATGAGCTGGTAGACGACGTCGCCCAGCGCTCCGGAGTAGGGGACCTGCCCCTCGATGCCCTCGGGGACGATCTTGGAGTCGGAGGAGACGTCGGCCTGGAAGTAGCGGTCCTTGGAGTAGGAGGTGCGTCCACGCGAGCTCATGGCGCCCAGCGACCCCATGCCGCGGTAGCGCTTCCACTGCTTGCCGTTGACGAAGACGAGGTCACCGGGCGACTCCGTGCAGCCCGCCAGCAGGGAGCCGAGCATGACCGTCTCCGCGCCTGCCACCAGGGCCTTGGCGATGTCACCGGAGTACTGCAGGCCGCCGTCGGCGATGAGGGGGACCCCGGCGGGCTTGCAGGCGCGGGCGGCCTCGTAGATGGCCGTCACCTGAGGCACCCCCACGCCGGCAACGACGCGCGTGGTGCAGATGGAGCCCGGCCCCACCCCGACCTTGACGGCGTCGGCCCCGGCGTCGATGAGCGCCTGGGCGCCCTCTCGGGTGGCGACGTTGCCGCCGATGACCTCGATGCCGCTGAAGGCGGAATCGGACTTGAGGCGGGAGATCATCTCCAGGGCCAGCTTGGCGCCGCCGTTGGCGGTGTCGACGATGAGGACGTCCACGCCGGCCTCGGCCAGGGCCCCGGCACGTTCCCACGTGTCTCCCCAGTAGCCGACGGCGGCCCCCACCACGAGGCGCCCCTCGGCGTCCTTGGTGGCGTGGGGGTACTGCTCGGTCTTGACGAAGTCCTTGACGGTGATGAGACCGGTGAGACGCCCCTCGGCGTCAACCAGGGGCAGCTTCTCGATACGGTGCTCGGCCAGGAGCGCCTTGGCGTCCTCCCGGGAGATGCCGGTCGCGCCGGTGATGAGGCGATCACGCGGCGTCATGCACTCGCGCACGGTCAGGCTCGCCCAGCGCTCCGGAGGGACGAAGCGCAGGTCGCGGTTGGTGATGATCCCCTGAAGGTTGCCTCCTGCATCGACGACCGGCAGGCCGGAGACCTTGTAGTGGCCGCAGAGCTCGTCGAGCTGGGCGATGGTGGCGTCCGGTCCGACGGTCACCGGGTCGGTAACCATGCCGGACTCCGAGCGCTTGACGCGTCGCACCTGCTGAGCCTGGTCCTCAATGGACAGGTTGCGGTGGAGGATGCCGATACCCCCCTGACGAGCCATGGCAATAGCCATGTCCGACTCGGTGACCGTGTCCATCGCGGCCGAGAGCAGCGGTGTGGCCAGGCTGATCCTCGAGGTCAACCTGGAGGTCGTATCGACCTCGGAGGGGATGACGTCGGTCAGCCTGGGCAGCAGGAGCACGTCGTCGTAAGTGAGTCCGGTAGGGGCAAAGACGTCAGGGCTGGTGATCGAGTCGCTCACGGCGCCATCGTAGGACGACCTGACCGCCCTGCGCATATCCGCCGGCACCGGCCTGCCCGCTCCACCGGCCCGCCGGCACCGAGGCGCCCGAGGGGCAGGGCCGGGCACTCGACCCGACACCCGACACGGCAGCCGGCCAGACGGCGAGACCACCACTCCGAGGCGACCAGCGTCCCAGAAATAAAGCGGCAATGAATGCGGAACGTTTCAGAAAAAAGACACTCTTCAGACAAACATCATTCACAAAACGTTTCTGCTATTCGAGCGTCATATTCTGGCACACGTTTTCAGACAGTCCGAACACAGACGTGCAGCAAATCTGGAGAAAATTTCGTTGTGAGATAGAATGTTTCGCCTTGATTAACGCACCGCGCGATCTTATCGTTAGATATAGCACATCAAGTTCGGTGTGCCCGACCGCCATATCCAAAGGAGGGAAGGGAGGCAATGCACGACTCATCGCGTCTGCCCGGCCCGATCTCCACCCTCTGGGAGTGGCAGTACCGGGGGACCTGCCTCGGCATGGACTCCTCGGTTTTCTTCCACCCCGAAGGAGAGAGAGGCGGTTCCCGTCGACGACGCGACGAACGAGCAAAGGCCATTTGTCAGGACTGCCCCGTCCTGGAGGAGTGCCGGGACCACGCCCTGAGCACTCGCGAGCCCTATGGCGTCTGGGGAGGCATGAGCGAGGAGGAGCGGCGCGCTTACTACGAGCGGCAGGCACGCCGTTTCGCCGACGAGCCGGCCTAACGCTCCACCCTGTTTCAGGGAATCGACAGCACGGACGCTCCCAGCTCAAGACAATCGTCCGGACATGCCGCTTACATGCAGCAGGCACTGTACGCGCACGTTGAAGGGGGAGGCACCCCAAGGCGCCTCCCCCTTCAACGTGCCGTGGCGCCGGGCGGCGCACACGGCCTCAACGAGTCACTTGGTGACGACCGCCAGGACGTCACGCGCCGACAGGATGAGGTAGTCCTCACCGGCGTAGCTGACCTCGGTGCCCCCGTACTTGGAGTAGATGACGACGTCACCCTCGGCGACGTCGACGGGCACGCGGTTGCCGGAGTCATCGACGCGGCCCGGGCCCACGGCCACGACCTTGCCCTCCTGGGGCTTCTCCTTGGCGGTGTCGGGGATGACCAGGCCCGATGCGGTGGTCTGCTCGGCCTCAGCGGCCTGGACGACGATACGGTCCTCGAGCGGCTTGATGGAGATCGACATTGGAGACCTCCTCCTTCTCTTCAACGTGCAGTAGAACGGCTTGTTCGCCCTCCCCAGGCGTGCCCGACCGCCGTCGCGGGGGCCGGTCCGGCACGATGCAGGAGTGCGAGTCGCAGAAGGTGCCCGCCCGCGTCCCAGGACCGGGCGAGCACTCCGCTGCGCCTGACGGAGAATCTACGACGGCATTAGCACTCAGTCAACGCGAGTGCCAAAGCGTGGCGGCGGTTTCGCCGTGGGCGTCAGCCCTCGTCAGCGCCGGTGCTCCCGGGTCCAGGCGATGGCCTCCCCGACACTCGTCTCTTGGCGCCCCAGGGTCGGGTCCCGTCGGGAGACGACGTCGACGACGGCCTTGATCGTGGCCGGACGCTCACGCACCCAGCTGACTGTCCAGGTGGTGCGGTCGCCACGGGCACGCGAGTCACCGACGCCGTCGACGCTGACACCGACCGTGCGGCAGATGGCGACCGCGCGCGGCTCGTGGAAGTCCTGGGTCACGAGCAGGGCGCGTTCGATCCCGAAGATCCTGCGGGCCCGCACACAGGTGTCGTAGGTGTCGAAGCCCGCGTAGTCCAGGGCGATCGCCTGGTGGGGGATTCCCTTGGAGACGAGGTAGTCGCGCATGGCGGTGGGCTCGTCGTAGCCGACGCGCCGGTTGTCCCCGGAGACCAGGATCGCCTCGACACGCCCGCTGGTGTAGAGGTCGGCGGCAACATCGAGCCGGTAGGCCAACCAGGGCGAGGGCCGCCCGTCGGCGTGAACGGCCGCCCCCAGGACGATCGCCACCGGCGCGCTGGCCGCCTCTTTGCCGCCGTGGCTTCCACCGGCGATCTCGATATGCCCGGCGCTGACGGTCCAGGCCCAGATACTGGCCCCGGCCGTGATGAGCCCCAGGACTCCGACGACGACCACTGAGACCCGCACCAGACGGCGCAGCAGGGCCCTGCAGCGGCTCGTGGTGCGAGACCCCTGCAGCGGGTTGTCCCCACCGGCGCCCTCGCGGTCGACGACGGTGCCGGGATCGGCGCCATCCCCGAGCTGCGGTTCCTCGTCAGTCATCAATCCCCTATCCATCGTCCCGTCCAAGGCCGTCCGGCTCCGCAGGCATGCGGACATCGGTCACCACACTACCCACGGCTACACGCACGGCGCCCCACCTGCCCGCTCGCCTGTCCGACAGGCCCCACGCCGCCTCCCCGCGCTCCACCCAGTGAACATCACGCCCGCAGGCAGGTTCTGCATGGAATGATCGGGGGTGATGGCTGAGAACCACGTCGCGCTCCTGCTGACCCCCGAGGGCTGGGAGCTTCTGTCCTCCCTGCCCCCCTACGACCCCTCCGAGGCCCTGTCCCTGGGACGCTCCCTGCGCGAGGAGGGCCACTCCCCCGCTCTGGTGGCGGCCGCACTGACGCAGCAGCGCCTGCGCGAGCGGGCCGCAGCGAAGTTCGGCCCCTTCGCCCAGCAGATGCTCTTCACCGCCGACGGCCTGGAGCAGGCCACCCGGCTGACGGTCTCGGCCCACCATGCGGCCCGTTACGCGGCCGCGGGCGTGTCGAAGGTCGCGGACCTGGGCTGCGGGATCGGGGGCGACGCCGTCGCCCTGGCCGGGCTCGACCTGCCGGTGCTCGCCGTCGACCGCGACGAGGCCACGGCCGCCCTGGCCACCATCAACCTCATGCCCTTCCCCCATGCGAGCGTCGAGTGCGCCGACGCCCTGGAGATCGACCTGGTCGCACGGGGGGTGGACGCCGTCTTCGCCGACCCCGCCCGCCGCGCCGAGGGGCGGCGCATCACCGACCCGGAGCAGTGGTCGCCGGCCCTGTCGCAGGTGCTCGCGCTACGTGAGTCCGTGCCCGCCCTCGGCATCAAGGTCGCTCCCGGTATCGACCACGCCGCGCTGCCGTCGGACACCCACACCCAGTGGGTGAGCGTGGACGGCGACGTCGTCGAGGCGGCCATCTGGTGCGGACCGTTGGCGCCGGAGGGGCCGGGGCGCTCCGCCCTGATCCTGCGCTCAGGGACCGATGGTGCGAGCGCCTGCACGCTGGTCGACCCCAGCACCTCCGACCCCTCGCAGCCGCCGGTCCAGGTCGACCCGATAGGCTCGCCCGACGACCTGGGCAGCATCATCCACGTTCCCGACGGCGCCGCCGTGCGCGCCGGGCTCGTCGCCCACCTCTGCCAGGCCCTGGACGCCAGGCCGGTGGGGCCCCGGATCGGCTACCTCACGGGAGAGCGCCTCCCCGACGAGGCGACCGCCCCCTTCGTGCGCTCCTTCCGGCTCACCGAGGTCCTGCCGCTACGGCTCAAGGCCCTGCGCTCCCGTGGCCGCGAGCTCGGAATCGGGAGCCTGGAGATCCTCAAGCGCGGAGTCGACGTCTCCCCCGACGCCCTGCGCGCCTCGCTGAGGCTCAACGGTCAGGAGTCGGAGACCTGGATCCTGACCCGGGTGGGAGACAAGGCTAAGGGCGCCGTTCTCGTCGTCGAACCGATCACCGGCGCCTCATCGGCTCACTCACCGACGTAACAGCCCCCTTCCCGCGACGAGAGACCCCTGTCAGCACCCGCGAGGGCCCCGAGGAATCCGAGGAGACCAGGACATGCAGGACACGACTGACACGACGAGCCCGAGCGCCGCGTCCGCCGACGCTCAGCTGCCGCCGGCTCACCGGCCCCAGTCTCTTGACTTCGCCAGCTCGGCCCGCTCCACGCTGGGGGTGGAGTGGGAGCTGGCCCTCATCGACCGTGACAGCCTCGACCTGCGCCAGTGCGCCGAGGAGATCCTCCAGAAGGTGGGCCCGGACCCGCACGTGCACGGCGAGATGATGCTCAACACCATCGAGCTGGTCTCCGGGGCACGCGGGACCGTGGCCGCGTGCATGGAGGACATCGCCCTCGCCTTCGACCGCGTTCTTCCCGTCACCGATCCCCTGCGTGTGGACCTGGCCTCGGCCGGGACCCACCCCTTCGCCGACCCGCTGGTGCAGAAGGTGACCAATGCCGAGCGCTACGCACGCCTGGTGGACCGCACCCGGCTGTGGGGCCACCAGATGCTCATCTTCGGTACCCACGTCCACGTCGGTGTTGAGGACCGGGCCAAGGTCCTGCCGATCCTCAAGGCTCTGCTCACACGCACCGCCCACCTGCAGTGCCTGAGCGCCTCCTCGCCCTTCTGGGCGGGGGCGGACACGGGCTACGCCGACAACCGGGCCATGATGTTCCAGCAGCTGCCCACCGCCGGCGCCCCCGAGCAGTTCAGCACCTGGGAGCAGCTGGAGAGCTACACCGGGGACCTGGTCCACACCGGCGTCATTGAGGACTTCACCGAGATCCGTTGGGACGTGCGCCCCTCGCCGCGTCTGGGGACCATCGAGGTGCGGGCCTGCGATGCCGCGACGAACCTGACCGAGCTGGCCGGGATCGCGGCACTGACCCAGTGCCTCGTGGAGTCCTTCTCCCGCGCCCTGGACCGGGGTGAGGAGCTCGATGCGATGCCGGACTGGTACGTCGCCGAGAACAAGTGGCGCTCGGCCCGTTACGGCATGGAAGCGATCCTCCTGATCAACTCCGCGGGTGAGGAGGAGCTCGTGGGTGACACCGTTGAGCGAATGCTCACCGAGCTCGCTCCCGTCGCCGAGGACCTTGGCTGCGCCGCCGAACTCGACTCCGTACGCGCCACGCTGGAGACAGGAGCCTCCTACCAGCGCCAGATCGCCGCGGTCAGAGCCTACGGCGGGCAGCGGGAGGCGGCCGTCAGGCTGCTGCTGGCCGAGGCCCGTGCGGGCAGGCCCCTGCGCCCCACCGAGGTGCTCTCGCTGGCGGCCAGGTCCTGAGGTGCATGCCGGCGGCCCGCCTGTGATCACCTGCGTTGAGGGCCCCGATGCCGGTTCAGGAACGCCCCGTCCGCAGCCTCATCTCCTCACGCGGGAGGCTGGTCATGCCGGTGACGGGATTCCCCAGCAGGGCGGGAATCGGGGTCGTCGTGCGACCGTGGGAGAAGCTCCTCCCCAACCTGCGCGCCACCCGCGGCGGCAGCGTGGGGCGCAGGCGACCATGCCCACGATCGCGATCACGGGCAGCTTGCGGGACTGCGGCATACGTCCACCGGATACCCCGTCCACAGGCACACGCTCACGATCCCGACGACACGAACATGACCATCACTGCGAGCTTTCCGCGGAGTACTGCCGAGGTGGCGGTGAGAACCCGTGCGGAGGGGTCGGCGTGCGCCGCAGCGGAAGAGGCTGACACGAGGAGGCTTATTCACGAGGGAAGAAGAACTGTCTCTGACCTGGGCAAACGCCGGACTTTCTACGTCTGTGAATTACCCTCCCTGAGTACACCGGGAGTTCAGCACCTCATCCGGTGACGACGATGCCCGCTTTGCCGTTTCCCCTTCCTGCCGGCGCCCTCCACCTCCTGAGAGACGAAAGAAGTCCCCATCCTCATTGAGGACGCTCAACGCTAAACTTCCGCTATGACACTCCCCGCAGCACAGTATCCGAGCTCATCACTTCCCAACACGCTGGTCCTGCGGTCCCGAAACACCGAAACGAGGCTCATCATCTGCTTCGCTTTTTCCCTTATGATGAGCCTGCTCCTTGGGCTGCTTATCGTCCTGCTGTTTACCGTCCTGGGATCGAAGGGGCCCGCGGTAGCCATCTCGCTTCCGCTGCTGACCGCGACACTTTTAAACATTGCCGTTACGTCCTTCTACCTATGGAAGATCGTCGAAGTGCGCAAGGCCCGTACAGTTACCAACAGCCAGGGCCTGCGATTGCAACAGTCAAAACAGTTCGAGCGCTTCATCCCCTGGGAGGACGCGCACGGGCGCATCACTGTCAAGACGACGATCCAGTACACACCTGACGCCAATATGGCGACCATGAGCTTCATATTCCTCAAAATGGATCATGAGGAACCGTTTTTCCCAGGGGCCTCGGGGCCAGCACGCACCTCTCATAGAGTCTGAGAACACCTTCATGCAGGCACCCCAGAACATCATCTAAACAGGTCTCCAGGAGTGCACAGTCTACCACCGTGCGCAGATAAGCAAGGTTCCCATGGCCCATCAACGATCCGGGCCGAGGAACCAATGCGGCGCATGGGTAGACCATCCCGTGGACGCTCACCGGCACGATCCCTACCCTGAGGACATGATTCCCGCAGCAGCATCCGCTGACTCCCCATCGACTAAGAGGCTCGTACTGCGTTCACGTGCGACCACGGCAAAGTTCTACGCCTTCCTTATCACATCAGTCCTCTTGTCCCCATTAGCAATCCCCTTGAACATCGTCGTGTTCACATCCTCCGGAAACGGCATCATCCTGTTTCAGATATTCTTCGGAATTCTACTGATCTGCTTCATCGGGGCGTTCTTCTCACTCGGGGCTATGGCAATCGGTATGCGAACCATCGTTGACGAACGTGGTATCGAGCTGCGGCAGGCGCACCGGTTCGTCCCCTGGCAGCAGGCTCACGGGCGCGTCATGGTCAAGACCACGACGCAACACACCAGCAAACGCTCCACCACGATCAGCCTGATTGTGATCAACCTCGATCACGAGCAGGTTGAGATTCCGGAGACTCTGCTACGAAGCGACGGCCCCAGCGGCATCGCTCGACAGAACTATCGGACTGCCGTGCGGATTCTGTCGCACGATCCCTGGGGGCAAACAGAACCCCTTGTAGAGACGGAGAACGCGCTCACTCCTTTGGTCCGTCGCTCATTTCCTCTCAACCCGTAGTCTCATTAGGGACAACACCAGGGGTCGGCAAAGTTGGTTGAGGTGGTTGGTCGGGTGAGTAGCTTGATGGCTCGCGTGGGTTGTCGTGACAGGGATCTGGTAGTTGAGGCGATGGAGATGCCGGCGCCGTGGACCAGGCGGATGAGGCCGGGTGGCCAGGTTACGTAGAGTGGCCATGCTCTCGGGACCGTTGCCGGTGTGCAGCTGGTGGCGGTCCTCCAGGTGGGCATCAACGTCTGCGGGGTCCAGGCCCTGCAGAACCCGGCGGATGGTCGACTCCGAGGGCAGGGCCTGCCCCGCCTGAAGCCCTAGGACCTCCAGGTCGGCGGCGGTCAAGTCGGTGGCGTGCTCCCATATCGCCGTCAGGCTGCGACAGCCGGCCAGCACTCCGGTCACGGCCAGGGACAGCACCGTGAGCAGGCTGTGGCGCACTCCGCGTCTGTCGCGTGGGTTGGTGACGCTCCTAAAGAACCTGGACCAGGGGCTGGCACGACAGAGCGTTCGTCGTGGAAGATGACATGGCGGCGTGACCTCGCTGGTGACGGGATTGAGTAGACGCCTTCATCGTCACCATGCGGGTCACGCCGCACCCGCACCAACACACCAGACCCACTAGAGATCAGACAACCACCCACCGACCTTGCCGACCCCCTGCTGGGGAGACCACCCCTTAGCGGGGTCTCGGGGATCTCCCTACACTCGAGATATGTCCTCCTCGTGCGTCTCGCCCCTTCTGCCACCACAGCCTCTCGAGGTCCGCTCCCGCAATATCGACAGGCAGTTCATTCCTGTCACCATCGCCATCATTATGCTGGCTTTGATTCTTCTTCCCTTCTCCCTGAAGTTTGTCCTTCTTTCTGGGCCGTTCGCAGTTCTCGGCCTGCTCCTTCTCGCCTTGCTCGGATTCCTCATCTGGTTCGTGATCTGGAGGTATCGCAGTGTCACGGCAGTGCGAACCGTCGTCGACGGGCGCGGACTGTGGCTTCAGCAGATGAAGTCCTCGGGCCGTTTCATCCCCTGGGACAACGCCAGCGGGCGAGTCGCCGTCAAGACGGTCAATCAGTACACCCCCGGATCCCCCGCGCCCACGACGATGAGTCTCGTGTGCCTCAAGCTGGATCAGGAGGAGCTGGTGCTTCCCGGAACCGTTGTGACCGCGAACGGTTCAAGCAGCGCGGTCCAGCAGTCGTACACCACTGCGATGCAGATTCTGGCCTACGACCCCTGGGAGCAGCGCGAGCCTCTCATGGAGTCCACGAATACTTTTGCGCCTCAGGCGCCCCAGACGACCGTCATCTACAACGGGTTCCCCGGATACCACTCGTTCGGGTAGCGGCCGTCGTCCGCCCGCGACGCGCGACTCGCCGCCGCACATGTCTTGTGCCCTACACGAGCGCCCATCCGCGGGCCCGGGTACGCTGCTCCCAGAAGCTGCGGTAGGGCCCCTCGAGGGGCACGAGCTCATCGTGGTGCCCGTGCTGGGCGACGTGTCCGGCATCGTTGAGGACGATGACCTGGTCGGCGGCGGCGATGGTCTCGAGCTTGTGGGCGATGACGATGAGGGTCGAGGTGCGCCGCAGCTCCTGCATCGCGGCGACGATATTGGCCTCGTTCTCGGCGTCCAGCGCGCTGGTGGCCTCGTCGAGAAGGACGATCGGGGCTTGTTTGAGCAGGGCGCGGGCGATGGAGACGCGCTGGCGCTCACCGCCGGACAGGGCCCGCCCGCCCTCTCCTACGCGCGTGCCCCAGCCACGGGGCAGGCGGTCGACGATCTCCGTGACGCCGGCGAGGTCCGCGGCCCAGTGCACCTGGGCGTCGTCGGCTGCGGGGTTGCCGATGCGGATGTTGGCGGCCAGGGTGTCGTCGAAGAGGTAGACGTCCTGGAAGACCATGGAGAGCTGCTCCATGAGCTGGGTGGTCGGCATGTCGCGCACGTCAGCACCGCCGACTCGCACGGCTCCCGAGCCCACGTCCCAGAAGCGGGCGATGAGACGGGCGATGGTCGTCTTGCCGCTGCCGGAGGGCCCCACGATCGCGCACATGGTGCGTGCGGGCACGCTCATCGACACCCCGGTCAGGACGGGTGCCTCGGGGCGGTAGCCGAAGACGACGTCGTCGAGCTCGACGGCCCCCGGCTCGGGCAGCGCGCTGGGCTCCTGCGGCTCGGCCATGAGCTCAGCGTCCATGACGGCGTCCAGGTGGTTCATCATTTGGCGCCGCTCCTCCACGCCCATCACGGCTGCTCCGATGTCGTCGAGCATGGTGGTGAAGCGCAGGCACATGCCGATGACGGCGATGGCCGCCAGCGGCTCCATGGCGCCGGAGGCGGCCAGTGAGGAGGTCAGGACGATCATGGCGACGACGAGGATCTGGCTCAGCGCGCCGTTGACGAGGTTGCCGGCCGATTCCCACCACAGGGCGCGCCTGGAGGCGCGAGCCCCGTCGTCGAAGGCGGCGGTGAGGCGGCTGTAGCCGGAGGCGGCCCGGCAGGAGCGCAGGGCCCCCTGGCAACGGGCGATCTCGACGATGCGGGCGGCGAGCTCGCGCTCGGCGGGCTCGGAGATGGACTTGCCCCGGTCCAGCAGACGGCGCGAGAGGCGCACGAGTCCGGCGAACAGGGGCGCGGCCACCGTCAGCAGGAGTCCCAGGCGCCAGTCCCAGGCCCAGGAGCCGACCCCGACGACCAGGCATGCGGCGGTCGTGGAGGTGAGCAGGTACATGAAGTGGGCGGCGGACTCCCCCAGGGCCACCATCTCCTGGCTCACGGCCCGGGACAGGGCGCCGGCGGAGTCGGCGGTGAACCAGCGCAGGGGCAGACGCGCGATCCGGTCGCCCACCGCGTGGTGGACGTCGCGCATGAAGCCCAGCGCCCCCGACATGCCCATGCGCCGTCCCTGGAAGTCGCAGACAGCCGCACCGACGCCGAGAACGACCAGCACGACGAGCCAACCGCCGAAGGACAGCCCCCATCGGGGGGCACTGGTCGCCAGAGAGACTGAGGCGGGCAGCAACACCAGCAGCGACAGTCCCACCAGGACGCCGTTGACTCCCGCCAGGGCGATGCACCCTCGGGTCTGTCTCCAGGAGGAGTCGGTCATGAGCCTGCGGAAGCGGGACAGCAGGGAGTCCGCTGGCTGGGAGGGCCCGCCGGGAGTGGAGGGCACCGGGAGCGCGGTCCCGGTCCTCCCGCCCCGGTCATCGGTGCGGGAGGATGCCGGTACAAGAACGCTGCTCTCGGCCGCATCGTCAGCCGTACCGTCGGCGAGTGCGGGGCCGTCCGTCCTGGTCGCGGTGTCGTGGCTGTCCGTCTCCGCGGAGTCCTTGAGCTCGCCGGCCTGGCGCAGCAGGGCCCGGTAGTGGGGCTCATCCACCAGGTCGTCGTGGGAGCCGGCGGCGACGATGCGTCCGCCGTCCATGACGGCGATGCGGTCGGCGCCGCGCACGGCGGCCGGCCGGTGGGCGATGACCAGGACGGTGCGATCCTTGACCAGGGCACTCAGTGCCTGCTGGATCTCGGCCTCGGACTCGGGGTCGGCCATGGCGGTGGCCTCGTCGAGCACGATGACGGGGGTGTCCAGCAGGATGGCACGGGCGATGGCGATGCGCTGCTCCTGTCCACCGGACAGTGCCGTGTCCTGCCCCAGGACGGTGTCGTAGCCCTGCGGCAGCGCCATGATCTCCTCGTGGATGCGGGCCACGCGGGCGGCGGCGCGCACCTGCGTCAGGTCGGCCTCGGGGCGCCCGAGGGCGATGTTCTCCCGCACGGTGGTGGCGAGCAGCTGGGCGTCCTGGAGAACGAAGGAGACGGTGGAGTACAGGGTGGACTCGTCCATGTCCCGCAGGTCCGCCCCGCCGATGCGGACGGCACCGGCGTCGGGGTCGGCGAAGCGGGCGATGAGGGTCGCCAGTGTCGACTTGCCCGAGCCGGAGGGGCCGAGCAGCGCGGTCACGGTTCCCGGCTCCAAGGTCAGGCAGGCGTCGTCGACGGCGAGGACGTCCCCGTAGGAGAAGGAGACGTGGTCGATCTCGACGCGCGCGGCACGGGGTTGTTCAGGGCGGTCGGTGGCGGGCAGAACGGAGGTGTCGAGGACCTCACACAGCCGCAGGGCCGCCGCCCCGGCCAGCTGGTAGGACCAGGAGATCGAGGCGATGGTGATGAGGGCGGCGGGAAGGACCAGGGCGACGAGGGTTGTGGCCAGGACCTGGGGCAGGGTGACGGCGCCGGCATGGATGAGCAGCGCCCCTCCCCCGAGGTTGACCAGGAGCAGCACGGGGATGGAGACCCAGGTGAAGGACAGGCAGGTGACGGTCACCAGGGGCATCGCCCAGGCGCGATAGAAGGCGGAGAACTCGTCGGAGGCGGTGAGGTAGGCCGAGTGGGCGCGCCCGACGCGCCCGAAGGCCTTGACCACGCCGATCCCGGAGACGAACTCGACCATGGCCGAGGAGATGGCGGCCAGCTTGCGGTCCATCTCCACGGTCTTCTCGTTCATGCCGCGCATGGACACCGAGTAGGTGAGCACGTAGAGGATGAGTGTGGAGACGGCCAGCAGGGCCAGACGCCAGTCGATCCAGAAGGCGCACCCCAGCAGGGCCAGCGGAGTGACGATGGCATTGAGGCGCTCGACGGGGCCGTGGGCGATGACGGTGTGGACCAGAGTCGTGTCGTCCTGAACGGCCTTGCGCAGGCGCCCGGAGGTGGAGGCGGTGAACCAGGACAGCGGGGCGTGGGAGATGCGCGCAACGATGTCGCGGCGCAGGCGGTCGCGCAGGGACAGGTCGGCCAGGTGGGTGATGAGCAGCGCCAGGAAGTACAGCAGCAGGCGGGTGGAGTAGGCGCTCACGAGCACCATGACCGCGCCTGACACCTGCCGGGGATCCGGGCTCAGGCCCGCCCGGTGGGCGCGCAGCAGGATGTCGCCGAGCTGGACCAGAGCGATGTAGGGGGCCACCGCCAGGACCGCGGAGAGCAGGACGAGGACCTGGCCGATCCGCAGGCGGGTGCGCACGGGGGCGCCGAGGCGGGCGATGGCGGCCTGCCCCTCACGCGAGCGCTGAGCGTTGCCCTGCGGGGTCGGCTCAGCCGCGTCGTCAGGTGCTGCTGCTCCGACTGAGGGCGGCGACGTCGGCGCGAGCGCAGGCGATGAGTGCGGCGAGGCTCCTGGAGCCGATGGTTGCGTCTGTGTGCTCATCAGGTGTCCCACCCCTCCGTCGACCCTAATTCTGAATGACTTTCAGAACTCGATAAGGCCCACCTTACTCATGTCGCGGAACCGCGAGCAACAGTTGCCAAGGCCCATTACGGTGCTGCCATGACACGACGCACGCGACTGGGCCGACCGACCGGACCAAGACCCGGATTCTCGCGTGACGACGTCGTCGATGCCGCCCTCGAGATCGGCATCGCGGAGTTCACGCTCACGGCAGTGGCCAAGCACCTGGGCGTGGCGGTCTCCGGGCTGTACCGCACGATCTCCTCACGTGAGGACCTGTTGGCCGCCTGCCTGGAGAGGATCGCCGCCGAGATCGACGCCCCGGCAGCCGGGAGGCGCTGGCCCGATGCGGTGCGGGCCCACGCCGAGGCCATCTGGGTCATGCTGGAGCGCTACCCCGGCCTGGCCGGAGTCATCATGGGGGTGCCGTGGGCCCACCAGCTCTTCGCCGCACCCGTAGCTCAGGCG
Source organism: Actinomyces oris (assembly GCF_001929375.1). Lineage (GTDB taxonomy): Bacteria > Actinomycetota > Actinomycetes > Actinomycetales > Actinomycetaceae > Actinomyces > Actinomyces oris_B. Next base: position 18,585 of record NZ_MSGO01000038.1, on the reverse strand, counting down.
TGCCAGGTCCTGGTCGACGGCGGCCTGGGGGTCGAGGAGGCCGGGGTGGTTCTGGACTTCGTCGGCGACACCGTCATCTCCACGCACGCGCAGATCGAGGTCATGCGCTCCCCGGTGGCCCCCTCCGGGCAGGGCGGGCCCACGGGGCTGGAGGAGACCAGCCGGTTCGCGGGCGCCGTCGGGAGGCCGTCCCTGCCCGAGGCGCTGACACCCAACGAGAGCTGGCTGGAGCGCGGCGGCCTGGACCGCAAGATCGAGATCATCATCCGGGGAGTGGCCGCCGGTCTGCCCCCGAACGCAGCGGACGCTGGAAGGAAGCGGACGTCAGTGGGCGACGCTGACGTCCAGCGGCATCCCCGAGTCCGGGGCGAAGTCCATGGGACTGGGGGCGACGCCGGCTCGCACGGCCGCTGACCCCAGGGCCGCGATCTGGGCGCCATTGTCGGTGCAGAAGCGCAGCGGCGGCAGGCGCAGGGTGATGCCGGCCTCCTCGCAGCGCTCGGCGGCCAGGGATCGCAGGCGGGAGTTGGCCGAGTAGCCGCCCCCGACGACGAGCGTGTCGCAGCCGGTGTCCAGGCAGGCCTGGACCGCCTTGGCCGTCAGGGAATCGTTGACGGACTCCGAGAAGGCGGCGCAGACGTCAGCACTGGGCACCTTCTGGCCGGAGTCCTCCAAGGACTCCACATAGCGGGCCACGGCAGTCTTGAGGCCGGAGAAGGAGAAGTCGTAGCGGTGGCGCTCCTTGTCCTTGCCCGCGGCCAGCCCCCTGGGGAAGCGGATGGCACCTCGGTCGCCCTCCTGGGAGAGCCGGTCCACGTGCGGACCACCGGGGTAGGGCAGGCCCAGGAGCCGGCCGACCTTGTCGAAGGCCTCACCGGCGGCGTCGTCGAGAGTGCCACCGAGCTCGACGACGTCGGTGGCGATGTCCCGGATGCTCAGCAGGTTCGAGTGGCCACCGGAGACGATGAGTCCGACGAAGCGCTCCGGCAGGGGACCGTCGACCAGCTCGTCGACCGCCAGGTGGCCGACGACGTGGTTGACGCCGTAGATCGGCCGGTTCAGGCTCGCGGCCAGCGCCTTGGCGGCGGAGATGCCGACGGTCAGGGAGCCGATGAGTCCGGGACCGGCGCACACGGCGATAGCGTCGGCCTCGCCCAGGTCGACACCGGCCTTCTCCAGCGCGGCGTCGAGGGTCGGCAGGAAGGACTCCAGGTGGGCGCGTGAGGCGATCTCGGGAATGATGCCGCCGAAGCGCGCGTACTGGTCCATGGAGGTGGCGGTGACGTCGGCGAGGAGCTCGCGGCCGCGCACGAGGGCCACGCCGGTCTCGTCGCAGGTGGACTCGATGCCGAGGATGAGGGGGTCGCTCACAGGCCCAGCCTATCGTCTGCCGACGTAGGCGACGCACAAGGCCTGGGTGAAGCCGGCACGGGCCACGAGGCCGCCGTCACCGCTACCGTTGGGATGAGTCGACCGGGACGCGATGCTGACCCTGCGACTGAGACGCATCACCGATGAGGAGGCACTCGTGACGGAGCCCGATAACCCGGACCTGGTGGTGGGCGACGACGGCCTGGCCAGGCCGGTCTGGGCGGCCACCGACCCGTTGCTGCGCGAGTACTACGACACCGAGTGGGGCATGCCGGTGCGCGACGAGCGGGGCGTCTTCGAGCGCCTGAGCCTTGAGGCCTTCCAGTCGGGCCTGTCCTGGGCGACGATCCTGCGCAAGCGGCCGGCCTTCCGTGAGGCCTTCGCCGGATTCGTCCCGGAGGCGGTGGCCGGCTTCGGGGAGGAGGACGTGGACCGGCTGCTGGGTGATGCCGCGATCGTGCGCAACCGGGCCAAGATCCTGGCCACCATCGGCAATGCCCGCGCGACGCTGCGCCTCAGGGAGGCGGGTGACGTCGACGTAGGCCTGGCGGGCCTCGTGTGGTCCTACCAGCCGGAGACGACCCCACGACCGCACCGACTCGCGGACATCCCCACACGGTCACCGCAATCGGCATCCCTGTCCCGCGAGCTCAAGCGCCGCGGTTTCCGCTTCGTCGGCCCGACGACGATGCACGCCCTCATGGAGGCGATCGGGATCATCGACACCCACCTGGTCGGTTCCCACCGCCGTGGCTCCTCCGGGGTGTGGGCATAGCCCAGCCTGGCTGCCTCCTTCGTTGATACCCTGAATCACACTCGTGCCCGTGTTTCCTCACTCTTCCGTCGGCTTCGTCTCAGGAGGCACCGTGTCCGTTCAACTGCTGTCGTCATCGGGCAGCTCCACTGAGGAGCCGGTGCCTCTGGCCCGGACCGAGGCAGTCCTGTGCGACATGGACGGCACACTCGTGGACTCCTCGGCGGTCGTGGAGTCGATGTGGAGCTCCTTCGCCCGCGATTACGGCATGAGTGAGCTGACGGCCGATGAGCAGGACGCCATCTACAAGCGCTTCGCACGTGAGGAGATCGTGCAAACCGCAGGACGCATGGCGGAGATTCCCGGCGCTGCGGCTCTGGTGACCGCCCTCATCGAGGTCGGTGTTCCTCTGGCCCTGGTGACCTCCGCATCGCGGACTTCACCACCCACTAGCGCCGAGCCGGGCATTCTTCGCGCAGCCCTACAGAATTTCTGTTGGGGTACGCGAAAAATGCCCTCTTCGCGATTGGGCACCGAGCGGCGTGATTCTGGTACGCGCCGGTTTCCACAGCCAAGTTTTGACACCGCCAGTCCACAAAGCATCTGATGCCAGTTCTCACGTCTTGAGCTCAACCCTCACGCTGGTAGGCATGACCACCGGTATCACCCCCGCACTTGCCTCTTCCAGAGCGCCATCGCTCCTTCTGTCCTCCGACGCCGTCGCGGCGGGGGCTTCCCACTTGTGCACCGCGCCGGGTCTGTTCCGGATCGGTCCTGGTGTCTATACCCCGCAGCGGGAGTGGAACGCGGCCAGGCCGGACCTGCGGCATCTGACTCTCATCCGGGCCGCACTGGCCAAGGCCCGCGGGGACCTGGTCCTGCTCGGCGCGTCGGCGGCCGTGTGGCTCGGGCTGCCCCTGGTGGGCCGCATCCCGAGACGGGTCCAGTGCCTCGGGCGTCGCACGGATCGATCGAGCACCGCTCTTCTGCAACGTCGGGAGAGAACCGGGCTCGGCGCACTGGAAACGGTCAGAGGAGTCTTGGTGTCCAACATCTCTGACACGGTCGTTGACCTGGCCCGGTGGGGCGGGCTCACCCAGGGCGTGTGCGCCATGGACGCCGCCCTGGCCGCCCGCCTGTGCACCCACGCCGAGCTGACCGACGCCGTCGACCACCTGGCCACCGGAGCCCGCGGCATCCGCAGCGCCCGCACCGCCACACACCTGACCGACGCCCGCTCCGAGTCCCCCGGCGAGTCCCTCTCCCGCGTACGCATGTGGCAGGCCACCCTGCCCCGCCCCGACCTCCAGCACGAGACCCACATTGACGACCACACCTACCGCCTCGACTTCCTGTGGCCCTCCACCAGGGTGGTCGGCGAGTTCGACGGCCGCATCAAGTACCGCAAGAACAGCTACGGCAGGAACGCCGAAGACACCGTCCTCAACGAGCGCCGCCGCGAGCTCGCCCACCACGACATCCACCCCACCGGCATGCGCTGGTGACAACCCACCGAGCCGGGCATTTCTCGCGTAGCCCTACAGAAATTCCGTTGGGGTACGCGAGAAATGCCCGGCTCGGTACTGAGTGAGGCAGATGGATCAGTGGGCGTGCTGGCCCTTCCACAGGGCGTGGCCGAGATCCCGGTTGAGGCGCGAGATGACCTCGAGCGGAACCGACTTGGGGCACACGGCCGCGCACTCGCCGATGTTCGTGCAGCCGCCGAAGCCCTCGGCGTCGTGCTGGTTGAGCATGCTCACCACACGAGCGAGGCGCTCGGGCTGGCCCTGCGGCAGCAGACCCAGGTGCGAGATCTTCGCACCGGTGAACAGCATCGCCGAGGCGTTGGGGCAGGCCGCCACGCAGGCGCCGCATCCGATGCAGGCGGCCGCCTCGAAGGCGGCGTCGGCCTTCTCCTTCTGCACGGGCACCGAGTGGGCCTCCGGGGCCCCACCGGTGTTGACCGAGATATAGCCGCCGGCCTGGACGATGCGGTCCAGGGCGGAGCGGTCCACGATGAGGTCGCGCAGCACCGGGAAGCCGGTGGAGCGCCACGGTTCGATCGTGATAGTGGAGCCGTCCTTGAAGGAGGGGTCCTCCGCCAGGTGGCGCATGTGCAGCTGGCAGGTGGTGGAGCGGATGGGCCCGTGGGCCTGCCCGTTGATGACCACACCGCACTGACCGCAGATGCCCTCGCGGCAGTCGGAGTCGAAGGCCACCGGCTCCTTGCCCTCGGCGAAGAGCTGCTCGTTGAGCAGGTCGAGGACCTCGAGGAAGCTCATGTGCTCCTCGATCCCGCTCATGGCGTACTCCTCGAAGTGGCCCTTCGAGTCCTGGTTCTTCTGGCGCCAGATCTTGAGCTTGATGTTCACTTGTAACTCCGCTGCTTGAGCTCGATGTCCTTGTAGACGAGGTCCTCCTTGTGGAGGATCGGCGGCTGGTTCTCCCCGCCCCACTCCCAGGCGGCGACGTAGAGGAACTCGTCGTCGTGCCGCATGGCCTCACCCTCGGGAGTCTGGGACTCCGCCCGGAAGTGGCCACCGCAGGACTCACGCCGGTGCAGGGCGTCGATGCACATGAGCTCGGCCAGCTCGAAGAAGTCCAGCAGTCGGCCGGCCTTCTCCAGGGCCTGGTTGAGCTCGTCGGCCTGGCCCGTGATGCGGGCGTCGCGCCAGAACTCCTCCTTGAGGGCCCGGATCTGCTCGATGGCGTCGCGCAGTCCGGCGTCGCGTCGTTCCATTCCGCAGTACTCCCACATGATGCGGCCCAGGGCCATGTGGAAGTCGTCCACGCTGCGGGTGCCGCGCAGCGCCATGAGGCGGGCGACGCGCTCCTCGACGGAGCGCTTGGCCTCGGCGATCTCCGGGGCGTTGGGGTCGACCTTGCCCAGGCGCAGCATGTCCGCCAGGTAGTCATTCATGGTGTCGGGCAGGACGAAGTAGCCGTCGGCCAGCCCCTGCATGAGGGCGGAGGCGCCCAGGCGGTTGGCTCCGTGGTCGGAGAAGTTGGCCTCTCCGGCGATGTAGAGACCCGGGACGTTGGACTCCAGGTCGTAGTCCACCCACAGGCCACCCATGGTGTAGTGCACGGCGGGGTAGATGCGCATGGGGACCTCGTAGGGGTCGTCCCCGGTGATGCGCTGGTACATCTCGAACAGGTTGCCGTAGCGGGCGGAGACGGCGTCCTTGCCCAGGCGGCTGATGGCCTCGGAGAAGTCCAGGTAGACGCCGCGACGCATCATCCGCTCGTTGCCGTTGGCGTCGCGCTCCTTGATGGCCGGTCCCACGCCGCGCCCCTCGTCGCACATGTTCTTGGCCTGGCGGGAGGCGATGTCACGCGGCACGAGGTTGCCGAAGGCCGGGTAGATGCGCTCGAGGTAGTAGTCGCGCGCCTCCTCGGGGATGTCGCGCGGGTCCTTGTCGCAGTCCTCGGCCTTCTTGGGCACCCAGATGCGTCCGTCGTTGCGCAGGGACTCACTCATGAGGGTGAGCTTGGACTGGAAGTCCCCGGACTGCGGGATACAGGTGGGGTGGATCTGCGTGTAGCAGGGGTTGGCGAAGTAGGCGCCCTTGCGGTGCGCCCGCCAGATGGCGGTGGTGTTGCAGCCCATGGCGTTGGTGGACAGGAAGAACACGTTGCCGTAGCCGCCGCTGGCCAGGACGACGGCGTCGGCCAGGTGGGTCTCGATCTTCCCGGAGACCATGTCGCGGGTGACGATGCCGCGGGCACGGCCGTCGACGATGATGAGCTCGACCATCTCGTGGCGACGGAACTCCTTGACCGTGCCGGCGTGCACCTGACGCTCGAGGGCCTGGTAGGCGCCGATGAGGAGCTGCTGACCGGTCTGGCCGCGGGCGTAGAAGGTGCGGGAGACCTGCACACCGCCGAAGGAGCGGTTGTCCAGCAGGCCGCCGTACTCGCGGGCGAAGGGGACGCCCTGGGCCACGCACTGGTCGATGATGTTGGCGCTGACCTCCGCCAGGCGGTAGACGTTGTCCTCGCGGGCGCGGTAGTCACCGCCCTTGACCGTGTCGTAGAAGAGCCGGTAGACGGAGTCCCCGTCGTTGCGGTAGTTCTTCGCGGCGTTGATACCGCCCTGGGCGGCGATGGAGTGCGCGCGGCGGGCCGAGTCCTGGTAGAAGAAGACCTTGACGTTGTAGCCCTGCTCGCCCAGGGAGGCGGCCGCGGCGCCGCCCGCCAGGCCGGAGCCGACGATGATGATGTCCAGCTTGCGGCGGTTG
>NZ_MSGO01000038.1:0-12149 GCF_001929375.1 Actinomyces oris | reverse complement strand
CAGCTTGCGGCGGTTGGCGGGGTTGACCAGCTTGGCCTCGAACTTGCGCTGCTCCCAGCGCCGGTCGATCGGGACGGAGTGGGGGGCCTTGGTGTCGGCGATCTTCTCGCCCTCGTAGTACAGGCCGTCGATGAGTTCAGTCATAGTCGTTCACTCTCAGTGGTTCGCCGTAGCACACTCGGCGAAGTGCTCGGCGGAGGAGCCGATCGCGTCACAGAACTGCGGGTAATAGTCGGCAGCGGCCATGGGGGCATCGACATAGCCGAAGAGGATCGCCGTCGGAACAGCCATGAAGGCGGCGAACAGCGCGAAGGCCAGCACGAAGGCGATCAGCCGGATGAAGGGGATGGTGTTCCCCCGCACCGCCCCCAGCGTCTGCAGGGCGGACCACACGCCGTGCCACACGTGCAGGCACAGGGCGGCCAGCGCGACCGCGTAGATGAGCCACACCCACCACAGCTGGAAGCCGTAGTACATGTTGAGGTAGGCCCGTCCGTGCACGTACTTCCCTCCCGGCGTCAGCGACAGGGTGGTGTACTGCAGGATGTGCCAGACGATGAACAGCAGGAGGATGACACCGCCCCACCGCATGGTGCGCATGGCGTAGCGGGAGGCGAAGTACTCGGCGCCGGGCTTCTTGACGGCGTACTTGTCGTTGCCGCGGGCCCGCTTGTTGCGCGCCCACAGGCTGAAGGCGCTGCCGGCGTGTGCCAGGAGGCAGGCCATGAGAGCCAGGCGGAGGATCCACAGAACACCGCCGTAGGGCATGATCGGCACCAGCAGTGCCCGCAGGAACACGGCGTAGTGATCGTAGGCGACCTCACCCTCGAAGTAGTGCAGGTTGCCGTAGGCGTGGAAGAGGACGAAGAACAGGAACACCAGTCCCGAGATCGCCATCATGCGCTTCATGAAGACGGTCGTGGAGAAGGCGGTCCGCCTCTTCAGGGAAGGAGCAGATGATTTGGCCACGGCACAAGGCTAGCCGGGCGCAAGGTGCCGCAGACGCCATCTGCACTCGCCACCAGCGGCGTTAGTGTGACGATCCGCAGAATCGTGGGGATCTCACCGAATCTCGATTCGTCATTCAACGCCGAGGAATATGCTGACACCGGCATCTGGGGCCACCTTTTCGTCACAGGGGCGTCAGACAAATCTGTGAAGTCACCGACACGCACCGCCTCTCTCCCCACGGTCCGTGTATATCTCCGGTCGTTATGGCGCCTATCTGCCTCTTCGGCTCCGGCGCAATCCGTCCAGTCGGACACCGGGACTTGCCCCCGGATGGGATGCTCCACGGGTTCAGGCCGGGCTCGGCTCACCGGCCTCGGCCCCCACCGGCCCCGGGCGCGGGCGCAGAGTCAGCCGCATGACCACGGCGTCCTCCGGCGGCGCCAGGTAGTAGCGGCGGCGCCGGCCGATGGGAACGAACCCGTGCCTGGCGTAGAGCCGCTGGGCGGTCTCGTTGGACTGGCGCACCTCCAGCAGGACCTCGGGGCAGCTCACCTCTCGGGCGGTGGAGACGAGCTCGGTGAGCATGAGGGAGGCGATCCCTCGTCCGCGCGCGGCCGGGATGGTGGCGATGGTCAGCAGGTCCGCACTGGTCAGCCCACCGGCGTGGTAGAGCCCGGCGTAGCCCAGGAGCCGTGGCCCGCGCGGCCCGGCCCCGGCGGCGCGATCCGCGGCGTCACCGTCGCCATCGCTCTCTTCGGACTCGACGACGACGTAGCGGCGGTCCGCCCCAGACCCGTGGGAGGCCGCCAGCTCGGCGGCCAGCAGGTCTCGGCTCCAGGCCTCGGCCCCGAAGAGCTCTCTCTCGAGGTGGGTGATGGTCTCCAGGTCCCCCGCCGCCATCTCCCGCAGCCCGGGGGCCCGGCCCGCTCCCGTCGCCTCGGGCATCTCAGTGTCCTTCTTCGCCCCGGGGTCAGCGCACGCGCTTGCGGGCGGCGGGCATCTGCACGTCGGCGTGGCGCAGGTAGAGGGGCTGAGTGCTCAGCTCCTCACCGCGCTCGAGACGGGCCAGGGCGATGCGCACCTGGGTCAGGACATCACCGGAGACGGGGGCCAGGACCTCGTGGCAGGAGGCCATCTCCGCCAGCTCGGGGTAGAGGGCGGCGCCGGAGCCGGCCACGACGTCGACGCTTCCGGCCCCTCCGTCCCGCCCCGGTGCCTGCTCGGCGAGGCGCTCGGCGACCTGGGCCGGGGGGCAGACGCTGATCTCGGTCAGGCGGGTGACGTCGTCGGGACCGTTGGCGCGGAAGAGTGCCGCGTAGACCTCGCGCCTGCGGGCATCGGTGGCGACCAGGACGACCGGATCCTTGCGTCCCTCGTGGGCTCCGAGCCCGTCCAGGGCGCGGCGGGCGACGGCGTCGAGGCTGGAGACGCCGTGAACGGGGACGCCCCGGGTGCGCCCGACGACCCCGGCCGTCACCAGTCCGGCACGCAGCCCGGTGAAGGGGGCCGGGCCGGTGGCGGCGACCACGGCGTCCAGCGGGCGCTCGGCCGCCTCGGGAGCCGACAGGGCATCAGAGAGCATCTGTCCCAGGGACTCGGCGTGACGGCGGGTATCGGCCTGTTCGTCCTGGCTCAGCACCTGCAGGGCGCGTGCGCCGGCGGCCGAGGGGGCGGCGTCGACGACCGCGAGCTGCGTCCCCAGGGAGGAGTCGATGGAGAGGATTCGCACCGGGCCAGCCTATGCCCTCGGGTCTCGTGGCAGGTTGACGCGGCTCTCGGGGATCGTGTCCCCCAGGGTCTCGCCGACGGTCGCATCGGTGTCGTCCTCGGCCTCGTCCCCCAGGAGGGACAGGTCGATGGCGGCACGGGGGATGCCCCGCCGTACTGCGGCGCCCTGGGTGTCGGGCTCGTCCCGGCTGAGCCGGTCGGCGCGCTCGGCCATGTCGGCGCGGTTGCGGGCCTGGCGCAGTGGGGCGGTCACCTTGCGCTCGTGACGGACCGTGATGATGACGGTGATGATCCCGACGACGACGACCGCCAGGACCGGCCCCCAGATCGCCCAGCCCCCGGAGACGGAGCGCTCCTCACTCTGACCGGCGGAGGTCTTGGGCTTGGAGCCGGCGCGCTCACGCAGAATCTCTCCGTAGTCGCGCAGCTCGATGGGGCCGGCCAGGCGCCGGGTGGCGGCCTCCCCCATCGCCGTCACCGTGGTGCCGTTCAGCGAGTACCAGGCGTTGGCGTTGCGGTCGTGGACGAGGTGGGCCTCGCCCATCTGGTCGACATCGGTGGCCAGGTCGTCGTCGAACACGGGGGTGCAGGTGGCATGCCCCTTGTCATGGACCACCTCGAGAAGACCGACCGGCTTGCCGCCCGAGGAGACGGTCGCGGCCCAGTCGCCGGTGTCGACGGGTTGCGCGGTGGGCTGGGAGCCGTCGAGGAAGCCGGAGGCCCAGGTGTAGACGCTCCGCGGGTCGCCCACCGTGATCTCGCCCTGCTCGCCGGTGCTCTGACGCACCTGAGCGACGCACTCGCTCTCCATGAGCGCCTTGGCCTCGTCGCGCGAGTCGGCATCGGCCGCGACACCCGTCACGCCGCCGACGGACGTGATCGGTGCGAGTCGGGCACTGGTGTCGGCCCCGGCCCGGGCCTGCCCCGAGGCCAGGAGGCAGACGCCCAGGAGCGCCGCCGCAGCAGCGGGCAGGAGCAGGTGTCGGGGACGCCGGGATCGCTGGGCGGGCCGGGTGGGGATGGCGTTGCGGAGCGGCGCCACGGTGGCGGGAGTATTCACAGCGGTGCTCCCGGCTGGCAGGAGGCCTCTGCGGCCAATGGGCTCAGGTCGACATCGGCCCAGCGCGGACCGACGGCGCGCACGACGATCGTCCGGTTGCCGTCGTCGACCTCGCCGAGATCCACGACCGGCTTGCCCGTCACCGAGCCGGCGGAGTGCTCGGCGCCGGCGGGGGCGTCGTCGGGCTGCGGGCGCTCGGCGCGCACGGCACCGTGGGGGCGCAGCACCTGGATCTCCAGGCGGTCGGGGCTCAGGGCCTCCACCTTCTCCTCGCCCCACTCGACCAGGGTGACGGCGCGGTCCAGGGAGGAGTCCAGGTCGAGGGCGTCGATCTCCTCCAGGGAGGTGATCCGGTAGGCGTCGACGTGGATGAGGTCGGGGCCGTCGGACACGGAGGGGTGCACACGGGCGATGATGAAGGTGGGTGAGGAGACCCGGCCGCGCACCTGAAGGGCCGCGCCGATGCCCTGAGCGAGCGTCGTCTTGCCGGCCCCCAGCCCGCCGGAGAGCATGACGAGGTCACCGGCGCGCAGCAGGCGGGCCAGGCGGGTCCCGAGCGCCCGGGTCTCGTCGGCGTCGCCGGTGGCGACGCTGATCCCGGGGGCGGTCTCAGGTGTGTGCGGCGCTGCGCTCATAGTCCCTCCTCATCCGTGCATGGGTCCGCCGGCGGAACCGGTCGGCCCGGTGGGGACCGGCGATATCCGACGTCTGCCGTCTAGGGTCGAGAGTAGTCGCCGGTACCGGGATCCCCGACGTAGCAGCGCGGGACACGAGCTCCCAACCGGGTCACGATCTCGTAGTTGATGGTGCCGCAGGCCTGTGCCCACTCGTCAGCAGTGGGGACGGCCTCCCGGCCTGAGTCCTGAGGGGCTCCCCAGAGCACGGCGGTGTCTCCGACCTGGGCCGGTGCCGGCAGGGGCGCGCCGGTCTTGTCCACGGCCGGGCCGAGGTCGACGACCACCTGGTCCATGCACACCCGCCCCACGATGGAGGTCCTGATACTGCCGACTCCCACGGGGCCGGTGGAGCCGGCGGCGCGGGGGACGCCGTCGGAGTACCCCAGGGGCACGAGCCCCACCCAGCGGTCGGTGGGGGCTCTCCAGGTCCCCCCGTAGGAGACGGCCTGTCCGGCCTCGATGCGCTTGACCTGCACCAGAGGGGACTCCAGGCGCATGGCGGGCCGCAGCCCGAGCTCGGCGCCGGTGGCCACGGACGGGTCGGGACTCAACCCGTACAGACCGATGCCTGCGCGCACCAGGTCCATGCGTGCCTGCGGGTGCCACAGGAGTCCTCCGGTGGCGGCCAGATGGTGAGTGGGCGGGTTGAGGCCGGCGGCTCGCACGACCCGCTCGGCTCGCCGGTACCGCTCCAGGTGCTCCTCGGTGGAGCCGCTGGCGGGCTCGTCGGCGCGAGACAGGTGGGACCACAGGCCGACGACGTCGACCGCTCCCCCGTCCTCGGCCCGCCTCAGCGCGGCAGCCAGGGTGGGCAGCTCCTCGGGGGTGGCACCGCCGCGCGACATGCCGGTGTCGACCTTGAGGTGGAGACGCGCCACTTTCTTTTGCGCCCGGGCCGCCGCCGACAGGGCCTCGAGCTGGGGCAGGGTGGAGACCGACAGGTCCAGGTCGGCCGCCAGGGCGGCGCGCAGGGGCGAGTCCTCGGCGGCTGCTTGGACAGGATCCATGACGGGCAGGAGCCAGGTGAGGACCCGGGGGGCCTGCGCGGAGGGCTCCCCCGCCGGGCGGCTCACGCCGGCCTCATCCAGCAGGGAACGCAAGGTCAGGGCCTCGGAGAGCTGGGCCACTCCCAGCCAGGAGGCTCCCGCTGACAGGGCGGTCAGGGCGACCGGGCCCAGCCCGTGACCGTAGGCGTCGGCCTTGACCACGGCCATCCACGGCACGCCCGCCACCTGTGCCAGGAGCCGCCCGTTGTGGGCCACGGCCTCCAGGTCGATGACGGCCCGCGAGGTAGCGGCCGCCGCCGATGGCGCGCACTGGGCGACCGCGGATCGCGGAGCGGTGGAGGGGGTCGTTGCGGCTGAGTCCATGGAGGTGGTCACGCCGCGATTGTCGCACTGGGCGGCCGGGGCCGCCGCTGTTTCCTGGCCCACGCCTCGGGCCGGAGGGCCTGATGGGCACCACCTCGGCCGACACGCCTCAAGGGTGGGGCACTGCCTGGAGCCGGTTGAGCTCGAGGCGGGCCGGGCCGAGGGCCGCAGCGATGTCCAGTGCGGCGATCGGGTGCCCGCCGGTCCCCGTGCTCCCGGCACCCTGAGGTCTTGCAGCGGCGTAGGCGCCCGCGAGCGCATGCAGCCTGACGCCGGCGGCCACCGAGTCGACCAGGGCGTCCAGCACCGGGGCCGGCCCCGAGGCGGCCGGCTCCCTCTCCTGCTCCCAGCGGGCTGCGGCGCAGGCCAGGACCGCTCCGAGGATCCCGGCCAGCACGTCCCCGCTTCCGGCGGTCGCCATCCAGCCGGGGCCGCTGTCCACACTGACCACGGGGCGCTGCGGTGCGGCGATGAGCGTGGTGGCTCCCTTGAGCAGGACGGTGGCGCCGGTGAGGCGACAGATCTCGCGGGCGGCGAGCCCCGGGTGGGCCTCGACGCGGTCGCGGCTCCAGCCACGGGCCTCCTGCGCCGGCGTCTTCTTGTCCTCCAACACGCTCAGCAGCGCGGCGGCCTCTCCGGCGTGCGGGGTCAGCACGTGCAGCGGCGTGCAGCTCAGCTCCTCGGTGAGGAGCTCGGCCAGGAGGCTCAGGGCGCCGGCGTCGACGACGGTGGGGATCCGGGTGGGGGCCTGCTGGCCTGTGCCGGAGGGTGCCAGGGTGGAGGCGAGCACGGCCCGCACCTCATCGGCCCTGGCGGTCTCAGCGGGGTCGATGCCCGGCCCCAGGACGAGTGCCTGAGCGCGTCCGGCGGCGGGGACGACCTCGGGCCGGGCAGCCAGGACGAGGTCCTCCACGCGCCGGGGCGCGGTCAGGCGCACCATGCCTGCGCCGGCGCGAACGGCGCCGTTGGCGGCCAGGACGGCGGCGCCGGGATAGGTCTCGCTGCCGGCCCACAGGCCGACCACACCGCGGGTGTACTTGTGGTCATCGGGGCCCGGCTCGCGAAGGGCTCGTCTCAGGTAGTCGCCCAGGGCGCCGTCGACGGGGCGGCGGGCCAGGGGCCGGCTCGTGGGCGCGGGCAGCCCGAGGGGGACGACCTCGACGACGCCGCACAGGTGCCGGGCCGGGGGCAGGCACTGGCATCCCTTGAGGCAGGTGAAGGTGACGGTGCGGTCGGCGGCCAGGACCGGGCCGCTCACCGTGCCGTCGTCGACGCCGGTTCCGCTGGGCAGGTCGACGGCGATGACGCGCAGCGGGCGACGCCCCGGTTCTCCGGAGGCGATGAGCGGGGCGACGAGGGCGGCGGCGTCGGGTCGCAGTGCTCCGGTGGCGCCGATGCCGGTGAGCCCGTCCAGGACGAGTCCGCCGCGGACGAGGAAGGCCTCGATAGCGGCCATGGCCTCGGCGGAGTCCTGGTCGGTTCCGCCGTCGTGGCGGTAGCCGGCTCCGTGGACGGTGACGCCGTGGCTGCGGGCCTCCTCCAGGGCGACGGGATGGGGGTGCTCGGTGGCGAGCACGGCGCTGACCGCGCAGCCGCTGCGGGCGAGCAGGCCTCCTGCCAGGAGGGTGTCGGCCCCGTTGTGGCCGCCGCCGACTAAGAGGAGTACCGGGGCCCCGGAGATCCATCCGGGGCCCGTGTGCGCGCCCGCCCCGTCACCCGTTCCTTCCAGCGGCGTCGGCGGGGAGAGCGGTGAGGTGGGGGTGGCGGTCGGCCCCATGGGACTCGTCGAGGACGCCGGCGCCAGAACCGGGCGGGCGGGGACCGCAGCGGTGCCCGCAGTGCCGGCTCCTTGGCGCAGCTCGCGCAGTGCCGCCCGGGCCACCGCGTGGGCGGCGGCTCTCATGTAGCGGTCGGTTCCCACGGTGACAGGGGCCTCCGCAGCCGCTATCTCCCGGGCGGGCCAGGCGCAGGTGGTGGGATCGGTGACGTCGTCGGAACGCGGGAGGTCGTTGAGGTCACTCATCCGTCCCATTGTCCTCCGCTCCGCTCTCCTCGCCCCTCCAACGCGGCTTTGAGACAGGCAGTTTCACACAGCGGGACTCGCCGGGCGGCTGCCGGTCCGGGTCGGCCGCCGCCGGGCACGCGGCAAGAAGTTGTCCTTTCTAGAATTAGGCGGCGCGTTCACCCCCCACCGCCTCGGATCACCCGGCACAATGGCCGAGTGATCCGCGCTGTAGGGACCGACCTGGTTGATATCCCCCGCCTCGAAGGCTACATGGACCGGGTGCCCGGCCTGCGCGAGCGGCTCTTCACCCCCGCCGAGCTGGCCGCCTGCCAGAAGCGGGCAGCCTCCCTCGGGGCGCGCCTGGCGGCCAAGGAGGCGGTTCTCAAGGCCCTGGGGTCGGCCTACGCCGAGCTCGGACTGGACGCGCCCCAGGGGTGGGAGTACCAGGACATCGAGGTGACCTCGACGCCCGGCACGCCGCCGCGCCTGCGCCTGACCGGGGCGGCCGCGATGGCCGCGCGCCAGGCCGGCATCGGCCACTGGCACCTCTCCCTGGCCCACGACGGCGGTATGGCCCAGGCCTTCGTCGTCGCCCAGGCCGACCACGTCGACAACGACGACGACCTGGCTCTGTCCTCTCAGCGCTCGGAGGCCCGCACGAAGCAGCAGATCAAGTCCCTGCGCCCCGCCCTGTAGACCTGTAGACGACGGTGCCGAGCCCGGGATACGGGCTCGGCACCGTTGAGGGTCGAGTCGATGCCTCGCCGTCGGTCCTACTCGACGGTGACGGACTTGGCCAGGTTGCGCGGCTGGTCGATGTCCAGCCCCTTGGCCCCGGCCAGCGCCGCGGCGAAGATCTGCAGCGGCACCACGGTCAGCAGCGGCCACAGGATCGTGGGGGTGGCGGGCACCCGGATGATGTGGTCGGCGAAGGGCTCGACGTCGGCATCCCCGTCCTCCGCGATGACGATGGTGCGCGCACCACGGGCCCGGATCTCCTGGATGTTGGAGATGACCTTGTCGTGCAGGACGGGGCGGCGCGGGGTGGGCACGATGACGAAGACCGGCAGCCCCTCCTCGATGAGCGCGATCGGGCCGTGCTTGAGCTCACCGGCGGCGAAGCCCTCCGCGTGGACGTAGGCGAGCTCCTTGAGCTTGAGCGCCCCCTCCAGCGCCACCGGGAAGCCGACGTGGCGGCCCAGGAACAGGAAGGAGGACTTGTCCGCCAGCGCGGCGCCCAGGTCGCGAACCCGGGCCTCCTGGTGATCCAGGACATGCTGGATGCGGTCCGGCATGGCGGCGAGGTTGTCCAGGTACTCGGCGACCTCGTCGGGCCACTTGTTGCCGCGCAGCTGGGCCAGGTAGAGCCCCAGCAGGTAGCAGGCGGTGATCTGGGCGAGGAAGGCCTTGGTGGAGGCCACGGCGACCTCCGGGCCGGCGTGGGTGTAGAGGACGGCGTCGGCCTCGCGGGCGATGGTCGAGCCGTAGGTGTTGACGATGGCCAGGACCTTGCTGCCCTGCTCACGGGCGTGGCGCACGGCCTGGATGGTGTCCATGGTCTCGCCGGACTGGGAGATGGCCACGGTCAGGGTCTTCTCGCTGACGACCGGGTCGCGGTAGCGGAACTCGTGGGCGAGCTCGACCTCTACGGGGATGCGGCACCAGTGCTCGATGGCGTACTTGGCGACGTGCCCGGCGTAGGCGGCGGTGCCGCAGGCGATGACGACGATCTTGTCGACGCTGCGCAGGACGGAGGGGTCGATGCGCATCTCGTCGAGCTGGAGCTCGCCGCGCTCGTCGACGCGGCCGCGCAGGGTGTCGGCCACGGCGGCGGGCTGCTCGTGGATCTCCTTGGCCATGAAGGTGTCGTAGCCGCCCTTGACGGCGGCGGAGGCGTCCCAGGAGACCTCCCAGGTCTTGGGCTCGACGGCGTTGCCGTCCCGGTCCCAGACGTGGACGGCGTCGGCGGTCAGCAGGAGGACCTGGTCGTCGTCGACCTCGGCGGCTTTCTTGGTGAAGGCGACGAAGGCGGCGACGTCACTGCCCAGGAAGTTCTCGCCCTCGCCCAGGCCGATGACCAGGGGGCTGGAGCGGCGGGCGGCGACGATCACCGCGGGGGCCAGGTCGGTGACGGCCAGCAGCGCGAAGGCGCCCTCGAGGCGGGCGGTGACGGCCTGCATCGAGGCGACCAGGAGGTCGGCGACCCGGGCCGGGTCGGAGGCGGCGGCCGGGTCCTGACGCAGGCGGGAGGTGAAGTCGATGTCCAGGACGTGGGCGACGACCTCGGTGTCGGTGTCGGAGAGGAGCTCGCGCCCGGCGGCCTCGACCTCCTCGCGCAGCGGGCGGAAGTTCTCGATGATGCCGTTGTGGACCACGGCGAGGTGGCCGGCGCGGTGGGGGTGGGCGTTGGCCGTCGTCGGGCCGCCGTGGGTGGCCCAGCGGGTGTGGCCGATGCCCGCGGTGGCGGGAGCCGGCGGGGTGGCCTCCAGGATGGCGCGCAGCCCCGAGAGCTTGCCCGCCTCCTTGACGACATCCAGGCCGGAGGGGCCCACCAGTGCGACGCCCGCCGAGTCGTAGCCGCGGTACTCCAGGCGGCCGAGGCCATCCATCAGAACAGTCAGGGAACGGGAGGAACCAGTTTCACTCAGAGGGCCGACGTGGCCGACAATTCCACACATGCTCCGATCGAATCATGCCTGCGCGGCGTTGACAACGAGCGCGGGGACACGTCGATGTGATCTCCGTGTGATCTCGGTTCCCCGCCGGCGCCCCGCCGAGTCCCACTCATCCTCCGGGGATTGTCCGCCGGGCCTCGTCATTTGCGACACTGTGTCGGTGACATCCGAGCTGAGCGACCCGAGTGACCTGGGTATTCCAAGCGCCTCGCCCTATATAGAGCTGGACCGGGACCAGTGGTCCGCCCTGGCGTCCTCGGCGCCGCTGCCGCTGACCCAGGCCGATGTCGAGAAGCTGCGGGGACTGGGCGACCCCATCGACCTGGCTGAGGTCGACGCCGTCTACCGGCCCCTGACCGCGCTGCTGGAGGACTACATCGCCACCTCGCGCGAGCGGGCGCACCGCACCGGCGCCTTCCTGGGGGTGAGGGAGCCGCCCACGCCCTTCGTCGTCGCAGTGGCCGGGTCGGTCGCCGTGGGCAAGTCGACGACGGCGCGCCTCATCGCCCGCCTGCTCGCCCGATTCCCGGACACGCCCCGGGTGGACCTGGTGACCACCGACGGCTTCCTGCTGCCCAACCGGGTCCTTGAGAAGCGCGGGCTCATGGCCCGCAAGGGCTTCCCCGAGTCCTACGACCGTCGCGCCCTGCTGGAGTTCGTCGCGGCGGTGAAGTCCGGCAGCAAGTGCGTCCGGGCGCCCGTCTACTCCCACACGGTCTACGACATCGTCCCGGACCGGCATGTGACGGTGGAGCGCCCCGACATCCTCGTGCTGGAGGGGCTCAACGTGCTCCAGCCCGCCCCGCGGGGGGCGCGACCTGGGTCCTCGGCGCTGGCGGTGAGCGACTTCATCGACTTCTCGATCTACGTCGACGCCGACCCCGACGACATCCGCCGCTGGTACCTGGACCGGTTCCTCACCCTCAAGCACACGGCCTTCACCCAGCCGGGCTCCTACTTCCGGCGCTTCGCCGAGATCCCTGACGACGTCGCCCTGGCCGGGGCCGGCGAGATCTGGGAGAGCATCAACCTGGTCAACCTGCGCGAGAACATCGCCCCCACCCGAGGGCGGGCCACCCTGGTCCTGACCAAGGACGCCGAGCACCGCATGAGCCGGGTCCTGCTGCGCAAGTCCTGATTCCTCCTCGCGCTGAGACTCCAGTGGGGTGAGCTGCCTGGGGTGAAGTCATCAGCCGGTTCACCGGACATAGCGGACGCGGTCGCCCGTAGCCGCCTTGCCAGCCTTGGGCGTGCACTGCACGAGGGTCGGGTGCTACTGCGGGAGGGTTGGGTGTACTCCAGGTAGGTGGGACCTTCGTGCAGTGCGCACAACCCCTGGCCAGTAGATCCCCACCCTCGTGGAGTAGACCGCACCAGAAGAGGGACATGCCCGAACCGGCATCAGACATGCACCGTCAGCAACCCGAAGAGGGGCCAAGGATGTCCACATCGGTGACAAAAGGCCCAGACCGTTCTCGTGGTGACGAAGCAAAACCGCATGATTTCAAGGTTCTCGTTCACGCGACCTGGAGTTCGAACATCCCTTTGTCACCGATATGGACACCAACAGGCCGATTCCCCGAAGAGTCCAGTGCAGCACCCAGCGTTAACAGGCTCTTCGTGTTTGAGGGTGTGGTAGGTGGAGCCTATTGAAGTTCATAGGTGGGGTGGGTGCGTCGTTGC
>NZ_MSGO01000037.1 GCF_001929375.1 Actinomyces oris | reverse complement strand
GCCAGTAGGCAACACCTCCCTCGAAGCTCTGACGGAAGCTGCCACCAGGACCACTCACCACACCACTGCGCGGGTAGCCCATCGAGCCCTTCTCATACCAGTAGCCGCCCCAGGCGCTCAGCACCGGCTCAGCCACGAACTGAGCCCCAGTCGCCCGGGTCCAGTACGCCACACCGTGCTCAAAACGCTGATACACCCCACCCTTGGACGAGGCGATCTCACTGGTCGTAGGCAACCCCATCCTCGAGCGCTCCCCACCGGCAGCGGTCCACGCCGTCAGAATCGCACCACGCAGGGTCACGGATCCCGGGGCGGTCGACGACGCCGAACCACCGCCGATCTGTGTCTGCGCGATGGCGCGGATGGTGCCGAGCTTGGAGTAGCCGACGTTCCCGGGGCAGGTGGTGTGGCCGACGTCCCGGTGCCCGAGGATGCGGGGCATGGAGATGGTGGATCCGGCCTGGTAGCGCTCAGTGGTCCACACGCGCAGGCCCGCACGGCCGTTGGCGTCCGTGATGCCGGCACGCTTGAGGAACCATCCGGCCATCCTGCCCACGGATCCCAGCTGGGCGTCCGAGGGGGACACCGTGCTGTAGTCCCCCATCATGGAGATGCCCATGGTGCCGGTGTTGACGCCGCGGGCGTGCGCCCCGACGCTCATCTTGCCGGCCGGTGCCGCCACGGAGCCGGAGCGCCCCTCGAAGACGGTGCCGAACTTGTCGACGAGGAAGTTGTAGCCGATGTCGCCCCAGTCCAGGGTGACCGCGTGATAGTAGTAGATGCCCCGCACGATGGAGGCGGACTGCCCGGCGGAGTAGCTGTTGGTTCCCGCGGTGTGGTGGACGACGACGTGGCCTGCTCTCGCGTACTCGGGATCCCAGCTCATGTAGGAGGCCTTGGCTCCCCACTCGGCTCGGGTGGTCACCGCAACCGGGAGGCCGTTGGCGGTTGTCGCAGCCGGTGCGACGACGGGCGCAGCGACCGGTGCGGCGGCCGGCCGGGTGACCCATGCCGGGCTCGCGGATGGCGTCGTGGCGGCCGGATCCACCTGAGCGCCCTGGGGCTGGGATGCGGCGGTCTCCTCGATGACGGGGGTCGGTGCGGCCTCGGTGGTCTTGAGGCCGTCG
The DNA here is from genome assembly GCF_001929375.1 of Actinomyces oris. Taxonomy (GTDB): domain Bacteria; phylum Actinomycetota; class Actinomycetes; order Actinomycetales; family Actinomycetaceae; genus Actinomyces; species Actinomyces oris_B. The sequence continues at coordinate 30,656 of NZ_MSGO01000037.1, read as the reverse complement.
GCATCGAGGACCTCCTCGCCCTGGGGACGGGAGGGGACCAGGGCCAGCTGCAGCCCGGCGGGAAGCGAGCCGCCGACGACGGAGGCCTGGATCGCGTCGGCCCCGCCGGTGACGAACTCCCCCGTTCCGGAGGTGGTGCGGTCGTCGCGGCCGGCGTCGGCCGCCTCGTTGAGGTACCAGGGCGACCAGGTCCCGTTCTCCCGCACGCGCAGGTAGATGCGCACGCCGTCGGGGAGCTCGGCGCCGCCGGTCCAGGTGAAGCCGGCGACGAAGAAGCGGTCGACCTGAAGCGGGTCGGTCAGCAGGGTGGCGTCCGCCTGCGGGTCCGTGTCCGCCGGCAGGATCGACGCGGCCGGCGCACCGGCTGTGCCCGGCGTCTGAGCGAGGGCGGGCACGGCAGCGGTTGTGCTGCGTATCGGCGCCGCACTCACCGAGGCGGCATCAGCGGAGCCGGTCCCCTCCCCCGTCGAGCCCTGGACGTCGTCGAGCCCCGACCGCCCGACCTCGGTGGCCTGCCCGCCGGAGGTGGTCAAGTCGAGGATCTGGACCGGTGCGGGAGTCTCGTCCCGACCGCTGGAGTCGCCGGTGTCGGGCGCGGCGCCGGCCACGGGGACCAGGCCTGACAGGAGAAGTGAGGCCAGGGCGATGAGCCCGGCGGACCGGCACGCACGTGCGCGGGCACTGAGACCACCGGCAGGGCCGCTGAGGCGATGGCCGCCACGAGGACCGATGCGGCCAAGAGCGCGAGGGACGTTCATGGGACTCCTTTGAGGTGATACCGACCGGCGTCCATCAGGCCTCACCATCAGAACCGACGACGCGCTCCCTCGAGAGGCACGAAATCAAATTTCTGAGCAATTTCCAAGAGATTACTGATAGTTTACTGATAGTTACGGGAGATGTTCGACAGCACTGGACACGGCGGCACCCAGAATCCCGGCGACCGTCCGCCCACCCCTCACCTTTTCTTGAGGCTCCGCGGTTTGACCGCTTCACGACACGAGTATTGCAATCCGGTCTCACCGCCCCGGAGGCCTCGATCCGGATGCGCCAGCAGGACGGCCGCACCCCGCGGCTGCCCGTGGGCTCAAGCGGGCTCCTGTGGCATGATGGCGTCGGCCATAACAGGCGCCCAGCGCCCCCAGTTCCCACCTATCGGAGCGAGTCCCATGCACGTCCTCATCACCGGAGGCGCCGGCTTCATCGGCGCCAACTTCGTCCACCAGACCCTGGTGCGCTACCCCGACGCCACCGTCACCGTCCTGGACAAGCTCACCTACGCCGGGAACAAGGGCTCGCTGGCGGACCTGGGTGACCGCGTCACCCTCGTCGTCGGAGACATCGCCGACGCCGACGTCGTCGACCCGCTCGTGGCCCAGGCCGACGTCGTCGTCCACTTCGCGGCCGAGTCCCACAACGACAACTCGCTGCGCGACCCCTCCCCCTTCATCCAGACCAACCTCGTAGGCACCTTCACCCTCCTGGAGGCGGTGCGCCGCCACAAGGTGCGCTTCCACCACATCTCCACCGACGAGGTCTACGGGGACCTGGAGCTGGACGACCCGGCCAAGTTCGAGCCGACGACGCCCTACAACCCCTCCTCCCCCTACTCCTCATCCAAGGCCGGAAGCGACCTGCTCGTGCGCGCCTGGGTGCGCTCCTTCGGCGTGGAGGCCACGATCTCCAACTGCTCGAACAACTATGGGCCCTACCAGCACATCGAGAAATTCATCCCGCGTCAGGTCACCAACCTCATCGACGGTGTGCGCCCCAGGCTCTACGGCGCCGGTGAGAACGTGCGCGACTGGATCCACGTCCTGGACCACAACGACGCCGTGTGGGACATCATCGAGAAGGGCCGTATCGGCGAGACCTACCTCATCGGCGCCGACGGCGAGAAGAACAACAAGGAGGTCGTCGAGCTGATCCTGGAGCTCATGGGCCACGAGCCCGACGACTACGAGCACGTCGCCGACCGCCCCGGCCACGACATGCGCTACGCCATCGACAACTCCAAGCTGGTCGAGGAGCTCGGCTGGGCGCCGAAGTTCACCGACTTCCGCTCCGGCCTGCAGGCCACCATCGACTGGTACCGGGACAACGAGGCCTGGTGGCGCCCGCTCAAGGCCGAGGTCGAGGCCAAGTACGCCGCCCAGGGGCAGTGACAGGGCGGCGCCGCCATCGATGAGTCGTGACGTGTGGGGTCCCTGCGGGGACCCCACGCTCGTCTCCGACGTCGGCCCCGGGGCGCGACCGGATCGTCAGGTGGGCTTCTACGGACGCGAGACGGCCGGGTAGGCGAGGTAGGACAGACGGGCGGCGTTGGCACGCGAGTGCCGCAGCCCCGCCTGGATGACTCCCAGCATCATCCACAGGAAACCGAGCGTCACCAGTCCGACACTCAGGAAGAAGGTGGGGAAGCGCGGGACGTTGCCGAACTCCAGGAAGTGCCCGACGACCGGGACGCCCAGGACGAAGGCGACGACCCAGGTGAGGAACCCCAGGGTGCCGTAGAAGAGGATGGGGCGCTCATCGCGCACAAGACGCCCAATGAGCCCCAGGATCTTGAACCCATCGGAGAAGGTGTTGAGCTTGGACTCCGTCCCGGCGGCGCGCTCCTTGAAGCCGACCGGCACCTCGACCTGAGGCACGCGCAGAGTGGCGGCATGAACCGTCAGCTCGGTCTCGATCTCGAACTCCCGGCTCATGGCGGGAAAGGACTTGACGAACCGGCGCGAGAAGACGCGGTAGCCGGAGAGCATATCGGTGACATGGGTCCCGAAGACCCGGGAGGTCAGGCGGTTGAAGGCCTTGTTGCCGGCCTCGTGGCCCGGGCGGTAGGAGCTCTTCTCCTGCACGTCACGGCGAACGCCCAGGACATGGTCGTAGGGCCCCTCCAGGAGGGCAGCGATCATGTCGGGCAGGGCGGCGGCGTCGTAGGTGTCATCACCGTCGATCATGACGTAGATGTCGGCCTCGACATCAGCGAAGGCCCGACGGACCACGTTGCCCTTGCCCTTGCGCTCCTCACGTCGAACGATGGCACCGGCGGCAGCCGCGACCTCGGCGGTGCGGTCGGTCGAGCAGTTGTCATAAACAAAGACGTGCATCGTGGGAACGGCGGCCAGGAGGTCGGCGACGACCTTTGCGATCGCGCCCTCCTCGTTGTGGCACGGGACGATCGCTGCGATATCGAGCTTGGAGAGATCCACCTGACTCCCATCAGGACGAGTGCTGAGTAGGGGCTATTCTAGCGGCACCCGCTGCGAGCCCGGCGATCGTGTGAATGATCGCCGGTGCTGAGGCGCTTTCTCATGTGCCCCCGGACTGGAGATCAACGCCCGTGCCACTGTGCCCACCGCCCCCGTTCCGCTCCGCCTCCCGATCCAACCGGTCCGAGGACCTGAAGGAGGGAGGAAACCGTCGCCTGCGGCGTCGGGCAGTGGCCTCGGCTCTCTTCGCTGCTGCCTTCGCGACAGTGGACACCGCCTCACAAGTGGTGGGACGGGTCCAGCGGGCCACCGGCCTGCTTCAGGAGGGCTCCTTCAATCCGGTGCGACTCCTGGTGGCCCTGGTTCTCAGCGGGGCCGCGTGCTGGGGGCTCCTGGCGGTGGTGGACCTGGCTGCACAGCGCAGGAGCCGCGGTTCGCAAGAGACCGGTGCGCAGTCCGGGGCCGGTTGGAGGAACCGTCGTCGGCTGGCCCTGCTGGCGTTCCTGATTCCGCTGATCTGCTGGTCCCTCCTGTACGCGCACCTGTGGCCGATGGCCTCAATGAACGACACGGCCTGGATCCTGAGGGATCCGATCGGGGCGGGGGCCCAGCACCCGATCACCTACGGGCTGACGATCGGGGTCCTGTTCCGTCTGGGACGCCTGGCCGGAGGCGATCTGACCGGTGTCGTGCTGCTGTCGGTGGTCCAGATGCTGCTGTGGGCGGCCTGCGTGAGCGGCGTCGCAGTCTTCCTGGACCGTAAGGGGGCCTCGCGGCGAGTGACTGGGCTTCTCATCGCCTACTGCGCGCTCATGCCGCTGGTGGCTGACTACTCCTTCGCCGTGGTCAAGGACGCGGCCTTCTCCCTGTTCACCACCCTGCTCATCCCGGTGCTGCTCGTGGTGCGCGCCAGCGCCGGGCAGGTGCTGCTGAGCAGGCGAGGCATCGCGGTGGTGGTGGCGGCACCGGCGGGGTTCGCGCTCATGCGCAACAACGCCCTGCCGGTGGTTCTGGTGATCCTGGCGCTGATGGTGTGGTGGTCGCGGGCGCACCTGCGCCGAGCGCTGGCGGTCAGCGCCGTCACCCTGGTCATCATCGTCGTTCCCACGGCCGCGACGGCGCAGTCCCAGCATGCCAAGGAGGCCCTGGGGATCCCGCTGCAGATGATCGGATACACACTGGTCCATGATGCCGACTGCCTGCCGCCGGCGAGCCGGCAGGTCTTCGACAACGTCCTGGAGCCCGAGGTCTGGAAGCAGGTCTACCGACCCGCCAGCGTCGACCCGACCAAGGACTCCCCGATCTTCAACAACGCCTACCTCGACGCGCACCGTGGCCAGTTCCTCTCCGCGTGGGGGCGGGCCCTGGTGGCGTGCCCCCGCCCCTTCGTCACGGGATTCCTCCTGCATACCGCCAACCTGTGGCGCTTCGATGCCGACCCGATCAGCACCGATGGGCAGTCCCGCTTCATCTCCGCGGTCTCGAACTACCCGGCCGGCCGGGACCAGCTCATTCGTGACTACGCCAATGCCGGTGTCGTCAACCACTCGCTCCTGCCGCAGACGCTGCAGCCGGCGGCGGGCACCGCCGTGCGCGTCATGGAGGCCACGCCAGGTCCGGGAACCTGGATGTGGGCGGTGGCGCTGAGCGTGGTCGGGTTCGTCTACGCCGGGCGGCGAGAGTGGATGGCGATCTACGCCCCCGTGATCCTGCTGTGGGCGACGCTTCTGATCGCGGCGCCCACCGTCACACCATTCCGCTACATGGTGCCCATCATCATGGTGGTGCCGATCGGCCTGGCGGTCCTGCTGGGCACCGACAGAACCACCTGGGAGCCGGCTCCCCCATCCGAGACGAACAGGCGCACATCCTCACAGCGCATATGATCGGGCAGGTTCCGGCTGCGCCTCGGCGAGGAGCTGCACCGACGTCTGGCCATGGAAGCAGCAGAGCAGTCCACCAGCTTGAATCAGTACGTCGTGCAAAAGCTGGCCTCAGTCTCCTGACCCAGGATCGTGGAACAGGCCGTCTCAGTCGCAGGCGGTGATGCGCCACAGGGCGACCTTGCCGTCCGGTGTGCGGTCGATCTGCTCGAGGTACTTGTGGGGCAGCCGGTCCAGATCTGGCCCCCACAGGGGTTCGCGGCCGCCACCGGTGGCGCCGTCGGGCACGGTGCTGTCGGTGTAGTAGTAGTGCACGCCCCGCTGCTTGAGGATGCTGCACACCCGTGGATTCGAGCCGATCTCGTGGAGGTGGCGGCCCAGCCAGCCCAGGTCCTGCGCAGGCGGTTCCGGCCGGGAGGGGTAGACCACCCTCACCCCGGCCACGCTCCACAGGTAGGCGCTCCCGTTCGAGGGATTGCCCAGGACGACGGCGTCGGTGGGCAGGGTCGAGGGGGCACGGCGGATGAGGGCGAGCTCCTCATCACTGAGCATGGTCCCGTAGACGATGCGCGAGGGGTCGTGGACGGACCGGAGGATCTCCGTCTTGAGGCTCCAGCGCCAGGCGGGGGCCAGGACGAGCGAGCCCAGGAGCAGGCAGGCCGGCACGTTGCGCCTCGCAAGCGCTCCTGCCCGACGGCCCCATGAGCGGCGCTGCGCCTCGGCGACTCCCCAGGCGGCCAGGACGAGCACTCCGATCGTGATCAGTGGCATGATCCGGGCCCGCTGGGTGTACCAGGGACCGGCCAGGGCTCGCAGCGGCCACTGCGGTCCGGACGCCAGCAGGATGAGGACGATGGCCAGGCCCGTCCCCACGCACCAGCGCCGCAGCCCCGGTGTCCGCCAGGCCGAGACCGCCCCGAGCAGGGCAAGGCCGGTGACCACGGCGTTGCCCAGGTACCAGGGGGTGTAGGTGGCCAGGAGCGGGTGGTCGGTGAGGATCGCCCAGGTCGTCTCGGGCAGGTTCCCGCCAGGGCGCGGGTAGGCCATGACCGAGGCCAGGGAGGAGCGCATCACCCAGGCGCCCACGGCGACGACGCTCACCGCGCCGACCGCGCCCCCCAGCAGTGCGGCCCGCCGGGTTCCACCGCGCCGCCACCACCGGGTAAGAAACGGGGCGAGTGAGGCCAGGACCACCGGTCCGCCGAGGACGGCGAGGTTGAACAGTCCGGCGCCGTGGGCGGTCACGACGCCGATACCGGCCAGCCCCGCCATTGCCAGCGCACTGGCTCTGGCCGCGGGCCCCGCCTTGCCGGGGACGCAGGCCCTGACGATAAGGGCCAGGGCACCCGGCAGGACGGCGAGGCTCAGGGCATAGGGCCACGTGCTGGTCAGGAGCAGCACAAGGCTCACCACCGAGCCCGACAGGGCCGTGCCGACGGCAAGGACGACGCCGTCGGCGGCCTTCGTGGAGGAGCGCATGCGGCCGAGCACCTCGCGCAGCAGCGCCGCCATGCCCAGTGGCCAGATCAGCCCGGCGGCGATCAGTACCAGAACATTGGCGCCGACGACGACGTTGCCGGGTAGGAGGACCGCCAGGGCGTGCCAGCCGGTCGGGTAGTAGCCGACGGCGCCGTCGTACATGGAGGCCAGTCCTCCGAGCGGTGAGGCATTGCCCTCCTGGCGCATGAAGGCGACGGCGGACAGGTGGAACACGGCGTCGGAGGCCTGCGGCGGTGACTGCGGGCCGCGAGTGCCGATGAGGGAGGGCAGGACCGTCATGAGGCCGGAGAACCCAACCGCCCCGGCCACCAGCCAGGTGTCCCGGCGGCTGAGGGCCGGCGGGGTCAGGACGCTGCCAGCGCCGCCAAGTCGGGCCCTGTCGCGCGAGCGCCCGCCGAAGCGGGTCAGGAGGGCCCCGAGGAGCACCCCGGTCACCCACAGCCACCCGGCGGGCCCGAGGAGGAGAGCCCCCCAGCCCCAGCGGATGCCGAGCGCACCGGCAATCACCGTCCCCGGGCCGACAAGGCCCAGGAGGAGCGCGGGGGCCGTCCCAGTGGCGGTCAGTCCGCGGATGCCCCAGGCGCGGGCCACCTGCCACCCGGGGAAGAGTGTCAGGGCGACCGCGACGACCACGGTGGACCACACGGTCCACCAGGAGCCGTCACCGACCGCGCTCATCGCCGGGATCGAGGCGACCACCACGCTCAGAGGGCCTCCGGGGTCACTCGCCTCCGCCGATGGTCAGGCGCGGCACGCCGGTCCACTTGGCGGCGTCGGTGGCACGGCGCCCGTCCAGCAGGAGGCGCAGCCCGGGCAGGTCGGCGGCGGTGAGCTCGCGGTACTCGGGGTGGTCGGCCTGGACGATGGCGACGTCGACCTGCTCCCCCAGGTGGTAGGGGGTCCAGCCGAAGCCGGTCAGCTCCTCGTCGGTGTACATGGGGTCGTGGACGAGGACCTCGGCGCCGGCCTCGCGCAGGGCATCCACGGTGGGGAAGACACCGGAGAAGGCGGTCTCCTTGACCTTGCCGCGGTAGGAGGCCCCCAGCACGACGACGCGCAGGTCCTTGAGCGAGCCGAGCACCTCGGTGGCCCGGCCCACCACGTAGGCAGGCATCGTGGCGTTGAAGGTGCGGGCGGTGCGCACCACGGAGGCGTCGGGGTCGGTGGACAGGTACAGGCGCGGGTAGACCGGGATGCAGTGCCCTCCCACCGCGATGCCGGGGCGGTGGATGTGGGAGTAGGGCTGGGAGTTGCAGGCCTCGATGACGCGCTCGATGTCGAAGCCGGCCTTGTCGGCGTAGACGGCGAACTGGTTGGCCAGGCCGATGTTGACGTCGCGGTAGGTGGTCTCGGCGAGCTTGGCCATCTCGGCGGCCTCGGCGGTGCCCATGTCCCACACGCCGTTGGGGCGGGGCAGGTCGTCGCGCTGGTCGAAGTCGAGGACGGACTCGTAGAAGGCGATGCCGGCCCGGGTGCCGGCCTCGTCCAGGCCGCCCACGAGCTTGGGGTAGCGGCGCAGGTCGGCGAAGACGCGGCCGGTGAGGACCCGCTCGGGGCTGAAGACGAGGTGGAAGTCGGTCCCCTCCTTCAGGCCGCTGATCTCCTCGATCATGGGCTTGAAGCGGCCGCGCAGCGTGCCCACGGGCAGGGTGGTCTCGTAGGAGATGAGGGTGTCGGGGGTCAGGTGGGCGGCCAGGGAGCGGGTGGCGTCGTCCATCCAGGCGAAGTCCGGCTCCCAGGTGGCGTCGTTGACGAAGAGCGGCACGACCAGCACGATCGCGTCGGCCTCGGGGATGGCCTCGGCGTAGTCGGTGGTGGCGCGCAGGGCGCCGTTGCCGGTGGCGGGGCTCAGGGCGGCGAGCTTCTCGGCCAGGTGGGCCTCGCCGGGGAAGGGCTCGGTTCCGGCGTTGACGGCCTCGACGACGGCGGGGTTGACGTCGACTCCGATGACCTCGTGGCCCTTGTCTGCGTACTGGACGGCCAGAGGCAGTCCGATCTTGCCCAGGGCGACGACGGCGATGCGCATACGGGTTGGTCCTTCCGACGGATCAGGCTGAGGCTCAGGTTGATGCTCAGGTGGCGGCTCGGGTAGCAGCCCTCCGTATGATACGGCGCTTACCATGTCCACATGCACGACTTGGACCACACGGACCCCATGGACATGCCCACTCCCGGATACCGGCTTCATTTGACGTCTCCGACGTGGACGCACAGTCCGGCGAGTACTGAGTCCCCAGTGTCCCCGGCGTCCCAGTGCCACCTGTGGCGACCGCTGCCGCCCGGGGCCGGCGATCTGGAGTCCCTGCGGCGCGAGCAGCCTGAGCGGCGCACGGGGGCGTGGACACTCATCGAGGCGACCGACGGCGTCGTGCGTCTGACCACGGACCGCACCCGTTCCCACCACCTCCTGTTCACCCGTGCGGGTGATACCTGGGTCATCAGTGACGACCCTCAGGAGCTGCGCCGGCACGCCCCCACCTGGACCCGCGATGAGCAGGCCGCTGAGGTCTTCCTGCACGCGGGCTTCACGCCCGGGACGCGGACCCTGGCCCATGAGGTGTACGCCACTCCGGCCGGCTCGGTGGTGGAGCTGAGGTCCGACGGCACCTGGAGCAGCCGCTCGTGGGAGACCTACCGTTACGACGTCGACCCGGTCACCTCCCCTGAGGAGTTCGCGGGCGTCTTCCGCAGCGCGCTCGACACCGCGGTCGAGCGCGTTCTTCAGGACACCGACGGCCGCCAGCTCCTCGTTCCCCTATCCGGCGGGCTGGACTCCCGGCTGCTGGCCGTCTGGCTCAAGCGCCACGGGGCCCGTGACGTCGTGACCTTCACCTACGGGGTGCCGGGCAGCTCCGAGGTCGCCATCTCCCGGGGCGTGGCCGAGGCGCTCGGGATGGACTGGTTCACGGTCGACCTGGACCCCACCGAGGTGGCTCGCACCTGGGCCGGACCCGACGGCGTCGACTTCCAGAGGCGCACCTGGGGCCTGACCTCCCTGCCGCACGTCCAGGACTGGTACGCCCTGCTCCAGATGCGCCGGAAGGCCCTGATCGATACCGACGCGGTGTTTCTGCCCGGTCACACGATCGTGGGGAACATGCATGACGAGCACCTGCTTGAGGCCAGGCCGTCGCGCAACGAGGTGCTCACCACCGTGGCCCGGCACCACTCGCTGCTTCAGGGGGACCGCCGCGCGTGGCGCCACCTGCCCCTGCTGCGCCAGGCGGTGGTGCAGGGCGCCCAGGAGGTCTCCTTCCCGGCCGGCCGGGGCGAGGACCTGGCCGGACGCGGCCGCTCCATCCAGGAGCTCCTGGAGTGGGTGAACCTCCAGGAGCGCCAGGCCAAGTACATCAACGAGTCCTTCAAGGCCTACGAGGCCTTCGGATACGGCTGGGCGCTGCCGATGCTCGACACCGAGGTCTGGCGCGCCTGGCTGCGGGGCTCGGAGGAGCTGACCGCCACTCGCGACTGGTACGCGCAGTTCACGGCGGAGGTCTACGCCGAGGCGACGGGCACCGCCTCCCAGCTCTTCGAGGCGCCGGCCGCACGGATCCCCGCCGGGCCGCGGCGCGCGCTCATGGCGGCACTGACCGTCACCGGCACCCGCACGGCCCTGTCACGAGCCTTCTCCATGAGAACCATGCTTCGCCATCCCATGGCCTTCGAGGCGTTCAACGCCCCCATGCCCTACGCCGAGCAGATCCTGCGCATGGCCCGGGGAGCCACCTCGACGGGACTGTGGACGAGGCTGTTCCTGGAGGGGACCTGGGGCGCCGAGCCCGTGGCTCCCATGAGCTGAGGGACCGGCAGTCCCCGATGCGGACGCCGAGCCGCTCTGTTGGCGGGGATACCATCCATGACCAGCACGGTCGTCGGCTTCCATCGGTGGCGGCCGACGGCGCCGTCAAGGCGTCGGCGGACCGTCAGCCGCAGATGTCGATGCGCCACAGCGAGGCCGAGCCGCCGGAATCGATGAGGGTGAACCCGCTGGAGGTGTCGACCCCGTACAGCCCGGGCCGGATCTTGCTGAGCTGGGAGTTGTTGAAGCGAATGTCCTTGTCGGCGTAGAAGTAGCGGATCCCGTGCTGCTTCAGGATCTCGCACACGTGGGGGTCGGTGCGGATCTGCTTGAAGTGCTCGCGCAGGTAGATCCCGTCCGCGTCGTCGGCCGCCTGGCCGGGAAAGACCCACACGCTGCGCATACCGGTGAGGATGGGGATGTACCCCGTTCCAGCCACCGGGTCACCGATGACGACGGCGTCGTCCGGCAGCTCCTCGGGCAGGCGGCGGATCATGTCGAGCTCGGCCTTGTCCGCGATGAAGCGGGTGTCGCCGTGTACCGGCAGGTAGCCCTCACGTACGTCGGAGGCGATGGCCTGGCTCCCGACCACCATGGCCGGCGTGCACAGGACGACGACGATGCAGGCGGCCGCCACCCGGTTCACCACCGAGATCGTCGAGTCGGAGAGCCCGACGCGGGCGAAGGCGCCGTTGAGGCCGGAGCGAGCCTTCAGCACCACCGGGGTCAGCCACGTGCGCAGAGCGTCCAAGGTGACGACGACGAGGAGTACGGCCAGGACAGCGGTCATCGCCTTGAGCCGGTGCGGGTTGCGGTAGAACAGGCCGGTGATCGATGAGAGCACCGGAATGGGGGCGATGGCGGCCAGGATGAGGGACATGCTGAAGACCCATGCCACCACCAGCTCCCAGTTGCGCCGCCGCCACAGGCAGATCGCGGCGCCCAGGAGACTCAGGACCGTCAACGGCAGCTCGATCCACTCGGTGGCCCACCCCCCGAAGTAGTTCAGTGCGATGGGGATGAGGAGCTTGGTGACGGGGTTGCTCCAGTCCAGCTCGGTGTACCTGCCGAAGTGGTGCTGCTGGGGACCGGGCAGGAAGACGAAGGCGACGAGCGCGACCACCACCAGGACGGCACCGATCCACCAGGCGGCGGCCAGGGGACGGCGCCCCGCGCGCCAGCTCCTGGCCCCCGAGCGCACCGCGTAGCACAGGACGATGCCGAGCAGCGGCCACAAGAGCATCGCGGCCGCTGAGGTGTGGATGAGGCAGGACCCGACGAAGAAGGGGATGATGGCGCTCAGTGCCATGGCCGCGCGCGCCCGAGCGCCCCGCACTGAGGTGTTCTGTTCGCGGGCGGCCACCTCCAGGAGGGTGCGGGCGCGGCGCCAGCACTCGATCGACATGGCGATGACGGCCGGGCAGGTGGCCACCGCCATGCAGTAGGGCCACAGCGCGGCACCGTAGGTGAGCCGCCAGGGGAACACCGGAGCCAGGAGCGAGGCGGCCAGCGCCAGGTAGGGGGCCTGACGGACCTTCGGCAGCGCGGTACGAGCCAGGTAGACCAGACCGAGGTACCACACCAGCGCCACGGCCAGCAGCAGGACGTTGTTGGCGATGAGCGTCTCACGCCAGCTCCACGCGCCCAGGCTGGCGACCTGGTGCCACACGATCGGGTAGAAGCCCGCGTGGCTCGTCAGCCCGAACATGCCGGCGTTCGGGTTGAACATCGAGGCGTAGTCCTCGCGCTCGATGATGGCGACCTGCATGTAGTGGTAGAGGGCGTCACCGCTCTGGGAGACGGCGTTCGGCGGGATGGTGAGGATGACGGGTAGCGCGGTGACGGCCCAGAACACGAGGACCGTCAGAAAGAGCCTGCGCTCGGCGCGTCCGCCATCGGTGCGCATGGTCATGCCCTCCCGCTGATCCTCGGGCATGAGCAGGATCCCCGGGTCCCAGCGGTCGATGAGACGCTTCATCGTGGAGGCCACGAGAGCCAGGATCGCGGTCGTGACCATGACCGGGATCCAGCCCCAGGGCCTGCCGACGGCGGCCTGGAAGAGCCCGTCCGCCGTCAGGATGAGGGCGCTGATGGTCGGGGCCAGCGCCACGGGACGGATCCCTCTCATCCCGGCGGCGCGCAGCACGAGCCACCCGACCCCGAAGAGCGCCGACAGAAGCAGGATCGCGGTTGGCAGGGTGTTGAACCAGTCGACCAGGCTGTTGGTCACCAACGTTGTTCCTCACTCACTCGGCGTACGTCATTGAACTCATCATTCTTCTTGCTGCCGTCATCGGCCCCGGCGGCGGCCTCCTGCACGATGCGGGCGGCGGACTGTCCCGTGGCTCGCAGCGAGCGATGGTCCTCGACCCAGTCGTGGAAGCGCTGCGCCGTCGCGGATCGCGCCCCCGAGGCGATCCCGGCGTCGTAGACGTCCAGCGCCGTGCGCATGGCCTCGGCGACCGCCGCCGCGTCGTGCTCGGCCGCCCACCCCAGGTCGAAGTCGCGCACGTCCGCGGACACCGGCCCGCGACCGGCGAAGAGCACCGGTGTGCCGCACCCCAGGGCGGAGAGGACCTTGGTGGGGTAGGCGAAGTCGTAGCCCTGCCCGGGCTTGATGGACACCAGGGCCGCTGCGGCGCCCCGCTGCCATACGGCGGCCTCCGCCGCGGGCACGGCCGGGTGCATGATGACGGCCGGAGCGCCGTCGGCCCCCGCGGGCAGCTGGGAGGCGGCCTCAGTGATCTCCTGCCAGGCCGTTCCCCGCCCCAGGAAGAGCAGCTGGGCCTTCGGGTGAGTGCGTCGCACCTGGGCCAGGGCGTGGACGAAGACGTCGGCGCCCTGCCACTCCGAGGCCGTTCCGGCGTAGACGAAGTACGGCCCGCTCAGCCCGACCCGCGCACGGTCCTGCTCAGAGGGGGTCGGGCCGTGGGCGTCGAAGACAGCGGTGTCGATCCCGTTGGGCACGACCCGTATCCGCTGCGCCCAGGCAGCATCGTCCTCTGCCGTGTTCACGAGCTCGGCGACGGAACGGGCGACCCCGTCATTGACGGCGATGACGCGCGCGGCCCCGCCGACGGCGAAGGCCTCGAGCTTCTCAACGGCCCGCACGACGATGTCGGCGGCTCCGGTGGAGGCGGCTGCCGCAGACCAGACGTCCGCGGCGTACCACACGTAGGGGATCGCGCGCAGGGCCGCCACCACCCGCACGACCGCACCGGTCGTGGGGGGCGGCTCGACGAGGATCGCCTCCGGCCGAGGAGCCACCAGCAGCCTCAGAGCCAGGGGCAGGTCGAAGGACAGATAGGGCACATAGCCGCGCAGGTAGCCCGAGGAGTCCCGCAGCACCGGCCAGCGGGAGACCCGGACCCCCTCAGGATCGGGCTCGCCCTGCGGCGCGTCGGCCGGGGCCTGGCTGGTGAGGACCCGCACCGCCACCCCGTCGGCCGCGAGCGCCTTCTCCACGCTGTCGAGCCGGAAGGACGCGGCGGCGGCCTCGGGCAGGTGGATGCGGGTGGCCACCAGGATGCCGCCGTCTCGACCGGAACGGACGCACCGACGCGACGTCACCGCCGTCGTCAGCGCGGCCACGGCGCCGCCCAGCACCAGAGCGCCCAGCGACGCCTTGACGAAGCCTCGTGCGCTCATCGGTTCCCTCCTGCTCGCAGCGTGCGGGCCTGGGCGAGCCCACCGGCCCGGACCGCCTCCATGTCCTCGGCGACCGTGCGCGCCCGACTGAGCCAGGTGTGCTCCTGACGAGCCTCTCGGGCCCGGCCTGCGGCCTCGGCGACCTCCTGGGGGCGATCGAGGAGTCCGCGCAGCAGCCCGGAGAGCTCACTGGCGTCGTAGGGAAGGGTCCAGCCGGCGCCGGCGGCGCCCACGACCTGGGCGGCCAGGGTCCCCTGGGAGGCGATGACCGGCTTGCCGCGTCCGAGGTACTCGTAGAGCTTGACCGGGGAGGCGAACTCCCGATACGGGTCCGGCTCGACGAACAGGACGCAGAGGTCCGCGCGCTCGTAGAGGGCGGTGAGCTCCTCTCCGGAACGGTGCACGACCTCGATCCTGCCGCCGGCGGCCTCCACCAGGTCGGCGTACTGGTCGCCGGCCGCCTCCCACTGGTCGGGGCGGGTGCAGATGGTCAGGCTGGTGCCGGGCACGTCGACGACGGCGCGCAGGCACTCCTGAAGCCGGTAGTGGCCGCCCAGCCCACCGATGTAGAGCAGGTGGAGCTCGCCGTCGGCGCGGGAGGAGGGCGCCCCGTCAACGATCTCGCAGCCCGGGGGCAGCGGGGCCATGCGCTCCTCGGGGAACCCGGGGACGTGGGCGCCCATGCGCATCGAGGGCAGGTAGAGGCGGTCGATGTAACGCGAGTACCAGGCCAGGTCGTAGCGGTAGACGCAGCCCATGGCGGTGGCCAGCGCGGTCCCGACCCTCTCGCGGTAGTCGGGGAAGGCCCAGTAGATGTCCCGGTAGAACAGGGACGTGGGTACGCCGTGCCGGTGCATCAGCCGCATGAGCGCCGGATCCACGAAGGGGTGGGGCGGGAGGTGACGCGGCTCGGTCAGCATGGTGGGGATGGTCGCGCACTCGGAGTAGAGGAACTCAATGCGCTCCCCGCTCTGGAGGCGGTCCCTCAGGGCACGCAGGCGGCGGGACCGCTCCCGCGCCGAGCCGGTGACGTCCAGGACGGTGTAGCCGAGCTCCCGGAAGGCGTCGAGCATGCGCACGGGCCGGATACCGGAAGCCGACGACGCCTCCCGATCCAGGGGAAAGGGGGCGTGGTAGACGATCGCAGCCATACGGTGCCTCGCCTCCTTTAGGGGGTATCTCAGGGACCAGGCGCGGCCGCACCAGGCAGACAGACTCGAGCGCGAGTGATAGTACCATCGGCCGATCACAGTTATGGCACGACGCCGGCGGACAGGATCCTCACGGCGACGTTCGGGAACCGGTGCCGACGACTGCCGGGGCGCAGCCCTTTCAGCACCGTCCCACCGAAGCTCACGACCGTACGAAAAGGCGTCCGCGTCCTTGACGCCCTGGTCGCGGGTGTCACCGGGGCCTGCGCAGTCACGGTAGAGTCTCAACCATGCGTGTCATGTCAGTAGTGGGCGCCCGGCCCCAGTTCGTCAAGCTAGCCCCGATCGACGCCGCTTTCCGGGAGGCCGGTATCGACCATGTGATTGTTCACACCGGGCAGCACTACGACCCGATGCTCTCCGACGTCTTCTTCAGCGACCTGGGGATCTCGGCCCCGGACGTCCACCTGGGTGTCGGCTCGGGATCGCACGGGGTGCAGACCGGCACGATGCTCGCAGCCATGGACGAGACCATCGATGCCCACCGCCCCGACTGGGTCCTGGTCTACGGGGACACGAACTCCACGCTGGCCGGGGCGCTGTCCGCCGTCAAGCTCCATGTGCCCATCGCCCACCTGGAGGCGGGCCTGCGCTCCTTCAACCGGGCCATGCCCGAGGAGATCAACCGGATCCTGACCGACCACGCCGCCGACCTGCTGCTGGCACCGACCAAGGTGGGGGCCGCCCACCTGGCCGACGAGGGGCTGGCCGAGCGCACCGTCGTCGTGGGCGACGTGATGACCGACATCCTGTTCTCGGTGCGCGACTCCGTCATCGACGCCCCCTCCCCCGTCATGACCGAGCTGGATCTGCCCGAGGGCGGCTACTCGCTGGCCACCATCCACCGGGCGGAGAACACCGACGAACCCCAGCGCCTGCGCTCGATCCTGGAGTCGCTGGCGGCGGTCGACCACCCGGTGGTCCTCCTGGCCCATCCGCGCCTGGTGGCCAAGTGCACCGAGCACGGCATCACCCTGGGGGACTCGGGCAACCTGCGGATGCACCCGCCCCTGGCCTACCCCGAGCTCGTCGCCTCGACCCTGCACGCCCGCGGCGTGGTCACCGACTCCGGGGGTCTGCAGAAGGAGGCCTTCCTCCTGCGGGCGCCGTGCACCACGGTGCGTCCCCAGACCGAGTGGGTCGAGACCGTCGACCTGGGTTGGAACGTCCTGGTCGAGCCCGGTCAGGCCCTGGTCGATGCCGCCTCCCGTGCCAGGCCGACTGAGCCCGCCGAGGCCGACGCCCACCCCTACGGGGACGGCAACGCCGCTGCCCGAGTGGTCCAGGCCCTCACCGAGCACCTGCCCGGCTGATCGCCCGCACCGGCTCCCTGGGCAGCATCATGCGCGTCACCATCGTCACCACCTGGTTCCCCACGAACCGTTCACCGGGCCTGGGGGTCTTCGTGGCACGCCACGCCGCCTCCATGGCGGCAGCCGGCCACGACATTCGCGTCGTCCACCTCGCCTCCGCCTCCGTCGACGACGGTGTGCGCCGCGATCGAGTGATGGGGCTGCCCGTCGTGCGCCTGCCCATGTCGCTGTCGCGGCCCCACGAGCTGCTGGCAGCCAGGCGGGAGCTGACGGCTCTGACTCGGGGCAGCGACGTCGTCCACACCCACGCGGTCTCCACCCTCCTGCCATACGCTTTGGGCCGGCCCCGCCAGCCGTGGCTCCACACGGAGCACTGGTCGGGGATCGCCCAGCGGGGCGCCGAGCTCGGCTCCCTGGCGCGGGCGGGGGCCCAGGTGGTCCTGCGCCTGGAGCGCCGGCCCGACGTCGTCACCACCGTCTCCGACCAGCTCGCCGCCGACCTGCGGGACTACCGCCCCCAGGGCGAGATCCTCACGGTCCCCAACGAGGTCACCATGCCTGAGGAGCCGGCGCCGCGCCGCAGCATCGAGCTGGGTCGTGACACGCTGCGGATCGTCGGCATCGGGGGGCTCATTGAGCGCAAGCGCCCGGACCTGGCCGTTCAGGTGGTCGCGGCGCTGGCGCAGCAGGGGGTGCCGGCCCGGCTGACCTGGGTGGGTGGCGGCCCTCTGGCTGAGCGCTGCACGGATCTCGCGGCCCGCCTGGGCGTCGACCTGGAGCTGACCGGTCAGCTGCCGGGCGATCAGGTTCAGCAGGTCCTGGCCGACAGCGATCTCTTCCTCGTGCCCACGCTCGCGGAGACCTTCTTCCTGGGTGCCGCCGAGGCCGTTGCCGCCGGCCGGCCGGTAGTCACCAGTGACCGGGGGGCGCACACCAGCTTCCTGGATCCTTCGGTGACCCAGATTGTCAGTCAGGACGACCCCGCCACGTGGGCCAGGGCCATCGTGGACGTCATGGGACGGTGCGCGCAGCGCACGGCGCGCGACATCCAGGACACGCTGCCGCGGGCCTTCTCCCCCAGTCAGGTGGCGCGCTCCTACGGCCGCGCCTACGAGGCCGCCATCACCGAGTACTTCCGGCGCTCGCGGTGATCTCGCCGCACGCCTGCTCGTAGAGCTCCCGGCAGGCCCTGACGAAGGTCGCCTCCCCGAAGCGCCGACGAGCGCGGGCCCGGATGGTCTCGGGGCGGTAGCCCCCGGCGCGGATGGAGTCGGTCACGTGGGTGAGCGCCTCGGCCAGGGCGGCCACGAGGGCGTCGTCGTCGGCCTGGGCCGCGGCGGGCAGGACAAGGCCGGTCTCGGGCTCGATCATGAAGCGTCCCGCCCAAGTGGGCGTGGCCACGCAGGCCAGTCCCAGGGCCTGGGCCTCAGCCAGGACAGTGCCCCCGGCCTCGACCTCGCTGGCCAGGACGAAGACGTCGCTGGCGGCCATGAGTCCGCTGACCTCGTCGTGGGGAACCCGGCCGGTGAAGGTGGAGGTCTGCTCGATGCCCTCGGCCCGGGCCAGCTCTCGTAAGGGCTCGATCTCGTGGGCCTCCCCTCCGACGAGGAGCAGCCGTGTGGGCTCGCGCCCGGTTGCGAGATCGGCGCGGGCCAGCCGGGCGACGGCGCGGATGGTCTCCTCAGGGCGCTTGTTACGCCCCAGGTGGGAGACGTGGCAGACGGTCAGGGCCCTGGCGCTGTCGCCTTGGCGATCCTGGTCAGCGGGCCTGGGGATGTCGAAGGCCTCGTCGTTGACCGGAAGGGCGATGCTCCTCCACTCCCCGAGCCGCCAGTAGTCCCGCAGGACCTCGGCGAAGGGGGTGGAGACGACGGCTCGCCCTGCGGCCCGTCGCAGGTCGTGCCGCAGGGCCCGATACCGCCATCCGTGCACGCTGCGGTCCGTCGAGCTGGGGCGGTGCTCGGTGATGGCCAGTCCGGCGTCCCAGTGCTCGGCGGCGTAGCGGCCGACATGGATGCCGGTGAACACCGAGTGGGCGTGAACGACGTCGGGAGCCGATTGTCCCCCGCCACTGCCGGAAGGATCGGGCAGACTGCGAATCGTCTCCTCATAGAGCCGTACCGCTCGGGCGGCCACCGCGCGAGCCGCCATCCGGTCCCCGGGCAGAGCCCCCTTGGGGATCGTGGGCACCGTGCCGCGCACGACGACGATCCCCTCCTCGACATCCGCCGTCAGCTCGCGACGCGCCTGCCAGAAGGAGACCGGCTCCAAGGCGATGACGCCTACTCGCATCCCGCCGCGCCGAAGCATGCACGCCTGGTCGCGGAAGAAGGAACCGTTGTGGGGGCGGTTCCGGTCCGGGTACCACGAGGGAGTGAGGACGACGTGCACGTCACTGCTCCTCATCGTGAGAATCGGTCGCGGGCACGGAGGCGGAGGGCTCAGGCTCACCGGCGGCCTCGTAGTGCCCCTCATTGGCCTCCGAGGCCGGAGGACGCGAGTCGAAGCCGCGGGCTGCGGCGTCGGCCATGAGGATCTGCACCACCAGGATGAGGCACATGAGGGCGCCCAGGACGTAGGTGGTCGTCAGCAGCGAGTACGGGCTGAGCCAGAGCCAGGTCAAAGGGACGGCGGCGTAGACCACCGAGAAGATCAGCATCCAGTCCTGGTTCTCGGTGACGACGAAGAGGTTGGACAGGGGCGAGGTGACCAGCAGGATGAACAGCCAGGGGGTCAGGGCCCGGGCGAAGCCGCCTGACTCGACCCACTGGCTGCCGAAGAGCAGGGGGAAGAGCCATGGCGACAGGATGTAGAGCAGGACGAACGGTGCGGTCCCGATCATGAGGACCCGTTTGATGACCTGGCGGACCAGGGGGCGCATCTGCCCGGGCTGCAGCGTGGCGAGCTTGTGGAAGAAGACCTGGCCCACGGCGGCGTTGATGAGGGCCATCGGGACCTCCAGGCAGCGCCAGGCCAGGTTGAACTGCCCCAGGCTGGCCACCGAGTAGGAGCCCACGAGCAGGTTGATGCCGTTGAGCCGCACGGCGTCGACGAAGGCGTTGAGGCCGTTGAGCAGGGGCATGCGCCGGTAGCGACGGGCGACCTGCCGCAGGGTGGGCGCCTCCGGCGGCAGCGGCCGGTGCAGGGGCTTGGCCTTGCGCCCCAGGTTGACGAAGGCCCAGGCCTGCCCGATCGTCTGACCGATCAGCAGGCCCCCGACACTGACCATCCCCGCCGCCCCCAGGACGAGTTGGCCGAGGGACTGCCCGACCTGCTGCTCGACCCGGTTGATCGAGATCGTCCGGTAGTCCGACTGGCGGTTGTACCAGTACTGGAGGAGCTGGACCGTCGACAGCAGCAGCGTGGTCACGCCCAGCAGCGGCATCCAGGCGGCGATGTCAGCCCCCCAGTGCCGGGCGACCAGCGGCTTGAGCAGGAGGGCCACGACGCTGGAGACGACCGAGACCACTACGATGCACACCATTCCCAGCCGGGCGCAGGCCAGAGCCCAGGCGTCCTTCTTGGGCAGCATGATCGTCATGTCGTAGCGCAGGGCCGCCACGGCCGTGATGATCGAGACGACCGAGGTGTAGCGCGCCAGCTGGCCGAGGTCCGCGTCGGAGAAGATGCGGGTGAGGATCATCGTCATGCCGAAGACGATGGCCTGGGCGGTGGCCGTGCCGCTGACCAGCGTCAGGACATGGCGCAGGAACGGGGAGGACTCCATGACCGAGCGGACCCGGGCGAGCACTCCCGCCACGGGCCCGCTCGGTGCGGCTGAGCGGTTCAGAGCGCGACCGTCCGGTTCTCGCCGGCCGAGGTCAGGACCGCCTCGACGACGTCGAGCGTGGCCACGCCCTCAGCCATGGTGACGTGGCGCTGGGCCACGCCGCGCACGGCGTCGCGGAAGTTCTCCTGCTCCAGGGCCAGCGGCTCGCGCTTGGGGATCGCGTAGCGGATGACGTCGCCCTCGCTGACTCCCCGGAAGGCGGCGACCTGGTCCCAGGTGGAGGCCACGGTGCCGTTGGCGTGGAAGGTGAGGTCCCCGGTGAGGGTGTCCGCCACGAAGGAGCCCTTCTCGCCGGTGACGATCGTGACTCGCTCCTTGAAGGGGGTGAGCCAGTTGACCTGGTGACCGACGATGATGCCGCCCTCCAGCAGGCCGGTGGCCACCATCATGTCCTCGGTCTGACGGCCCGAGCGGTGCGTGACCTGCGCGGCCACGGAGGTGTAGCGGGCACCGGCGACCCAGGCGGTCAGGTCGATGTCGTGGGTGGCCAGGTCCTTGACGACACCGACGTCGCTGATACGGGCCGGGAAGGGGCCCTGGCGGCGGGTGAGGACCTGGTAGACCTCGCCGAGCTCACCGGCGTCGAGGCGCTCGCGCAGGGCGCGCAGGGCCGGGTTGCAGCGCTCCACGTAGCCGACGGCGCCCACCAGGCCCCGCTCGGCGAAGGCGGCGGCCACGCGGCGGCCCGCGGCGGCGTCGTGGGCGATGGGCTTCTCCACCATGGTGTGCACGCCCGCCTCGGCCAGGGCCAGGGCGACGTCCTCGTGGTAGACGGTGGGGACGGCCACCATAGCGGCGTCGAGCCCGGCGTCGATGAGGGCGTGGACGTCAGGCAGGACCGCCAGCTCGCCGGCCACACCGAAGCGGTCGCCGCCGGGGTCGGCCACGGCCACGAGCTCCATGCCCTCGGTGGCGCGGATGACCCGGGCGTGGTGGCGTCCCATGGAGCCCAGGCCAATGAGGCCCACGCGCAGCGGGTTGTCCGCCGTGCCCTTGTCGGTGAGGTGGTGGACCTCGGGCAGCGCGGTGGTGGCCTGCCCGTCGAGAGCGACGTTCTCAGTCATGTCAGGCACCTGCCTTGACGGTGGCGGCCACGGCCTGGCCGATGCGCTCCAGGTCCGCCTCGCTCAGGGAGGGGTGGACCGGCAGGGAGAGGCACTCGCGGGCGGCCTTCTCGGTTCCGGGCAGCTCGAGGCCCTCGGCGTAGTGGGCCAGGGAGGCCAGGCGGTGGTTGGGGATCGGGTAGTAGACGCCGCTGCCGACCTGCCACTCCTCGCGCAAGGCGGCCTGGACGGCGTCGCGCTCGGCGCCCGTGGCCCCCTCGAGGCGGATCGTGTACTGGTGGTAGACGTGCGTGCAGCCCTCGGGGACGAAGGGGGTGACGACGCCATCGACACCCGCCAGCAGCTCGTTGAGGCGCGCGGCGTTGGCCTGGCGGACAGCGGTCCAGCCGGCCAGCTTGGTCAGCTGGACGCGGCCGACGGCGGCGGCCACGTCCGTCATGCGGTTGTTGAGGCCCACCAGCTCGTTGGCGTACTGCTGCTCCATGCCCTGGTTGCGGATGAGGCGGCAGCGGCGGGCCAGCTCGGCGTCGGCGGTGGTGATCATGCCGCCCTCGAGGCTGGTCATGTTCTTGGTGGGGTAGAAGGAGAAGGAGCCCCAGGCCCCGAAGGTGCCCACGGGCTTGCCGCCGATGGCGGCGCCGTGCGCCTGGGCGCAGTCCTCGAAGACGGCCAGGCCGTGGCGCTCGGCGATGGCGAGGATCTCGGGCATGTTGGCGGGCAGACCGTAGAGGTGGACCACCTCGATGGCCGCCGTGCGCTCGGTGATGGAGGCCTCGACGCTGGCGAGGTCCAGGGTGAAGGTCACCGGGTCGATGTCGGCGAAGACCGGCACGGCACCGCTGATGGCCACCGAGTTGCCGGTGGCGGCGAAGGTGAAGGAGGGGACGATGACCTCCGGGGCCCCTCCGGCGCGCTCCTGGAGCTCGGTGGCCAGCGTGGCCACGTGCTGGGCCGAGGTGCCGGAGTTGACGGCCACGCAGTGGACGCCGTCGACGACCTGGGCGGAGAACTCCTCCTCGAAGGCCTTGACCTGGGGGCCCTGGACGACCATGCCCGAGGCGAGGACGGCGTCGACGGCGTCGCGCTCCTCCTGCCCGATGATCGGCTTGGCTGCTGGGATGAACTCGCGTGACATCAGTGGGTGACCTCTCGGATGGTGGTGGATTCGGAGCTGGACCGCGTGCCGGACCCGGCATCGGGCTCGGCGTCGAGCTGCTCGTACATGGTTCCGGTGACGGGGCAGCGCCAGCGCGGGGCACCGTCGGGGCCGGGGTCGGCGGGAACAAGGGGCTCGCCGGCGCGCCCGACCCAGCCGATGCGGCGGGCGGGGACCCCGGCAACCAGGGCGTGGGCGGGAACGTCCTTGGTGACCACGGCGCCGGCGGCCACCGTGGCCCAGGCCCCGATGTGCACCGGGGCGACGCACACGGCGCGGGCGCCGATCGATGCGCCCTCGTCGATGGTGACTCCCACGGGCTCCCAGTCGGCGGCGGACTTGAGCGAGCCGTCGGGATTGACGGCTCGGGGGAAGTGATCGTTGGTCAGCGTGACCGCAGGGCCGATGAAGACCCCGTCGGCCAGGCGGGCCGGCTCGTAGACGAGGGCGTAGTTCTGCACCTTGCAGCTGTCCCCCATGACGACGCCCTCGCCGATGTAGGCGCCGCGCCCGACGATGCAGTCCCGTCCGAGGACGGCGTGCTCACGGACCTGTGCGAGGTGCCAGATGCTGGTGTCCTCTCCGAGGACGGCGTCCTCGGAGACATCGGCGGACGGGGCGATGCGGGTGGCCACGGCGACTCCTGTGCGGGCGGCTCGCACCGCCCTGACGATCGAATGAGTCCGAGCAGCCTGGTGGCTGCCGGAAGCCGTGCCGCTCCGGTCGCCGGGGGCGGCGGGCGCTGCACGACCTGCCCCATCCTAGGGGACGACTCCTCACGAGACGACGCCTGAGCACGCCCCGAAGGAGACCTACCCCACCAACGCCGACCGCCCCTGCCTCCCGCAAGAGGGATGACACGCCGTCATCGCGTGCAAGAATGCTGAGGTGACTACCTCCACCACAACGCAGACCGGGGAGCCCACCCCGGAGCCCCCGGTCACCGACACCTGGCTCGTCATCCCCCTGTACAACGAGGCGACCGTCGTGCGCGAGGTCATCTCCCAGGCTCGCACGATCTTCCCCTATGTCGTTGTCGTCGACGACGGCTCCAAGGACGCCTCGGCCCAGGAGGCGGCCGCCGCGGGGGCCGTCGTCGTACGCCACCCGATCAACCTCGGCCAGGGCGCAGCGTTGCAGACGGGCTTCTCCTACGTCCTGGAGAAGACGAATGCCGACTACGTCGTCACTTTCGACGCCGACGGCCAGCACTCCACCACCGACGCCGCCGCCATGGTCGCGGCGGCGCGCGACGAGGATCTCGCCGTCGTCCTCGGCTCACGCTTCCTCGAGGGCCCCTCCCCGGTGGGGTGGCTCAAACGGGTCGTCCTGGGCACGGCGGCGGCCGTCAGCTCGCACACCTCCGGCATGCGTCTGACCGACGCCCACAACGGTCTGCGGGTGATCCGCCGCGACGTCCTGGCGCAGCTCGACCTCAAGCAGAACCGGATGGCGCACGCCAGCGAGATCATTCGCAAGATCGGTGCCACCGGCATGCCCTGGCGCGAGTTCCCGGTGCACATCGTCTACACCGACTACTCCCGCTCCAAGGGCCAGTCCCTGTGGAACTCGGTCAACATCCTGGTCGACCTGCTCTTCTCCTGAGCCCAGCACGGAAGGCACAGCCCATGATTCATCAGTCCGCCGCCCATGTCACGCCGATCACGAGCCACCAGTTCTACATCCAGGCCGCCCTGATCCTGGCCGTGATCGCCGTGGGCTGGATGATGCTGCGCACCCCCGGCGGGGCCCGACACATGGCCGCCCGAAGACTGGTCACCCTGGCCTTCGTGGCCTTCGCCGTCTTCAGCATCACCTTCCCCTGGGTGATG
Source organism: Actinomyces oris (assembly GCF_001929375.1). GTDB lineage: Bacteria > Actinomycetota > Actinomycetes > Actinomycetales > Actinomycetaceae > Actinomyces > Actinomyces oris_B. Next base: position 6,248 of record NZ_MSGO01000037.1, on the reverse strand, counting down.
AGCTCGATCGCGCACCGGATGGGAGTCGGGCGAGGCACTGACTTCCTGCTGTACACCCTGGTCATCGCCTTCCTGGCGCAGATCCTCTCCTCCTTCCGACGCAACAGCGCCAGGGAGCGGCAGATCACTCACCTGGCTCGGCGCATCGCTCTGGACAACGCCCCCGAGCCCCCTGCTGCCGCACGGCTCACCGCTGAGACTGACGACTGAGCGCTGCTCACAAGGCACCCGGAGAAGATCGGGCACTCCCCCTCAGCGTCGGGAGGCGCGGACCTCGAGCTCTTCACGTAGGCGCAGTCCGCCGGTCAGCAGCCAGCGCACCGGCGCCTGCCACGGGGAGTTGTAGACACCGCTGAGGTAGTGGCGGGCGGAGGCGTGGTGCGCCCGGATCATCTTCTCGGGGCGGGCCTTCCAGCTGGCCCCCTGCTCGTGGACGACGACAGAGCCCGGAACCTGCACGTTGAGCCAGCCGGCGCGCCCGACCCGCTCCCCTAAGTCCACGTCCTCGAAGAACATGAAGTAGTCGTCGTCGAAGCCCCGCAGGCGTCTCCAGGCGGCGGCGGGCAGCAGCAGGCAGGCCCCGGAGAGCCAGCCCACCGTCCGGGTCCCGTCAGAAGCCCCCGGTCCGGCAGTGTGATAGGCGGCGGAGAAGGGGTTGTCCGGCCAGATCCTGCCCAGGACGGCGTGCCCGACGCCCTTGATCAGGGAGGGCAGGGCACGTCCGGAGGGGTAGACGGTGCCGTCGGGATTGAGCAGGAGGGGCCCCAGGCAGCCGGCCGCCGGGTTGGCCAGGCCCGCATCGATGAGGACGTCCAGGCTTCCCGGCCTCCAGACGAGATCGGGATTGGCCACCACGATCCAGTCCTCCTCCAGGTCCGCGGCCGCGAGGTTGGCGCCCGCCCCGTAACCGAGGTTGGTGCCGTCCCCGACGACGCGCGCCGCGTGGCGCTGAGCGGCAGCAGTGACGACGTCGTGCTCGGTGCCGTTGTCCGCGATGACGACGACGAGTCTGCGGGCCGTCGCCGTGGCCAATGAGGCCAGGAAGCGCTCCAGCTCCTCGCCCGGGTTGAAGGCGACCGTCACCACTCGCACGCTCTGCTCGTCGGGAGCAGCTGCCCGAGCCCCTGAGCTCTCCCCTACCTGATCCGAAGCACCGAGGGGAGCGGGCGAGGCACTGATCGGCGTGGGTTTCGCAACACTGGTCACGGAGAGAGCCTAGCCCTGTTACCCATGTGAGAGGCTTCACCCCTCATTGGGTATATCTCATGTAACAGGTGTAGGGAGACCTATATGGTTCTCCCCTTTCGTTCCCTATGATCGCTTCCGTGCCTCAGTTCAGTAAGCCGCACGCGCGGCACTCCTCCAAGGAACTCGGACGCCGTCTGGCCCGCCGAGTGGGTCTCAGCCTGCTCGCGGTGACGATCTTCGTCGTCTCCGCAGCGGGCTTCGCGTGGCACAACATCCAGTCGCGGATCGCCTGGTTCAACATCGACGGCCTTCTGTCCGAGGAGGACCGGCCCGGCACCAAGCCGCCGGACAGCTACGAGGGCCGAGCCGTCAACCTCCTGATCCTGGGCACCGACTCCCGCGCCGGGAACAACAACGTCGACGACTCGCAGGGTGACGACGAGGTCTCCGTGGCCCGCTCCGACACGGCGCTGGTCATGCACATCTCGGCTGACCGCAAGCGCGTCGACGCCGTGTCCATCCCCCGCGACACCCTGGTCGACATCCCCGAGTGCACGACCCTCGCTGGTGGGAAGACCGAAGCCAGTGAGGACGCACCGTTCAACTCCGCCTTCGCCAACGGAGCCGGCAGCAGCAGCGATGACAAGAAGGCCGTTGCCTCGGGAGCCGCCTGCACCCTCAAGACCGTGGAGAAGCTGACGCACGTGCGCATTGATGACTTCGTCGTCGTCGACTTCTCGGGCTTGTCCAAGGTGGTCGACTCCCTCGGTGGCGTCCACGTGCAGGTCGATGAGGCCATCGACGACTCCGAGTACACCGGTTTCAAGCTCGAAGAGGGCTGCCAGAAGCTGAACGGCGAGAACGCCCTGCAGTACGCCCGTGTTCGGCACGGGGTGAGTGACGGCTCGGATCTCTCCCGCATCACCCGTCAGCAGAACCTCATGAGGGCGATGGCCTCCAAGGCGCTGTCCTCCAGCCTCCTGACGCAGTCCGGCTTCCTGACCAGCACCCTGGAGACCCTCACCACTTCTGAGCGCATCGGTCAGATCGGCAACCTGTCGGGCCTGGCCTACTCCATCCAGGGCGTGGGCATCGACAAGATCAACTTCGTCACCATGCCGAACGAGCCCGCAGCCAACCCGAACCAAGTGGTCCCCGCCGAGGGCGCCAAGAAGGTCTGGAAGGCCCTCGAGGAGGACAAGCCCGTCCCCACCGACACCTCGGCCCCGGCCTCGTCGAGCTCGAGCGCCACCGCGGACGGCTCCGCCTCGGAGAGCACTGACGAGACCTCCAAGCCCTCCCATGCCGCCCCGACGCCGACGCCGGCCCCTCAGGCCCCCAAGGCGAGCGCCCCCCAGCAGCAACCCGCCGCGAAGCCGACCACTCCCGCCTGCCCCGCCTGAGGCAGAATCAGTGGTGTGACTCCGACAGACGACTCACTCCCGCCCTCGATCACCCCCGGCTCCGGCGGCGGCAGGCCTCAACGCAGGCAGCGCCCCATCGATGCTGTCAACCAGCGCAGCCGCGAGCGCGCAGAGGCGTCCGGGGGCGAGACCGTCGCCCAGCCCACTGACGTTGCTGGTGGCTCCCCGCGCCGCCCGTCGTCGACCGCCACCCGCGACCCCCAGCGGCACTCGGTCCTGGGCCGTCAGGACAGCGACCAGCCGGCCTCGGCTCAGTCCGACTCCGCGCGTGCGGGCCAGCAGCCGCCCTCGGTCCAGCCGCGTCGCTCCTCCGCTCCGTCTCAACGAGGCAGCCACGCCCGGGCCGGGTCGAGTGCGGTCCCCTTGGAGCCGGATGCCAGCGTGGGCAGTGGCGCGTCCGAACCGGAGCGCACACAGGCACTGCCCGTGCGGCGCGGTGCCTATCCCGTGGGGTCCCCGGGCCAGCAGTCCCCACGGGAGCCCGTTGCGGGTGGGCGGTCGCTCAGACCCGAGCGGCCGCGGCGATCAAAACGCTCCCGCCCGAGATGGCGCCGGATCGTGGGCTGGACGGTCGTCGTCATCGTCGTCGTCCTGGCTCTGATCGCAGCGCGGGTCGCCTGGCTGTGGAACGACGTCTCCTCCCGGCTTCACCGCATCGACGCCCTGTCCGGGGCGGCGGACACGCCGGGTGAGACCTGGCTCATCGTGGGGTCGGACGCGCGCGGCGGCGCCGTCCAGGACGAGACCGAGGGGGCGCGCGCCGACTCCGTCATGCTGCTGCACAAGGCGGAGAACGGGCAGACGAGCCTGACCTCCCTGCCGCGCGACACCTACGTGAACATCCCCGAGTACGGGGAGAACAAGATCAACGCCGCTTACTCCTTCGGCGGCCCCAAGCTGCTGGTCCAGACCGTGGAGAAGCTCTCCGGACTGACCGTGGACCACTACGTGGAGGTCGGCATGACCGGGGTGTCCCAGATGGTCGACGCCGTCGGCGGGGTCAACGTCTGCCTGGACTACGACGTCGCCGACGAGGACTCGGGCCTGGTCTGGGACACCGCTCAGGGCACGTGTCAGACGGTGGACGGGACGAAGGCGCTGGCCTACTCCCGGATGCGCAAGTCGGACCCGACCGGCGACGTCGGGCGAGGGCAGCGCCAGCGCGCCGTCATCGCCGCGGTGGTCTCCAAGGCGGCCTCGCCGTCCACTGCTTGGTCCTTCTCCCGGCAGGACGCACTGGTCGACGCCGGCACGAACGCCCTCACGGTGGATCGCAGCGCCGGCACCATGAGCATCGCCCAGATGGTCCTGGCCTTCCGCTCCGCCTCCGGCGGCGGCCTGACCGGGGCCCCGCCCATTGAGGACCCCTCCTACTCCCCCGAGGAGGCCGACATCGGCGAAGCGGTGCTGCTGCAGGACACGACCGCACCGGGCTTCTTCTCCAAGCTGCGCGGCGGGAAGCTGACGGCGGCGGACTTCAACCAGTCCTGACGCGGTGAATCCTTACAACGGCAAGGTGGGCCGGCACCTCATGATCGAGGTGCCGGCCCGCCCGCTGGGTTCGGCTCCGGTTCCAGGACCGCTCAGCCGAAGTGGGGCCGGTTGGGGTCGGCCTGCCAGGAGGTGTAGGAGGAGGTGACGATGTCGTCCAGGTCGTGCTCGGCCTTCCACCCCAGGACCTCGCCGATGCGGGTGGCGTTGCCGATGAGCTGGGGCGGGTCGCCGGCGCGACGGGCGAGCTCCTCGGGCTCCAGGTCCAGGCCCGTGGAGGCGATGACCTTGGAGACGACCTCGCGCACCGATGCGCCCTGGCCGGTGCCGACGTTGAAGACGTGCTCGGTCATCTCCTCGCCGCCGGCCAGATAGTCCAGCGCGGCGATGTGGGCGACCGCCAGGTCCTTGACGTGGATGTAGTCGCGCACGCAGGTGCCGTCGGGGGTGGGGTAGTCGGTGCCGAAGATCTTGGGGGTCTCGCCCTTGGCGAGGCGGTCGAGGACCATGGGGATGAGGTTGAGGGTGGCCATGTCCCCCAGGTCGTCCCAGCCGGCACCGGCGACGTTGAAGTAGCGCAGGCCGGCCCAGCGCAGCCCCCAGGCCTTTTCAGCGTCGGCCATCATCCACTCCCCGATGAGCTTGGTCTCGCCGTAGGGGTTGATGGGATGGCAGTCGATGTCCTCGGGAACGACCTCCACCGGGGGCATGCCGTAGACGGCGGCCGAGGAGGAGAAGATCATCTGCTTGACGCCGGCCGTCTCCATGGCCAGCAGCATGTTCGCCAGGCCGCCGATGTTCTGCTGGTAGTACCAGGCGGGGCGCTCGACGGACTCGCCCACCTGCTTGCGGGCGGCGAAGTGGATGACGGCGGTGACGCCGCGCGAGCTCATGACCTCAGCAAGGGTCTCGGGGGCCTGACCGCTGGCGACGTCGAGCTCGACGAGGGCGGCTCCCTTGACTCGCTCCGGCGTCCCGTAGGACAGATCATCGACGACGACGACCTCCTCCCCGCGCTCGAGGAGAAGTCGGACCACGTGCGCGCCGATGTAGCCGGCGCCTCCAGCAACGAGAATGCTCATGCACCCAGTCTACCCACGCTCGCTCAGAAACGAACAGAAACGAACGTGGGATCCATGTGTCACCTCGTTGCTCCGTGCTGTCTCCTCACTTCTGAGACATGTAGGCGCCAAGACTCCGAGACGCCCACTCGGGCGCGATTCTGGGACGGAGCTGGTCACCCCAGAGGCGATGGCGGACTGATAGCGGAGGTCTGACGGGGCCCGGGTGTCCATGGTGCTGACATCAACTCCGCACCGGCACCACACATCAAGGAGGAACCGCAGCATTCCAACGATCCTCGCTGACTACTTCCACTACCGGGCCGTTGATGTCAGTACTGTGGACACTGAACCGCCTGCGATACTGACTCCGCGGGGTCGTGACGGCGGAGCCAGGAGCCCTCGCCCACCCCTAACCTTGTACACCGGTGTACACTGGAACCACAACACTCCCCAGGCCTCTCGCTCATCAGAGCATGCCCAAATCGGGGGGTTTTTACACACCAACACCCTACAATTGGAGGATGAATCCTCCAGGTCAACGTTACGATAAACCAGCGCTCAACGAGAACGAGCTCATTGAGCGCTACATTGAACGCAGCCTCGCCATCACAGACCGGAATCGCGCCGCCAGACACCTCCGGCATATCGGATACTATCGGCTCTCCCCTTACACATTCCCCTTCCAAACCGATCGAACCACCCACTCCTTCAGTCCGCGAACCGCCTTCGACGACATTCTCCATATCTATGTATTTGAGATGCTGAGGCTTCTTCACAGCATCTGTTGAAGGTGCGGTGACCTGCGCAGATGCTGGCGTCGGCTAGTCCTGTGAATAAGCCGCAAGGGTACGACTGCGGCATCTACCCTACGAATGCGTGTGCTGGGGCTCAGTGGTGGGTCTCGGCGGTGCGCTGTACTCCCCTGGTGTCACGATCGGCGACTTTTAGGATGTCCATTGGCTGACGTGCCTGAGCCTGTGCCGTCTCTGACCTGCGTATACGTGCCAGGGCGTGACGGTCATCGGCCAGGTGAGCCCCCTAAAAGTCGCCAATCGTGACACCACTCGCCGAGCGAGCCTGG
>NZ_MSGO01000036.1:83363-167350 GCF_001929375.1 Actinomyces oris | reverse complement strand
TGATTTAGAGATATCCGAAAGCGGAGAGATTACGGCCGACTACAAGAAAAACCCTAGCCTTGAACCCACTCACGCAATGTCATTGATTGAAGGATACAAGAAGGAACGCGACCGACTTGTCGAGCAAGCGGATGACACGGCGACCTTCATCTCTTCCGTATACAACGAAATCACCAAACTGGACGATACAGCAAACGGCCCGAGCCCCGAGGTGGTCAACCACGGCGAGAGGCCCCCGAACCCAAAGTGGACCCCCAACCAGGTCAACGACTGGTGGACTTCGCTGACTGACGCACAACGGCAGAACATCATCAACAAGCATCCATCCTGGATCGGTAACCTTGATGGAATCCCCTCAAATGATCGATACCAAGCGAACCTGATTTGGCTCCCCATTATGCAGACCGAGATAGACAAGAGCGTCCAAGGCTACAAACCAAAGTACACAAGAGGAGGTATCAAAACTCCGGGATATGAAGCATTGATCCAGAGGCAAAAGGATATTCACGCCCTGTCAGCCATGTTCCTGGACGGCAAGGGGAAGCCCAAGTCCCTGGACGATGAAGGCATGCCCGCGCCTGTAAATGGGCGCACCCTGCTAGTACTGGACAACAGTGGCGACCACTTCCGAGCCGCAGTCGCCTCCGGGGATGTCGACAACGCCGCCCACGTGGTGGTCTCCACGCCGGGCATGGACTCAACGGTCGACAACGGCCTCGCCAAGGGTAATGGTGATCCTGCGAAGTATGTGAACGGTACCGAGAACATCATGAAGGAAAGCGGGCTCGCCTGGTCCACAGGTGACGATAAGGGCCAGGAAACCGTCGCGGGGGTAACCTGGCTGGGTTACGATGCTCCCCACGCAGATAAAGTCCTCTCCTCAGGAGAAGCCACGGAAGGCGGTAAGTACCTGGCCGACTTCTATGATGGCCTTCAGGAGACCCATCATGGAGATCCACACCTGATGGCGGCCGGTCACTCCTACGGATCCTTGGTGAACGGTTACGCATTGCAGAACTCGAGTTCGAGCCCTGTGGATGACTTCTCTGTGTGGGGGTCGCCGGGCGTTGGGACCACGGACGCCTCAGATCTGCACATGCTGCCCGACCACATGTTCTCCACCACTGCCGGTAACGACTGGATCGCGAGGTCTGGTTACTATGGCGGCACCGTCGGCGGCGGAGGCACCGCCGGTTACGACTCGGACTTCACTGCGCTGAGCACCGAGTCACAAGACGCCAACGGTTCTCATGGTCACCTGGCAGGGAACTCTGGCCACTCGGGATACATCCCAAGCGAAGACCCGAACAACACCAAACACCCCCCGCGAATGAGCACCTCCGTGCACAATCAGGGGCGGATCCTGCGAGGCGCGGGCCCGGAATATGTTGACGATTACTCCATCAACACGAACTAGGCCACCTCGAGGAAGCGGTCAGCATTTCCCCGGCTGTCAACCACGTCAACCTGGACGGTCATTGGAGGCTCAGCTTGTCAAGCACACCAGGTCATGATCTCGACACTTCCGACGATGACAAACAAGCATCGCCGGCAGACTCTAATAGCACAGATGGCTCCGGAAAGGAGTCCAGCCCCACCCAGGACAGCGGGACTTCTGGGGGTTGGAAGGCAGCGTTATCCGGCAGGTCGGCGGGATGGTGGGCTATCCGGGTCGTGGTGGTCGTCGTGGTGGTGGCGGTTGTCGGGTTGATGTACCTGGTCAGCATCACCCTCAACCCCGACAGCGGACCGGAGGGCTTCAAGGTCCGACGCATCGCCAGTGCAGCGGAGAAGCACCTGTCCAAGGATCCCAACGTCGTCTCGGTCACCATCATCAACGCCTCGGCCGACATCGGCGGCACCGAGGCCGACCTGGACGTACGCCTCAAGGACGACACCAGCGCTGATGCGATGGCGGACCTGCTGGCCTCCACCCATACCGCGGCCTTCGGCAAGAACAGCCCCGACACCAACATCAACCTCTACGTCACCCTGTCCTGGACACTGCACGGCACCAGAATCAAGACCACCTACAACTGTGCCGGCCGCCCAGACCTACTACGCACCGCCGAACAGGACCTGACCACCGCAGGTGAAGCCAAAACCATCGAAAACACCCATATCGACTACGGGCAAGTCACCGCACTCCCCACCACCTTCCTACAACCGAGCGCTCCTCGCTCCACCAAGACCTTCACCATGAACGGCTGGCAGGTCACCTCCACCAGCAACCAGCAAGGAAAGTTCACCACCACCGTCTCCTTCGAGCAGGTCATCACCGCCGCCAGGCAGGCCAGCGCCATTGGTGGGATCAAGGTCGACGCGTACACCGGCTCACTGTCGGTCACCGGTCTGGTCACCGACGAGCGCAAAGGCCTCACCCCCGAGGCAGCAGCACCCGTCATCCACGCCGTCGCCGACTGCCAAGCCGCAGGACTGACCAGACTCCAGCTCAATGGCAAACTTCAAAAAGGACTCTCCAGCGACGACGAGTACTGGCTGACTTTCACCTGCAACAACGGCACCTGGACACCCCACCATGGCGGCAGCACCGGCAAAGACGAAGCCGCCATCCTCGACAAAGCCGCCGAGCTCTAACCAACCCACCACCCCGCCTTCACCTCTGCGCCGTCGGACCAAACACCCCACCACCAAGGCGGATCAGGAAGAATGAGGCTTATTCACAGCATCCGTCAAAGGCACTGTGAACTGCGCAGATGCCGGCGTCGGCTAGCCCTGTGAATAAGCCTCAATACCTCCAATGAGTCAGCAAGGGAGCAGCCGATGCCCGACGAGCAGACCACACCTGAACACAGAGGAGACGCAGGGTCAGACGAAGCCCAGACAGCCGACTCGAGCAGCGAAGCCTCTGCCGGCCGGAAGAAACCGTCGTCGGGCAGGTCAGCGGGGTGGTGGGCGGCCCGGGTGATGCTGGTCGTCCTCGTGGTGATCGTTGGTGGTTTCTTCTACCTGATCGAGATCACCGTGCACCCCGCCAGCGGTCCGGATGGCTTCAGAGTCCGGCGCGTCGCCAGCACAGCTTCCAAGCACCTCTCCAGCAGCCCTGAGGTCATCTCCGCCAAGATCACTGAGGCCTCAGCTGACCTCGGAGGCAACGACGTCCGACTGGACGTGCGTCTCAAGGACAACACCAGCCCGGAGGCGGCCGCCAACCTGCTGGCCTCAACCCGGCAGAAGACGCTCCAGCAGGTACCCCGCTACAGCGGCGAATTCGTCATCTCCGTGTCCTGGAACGCCAAGGGCAGCAGCATCGACGTCGACGTCTCCTGTCAACGAGATCCCGAGGCAATCCGGACCGACGTCAAGCGCGCACTCACCCCCGTCGGAGAAGCGAAGACCTTCACCGGCAACATCGACGGCTATCAGGGACCCACGATCGACTACGGAGAAGTCACCACACCCCCCACCACCCTGACCCAACCAAGCGTCAAGAGATCCTCCAAGACCTTCACCATGAACGGATGGAAGGTCACCTCCACCAGCAACACCGAAGGACAGTTCCCCACCACCGTCCCCTTCGAACAGGTCATCACCACCGCCAGACAGGCCAACGCCACCGGCAGCATCGACCTCGACAATGGCACTCTGTCCGTCACCGGCCTGGTCACCGACGAGCGCAAAGGCCTCACCCCCGAGGCAGCAGCACCCGTCGTCCACACCGTCGCCGACTGCCAAGCCGCAGGACTGACCACACTCCAGCTCAACGACGAGGCAAGAAAGGAGCCCTCCAGCGACGACCTCTGGCTGACCTTCACCTGCAACAACGGCACCTGGACACCCCACCACGGCGGCAACACCGGCCAAGACGAAGCCACCATCCTCAACAAAGCCGCCGAACTGTAGACAGTTTGCCTCCCGCCTGCCCTGCTCCCACCTCACCGAACCACCCACCCCCTCATCCCGCAGTCACCGGGCATCCCGCGGACCGGGTAATGACTCATCGTCCCCGCAGACGACCCCTCCTCCCTCAGGGGGAGGAGGCCGCCCCTACTGCGTTCAGCCACTGGGACGATCACACCGGACCCCAGCCCTCCTAGCCTGGAATCAGTCAGGAAGAACGACGACCACGAGCATTCCGAGGACTGACGCACCATGACTACTACCATCGACGCCGCAGCCGGCCCGGCCACCAGCGTCCACCGTTTCGAGGCCCTGCAGAAGGCCGCCCCCACCTCCAGGTTATCCCGCACCGGGCAGCGGCGGGCCCTGGAGGCCGCCATCTGGCCCAGTCGGCCCCACGTAGCCGGACGGCAGTCCTTCACCGGCGCGGTGCGCGCCGAGTGGATCAAGCTGCGCACCCTGACCTCCACCTGGGTCACGTCGGCCATCACGATCGTCATCACGGTCCTGTTCGGAGCGGGCATGGCCGTGGGCTTCGCCGGCTCCCCCAGTCGAGCCGACGAGGCCAAGACCATGATCTCCATGGGCTCGGTGCTGGGCATGGTCGTCGTCGCTGTCCTGGGAGCCCTGATGATCACCGGCGAGTACGCCTCAGGGCAGATCCGCTCCTCACTGATGGCCGTTCCCCGCCGCGGACGTCTCTTCGCAGCGAAGGCGCTCGTCGTATCGGGTTTCTCCTTCGTCCTCGGGGTCCTCTGCGTGGCGCTGGCCTACGCCGCCTCCTATCCGTTCATGAAGGGCCACGCCGGTTCTCTCACGGACGCCCACTACCTGGGACTGTTCTGGGGCACCGGGCTGGTCTTCGCGCTCATCGCGCTCATGGCTCAGGGGGTCGGCTACCTCACTCGCTCCACGGCGGGGGCCATCACCGTGGTGGTGTCGGTGCTGTTCGTCGTCCCGATTCCCTTCAACCTCATGGCCGGCCACTGGAAGTGGGCGAACAAGGTCCTGGGACTCCTGCCGGACACCCTGTCCATCGCTGTCTCCGACCCCTTCAGCCTGGCTCACCAGTGGGGACAGGCCGGCACCGCCGCCTTCCTCCAGCACTGGCAGGCCATCGCCGTCTTCGCCGCCTGGGCCATCGTCCCGCTGGCGATCGCCGCGGTCGTCTTCACCCGCCGCGACGCCTGAGCCACCGGCTCACGCGCCCCATCCGACCCTTTCTCCAGTTCCACACAGTCGTCCCCCGCACCATCCCGGTGCGGGGGCCGACGACGTCCATGCGGACAGCTCGGATCGTTCAGCGCTGGGGCTGGTCTTCCCGGTACTTGCGCATCCAGGAGCACCTGGTCCGGTACAGACGAATCGCCCTTCCTAGGAGCACACATACTGCCAGGAAGATGAGCCCTAGCAACCACTGCGGGATATCCATGATTCACCTCCCAGCGTTTAAATACGAGGCAGACTCTCACCCAAGTATACACCGCACGCAACAAAAGGATGAAGATGTATTCGCACAGGACTCAACGAACCCCCGCCCACCCGAGAAGGACCTCAGACACAAACACGCTTGGGCCAAGATGTGTGATCCGTCCAGTACAGGAGCCCAGATCCAGTGATACCTACACCGATCCCCAGAGCATTCAACACGGCACCCGCAGGAAGACCGACGATAGTCCCATCCAGGAAGGCCCCTACTGCAGCCGTGGTACCACCAGCCGCAATGACATACCAGGCGTAAGCAACAACGGCCCACTTGGGGATGGTGACGCATGTCGAGGCCGGCGCCTCGACAGGGTCAGGCTGCCCCGCGACCAGTCGATCATAGGTCTCAACGGCTTTCTGATAGTCTTCAGCCGAAGCTTCCGCCTTATACTCGGCTTGAAGCTCCGCCACCTTCGCCTGCTCAGGACTTTGCGCAACCGGATGAGGTGCAGCCACAGCTTGCCCTGCCGCACCAAAGAACATTCCGATCGCCACAACAAAAGCCATCACCGGAGCACCAATCCGCCCCAGCACTCGCGTCGCACTCATCGAGATCCCTCCTTCGAAGTCATCGATCCCGGGCAGGACACCGAATACTCCTGCCCTCGTCATTCACCTCAATATACCGGTTGGGTAAATGATGCCTCCATCATACCCCTCCACACAAATACTTCCCATCGGACAATGCACCAAAGACCGACAGTTCCCACGATGGTCTCTGACGGTCGTTTTCACACCGGATTCCCAACAGATCCATCCCGAGGCCGAGACAACCAAAACGGCCACGTATTGTACGTTTCCTATAAATCTGAAGCGCAACTGGGAGCAGCACTCACCCCCGGCCATCCTCACAGCACGGCGGACATGAGGCGGCAGACGTTGTCCACGTAGCGGTTGTACCAGGGCTCGGTGGCCCACAGCTCGGGGGTCAGCTCGGTGCAGATAGCCCGATAGTTGGCGCCGTTGATGCGCAGCAGGTCGTCGAGGTCCCCGCCGAAGGCCAGCAGCATGACCTCGTAGTTGAGGGCGAAGGAGCGGAAATCCATGTTGGAGGACCCGATGACCCCGACCTCGTCGTCGACCGTCATGTACTTCGAGTGCAGGACGGTCGGCGAGGGGTAGAGGTAGATCCGCACCCCCGCCGCCAGGAGCGCCGAGTAGTAGGAGCGCTGGGCGTGGCTGACGATGAACTGGTCGGACTCCTTGCCCACGAACAGCTCGACCTCCACCCCCCGGTAGGCGGCCGACGTCATCGCCGCCAGCAGCGCCTCGTCAGGGATGAAGTAGGGGCTGGTGATGGACACGCGCCGCTTGGCCCCGTGGATGAGGGCCAGGAACATCCGCAGGTTCGGCTCGGTGGGGTACCCAGGCCCGGAGGGGATGAGCTGCATGGCGTTGACGACAGCGCCCGGCCGCCCCGGCCGGGGAGCCGGCGTCCCTATCGGGATCCCCGGCAGACCCGCCATCTCCGGCAGCATTTCCACGGGCGTTCCCAGGGCAAGGTCGAAGGCCTCGAGCTGCTCACCGGCCTCGAAGAACCAGTCCATGGCGAAGACGGCCTGGGCCTCCAGGACGATCTCGCCGGTGACCTCCACGGACAGGTCCTCCCAGCGGCGCCCGGCCCGCACATTGCGCCAGGTCCGGTAGGTGGGGTCGATGACGTTGTGGCTGCCGATGAAGGCCTTCTCGCCGTCGATGACCAGGATCTTGCGGTGGTTGCGCAGGTCCGGGCGGCGCCAGCGGCGCTTGAGCGGAAGCAGCGGCATCATGAGGCGCCAGCGGATGCCGGCGTCGGTCATGCGCTGGCAGAACTGCTTCCAGCCGGGGTACTTGCGGCTGCCCAGGTGGTCCAGGAGGAGGCGCACCGTGACCCCGCGGGCCACCGCGCGCTCCAGGGAGCTGAAGAAGACGTCGGTGACCTCGTCCCAGCTCATGATGTAGAACTCGACGTGCACGTGGTCGGTGGCGGCGTCGATGGCTCGGGCCATGGCCTCATAGGTGCTGCGAGGATCGGCGTGGACGGCCACGACCTCGCCGCTGACGCAGGGCAGGCCGGTCAGCCGGCGGTTCATGCGCACCGCCCCGGCCAGGTAGGTCGAGGGCCGCGCCCCCTTGGGCAGGTCCGGCATGGCGCGGGTGTAGTCGAGGGTGATCTCGTTGACGGTGTGCTGCTGGCGGCGCCGAGTGCCGTGCACCCACGGGCTGCCGATGAGCAGGTAGAGCGGGAGTCCCACGACGGGCAGCAGGAAGATGAGCAGCAGCCAGGCGGTCGACGACGACGGGCGACGGTTCTCCGGAACCGTGCCCAGCGCGGCGATCTTGATGAGGTACTCGATGACGACCCAGGTGGTCGCCAGTACCGGCGGCAGCGTCATACTCGCATCATGTCATGCCCACTGACAGGTCCCCGCAAACATGCCTGGGCGTAGACCGGATGGTCCTGCGCCCAGGTACTGCGAAGGCCCGCCCCAGTTGAACCACCGGGTCGGGCCCTTCGCAACGAGGTCGCTTACCGGTTCCCATTCGGCAGCGGGTCCTCCTTCGCCGAAACGCCCGAGCACATTCCCTTGGCTGTGGCCCAGACTCAGTGATGGCCGGTCAGTGGTACTCCCCAGTACCTCACGGTCGCCACCGTTCAGCGGTGACTATGACTCTGCCGATGCTGTCTGAGAGAAGACTGAAAATCGCGCATCTAAATGATGACGCTTGATGACGATATGGTCACGATCTTCCGGGGGCTATGACACCTCACCTGGAATCCCTTGAAATACAGCGGAATCCGTCCCCTCCGCCGGCCCCCCTCAATCCGACCTCGGGGTACCGAAGAGGGTTTTGAAGTAGCCGTAGAAGTTCCAGTTACCCCACGAGGTGCACTGGTCCCCGCCATGTGCGGCGGCCTCATTGGGCTGGAAGGGCGTGTAGTTGTACAGGCCCGCCGTCGCCTGGTTCTCCACCGTCACCTCACCACTGCCGCACAGCACATCGGGCGAGTAGGCGATTTGTGTGGGCTGCTGCGCCACAACGTCGTAGCTGCCCGGGTCGAGGCGGTAGCGATGGAACTGGGAGGCCGCCCCGTAGAGCTGGGAGGGGAAGCCGGCCCACTGGGGGTCGCAGGTCTTATGGTCGGGGCAGGCGTAACCGGCTGCGGCCTCGTAGTCGCGAGCGCTCAGGCTCGCGCCGGAGGCGGTGAGCAGCCCCTGCTCCTTGTGAATGAGGACGAGGAGCACCTGGGGATTGATGTCGCAGGCTTGGGAGACCTTCCAGATGACGTCGGCCGCGCTGACGCCGGAGGCGGCCTCGATGCCTCCGGGGCAGAAGGTGCTGGCCGGACGGGCCTGCACGGAGAAGGTGGCGGTGGCCAGGCACTCGGTGCCGTCACTGCCCGGCTGGCAGCCGGCGTTGACTCTGGTGACGAAAGCGGCGATCTCCTCGCGCGTCATGGCCTGGGAGTCGTAGAAGACCTCGTCATCGATGATGCGGGCGGCGTTGAAGCCGCTGGCGTCGGGCACCAGGGGTGCGGGCGCAGAGCCTGTTCCGGTGTCAGCGGCCCGCCCCCACCCCAGAGCGAAGCCGCCGAGCGAGGAACCGGTAGCACGCAGCACGATGAGTCCCACCAGGAGCGTGACCAGGAAGGCGACCAGGGCGACGCCGATCGGGCTTCTCAGGAAGGACTGAAGGACACCGCCCCTGCGTCCCCGTCTCCGTCTGGCACCGGCACGCAGGAGGCCGCCCCTTCGGCGTCCCTTGCCCCGCCCGGGACGACGACTCGCATCGTCCCGTCGGGCGTGATCGGTACCGCGCTGCGCGGCTGGGCGGGCGCTGCGCAGCGCACGTGCGGGCTGAGGCGAGCCGGATCCTGCGGTGCTTCGTTGGGGCCGCGGACGTCGGCCGGAGGGATGGTGGGACATCGGCGCCATCGTGTCACATCACGGGCCGATGCACGGCCCGAAGCAGCCCGAGCTTCCCAAGACGACTGTCCGACCAGAATTCGGCGGGAGGCGATGCGTCCCACAGTACCGCCGTCGGCCGGGTGAGTCCGCCGTCGCATACCGTGGGGCCGTGAATCTTCCCGACGTCCTGAGCCTGACGCGCTCCCTCATGGAGAAGGCCGACGTCGGCGACTGGGATCTGGCCTTCGACCGGGCGCGTCGGCGGGCCGGACAGACCGATCATGCACGACGTCGGATCACGCTCAGCCGCCACCTCATGAGCCTGTACGACGAGGCCCAGGTCCGCGAGACGGTCCTGCACGAGATCGCCCACGCCCGCGTCGGCCCTCAGCACGGGCACGACGCCGTCTGGGCCGCCGAGGCGACCCGGCTGGGAGCCACGGGCCGGCGGCTCATTGACGTTCAGGCTCCACGGCTACGGGGACGCTGGGTGGGCAGGTGTCCGGCAGGCCACGAGGTGGACCGCATGCGCCGTCCGGTCTCACCCGTCTCCTGCTCGCGCTGCGCCTCTCGATTCGACCTGGGACACCTCCTGACCTGGAGCCTCGACGGAGAGCCCGTTCCCCATGAGCGGATCAGCGAACGCTACAGCCGCCTGCTGAGGCTGGCCAGGCAGGCCGCGCCGTCAGGTCACGAGTAGATTTCGACGCTGTAGGGTGCTCGTACCAACCATCACCGCATAAGAACGGAGTCATCGCCATCATGCTCGTGACCACCACCCCCACCGTCGAGGGATACCCCGTGACCCAGTACCTGCGAGTCGTCTGCGGTGAGACCATCGCCGGAGTCAACGCCCTCAAGGACATGGCCGCCGGGTTCCGCAACATAGTGGGCGGTCGCTCCCAGACCTACGAGGCCGAGCTCGTTCAGGCCCGGGAGACGGCCCTGGCTGAGATGGTGCAGCGCGCCCAGGAGCTCGGCGCTGAAGGCGTCGTCGGCGTCGACATCGACTACGAGACGCTGGGCTCGGACAACGGCATGCTCATGGTGACCGCCTCGGGCACCGCGGTGCGGTTCTCTCCCGCCTCCTGAGCGATACTGAGCCCCACCCCCTCTCAGGGGAAGGCTTGAGTCACCGAACCAACCCACCCGCGAATTTCCCAGATTTTTCCCAGGATTCTGTCCCACATCCTCACAGGGTGAGGGCGTTACATAGTGATCACCGCTGGACAGGGACGGTCTCGAGGGTTGGGGAGCCCAGTGACAGATCGATCCTCTGAGATGGCGTCGGGTCATAGGGAGCCTGACACCATCGTTTCGGCGAAGGAGGAACCTCCTCCTCGGGTGCATGGGACCCCGGGTTGCAGGTGGAACCTCGCGAGGCTTGGGCCTGCGGTTCGGACTTCCGAACCGCGGGCCGAGTCCTTTCTCGGGCCCCACCGGCACCCCCTTCCTGGCTTCCTGCCCTGCTTCGGCGCCAAGGAGGGCCTCGTCGTGATGAAGCGCCTCGCGGTCGTAGGGTAGGTCGCGCGGTCGTACCCTCAACCCTCGACCGCGCGACCTAAGGTACGAACGCGACGGCGGTCTACGCGGCCGGCTTCGCCGCCAAGGCCCCACGGAGTCGATCCCGTCCTCCGTCCAGTGTCCACAGCGCTGACATCAACGAGCCCACCCTCAAAGCTCCCCTCGAGAATCGTTGGAATTCCGTGGTTGGTCTTCGGTGTGCCGCATCGGTGCGGAGTTGATGTCAGCGTCATGGACACCAAGCCGCCGGCCATGCCCACTCCACGAGGGCGGGGTGCTACTGCAGGAGAGTCGGGGGTACTCCAGGTAGGTGGGGCCTTCGTGCAGTACGCACAACCCGCGACCAGCAGATCCCCGCCCTCGTGGAGTAAACCGGTTCGGGGCACAGGCGGGCCGGAGGAGGCCAGGGGTTGTCCGGCCACCGAGCTCCCTCTTGAGCGAGCGCCTCGCGGTCGTAGGGTAGGTCGCGCGGTCGTACCCTCAACCCTCGACCGCGCGACCTAAGGTACGAACGCGACGGCGGTCTACGCGGCCGACTCCTCATCGGCGACGGGGTTGCCCACGCGCAGCATGAGGAGCAGCCCCATGGCCAGCACCGCGACGATCCCGAGGATCCCCCAGTAGTTCGCGCCCGGCCCGACGATGCGCGTCCCCAGGTAGATGAAGATGCCGTACATCGCGGGCGCCATGAAGGACACCGCCCGCCCGGTGGTCGCGTAGAGCCCGAAGATCTCGCCCTCCTGCCCCTCGGGTATGAGGCGGGCCAGGAAGGATCGGGCGGCCGACTGGGCCGGCCCCACGCAGGCCGACAGGAGCAGGCCCAGCACCCAGAAGGCCACGGTCCCGGCGGTGTGCAGGAAGAACACCAGCAGGCCGGCCACCACCAGGATGATGAGGCTGGCCATGATGACGTTGCGCGGCCCGAAGCGGTCATCGAGCCGCCCGGCCCAGATGGTGGCGATACCGGCCACGATGTTGGCCACGATGGCGAAGATGATGACATCGCCCGATGAGAAGCCGAAGGTGTTCTGGGCGATGATGCCGCCGTAGGTGAAGACCCCGGCCAGCCCGTCCCTGAAGACGGCGGCGGCCAGCAGGAACCACAGCAGGCGCGGCTGGAAGTTGTGCAGCTGGAGCAGGGTGCGCCACAGCAGCTTGTAGGAGGTCAGGATCGACTCCTTGCGCCTGCCCTGGTGGGAGACGGCCTCCACCGGCTCTGTCTCCATGGCGGCCCGGTCCCGTCCCGGTTCAGCGGTCGCCATCCCCTCACTGACCTCCCCGACGTCCTCGGCGCAGGAGCGCCCGAGCCTGCGGGAGCGGTTGATGAGGACGGGAAGCGCGGACAGACCGAACCAGGCCGCCGACACCAGCATGGCGACGCGCACCCCCATCCCGCTTCCGGCGGGGAAGGAGACCAGGGGGCTCGGCCCCACGAGGGCGACGTAGAGGATGAGCAGCAGGACGATGCCGCCGAGGTAGCCCATCCCCCACCCCAGGCCGCTGACGGCACCGATGCGGTCCTTGGAGGCCAGGTGGTTGAGGATGGCGTTGTAGTTGACCGAGGCCAGCTCGAAGAAGATGTTGCCGACCCCCAGCAGGACGATGCCGAACCACAGGTAGCCGGGCTCGGGCCGCACCAGGAACAGGGCCGCCGAGACCGCCACCACCACCGCGGTGTAGCCCCCGAGCCAGAAGACGGTCCGCCCGCCTCTATCCGAGCGCTGCCCGGTCACCGGCGCCAGCAGGGCGATGAACAGGCCGGCAATGGCCAGCCCTAGGGACAGCGCCGACTCGTTGTCCGCCTTGGCCCCGAAGGAGTCGCTGACCAGGTAGACGGTGAAGACGAAGGTGGTGATGACCGCGTTGAAGGCCGCCGATCCCCAGTCCCACAGGCCCCAGGCGATGACGGGCCAGGACAGGAGCCGGGTGCGGGAGCCGGCCTGCGTCGGAGCAGTCACTGTCATGCTCATGGGAGAGACGATAGAGCCATCCGGGCCGGTGGCGGTACCGAAAGGGGAACAGACCTGATCATCAGTTCTCCCCACACCCTCCGGCAGGGCGCTCCCCCTGAGCGGTCTGCCGCTCCAGGAGCAGCTCGGCCAGGGCCAGATCCATCGGCGTGGTCACCTTCAAGGCGAGCTCGTCACCTGCGACGACGACGACGCTGCCGCCGCAGGCCTCAACCAGGCCGGCGTCGTCGGAGGCGGCGAGCGCCTCGTCTCCGGCCCGCTCGGCCCCGGCACGATGGGCGGCGACGAGCACGGAGGTCTCGAAGCCCTGCGGGGTCTGGACCGCCCGGAGCCGGTCGCGCCGGGGAGTACCGACGACGGGCTCGGCCTCCCCCGTCTGGCGGGCCTCGACCTCCTTGACGGTGTCGGTCACGGGCAGCGCCGGGACCACGGCCTCGTGTCCGGCTCGCACAGCGGCGATCACGCGCTGTGTCACCTCCGGCGGCGTCAGCGCCCGCGCGGCGTCGTGGACGATGACGACGTCGGCATGCGGCACGGCGGCCAGGGCCGCTGCGAGCCCCAGGGCCACGGAGGCCTGCCTGGAGCGGGGCGAGCCGGCGACAACCTCGATCCCGCCGCATCGGCCGCCCTCGCCCGCGGCTGCTCCGTCCGCCAGGCCCTCGAGCTCGGCGCGGAACCGGTTGACCTCCTCAGCGGGGGCGGTGACGACGACGTACCTGACGGCGCCCGAGGCGATGAGCCCGGCCGCCGCCCGCCGCAGGAGGCTGACGCCGCCCACCGGGACGAGGGCCTTGGGGACCCCGGCGCCCAGACGGGAACCGGAGCCCGCCGCGGTAAGAACGGCGACCGCCCCACCCGGAGGGGACTCGGGCGGGGCGGATGCTTGGGATGAAGGGCTGGTGCTCACGGGCAGGACGCTACCGCGTCCCCGTCACCCTGAGCACGGGCACTGCGCGATCTTAGGAGGCGAGGACCTCGTCCAGGCGGGACTCGGCCTCCTCCTCGGGGGTCTTCTGGGCCAGGGCCAGCTCGGAGACGAGAATCTGGCGGGCCTTGGCGAGCATGCGCTTCTCACCGGCGGACAGGCCGCGGTCCGTGTCACGGCGGGAGAGGTCCCGCACGACCTCGGCGACCTTGATGACGTCCCCGGAGGCGATCTTCTCCTGGTTGGCCTTGAAACGGCGAGACCAGTTCGTGGGCTCCTCGGTCAGCGGTGCCCGCAGCACCTCGAAGACCTTTTCCAAACCGGTCTCATCAACCACGTCACGGACGCCGATGAGCTCAACGCTTTCGGCGGGCACCAAGATGGTCAGGTCACCCTGGGCCACCTCGAGCTGCAGATACGTCTTCTCCTCACCGCGTACCTTGCGCTGCCGGATATCAATGATCCGGGCGGCCCCGTGGTGCGGGTAGACGACAGTCTCACCGACTTCATAGGTCATAAGGATGACTCTCCAGACTGGTTTGGGGACCTCTAGTTTATCAGGTCATTCCGCGCAAAGATCGGGGACGTATCTCACAGAGGTCACGGCGGGCGCCACCCGGAACCGGGAGCGAGAACTGCGGCGCCGCCCGCATTGGGGATCAGTGCTCCGAATCCCCATCCAGGCGATAGCCGAGCCCCCTGACAGTGGTGATGAGAACCGGTTTGGAGGCGTCGGCCTCAATCCGGCCCCGGAGCCGTTTGACGTGCACGTCGAGAGTTTTCGTGTCTCCCCCGTAATCGGGTCCCCACAGGCGCTCAAGGATCTGGCTGCGGGTGAGCACGCGGCCGGGGTGACGCAGAAACAGCTCCAGGAGCTCGAACTCCCGCAGCGGCATGGCGACCGCCTCGCCGTCGACCCTGACCTCGTGGCGCTCGACGTCCATCCGCACCGCACCGGCGACCAGCACCGGCTCGGGCTCCGGGGCGCCGGCGCGGCTACGGCGAAGGACCGCCTTGAGGCGCGCCAGGAGCTCCCGGTAGGAGTAGGGCTTGGTGACGTAGTCGTCGGCCCCGATCTCCAGGCCGACGATCTTGTCCAGCTCGGTGTCCTTGGCGGTGAGCATGATGACCGGCACGGAGGAGGAGCGCCGGATCCGGGTGCACACCTCGGTCCCGTCCAGGCGGGGCAGCATGAGGTCCAGCAGGACCAGATCGATGGGGCCGACGCCGCCGGGGCGCCGGGAGGCCTCGAAGATCTCGACGGCGCGCTGGCCGTCCTCGGCCTCGACCACCTCGAAGCCGTCGCGCCGCAGGCCGAAGGCGAGCGGGTCACGGAAGTTCTCCTCGTCCTCGACCAGGAGGATCCGCGTCGGGCCGCTCACCGGAGTCGTCGACGACGCGGCCGGTGCGTCGGAGGGGACGAGCGCCCCCGCACCCGGCCCCGCACTCGACGCTGCGGAGCGCTCCGCCGGGCTCATGAGCCGCTCCCGGGGGTGTGCTCCGCCGCGGCGTCGGCGGGCTCGTCCTCGACCGAGCCGGCCCCGACCGGTTCGCCCTCGCCCAGGCGCGGCAGCACGAGGGTGAAGGTGGAGCCGCGTCCCGGGGCGGACCACAGCTCGACGGTGCCGCCGTGGTCGGCGGCCACGTGCTTGACGATGCTCAGGCCCAGCCCGGTGCCCCCGGTGGCGCGCGAGCGGGCCTTGTCGACGCGGTAGAAGCGCTCGAAGACGCGCTCCTGCTCCTCCTTGGGGATGCCGATGCCCTGGTCGACCACGGCGATGCGCACGATGTCGGGGTCCTCCGCGTCCAGCGAAACGCCCACCGAGACCCGGGTGCGCGGCTCGGAGTAGCGGATGGCGTTGTCCAGCAGGTTGCGCACGGCGGTGGTGATGAGGGCGGCGTCGCCGCGCACCCGCAGCCCCCTGGTTCCCCCGGCCACGAGGGTGATCTGGCGGCCGTCGGCCTCGACACGCACCCGGTCCACGGCCTCGGCGACGACGTCGTCGATGTCGACGACCTCGGGCTCGGCCAGGGCGTCGCCCTCCTGAAGGCGGGTGAGCTCGATGATCTCCTGGACCAGGACACCCAGGCGGCGGGCCTCCTTGCGCATGCGCCCGGAGTAGTCGCGCACGAAGTCGGGGTCGTCGGCGCCGGCCTCAACGGTCTCAGCGAGCAGCTGGATCGCGCCGACCGGGGTCTTGAGCTCATGGGAGACGTTGGCGACGAAATCGCGGCGCATGGCCTCCACCCGGCGGGCCGCGGTGTGGTCCTCGATGAGGATGAGGACGCGCCCCTGTCCGATGCCGGCCACGCGCACCTGCAGGTGGAACTGGCCCGCGCCCGGCACCCGCCCCCGGGCCACGGTGACGGCCGCGTCCTGCGCCTGGCCCGAGGCCCGCACGCGGCTCACCATCGCCACCACGGTCGGCTCGACGACGGCGTCGTCGCGCACGATGTTGAAGGTGTAGGCCGACGCCGAGGCGCGCAGGACCTCGTCGTCGTCATCGAGGACGACGACTGTCGAGCGCAGTGCCGCCAGCACCGGGACGGCCGTGTCGGTCCCGGCCAGGCCGGCCAGGTCGGCGGCGCTCGTGGCCTCCCTGCGCTTGCGCCGGGACAGCGCGACACCGATCCCCGCCCCCAGGCACAGGAGGCAGATGGCGGCGATGAGGAGAACGGTGACGGTCAGGCCCACGTCTCTAGGGTAGATGAGCGCCGACGGCGCCCACCGGCCCGCCCCCGCCCTGGGCGTGCCGCTTGCGGCGGGGTCGCAGGGCTGCTGTGCTTAGGGGCAACATCCTTGGCGGTGGCCTCGGCGGGATCGCCGGGCAGCGCCGTCGATCCACCTCACCGACCGACCCGAGCCATCGGTCCTCGCCCGGAACAGGAGCAGCCTCATGCGCGCCATCTTCAACCAGGAGCTCAAGCAGCTGGGCTCCGACCTCGAGTCCATGGCCAACCAGGTCGCCACCGCGATCGAGCGGGCCGCGGAGTCCCTGCGCCAGGGGGACATCGTCATCGCCGAGCAGGTGATCGACGCCGACGAGCGCATCAACGACCTCCAGCGCGACATCGACGACCTGTGCGTCATGCTGCTGGCCCGTCAGCAGCCGGTGGCCGGGGACCTGCGCAACGTCCTGTCGGCGCTGCGCATGGCCCAGACCCTCGAGCGCCAGGGCGACCTGGCCCGCCACGTGGCGGCCATCGCCCGGGGCCGCTACCCCGAGCCGCCGCTGCCCGAGCCGGTCCTGGGCCTCATCCTGGAGATGGCGGACCTGGCGGTGCGCGCGGGCAAGGACGTCGCCCGCCTCATCTCGACGCGGGACCTGGATCTGGCCTCCGTCATTCAGACCAACGACGCCGAGCTCGACGCCCTGCACCGCCGTTCCTTCCAGATGATCCTGGACCCGGCTCACGACCTGAGCCGTCAGCAGGTCATCGACGCCGTCCTCATGGGCCGCTTCCTGGAGCGCTTCGGCGACCACTCCACGTCCGTGGCCAGCCGCGTGGCCTACCTCGTCTCGGGCGCCTCCATGCCGGAGACGCACGACGCCGAGGACGCCGACGCGCTCCACTGAGCACCCGGAGCCGATGAGACGGGCGGCGCCGGACCTTCCTTGAGGTCCGACGCCGCCCGCGTCCTTCAGGGTGCGGCAGGCCGCCGGGGCTCACTTGCCCTGGTTGGCCACTG
Organism: Actinomyces oris; assembly: GCF_001929375.1. Taxonomy (GTDB): domain Bacteria; phylum Actinomycetota; class Actinomycetes; order Actinomycetales; family Actinomycetaceae; genus Actinomyces; species Actinomyces oris_B. The sequence continues at coordinate 150,004 of NZ_MSGO01000036.1, read as the reverse complement.
CCGCGATCTTGGCCTCGGCCTCGGGGTCGAGGTAGCGGCCGCCCTTCTTGAGCGGTTTGAGAGTCTCCTCGTCGAGCTCGTAGACCAGCGGGATCCCGGTGGGGATGTTGACGCCGGCGATGTCGTCGTCGGTGATGTCGTCGAGGTGCTTGACGATGGCGCGCAGCGAGTTGCCGTGGGCGGCGATCATGACGGTCTTGCCGGTCTTGATCTCGGGGACGATGGTGCCCTCCCAGTAGGGCAGCAGGCGCTCGAGGACGTCCTTGAGGCACTCGGTGGCGGGGATGGGCTCACCGGCGTAGCGGGGGTCGGTGTCCTGGGAGAACTCCGAGCCGGCCTCGATGGCCGGCGGCGGCACGTCGTAGGAGCGGCGCCACTGCATGAACTGCTCCTCTCCGTACTCGTCACGGATCTCCTTCTTGTTCTTGCCCTGCAGGGCGCCGTAGTGGCGCTCGTTGAGGCGCCAGTCGCGCTCCACCGGGATCCAGTGGCGGTCCGCGGCGTCCAGGGAGAGGTTGGCGGTCATGATGGCGCGGCGCAGCATCGAGGTGAAGAGCTTCTCGGGGAGGACACCGGCCTCCTTGAGGAGCTCTCCGCCGTGGACGGCCTCGGCGCGGCCCTTGTCTGACAGTGGGACATCGACCCAGCCGGTGAAGAGGTTTTTCGCGTTCCATTCGCTCTCGCCGTGGCGGAGCAGTACGAGGGTGTAAGCCATGGGCCCATTCTGCCAGGATCGCAGGCATGGCGCGAGGCCTAGGAAGGGCGATCTCAGCGGGCGAGGGCGCCGGCGCGTCGGCCCGAAGGCACCGCTCGCAGCGATAACGCCCGCTCACGGGGTGAATTCACGTATTGAAAACACCACGGCCCTGGTGATGCGCCTGAGCGCACAACCAGAGCCGTGGTGCGAGGTGGCAATCAGCTCGAGAATGACTCGATGCAGGGTACCGGCCTCATGCGAGCCGGACGCCCCACGTTCCCTCAGTTGCCAGGGTTGACCTCATAGTAGGCCTTGCGCACCTCAGCGGAGACGCGACCGCGGTCAGAAACCTCAAGGCCCTGCTCGCGGGCCCACTCGCGAATCTTCTGAGTGTCAGAAGGACCGCTGGAACGACGACGACCGGAACTGCGGCGGCCGCCGGTGCGACGAGCTTTTCCGACCCATTCCTCAAGGGACTCACGAAGAGCGGCTGCGTGCTCGTCGTTCAGGTCGATCTCGTAGGTGACGCCATCAAGGGCGAAGGTGACAGTCTGATTGGCCTCGGACCCGTCGACATCGTCGACGAGGATGACCTGAGTCTTCTGTGCCATGATTCCTCATTCTGAGTGGAGGGAGCGGGCCTGAAGGATGTATCCCGCTGCGGACAACGTTAGATTAAACAATAGTTGCCCTCAATGCAACACGGCTTTTCGCCGCCCTCATTACCGGCCCCTACCCTCTAATCACACAGCGGCGCGCGGCTCCATACCGCCCCGGGTGCCTTGATGACCGAGACGAAAACTGTGAAAGCACTGAGGCGCCCTTTGGAGATCCTCACGAGACTGGGCAGAACAATCCGGGCACAACGCTCCATCCCCTCCGGCCGGCTAGAGGTATCCAACGACCAGCCAATCCGAGACAGCCAATCTCCCAGATGACTCTCAGATAGCGGTGGGGGATTCTCTCAGCCGGAAGGGAATGCCTGCGCCACCACGGCTCTCACCTCGAGGGCGCATCACGTCAAGGCAGGAGAATCCGCCCCGTTCGAGCCACGCCCCACCCCTTGCCGCACGACGACGAAGGATTTCAGCCATGCGGTCATCCCCAGAACACGCACGCGGAACAACCGCTGCGGCCGCCGAATGTGCCGGAAGGCACACCGAGGGGCCGCGGGCGAGGTTCCCGGAACGCAAAAGCCCCGGGAGGCGTGACCTCCCGGGGCTGATCGAGCCGCCTGTGGGAATCGAACCCACGACCTATTCATTACGAGTGAATCGCTCTGCCGACTGAGCTAAGGCGGCGCTGGCACAAGCAGCAGAGCCGAACATACCGGCCCTCCGGCCGCCACCGCAATCCGGCGCCACAAGGAGAACAGTGTTCCTCAACACAGTCATCCACCTTCCTTGTCTCATCGGAACCGTCACCGACGACGAAGGCCCCTCCCTTGTCCCACAGTCCCACAACGCCCAGGCCTCCCCCGGCTCAGCAGCGGATCACGACTGCGGCGGAGCGCATCCTGGACAGGAGCGCGACTGAGCTCAGCAGTCGCCCCGCATCGCCCGCACCACCGGTCCCGGTATTCTCCGCACGTCATTCAACAGGTCTTCCTCTCCGTAAGGATCTCTATGAGCGAGTCTCCGTCCAGCCATTCCCCCACCTCTCGATCACCACACGCGGGTGCTTCGTCGTCATCCTCACGCACTTCCCAGCCCGACCGGATCCAGGACCGCGGCGACGCCGGGTACAACAAGTCGTTGAAGAACCGCCACCTGCAGATGATCGCCATTGGCGGCTCCATCGGCACGGGCCTTTTCATGGGTGCCGGCGGTCGGCTCAAGGACGGCGGGGCGGGTCTGATGTTCGCCTATGCCGTCTGCGGGATCTTCGCCTTCCTCATGGTGCGTGCTCTGGGCGAGCTCGCCATCCGCAGACCCTCCTCCGGCGCATCCGTCTCCTACGCCCGTGAGTTCCTCGGCGAGAAGGGCGCCTACATCACCGGCTGGTTCTTCTTCCTGGACTGGGCGGTCACCGTCATGGCCGACATCACGGCCGTGGCCCTCTACCTCCACTACTGGACGACGCTGAAGGTTGTCCCGCAGTGGGCCTTCGCGCTCATCGCACTCGTCCTGGTCTTCATCCTCAACATGCTCAACGTCAAGATGTTCGGGGAGGCCGAGTTCTGGTTCGCACTCATCAAGGTCGCCGCCATCGTGTCCTTCATGGTGGCGGCCATTGTCGCCATTGTTCTCGGGCTTCACACCGAAACAGACTCCGACGGAGGGGCGATCACCGCAGGCGCCCACAACATCCTCGGAAACGGAGGCTTCTTCCCCGAAGGACTCCCGATCGTCTTCGCCCTGACCCTCGGCGTCGTCTTCGCCTTCGGAGGCACGGAGATGGTAGGAGTGGCCGCTGGAGAGGCGAAGGACGCGGAGAAAATCCTGCCCAAGGCGATCAACTCGATGATTCTGCGCATCTTCGTCTTCTACGTCGGCTCGGTCATGCTGCTGGCGCTGGTCCTGCCCTACACGTCCTACTCGAAGACCGAGTCGCCCTTCGTCACCTTCTTCTCCGGGATCGGTGTCCCCTACGCCGGTGACATCATCCAGGTCGTGGTTCTCACCGCTGCGCTGTCCTCCCTCAACGCCGGCCTCTACGCCACCGGACGCACCCTGCGCTCCATGGCGGTGGCCGGTGAGGCCCCTCGGGTGGCGGCCGGACTCAACAAGCACCAGGTCCCCGCCGGGGGCATCATCATCACCTCCTCCCTGGGGCTGCTCGGCGTCGTCCTCAACGCCTACCTGCCCGGTGACGCCTTCGACATCGTCATGAACCTGGCCGGAATCGGCATCGCCGGGACCTGGGGAGCCATCCTCGTCACCCACCTCGCCTTCCTGCGCCGGGTGCAGGAGGGCAAGGAGGTGCGGCCGGCCTACCGGATGCCCTTCGCCCCCTGGAGCAACTACGCGGCCCTGGCCTTCTTCACCATCGTCGTCGTCTCGAACGTGGCCGACCCGGCCGGACGCTGGACCCTGGGCCTGTTCGCCATCGTCGTCGTCATGATGGTGGCGGGCTGGTACGCGGTGCGGGGACGTATCCGGGGCGATCTGCTCGACGAGGTCCTCGCCGACGAGGTGGCCGGGGCCGCATCCGCCTCGACGCACGAGGCCTGACCGGCAGGAGGCTGCACCCATGCACGTCCACATCACCTACACCGGGGGCACCATCGGGATGGTGGACTCCCCTCACGGCCTCGTGCCCGGCGCGGATCTGGAGGGGTGGCTCGACTCGCAGCTGGCGGGCACGCCCCTGGCGCGCTCGGTGTCCCTGACCTCGCTGGCCCCGCTCATCGACTCCTCGAACGCCACCCCGCTGTCCTGGCAGGCGATCGTGGACGACCTGCGCGCCCACGCCGCTGCCGACCCGCAGGCCGCCTTCGTCGTCCTGCACGGAACCGACACGATGGCCTACACCAGTGCCGCCCTGTCCTATGCGCTGACGGACCTGCGCGTTCCCGTCGTCATCACCGGTTCCCAGCTCCCGCTCGGAGTGCTGGGAAGCGACGCAGCGGCGAACGTCACCGGGGCGCTCCAGGCCGCAACCTCCGGGCGCCTCGACGGGGTGGCGCTGTTCTTCGGTCATCGGCTCCTGGCCGGGAACCGGGCGACGAAGTCCTCCTCGTGGGCCTTCACCGGTTTCGACTCCCCCAATGCGGCCCCTCTGGCCACCGCCGGCGCCCCATGGCAGTGGACGCAGACCGCGTGGTCGGGAGCCGGCTGGAAGGACACCGCCCCCTACACCCGCCACGACGTCGTCGTGATCGACCTGGTCCCGGGCATCACCGCGGCCCGTCTGGAGGCGCTGTTGACGCCACTGCCCGAGGCCGTGATCCTGCGGGCCTTCGGAGTCGGCAACGTGCCCTCCCAGGAGCCGGGGCTGACCGACGTCGTCCAAGGGGTGATCGCCGCCGGGACGGCCGTCATCGTCACCTCCCAGTGCCAGGAGTCCGAGGTCGTCCTGGGGCACTACGAGGCCGGGGACGCGCTGGCCCGCAGCGGTGCCGTCGGCAGCCGCGACATGACCCTGGAGGCCGCCTACGCCAAGGTCCAGTTCCTGCTCTCGCAGGGACTGGCCGGAGACGACCTGGCCCACTGGATGGGACGGTCCATCGCCGGCGAGCTGAGCCAGTGAGTCGGGCGCTCAACCGCCGAGCAGCACCGGCGCCGGTGCTGCTCGGCGGTTGAGGAGTCGGCCCCGGACGACATTCACGTCGTTTCGGGGCCGATCTCATGGTCTGCGCGAGCCGGGCGCGGCGGGCACCCCGAGATGATCAGCAGGTGAGTCCCTTGTCCGGCATCGTCCCGTTGAGCAGGTAGGTGTCCACGGCCTTCTTGACGCACTCGTTGGAGCGTCCGTAGGCGGTGTGCCCGTTGCCCTTCCAGGTCATGAGCTGACCGGACTCGAGCTGGTCGGCCAGGGCCTCGGACCAGGCGTAGGGCGTGGCCGGGTCACCGGTGGTGCCCACCACGAGGATCGGTGCGGCGCCGGAGGCCGTGATCTTCTCGCGCTTGCGGCTCGACGTGTGGCCCCAGCCCTGGCAGTAGGCGTCGGGGTAGAGCAGCTGGGAGCCGAAGGTGGGCGAGGCCTCCTTGACGGCCTTGGCGTCCTCCTCCCAGGAGGCGTTGTCCCCCTGGACCGGGTAGTCCAGGCAGTTGACCGCCATGAGGGCCTCGGCGCCGTTACCGGAGTAGCTGCCGTCGCTCTGGCGGGAGGAGACGGCGTCGGCGATGGCCAGCAGCGCGCTTCCGTCCGGACTGCCCACCTTGCCCATCGCCTGGGACAGCGCCAGGGTGAGGGAGGGCCACAGCTGGGTCTGGTACATCGACCCCAGTACCCCGTAAACGGCCAGGTCGTAGGTCAGCGGCCGCTTGTCGTCAGAGGTCTGAAGCGGCGCCGTCTTCGTGGACTCGAGGAGCTCGCGGACCTGGGAGACCCCGGAGTCGACGTCCCCGCTCAGGGGGCAGCCCAGCTTGGAGCTCTGGCAGTTCTGCACGTAGGCCCGCAGCGAGGCCTCGAAGCCCTTGGCCTGCCCCAGGGTCAGCTCCGCGGCGCTCAGGGAGGGGTCGACGGCGCCGTCGAGGACCAGCCGCCCCGTGTTGGCCGGGAACAGCTCGGCGTAGGTGGCCCCCAGGTAGGTGCCGTAGGAGAAGCCCAGGTAGGTGAGCGCCTGCTGGCCGTCGACCGCACGCAGGATGTCGAGGTCCTTGGCGGCACTGATGGTGTCGATGTGGTCCAGGAGCCCCGCGGTGCTGGTCTTCGACGCGCAGGCCTCCCCCATCTTCTGAGCCCGCTCCTGGGTGGCCGTGGCCGAGGGGGTCGCCGGGTCGTTCGCCCCGGCTCGTTCGGCGTCGAGCTCGGCGTCGGTCAGGCAGTCGACCGCCGTGGAGGCGCCCACGCCACGCGGGTCGAAGCCGACGACGTCGTAGGAGCTGGTGAGGTTCTTGGAGAAGTAGGAACCGACGTTTTCGACCAGCTCGATGCCCGATCCTCCCGGCCCGCCCGGGTTGATGAACAGCGAGCCGACCGAGTCCCCGCCGGCGGCCCGCTTCTTCACCGCGATCTCGATCGTCTCGCCGCCGGGGTTGTTGTAGTCCAGCGGCACCTTGACCTTGGCGCAGGTGAAGCCGGTGTCCTTCCCCGACTTCGCCTCTGCCATCCCCTTCTTGTCACAGGCGTACCAGGAGACCTTCTGGTTGTAGAAGCTCTCCAGCCCGGCCGGAACCGCTGCCGAGGCCGACGCCGTTGCCGGCGAGGCCTTGATGTCGGTTTCGTCCTGGCAGGCGGTCAGGCCCCCGCAGGCCAGAAGCGCAGCGAGTGCCACGAGCAGAGGCTTGATACGAGGCCGGGGAGAAGTCGTAGTAGTCACGACGTGAACCTTATGCTGCCGAGCCGCCCGGGGCCTCCTCCTGGAGACGGAGTGGGAAGAAGTTCCCATCGAGGCCCCGGGGGCGGGGACGGTCCGGTGTCACTGTCCGTTCTTGCAGGTCAGGCCTTCCTCGGGCATGGTCCCTCTGATGAGGTAGGCGTCGACGGGCTTGTGGACGCAGGGACCCGAGCGCCCGTAGGCGGTATGGCCGTTGCCCTCCCAGGTCAGGAGCCGGCCGGACTCGAGCTGATCAGCCAGGGCCTGGGACCAGGCGTAGGGCGTGGCCGGGTCACCGGTGGTGCCCACCACCAGGATGGGGGACGCCCCCTTGGCGTGGATGGGTGCGGGCTTGCGGGTCCCGTTGTGCCCCCAGGCCTGGCAGCGCGCATCCTGGTTGCCCAAGGAGGCGCCGAAGGTTGGCGAGCTCTGGAGGATCTGCTGGTACTCCTTCTCCCAGCTGGTCATGTCGCCCTGGACGGGGATGTCCTGGCAGTTGACGGCGTAGAAGGTCGGGGTGCTGCCTCCGGCCGTCGCCTTCCCGTAGAGCACCTGGATGTAGGAGCCGTCCTTCTGGGTGATGGCCTGGTCGAGGGCGTAGGTGAGGAAGGGCCAGTACTCGGAGGAGTACAGGAGGCGGCGGACGACGCTGCGGATCGTGCTGCCGTCCACGGTGACGTTCGGGTCCGAGGTCTTCAGCGGCGTCTTGTCGGCCGAGGCGATGAGGGCCCGGATCTGCTGCACCCCGGCGTCGGCGTCACCGGTCAGGGGACAGTTCTGGCCCTCCTGGACGGCCTGGCCGGACTGGCACTGCTCGACGTAGGTGCGCAGTGAGGTCTCGAAGCCCTTGGCCTGCCCGGCGGCCCGGTCCCCCAGTGACAGGGAGGGGTCGACGGCGCCGTCGAGGACCATGCGGCCGGTGTTGGCCGGGAAGAGCTCGGCGTAGTGGGCACCCAGGTAGGTGCCGTAGGAGAAGCCCAGGTAGTTGAGCCTCTGGTCCCCGGACAGCGCCCGCAGGACATCGAGATCCCGGGCCACCGAGACGGTGTCCACATGGTCGAGCAGCCCGGCCGGCTTGGTGTGGGCGGCGCAGTTGGCCTCCTCCTGCTTGAAGTCCTTGGTGATCTCGCCGATCAGGGTCGGGAAGTCGATGTCGCCCTCCGCTCCGCCGTCGGCAGCAGGATTCTCAGCGTCCCGGAAGGGGGTGGGGTCGTCCCCGGCGACGTCGGCGGCGAGGGAGCCGGGCTGGGGGTCGTTGACACCCATGCCCCCCTGGGCGGCCTTGGCGGGCTGCTGGCCCGCGCCGTCGTCGCAGGTGATGGCGGTGGAGGCACCGACGCCGCGGGGGTCGAAGCCGATGATGTCGTAGGCCTGGTTGAGGGCGGGTGAGAACTGGGTCTGGCTGCTCTCCACCATGTCCACTCCGGAGTAGCCGGGGCCGCCGGGGTTGACGAAGAGGGTGCCCTGGCGCACCGAGCCGGTGGCCAGGTGCTTCTTCATCGCGATCTCAATGGTCTGACCATCGGGCTGGGAGTAGTCCAACGGCACCTTGACCTTGGCGCACTGAAAACCGGTCCTGTCAGCCGACCTCTCCACCCCACCGGTGGCCACACAGTCGTACCACTCGACCTTCTGACCGTAGAAGGACTCCAGCCCCTTGGGCACCGCCGCCTTGGAAGACGCAGCCGGAGCCGGCCCCGCAGCGGGCACCGCAGCAGCAGGAACCACACCGGCCCCCACCCCCAGGCACACACCCGCCACAGCCGCCAGCACCCCGGCAGACACCCGACGACGTCCCGGAGCGACTCGTCGCGGACCGGAAGATTCATTCACTCTATTTTTCATAAACGTTATATTACAAACAGTAAACGGAACGTGTGTGCGTCATGGGCAGGCATCTGAGAGTGAAGAAGAACCGTGGTTGGGGCGCTTGTCTCCAGCGCCCCAACCACGGTGATGAGTAACCCGCATCGCTCCCTGACGATCCTCAGTGGAGAGTCGGCAGGAGCGTGGCGGTTCCTTGAGGGCTCACTCCGTGCCGTGGCACGTCAGCCCCTTCTTGGGCATGGTGCCGGTGAGCAGGTAGGTGTCGACCGCCTTGGTGACGCAGGGACCGTGCGCGGGGTTGGCATAGGCCAGGTGGCCATTGCCCTCCCAGGTGAGGAGCCGGCCGGAGTCCAGCTGATCGGCCAGAGCCACGGCCCACTCGTGCGGAGTGGCCGGGTCGCCGGTCGTCCCGATCACGAGGATCGGCGCGGTCCCCTTGGCGTGGAGCGCCTTGGGCGGCCGGGTCCCGTTGTGCCCCCAGGCCTGGCAGCCGAGGTCGCCGGCCTCCGCGATGGTGGCGAAGCGGGGGGCGATCCTCTCCAGCTCCTTGCTCTGCGCCGCCCAGGTGGCCATATCGCCCTCGACCCGGTAGTCCAGGCAGTTGGTGCCGATCATCGCACCGGTGCTGACCGCGGGCTGCGCGTCGAGCCGGGTCAGTATCGTCCTGAAGATCGAGGCGTCGTGCTCGTTGATGACCTGCGCCAGGGCCTCATTGCCAGTCTCCCAGGAAGTCTCCGGAGAATAGAGCAGAAGCGCGATCACCTGCTTCATGTCCTCGCCCGTCACCGGGCGGTTCGGGCCCGAGGAGGGCACGGGCGACTGGTTGGCCGAGGTGAAGAGGTCTCCGATCTGCTTGACGCCGGCGTCGGTGTCACCGGTGAGGGGACAGTCCTGTCCTGACTGGCACCAGGCGACGTAGTTGCGCAGCGCCCGCTCGAAGCCCTGCGCCTGCCCCTGCCTGCGCTCGTTGTAGGTCAGGCTGGGGTCCAGGGCGCCGTCGAGGACCATGCGGCCGGTGTTGGCCGGGAAGAGCTCGGCGTAGTGGGCACCCAGGTAGGTGCCGTAGGAGAAGCCCAGGTAGTTGAGCTTCTGGTCCCCGGACAGCGCTCGCAGGACATCGAGATCCCGGGCCACCGAGACGGTGTCCACATGGTCGAGCAGCTCGGCCGGCTCGGTGTTCGCCGCGCAGTTGGCCTCCAGCTTCTTGAACTGCGCGGAGATGGCGGCGGCCCGCTGCTCGAATGTCGTGGCGCCGGCTGCGGCATTGACCGGGGCGGCCTCCGCCATTGCCGTCACCTCGGTGTCGGAGGTGCAGGTGATGGCGGTGGAGGCACCGACGCCGCGGGGGTCGAAGCCGATGATGTCGTAGGAGCTCTGCACGCCGGCGAAGGTCGTCGTCGCCATCGTGCTGACGGTATCCACCCCGGATCCGCCGGGGCCGCCGGGGTTGACGAAGAGGGTGCCCTGGCGCACCGAGCCGGTGGCCAGGTGCTTCTTCATCGCGATCTCAATGGTCTGGCCATCGGGCTGGGAGTAGTCCAACGGCACCTTGACCTTGGCGCACTGAAAACCGGTCCTGTCAGCAGACCTCTCCACCCCACCGGTGGCCACACAGTCGTACCACTCGACCTTCTGACCGTAGAAGGACTCCAGCCCCTTGGGCACCGCCGCCTTGGAAGACGCAGCCGGAGCCGGCCCCGCAGCGGGCACCGCAGCAGCAGGAACCACACCGGCCCCCACCCCCAGGCACACACCCGCCACAGCCGCCAGCACCCCAGCAGACACCCGACGACGTCGAAGGCCACCGGAGCCTCTCGCCTCGTCCACGACCGCGGGCGAGGACCGATAAGGCCGATTCTTGGGAGGATGCTTCGTTCTCGTTTCCATGAGCAGCATCATATGAACCGACCAGCCGGTGCAGGATCCCTCTCAGGGATGAGATGGGCCGTTTCCCTCCCCACTGCGAGTCCTCTTGCCCTCCGGGTCCTCGGCGGGTACCAGCCCCCAGGAGGCGGCCCAGGCCCAGAGCCGATCGAGCTCGTCCTCCATGAGGAAACGAGCCCTGGGCTCGGTGAGAGCCCAAGCGGTCATTCCTCCCAGCACCACCGTGCCCGCCCCGCTGCGCACTGTCGCCTGCACGCTCGGACCCGCGCCGCCGATGCGGCGGGCGGGGCGGGGCTCCTGGGCGATGTCGAAGTCGTCCCGGGAACCGGGCCAGGCGAGGTCGTAGGAGCGCAGCAGCGTCCTGCTGTGGATGCCGCTTTGGTCGAAGACGGTCCGCGGCCACAGGGTCGGGTAGCCCATGAGGAGGCACAGCGCCGCCACGACGAAACAGGCGAGCATCCCCCGGTACTGCCCGTAGGTCATGATCGCCAGCCCGATGGCCAGCCCCAGGAGGCCGACGGCGATGAGTCCCCAGGCGACGACCCGCTCCTGCGGGCTCGATCTGCGGATGATCGGCTCGAACCGAGCGGCGTGGCCGCCGCCCTCGACCCCGGACTGTGTCACGGTCATGTCACGACTCTTGCACACCTGGCCGCGGCCGTCCTGGTTTTGGGGGGTTGCGCCGGCAGTGGCCCGGGCCCTACGACGTCGGTTTCATGCCCCGCCGTGGGTCGGGCGGGGCTGGGCGCTCACCTTCCTTCGGCCTGGGGCCGCAGCTGCACCATGAGGGCCTCGACGGCCAGCAGGGGGGCGGCGTTGGAGCGCAGGCGGCTGCGGCACTCCTCAATGGCGGCGATGCGGGCCAGGGACTGCTCGGGGCTCGTCGTGCGGGCGGCCTGGTCGACGGCCTCGGACAGGTCGAGGTTGACGCGCTCGACGTCACTGCCCATCTGGGTGGTCAGGACGTCGCGGTAGAAGGACAGCAGGTCGATCATGGCCCGGTCCAGCACGTCGGTGCGGGCGCGCTTGGCGCGGCGCTTCTGGTCCTCCTCGAGCTGGCGGATCTGGGCGCGCAGGGCCGCTGGGATCTTCCCGTCGCTCTCCAGGCCGAGGGCGCGGGTGAGCTCGGCCTTCTCGCGGGCGTCGCGCTCGGCGGTGGCCTCCTTGGCCTCGGACTCGGCGGCCTCCACCAGGGAGGCGGCGGCCAGGACGGCGTCACCGACGCTGCGCAGGGAGACCGGGGCGAGCAGGAGGCGACGGCGCCGGTCCCAGGCGCCGGCGTCGGTGGCCAGGTGGCGGGCGAGCCCGATGTGTGACTGGCTGGCCCGGGCGGCCCGGGCGGCCAGCTCGGGGTCGGCGCCGTCACGGCGCACGAGGAGCTCGGCGACGGCGTCTGCCGGCGGGATCCGCAGCGTCACCAGGCGGCAGCGGGAGCGGATGGTAGGCAGGACGTCGTCGGCGCTGGGGGTGCACAGCAGCCAGACGGTCTGGGGCGGGGGCTCCTCGATGGACTTGAGCAGGACGTTGGTGGTGCGCTCGGCCATGCGGTCGGCGTCCTCGACGAGGATGACGCGCCAGCGTCCGGTCCAGGGGCGGCGCTGTGCCTCACCGATGAGGGTCTTGACCTCCTCCATGGTGATGATGAGCTTCTCGGTGGCCAGGCGCACGACGTCGGGGTGGGAGCCGGCCATGACGTCACGGCAGGGCTTGCACTGCCCGCAGCCGGGCACGGGGCCGGTGCACTGCAGGGCGGCGGCGAAGGCGCGGGCGGCATTCGAGCGGCCCGACCCGGGTGGGCCGGTCACCAGCCAGGCGTGGGTCATGGCGAGCCCGGCCGGTGAGGCCGCCCCCGGGCGCGCGACCCCGTCTCGCGCCTCCTCGGGGGCCAGACCGGCGGCGGCCTGCGCCTCGCGCTGCTGGGCGGCCTGGCGGGCGGCCCGGGCCGCGGCGGTGAAGGCGGCCACGGCGCTCTCCTGGCCGACGACGTCCTCCCACACGCTCATGAGCGCACCTCCTCGCCCGGCCCTGCGGCGCTACGGCGGACGGCGGCCTCCACGAAGGCCTCCACGAAGGCCTCCAGGCCCAGGAGCACGCCCTGGTGGGCCCCGCCGTGGGCGAGGTGCACGCCGTGGCGGCGCACGGCGGCGACAACGGCCTCGATGACGTCGTCGGCCACCTGGTCGACGGGCCGGTCGGCGTCGACGACGACGAAGCGCTCGGGCTCGGCCTGGGCCAGGGTGAGGAACTGCTCGCGCAGGGCGGCGCGGAAGACGTCCCCCTCCTGCTCGAGACGGTCCTTGGCGCCGCGGCCGGTGGTGCGCCGCTCGGCCAGGTCGGGGTCGCCGTCGAGCAGGATGGTCAGGTCCGGCAGGAGTCCCTCGGTGGCCCACAGGGACAGGTCGCGGACCTCCTGGGGGCCGAGAGAGCGGGCCGCGCCCTGGTAGGCGACCGAGGAGTCGAGGTAGCGGTCGGCCAGGACGACGGCGCCGCGCTCGAGGGCGGGCCGCACGCGGGTGGCGATGTGGTGGGCGCGGTCGGCGGCGTACAGGAGGGCCTCGGCGCGCGGGGCGACGTGCCCGCCGTGCAGGAGGAGGCGGCGGATCTCGACGCCGAGCTCCGTGCCGCCCGGCTCGCGGGTGAGGATGTGGTCCACGTCCGCTGCGGTCAGGAGGTCGGCGAGAATGCGGATCTGCGTCGTCTTGCCGACGCCGTCACCTCCCTCGAAGGAGATGAACAGACCGGGGTGGGCCGTGGCGGGGGGCGGCTGAGTCACGTCCCCAGCGTAGCGGCCGCGATGTGAGACCTCAGAAAGTCGGGACGAAGACCTCGACGCGGCGGTTGAGGCGGCGACCGCCGGGGTTGTCGGAGCCGTCGGGGTTCTCGTTGGGGGCCACCGGCTTGGTCTCGCCGTAGCCGACGGCCTCCAGGTCGGCGGACACGCCGTCGGACTTCAGGGCGTTTGAGACGGCCTGCGCCCGCTGCTCGGAGAGCTTCTGGTTGAAGGCGTCGTCGGAGACGGAGTCGGTGTGGCCCTGCACCTGCACCTTGGGGGCCTTGGAGTCCTTGAGGACGGTGGCCAGGCTGCTCAAGGTGGTCGAGGCCTCGCCGCGCAGGTCGGATGAGCCGAAGTCGAACAGGACGCCCTCCTCCAGGGTGATGACGGTGCCGCAGGACTGCACGGGCTTGGCGGCGTCGATGGAGGGGAAGGTGCCGACCTTGCCCGCCTTGGGGACCGGCTTGGCCGAGATCGTGGAGCCGTTGACGATGGCGCTGCCGTCGCCGTTGACGGTGACCGAGAGGTGGTCATCACTGTAGGTGCCCGAGCCGTCACCGTTGATGGTGATGGAGACCCTGCCGTCGGAGTAGGTGCCCGAGCCGTCACCATTGTTGGTGATGGAGACCCTGCCGTCGTTGAACGTCCCTGAGCCGTCACCGTTATTGGTGACTGCGGTGGCTCCTGAGCTCGTGGTCATGGAGCCGTCTCCGCCCAGGACCGTGGAGCCGGAGACGAGCGAGCCGTTCGCGTCGCAGCGGGCGGGCCTGACGGTGATACCGGGCTGGGAGGTGATGGAGCGTGTCAGGTCCGGGGTGAAGGCGCCCGTGGACTGGGTGAGCAGGCTGAGGTCGGGCAGCGCGATCATGGGGATCGGGGGAATCTGGCCGGGCTCGTAGCCGGCGACGGCCTGCCCCGTGGAGCCGGAGGCTCCCGTCGCCTGGGCGGAGGCAGGGGCCTGAGTGCTTCCCGCGGAGCTGCTGGAGTCCGCACCGACCCCGGTCTCCTGCCCCTGAGCCGGCGACGACGAACCTCCTCCGACGGTCAGGGAGCAGCCGCTCAGCGCGAGGGCGGTGATGAGGGCGAGGGAGGGCAGGGAGATGAGTGTTTTCGTCATGTCCAGAACGTTACTGAGTCGCTGTCGCCGCCTGATTCCTGCCCTGTCGCAGGACTGCGACAGGGGTGAGGGCGGGGTGAGGGCGGGTTCTTCAGCCCCAGCCGCCGGTCCGTCATGCGATCACGACATATCCGGCGGGCCCGCGACGGGCAGGCTCAGCCAGACCCGGGTGCCCACGCCCTCGCGGGAGGCCATGCGTACGCTGCCGCCGTGGCGGCGCACGATCGTGGACACCAGCGCCAGCCCCAGCCCCGAGCCCGGCAGGCCCCGGGCGTTGCCGGCCCGGGCCAGCTCGCTCCACACGGCCGGCAGGTCGGCCTGCGGCACCCCGATCCCGGTGTCGGCCACCTCGATGGTGACGGTGCCGGACTCCTCCCGACCGCGCACCTCCACGGTCCCGCCGGGCTGGGTGTACTTCGAGGCGTTGGAGATGACGTTGTAGACGGCCGAGTACAGCAGGTCGCCGTCGCCGCGCACATGCGACAGCGGCCACGGCACCTGGGGCAGATCCAGGCGGATCTTGGGCCCGCCGCCACGCGCCGCCCCCTCCTCACCGACCGCCTGGGCGGCGTCGTGGACGGTCTCGGCGATATCGACGTCCTCCAGTGAGAGCGCGGCCGTCTCCAGGTCGGCCAGCTTGCGCAGGTCCGTCACCAAGCGCCCCATCCGGCGGGCCTGGGCGTCGACGACGTCGACCCGGGCCTGCAGCTCGTGGGGCGGGGCCTGCGGCAGGTCGGCGACGGCGGCCCGCACCGCCGTCAGCGGGTTCTTCAGCTCGTGGTCCAGCCGGCGCAGGAACTGCTGGTGACGGGACCAGGCCTCCTCCTGGGCCTGGCCTCGCCCCTGCTGCTCCGCCAGCCGCAGCCTGCGGCGGATCACCGTCGCGGCCAGAGCGAGCAGCAGCAGAACGAGCCCGGCCTCCGCCACCACCAGCGGCACCGCCGTCGAGATGACCACCGGGGCCAGTCCGAAGGCCGCGTAGGAGACCGCCGCCGCAACAGCAACGAGCACCACCGCCAGCACCCATCCGATCCAGGTGGCCCGCCGGGGCCCCTCCGTCGCGGGTTCCGGATGTGTCGGGGCGGCTTCGGCGACAGCTTCAGCGACGACCCCGGCCGAGGGCTCGACAGGCCGGGGCTCGGCCACCGGTTGCTGAGGGGCGGCCACCTGCTGCGGCCGGCTCCCCGGGTGGCCCGCCAGTGGGTGGCTCGGCGGCTGTACGGACTGCTCCGCCTGCGCCCCGGGCCGGGTGACCGGCACGGTGCGCGGACCACCCGTGTCCACCGCCGGCCCCAGGAAGCTGATGCGGCCGTCCTGCGCGGGCGCCGCGCGCGGCGGGACCGAGGGCGGCAGCTGCGGCGGCATCGGCGGCAGGCTCATGCCCGGACCTCGGCCCGGAAGCGGTAGCCGACGGAGGGGACCGTCTCGATGTAGGTGGGGTGGGCGGCGTCGTCGCCCAGGGCCTGGCGGATCTCGCGGATGCGGTGGTCGACGGCGCGTGTGGAGGTGGCGAAGTCGATGCCCCACAGGGAGGCCAGCAGGGCATCGCGGGTGTGGAGCTCTCCGGGATGGCTCATGAGGTAGTCCAGGAGCATCGTGGCCTTCGGGGTGAGCGTCACCTCGCGCCCCGACAGGGTCACCCGCCGCGAGGTCCGCTCCAGGAGCAGCTCCCCGGCCACGAGCCGGGCGGCGGAGGTCAGCGGCTGGGCAACGCCGCGGGTGCGGCGCAGCACCGCGCGGATCCGGGAGGCGAGCTCGGCGGGGTCGAAGGGCTTGGACAGGTAGTCGTCGGCGCCGTCATCAAGGGCCGAGACCCGCTCATAGGAGGCGTCCACCTGGGTGAGCAGGATGATGGGGGTCCAGGCCCCATCGGCCCTGACCCGCCGCACCAGCTCACGCCCGTCCATCCTGGGCATGAGGACGTCGGAGACGATGATGTCCACCTGGTAGGAGGCCAGGGTGTCCAGGGCCTCCACCCCGTCCGAGGCGAGCAGGACCCGGTACCCGCCGCGCTCCAGGTAAGGTCCCAGTGAGCGGCGGATGGGGGCCTCGTCGTCGACGAGCAGGACGGTGGCGGACGGAACCGGTGCGGCGGGCTGGGTCACGGCAGTCTCACTGGGAGAGCTTCCCGGTGGTGTTGCCGGAGCCGAAGTCCTGGATCGTCGGGTCGTCGCCCAGCCAGTGGACGGTGACGTTGGAGCCCTGGATGGTCAGGTGGTCGATGTCGCGGGCGTAGACGGTGACGTTGGAGCCCTGAACGGTGAGGGTGTCGACGTCCTCCGCGGCGATCTTGACGTCAGAGCCCTGAACCGCCAGCGTGTCGAGGTCGCCGACCAGGTTGAAGCTCTTCCCGGTTCCCTGGACGACGTAGGCACCGGAGACCTCGGTGCGCTGGCCCGTGCTCTGAATGTCCTTCCAGGTGGGATCCGTGATGGGGGCGTCGTCGCCGTCCTTGTCATCATCCTTGTCCCCGGCCTTGTTGCTGGGGGCGGCGGTGGCCTGAGCCGAGCCGTCGGAGGAGGGCTGGGAGTCGGCCGTCGCGGTCCCCTTGGCATCGGCCTTGGACGAGTCCTTGGAGTCGGTGCTCTGCGAGTCCTTCTGCTCAGCCTGGGCGGCCGGCGTGCCGGAGTCCCCGGAGCCGGAACCGTTGACGGACAAGGAGCAGGCGCCCAGGGTCAGGGTCAGGGCCAGGGCGGCGGTACCCGCGAGAACGATCTTGGGCAGACGCATAATGGGTTCCTCTCAGGAATCATGTGGGGAGTTGTACAAGAAATACAATACCGGCCGGGTATCCTCTCCCTGTCGCAGTGCTGTCGCAGAACTGCGACACGGGCCGCGATGATGATCACGGGGCAATCGGCTTGCGCAGACAGGGACATTCTGCGACGGCGGCCAGCACCACCACCGCGGCCCCTCAGCCCTCCGTCGAGGCGTCCGCCTTGCTCGTCGCCTTCTTGGCAGTGGTCTTCTTGGTGGTGGTCTTCTTCGTTGTCGTCGTCTTCTTGGCGGCGGTCTTACGGGTGGTGCGCTTCTTGGCCGGGCCCTTGGCGCGCTTGTCCGCCAGCAGCTCGAAGGCCCTCTCAGCGCTGATGGTGGCCGGGTCCTCGCTGCGGGGCACGGTGACGTTGGTCTGCCCGTCGGTGATGTAGGGGCCGAAGCGGCCGTCCTTGATGACTACCGGCTTGTCAGTGGCGGGGTCCTGCCCCAGCTCGCGCAGCGGTCCGCGGGCGGCCGCCTGTCCTCGACGCCGCTTGGGCTGGGCGAAGAGCTCCAGGGCCTGCTCCAGGGTGACGGTGAAGATCTGCTCCTCGGTCTCCAGGGAGCGCGAGTCGGTGCCCTTCTTGAGGTAGGGCCCGTAGCGGCCGTTCTGGGCGGTGATGTCCGCGCCCGACTCCGGGTCCTGTCCGACGACGCGCGGCAGGCTCAGCAGGTCCAGGGCCTGCTCCAGGGTCACGGTGGACAGGTCCATGGAGCGCAGGAGGCTGGCGGTGCGGGGCTTGGGCTTGGCGGCCTTGGTGGTCTTCTTCGCCTTCGTCGATCTTGCCGTCTTCGCCGTCTCCGTCGTCTCCGTCGTCTTCGCCGTCTCCGTCGTCTTCGCCTCGGTCGTCTCCTCCGGGTCGGGCAGGATCTCGGTGACGTAGGGGCCGTAGCGGCCGTCCTTGGCGATGATGACGTGCCCGCTGACCGGGTCGACGCCGAGCTCGCGGCCGTCATCGGCGGCGCGGGTGAAGAGCTCGCGGGCCTTGTCCACGGTCAGCTCGTCGGGGGCGAGGTCGGTCGGCACGTTGGCGCGCTTGCCCTCGGCGTCCTCCAGGTAGGGGCCGTAGCGCCCCACCCTCAGGGTGATGCCCTCGCCGATCTCGATGGAGTTGACGGCGCGGGCGTCGATCTCGCCGAGGTTGTCCACCAGGCCCTTGAGCCCGTGGGCGCGCAGTGCGGCGGCCGCGGCGTCGTTCTCACCCGAGGCGGCGACCTGGGCGGCCTCCGGGGCGCCGGCGCCGCCCTGACCGGTGTAGAAACGCCGCAGCCAGGCGACCCGGTCCTCCTCGCCGGCGGCGATCCGGTCGAGGTCGCGCTCCATGGAGGCGGTGAAGTCGTAGTCGACGAGCTCGGTGAAGTTCTCCTCCAGCAGCCGGGTGACGGCGAAGGCGAGCCAGGTGGGAACCAGGGCCTGCCCACGGTGGTCGACGTAGCCGCGGTCGGAGATGGTGGACATGGTGGCCGCATACGTCGAGGGGCGGCCGATCTCCCGCTCCTCAAGGGCCTTGACCAGGGAGGCCTCGGTGTAGCGCGGCGGCGGCGTGGTCGCGTGGCCGGCGGCCTCGGCGGCCAGGGAGGCCAGCTCCTGACCGGCGATCATCGCGGGCAGGCGCACGTCCTTGGAATCCTTGGCGGTGGCGCCGGAGTCGTCCTGGTAGCGGTCGGCGTCGCGCCCCTCCTCATAGGCGGCCAGGAAGCCGCGGAAGGTGATGACGGTGCCCGACGCCGTCAGGCCGGCCGTGGAGAAGGTGGGGCCGGAGTCGCGCGACTCGCCGGCCACCGGCGTCAGCGGCACCTCGACGCTCACCGTGGCGGTCGAGCCGACGGCGTCGGCCATCTGGGAGGCCACGGTCCGCTTCCAGATGAGCTCGTAGAGGCGGAACTGGGCGCCGGTGAGCTCGCCGGAGACCTGGGCCGGGGTGCGGAAGTGGTCGCCGGCGGGGCGGATCGCCTCGTGGGCCTCCTGGGCGCCCTTGGACTTGGAGGCGTAGACGCGGGGGCGCTCGGGGACGTACTCGGCCCCGTAGAGCTCGGCCACCTGCGAGCGGGCCGCGGCCACGGCCTGGCCGGACAGGACCGTGGAGTCGGTGCGCATGTAGGTGATGAAGCCGTTCTCGTAGAGGCCCTGCGCCACGCGCATGGTCTCGCGCGGGTTCATGCGCAGCTTGCGGGAGGCCTCCTGCTGGAGGGTGGAGGTGGTGAAGGGGGCGGCCGGGCGGCGCTTGTAGGGCTTGTCCTCCACGCCGACCACGCGGGGCTCCCCCCGGCCGATGGCCTCGGCCACGGCGGTGGCCCCCACCTGGTGGAGGTGGACGGCGGAGGCCTTGAGCGCGGCGGGGCGCAGCTGGCCGTCGTCGTTGAAGTCGCGTCCGGTGGCCACGCGCCGCCCGTCGAGGGTGACGAGCCGAGCGGTGAAGGAGGCCTCCTGGCGGGCGGTGACGTCCACGGCGGACAGGACGGTGGAGAAGGTGGCCTCCACCCCCCAGTAGGAGGCGGAGCGGAAGGCCATGCGCTCGCGCTCGCGCTCGACGACGAGTCGGGTGGCCACCGACTGCACGCGCCCGGCGGACAGGCCCGCGCGGACCTTGCGCCACAGGACCGGACTGACCTCGTAGCCCACGAGGCGGTCCAGGATGCGGCGGGTCTCCTGGGCGTCGACGAGGTGGATGTCCAGCTCGCGGGTGTTGTCCAGGGCCCGGGTGACGGCCTCACGGGTGATCTCGGTGAAGACCATGCGGCGCACCGGCACCTTGGGCTTGAGGACCTGCTGAAGGTGCCAGGCGATGGCCTCGCCCTCGCGGTCGTCGTCGGTGGCCAGGTAGAGCTCGTCGGCGTCCTTGAGGGCCTTCTTGAGCTGGGCGACCGTCTTCTTCTTGTCAGGGTTGACGACGTAGTAGGGGGTGAAGTCGTCCTCGACGTCGACCGCGAACTTCCCGTAGGGGCCCTTCTTCATGGTGGAGGGCAGCTCGGAGGGCTGCGGCAGGTCGCGGATGTGCCCCACGGAGGCCTCGACGTCGAACTCCGGACCCAGGTAGCCGGCGATGGAGCGCACCTTGTTGGGGGACTCCACGATGACGAGCTTGGTGGACACGTAAAGCCTTCCTCACGGGTGGTGCGCGGCTGGCCGCGGCTGGCGGGTCTGCGGGTGGTTGTCGGCAGGTCCCGGCGATCGCCGCGTGATCGTGACGATTCGGGCGATCCGGGGCCCCGACGAGGGGACGGTGGGGAGTCGGCGCATGCCGGTTCCCAGCCGACTGTAACGCACCCCCCACCTTTTCCGACCAGGCAGTGTCCGGGAGAACGACTTTCGTCTTAGACGAGCTCGGCCAGGGCGCTGCGCACGGCGGCCAGGCGCTGAGCGGCGATGGTCTCGTCGTAGGGCAGGTGCAGTCCGCGGCACTCGGCGGCCAGCGCGGCCAGGGAACGGACCTCGGGGAAGCCGCGGGAGGTGAGCTGGGCGACCTCGTCGATGATCGGTGAGCCCGAGGAGCCGGCCCCGCCGCCGCGCAGGTCCACCCACTGCCCCAGGCGCCGGACCGCCCGGTCCAGGCTGGAGGTCACGGTGTGCAGGGCGTCGTTGAGCTGAGCGACCTGGCCGCTCACGGTTTGCAGCACGGGACCCAGTCCGCGCAGGCCGGACTCGAGCGCCTCGCACAGGTCCGTCAGGGAGTGCACGGCGTCCACCTCGCTGCCATCGAGGATGGCCTGGGCGAAGCGCCCCACCATGAGAGTCAGCAGGCGCATGAGGGCCACGGAGAAGCGCAGCTCGGTGACCGACTGGTGCAGGACCCTGAGCCGCGAGGGCAGCCCGCTGAGCTCGGCGCCCGCGACACCGGTGAACTCGGTGATGCGCTCACTGAGCATGAGCACCTTGGTCTGGGCGCTGTCGCCGACGTCGTGGGAGACGAGCTGGCCGATGCGCCTCACCCGCGCCTCCACCACCCGGGCCGAGTCGTGGGTGGCCTCCATGGTGGTGATGAGGCGCAGGTACTCGTCGAGCTCGAAGACCAGGGCGTCGGTGTCCTTCTCCATGGCGGCCACCGCGTTGAGGATCCGGGCCACGGCACCCAGCCCCTCGGGGGCGGCCGCCGGAACGCGAACCCCGGCGGCGACCAGGGCGGCCACCTCGCGCGGCAGGGTCGCCAGTGTCATGTCGTACAGGCGGGAGAAGCCCAGGGCCGCCAGCTCCGCGGCCAGCTCACGACCACCGAACTCACCGAGCTGGTGGCGCGAGGCGCCCCGGGCCTCCAGGTCGCGCTCCTTGGCGCGCACCCGGCGGTAGACCTCCTCGACCCGTTCCCTGGTCGCAGTGTCCATCGGTTTGATCCGCACCGACAGGTACCCCTGGCGCAGCGGCACGATGGTGGCGAAGACCCGGTAGTCCAGGCCGTCCACGGCACGGTTGGTGATGTATCCGCAGGCCGGGCGCCGAGCCTGCAGATCGTCCCAGATGAGGCGGAACAGACCCGCCGGCATGTCCAGGTGACGAATGATGTTGTGCGGAGCCCCGATAAGACGCTCGCGCGAGTAACGCGACAGCGTGTCGAATGTCCGGTTGGTGTTCTGAATGACACCTTTAAGATCCGTGGTGGAAAAGAAGATGTCCTGTGGATCGAACAAACGCTCGTAACCGACCTGTGACTCCATGGTGCTTTCCTTCAGGGTGAATAATTCGCGGGAGCACCTCGCCAGAGGACCATTTCCCTCAGCCCCTCACACAGTGCCGAGAAGAACGTAGTGAGACGCGCGATCCCGCGGAAGACGATTTATGGCATTGTCACCAATAAGGTGGAAGCTGTCTTGTAGAATATTGCCAACTACTCCCCCAGGTGACTCAGGGTCTCGCGAACCGTCGCCACCCGCTGACGGATGACGGACTCGTCCAAGGTCACAACGACACCGCGGGCCTTGGCGGCCAGCTCGGCCAGCGAGGCCGTCTCCGGGAAGCCCTGCTCGCCCACGGCGACGGCCTCACTCAGGGCGGCCTCGGCGTCGACGCCCTCGACGAGCGCCTGGGCCCCCTCATCCTGAAGAGCGCGGATCCAGCGCTGGAAGGGCCGCTTGACGCGGTCGAGATTGCTGACCACGGAGCGAAGATCGCCCTCCAGGCGCTCGACCAGGTTCGCCGCCTCCCGGCAGGAGGGCACGAGCTCCTCCAGGTCGGAGAGCATCGCCTCGGCGAGGTCTCCGATGGCGTCGGCGGACTCCCCCTCCTGGCCGTCCAGGACGGCGGCGGCGAAGATGCCGGCCATGAGGGTGTGCAGACGCATCATCGAGCTGCGGAAGCGCACCTCGGAGACCGCCTCGTAGAGCGCCACGAGGGAGGAGTTGAGCTGGCGCAGCACCTCGACGGCCTGAGCCCCGCGCTCCTTGACGCGCTCGGAGACGGTGGGAACGGAGGACTCGGCGTCGGGACTGATCACCTCCCCCATGAGGGAGCCCACACGGTCGGCCCGGTCGATGACCGAACGCACCCCGTCGGCCCAGGAGCCCAGACCGTTGATGAGCTCCTGATACTCGCCGAGCTGGTGGATGAGCTCGTCGGTATCCCGCTCGATGGCGGCGACGGCCTGAAGGACGCCGGACATGGGATCGTCCGACTCGGCGCGCGGCGGCACCCGGACGCCCTCGACGACCAGGAGCGCCAGCTCGCGCGGAAGCGCGGCCCGGGCGAAGTTGTGCAGGTCG
Source organism: Actinomyces oris (assembly GCF_001929375.1). GTDB lineage: Bacteria > Actinomycetota > Actinomycetes > Actinomycetales > Actinomycetaceae > Actinomyces > Actinomyces oris_B. The sequence continues at coordinate 127,335 of NZ_MSGO01000036.1, read as the reverse complement.
CGGTACTGGAGCTTCGCCAGCTCCTCGGTCAGCAGCGCCGCACCGTGCTCGGCGACCTCCCGGCGCCCGTGGCCCTCCTCGGCGTAGGCGCGCTCGGCGGCCCGCACGCGGGCGTAGATCTCCTTGACGGGGGTGAACATGGCGTAGTTGGTCGGGCGCACGCGCACGGACAGGTAGCCGTCAGCCAGCGGGGCGATCGTGGCGAAGACCCAGTAGTCGCGCCCGTCCTTGGCGCGATTGAGCACGTAGACGCAGGAACAGCGCCCCTGCTTGAGGTCGTCCCACATGAGCTTGAAGGCTCCAACGGGCATGTCGTCATGCCGAATGATGTTGTGCGGAGAGCCGACGAGCTCCTCGGAGCTGTAACAGGACAGCGAATCGAAGACCCGGTTGGTCCTGCGAATGACGCCCTTGGTATCCGTCGTCGAGAAGAACAGGTCCTCGGCACCGAAGCGGCGCTCGTTGCCATCGACGTATTCCATGACTCTCCTGCTGTTGCTGTATGAGGGATATGAGGGAAATAAGGTCCACGCCGACTCATCGACGGCGACACGCTGGACGAGGGGACGGCTGAGATACCACTGGGCCGCTCTCTATGGGACTACGCTACGAAGTAACGTTTTGGCGCACGCGAATGTGGGGATCAACAACCAAGACGCATGACCGCTTAAGCATGTCACAGCGCTCGCGCCGCCGCGTCTCTGTTGGGTCTCAGATCGGTAACACAGTCGGAGCACAGGTCGCGCTGTGGTCGAGCACAGCACCTTCCTGTTGAATAGACGACGTGACTAACGCCCCCACCGAGAACCTCACCCGCGCCGACGGCTCCCCCCTACGTGTCCTGGTCGTCGACGACGAGCAGATGCTCGCCGACCTGCTCGCCTCCGCCCTGCGCTATGAGGGCTGGGAGGTCACCACCGCCGGAACCGGGATCGCAGCCGTCCGGTCCGCCCAGGAGATCGACCCCGACGTCATCGTCCTGGACATCATGCTGCCCGACTTCGACGGCCTGGAGGTCATGCGCCGAGTGCGCGGCCACCGCCCGAACGTGCCGGTCCTGTTCCTGACGGCCAAGGACGCCGTCGAGGACCGGGTGGCAGGCCTGACCGCCGGCGGCGACGACTACGTCACCAAGCCCTTCTCCCTGGAGGAGGTCGTGGCCCGACTGCGCGCCCTGCTGCGCCGCTCCGGGGCCAGTGAGGAGAAGCGGACCTCCCTGCTGGAGGTCGGGGACCTGCGCATGAACGAGGACTCCCACGAGGTCTGGCGCGGTGACGACGAGATCCAGCTGACCGCCACCGAGTTCGAGCTGCTGCGCTACCTCATGCGCAATCCCCGCCGGGTCCTGTCCAAGCCACAGATCCTGGACCGGGTGTGGAACTACGACTTCGGCGGGCAGGCCAATATCGTCGAGCTCTACATCTCCTACCTGCGCCGCAAGATCGACAAGGGCCGCGAGCCCATGATCCACACGATGCGCGGCGTCGGATACGTCCTCAAGCCTGTCGCCGGCACCGATGAGCGCAGCTGAGCGCCCGCCGACGCCCCGGCAACCGGCACCGACCGGGCGGCGGATGAGCCTGCGCTCATGGCGGCCCGGCTCGCTCCTCACACCTCCTCGCAGCCTGCGCACCCGGCTGGTGGTCGGGGTGCTCGGGCTGGTCCTGGTCATGGCGGCGGTCATGAGCGCCTTCTCCACCGTCAGCCTGCGCCACACGCTCATGGCACGCACGGACAGTCAGCTGATGGCGGCCGCCCAGCGCGCCGCCGACAAGCGCCACGACCTGACGCAGGAGGCCAGGAAGGCCTCCAAGGAGGCGGCGCAGGAGGGCCAGGACAAGCCGGGCGACCAGTCCGACGGGGCGGGCGGGGCCGACGGCGGCCCCGGCAAGGAGGGGGTCCCTCCCGGCCTCGACGCCGCCGGGCAGTCCACCGGGACCCTGACGCTCATCACCACGCAGACGTCGGCCTCCAGCAACGAGGCCGCCGCCTACATCGACAAGAACGGCCACTACGCGGCCATCTCCAAGGAGGACTGCCGGCTGCTGCTGTCCCAGGCCAACCAGGACCACCCCGTCACCGTGCACCTGCACCACCTGGGCAGCTACCGGGTGGTGGCCACCCGCGACGAGGCCTCGGGCAGCACGGTCATCACCGGGCTCTCCCTGGAGGGGGACAAGGCTCTCATCCGCACCCAGCTGCTCATCGAGCTGGCAGTGGCACTGGTGGGCGCCCTCGTGGTGGCCCTGGCCGGGCGGGTCATGGTGCGCTCCTCGCTGGCGCCCCTGGAGCGGGTGGCCCGCACCGCGCACCGTGTGGCCTCTCAGCCGCTGGAGCGCGGCGAGGTGAGCATTGAGGACCGCGTGGAGAAGGCGGACCTGGGCTCCTCGGCCGAGGTCGGGCAGGTCGGCGGCGCCCTCAACACGCTGCTGGGGCACGTGGAGTCCGCCCTGGCCGCGCGCCAGCGCTCGGAGACGCAGGTGCGCCAGTTCGTGGCCGACGCCTCCCACGAGCTGCGCACGCCGCTGGCCTCGATCCGCGGTTACACCGAGCTCATCCGCCGGGAGGGGGCCGACGCCGACCTGCCGGAGGAGGCCACCTACGCCCTGGAGCGCGTGCACTCCGAGTCGGTGCGGATGACGGCGCTCGTCGAGGACCTGCTGCTGCTGGCCCGCCTGGACGCCGGACGCGAGCTGCGCCGCGAGGAGGTGGACCTGGTCGGTCTCCTGGTGGACACGGTGGCCGACGCCCGCGCGGCCGGCCCCGACCACGACTGGCAGCTGGACCTGGCCGTCCTGGAGCCGCCGGCCGACGCCACGGCGGCGGAGGCCGAGGACTTCCTGCCCGAGCCTCCGCTGGTCATCGGTGACGAGGCCCGCCTGCGCCAGGTCGTCGTCAACCTCCTGGCCAACTCCCGGGTCCACACGCCGGCCGGCAGCCAGGTGACCACGACGCTGGCCCGCGAGGGCGACACGCTCATCGTGCGCATCCACGACGACGGCCCGGGAATCGCTCCCGATGTGCGCGACCGGCTCTTCGAGCGCTTCGCCCGGGGCGACTCCTCGCGCGAGCGGCGCACCGGCTCCACGGGCCTGGGCATGTCGATCGCGCTGGCCATCGTCCAGTCCCACGGCGGGAGCATCGACGTCGACTCCTCCACCGCACCCGAGGACCACGGGACCACCTTCAGCGTCAGGCTCCCGGCCGCCGTCGTCGAGGAGTAACACTGCACGGGGGCGGGGTGCTACTCGCAGAGGGTTGTGCGTACTGCACGAAGGCCCGGCCTCCGTGGAGTACACACAACCCCTGACCAGTGGATCCCGACCCTCGTGGAGTAGACGGCGAACGCCCCTCGGTGGGGGCACGTACCCGACGGCGCCGGGTAGGCGTCAGTCGCGGTGGCGGGCCTCGTGCTTGCGGCGGGTGCGGCCCCAGTCGGTGAGTGAGACGAGCGCGGACAGGGCCAGGCAGGTGACGCCGACGACGGCCACCGACCCGGTGGCGTAGGCGCCGAAGAGCTGCCAGCGCGTCTCCGGGCCGTCCAGGTGCCACCACACCCAGGTGCCCAGGCCGAGCGCCCCCAGGGTGCACACGATGCCGGCAGCAGCCATCAGAATGTTGCCGACGAGCTGGTGCCACAGGCGCGGCCCGGCGGACGTCACCGGAATCGTCCCCACGGTGGTCAGTCCGGGCACCTCACCGGAGCCCTCCTCCCCGGTCCCCTCGCGTAGGGACCAGGGGGCGCGCCAGGCCCCGCCGGCCACGGCGAAGGCCCCCCAAGCCACCGGCACGAAGATCCCGGCCAGGACGTCGGAGGGGCGGTGCCACTGGCACACGAGGGTGGAGTAGCCCATGGCGATGGTGAACAGCCCCCCGGCCCAGGCCGACAGAGGCCGCCAGCGCCGCCCGGACAGCAGGATGAGGGCGACCGCGGCGGAGGCCGCCATGGTGGTGTGCCCCGAGGGCAGGGTGTTGGCGTTGTCCCAGCGCTCGGTGATGTCGAAGTCGGGCCGCCACAGGATCCGGTACTTGAGGATCTGGGTGGTCAGGTTGGCCCCGGCCACGGCGACGACGGCCCACACGGCGCGCCGGTGGCTGCGACGCAGCAGGCCGATGACGAGGATCGTCACCACGAGGACGACCGCCGCCGGCATGGACACCACCGACAGGAGCCTGCGGGCGTGGGCGCTCACGTAGTGCGATCCGATCTCCGAGCCCTCCAGGGCCATGGCGTCGAGGGCCTGGCCGGTGTGGGTGAACACGAACAGTCCCCACAGGCCGAGCGTCGCCGCCAGGCAGGACACGGCCAGCAGGCCCCCGCGCAGGCGCAGCTGTCCCAGAGAGAGGGAGGACTGCGACTGGAAGGAGGCCACCAGCCGATCGTAGGTTCTTGCACGCGCCAACCAATAGGAGGTCAGCAGCGATTCCTGTGCGGGACTGCTCACGACTCGCGCGCCTCCAGGCCACTGAACGGGTCCTCCCCCTGATCGCCTGCGGCCTCGGTGATCGGCCCGTAGGGGGAGGCAATCCCCGGGCCCGGCCGCTCAGCAGGAGCAGACGCCCGGGCCTGAGAGACCTCGTTTCCAGCAGCCTGCCCCGCAGCGGCCGATGGGCTGAGGACCTCCAGCTCGCTGGTCTCGTCGGTGAACTGCGCATCCGCCCCGGCGGCACCGACGACGTCCTGCAGAGAACGTTCGGGCCAGCGCTCCGCCGCACCGACATCGGCCGTATAGTCCCTATTGCTTCCATAAACAACGTCGTCCGCGGACGGTGCCGTCCACGGGAGCGACACCATGGTCACCAGGATGACGGCAAGAGAACCGACCACCGCAAAGAATCTGTGCAGCAGTCCTTTGCACCCGCGCCGCGAGCGACGTGATGACTGGGACATACCGATGGATTCCGATCATGAGGGATGGGCGCGCGGGGAGCGCACGAAAAAGTGACTGCTAAGGAATCTAGGTCATTCGACCTCCTCCCCAGCACCTCAGAAGCGGTTCACGGAACAACAATCGCGCATCACCGCAGCCCAGAGGTACTTTCGCTTGAAATGACGCCGAACGGAAAGGGTTTCAGTTGCATATCGTTGATGACGAGGACATCACGACGACGACGAAGGAAAGACAATGTCAAAGTCGTAAATGTCTCAGAACGGAGTCATACCCACCGGGCGTTCGCCATCATCCATTTCCCTCAAGTCCTCATTCAGTCCATCGTCACTTTCCCAGACGCAGGAATCCTGTGGTCAGAAGATGACGGGCCGCCTCAACCATCTCCGCGCGCAGCGCGAGCGCGTCGGCTGCGTTCAGCTCACTGAGCGCGGCGACCGCGGAGGCGACCTGTCCGACACTCAGCTCGCCGTCAGCCACCCCGGCCAGCGCGGCCACCACCGTCGAGGCTTGCAGAGCGCGCCCCAGCCCTCCGCCCTGACGCAGCAGGATGACCGTGGGCTCGGCCGCCCCCGGGATGAGGTGACGCTCCTCGGTGACGTCGGGGGCCAGGAGCGGGCGCAGGTCGGCGACGGCCTCGTCGTCGAGACCGGCGAGCTGCTCACGCACCTCCAGCACCTCGGCGACATGGGGTCCCAGGACCCCCTGACCGGAGGTGCTCACCTCCTCCAGGAGGCACCAGGGCTCGCGGGGGCGCCGGGGACGGTGGACGATGAGGTAGCCGAAGCCGACGCCCCGCACGTCGCGGGCCTCGAAGTCGTCGATCCACGCCTCCAGGGCGGCGTCGAAGCCCTCAGCGTCACGCTCGGGGGTCAGGCCGCCGTCGCGCAGCCACATGGTGGCGTACTCCACCGGGTCCTGGAGCTCGCGCTCAATGACCCAGGCGTCGAGCCCCTCGGGGACCCAGGCGGCCACGGCATCGCGCCACGAGCCAGTACCCCGGTGCTCCCAGTTGCCGAGCATGACGGCGACCGCGCCGGGCTCGAGGTGCTGGCCGAGACCGGCGACGAGCCCCGGCAGGATGGGGCCGCCGGCGTCGCGGTACTCCATGAGGGGCAGGCCTGCCTCGCGCACCGCCGGCGGGGTGAGGACGAAGGGCGGGTTGGAAGCGATGAGGTCGAAGCGACGGCCGGCCACCGGTTCCAGGAGGGAGCCGCGCAGGAGCTCCAGACAGCCGGAGCCCGAGGAGGACTCGGGGGAGGTGGCAGCCTCGGAGTCAACATCGAGGTCGGAGCCGGGGGCGGCGTCGGCAGCGCCGGTGACGCTCACGCCGGCCAGGGCCGCGTTGAAGGCGGTGAAGGCCAGGGCGCGCGCGGAGATGTCGGTGGCCACCACGTGCTCGGCGTGACGCAGCAGGTAGAGGGTCTGGATGCCGCAGCCGCATCCCAGGTCCAGGGCAGTGCCCACCCGCGTGCGCGGGGTCAGGCACGCCAGGGTGAGCCCGGCGCCCCCGACCCCCAGGACGTGGTCGGGGGCCAGGGCACGGCCGGTGACGAGCTCGCCCAGGTCGGAGGCCACCCACCAGCGGACCTCACCGGCGTCGTCGACGGCCTCGTGGGGGCGCAGGTCGGCACGGGCGCGGACGCATCCGGTCTCATCGGGCTCGCCGACCAGGCCGATGGCGGCGGCGCCCGCCGCAGCGGTGCGGGGCAGGGCGATATCGAGGGCGGTGGTGGGGACCGGCTCACCGAGCATGAACAGGGCGGTCAGGACGGCTATGGGCGAGGGGGCCTGCCCGCCCGCCAGGGCGGCGCGCACGGCTCGCAGGGCGGGTAGGCGGATTTCGCGGCGCAGGGCGGCATCGGCGGCCTCGCCCAGGAGGGCGGCCACCGCCTCCACACCCCAGCCGGAGTCGGCCAGGTCCGCCCGCAGGCTCGCCGCCTGCTCGGGCGTGGCCGCCGGAGGCGGGAAGGAGGACGACGGCTCAGAGGCGGACCGGGCGCTAGCGGGGCTCATGGGACCGACCGTAACGCGGGGCGCCGCCCATATCTGGCGCCCCGCCGCACGGGAGGACGCGGGTGCGCCCGACGGCTCACAGGAGGCGGGCGGCGAGCTCGGCGTACTGGCGGGTCTTGACCTCGACGTCGTCGATGTGGCTGATGAGCATGACCTCCTCGGTGCCGTGGTTCTCGGCGAAGGAGGACAGGGCCTGGGCGACCTCGTCGTAGGTGCCCGCGATGATGGCGGTGTCGCGCTCGAGGTAGCGCTCGACCTCGGCGCGGTAGGCGGCGTCGAGGGTGGCCGGGTCGCGGAAGCGCATGGGGCGGCCGGTGCGCAGGCTGAAACGGGCGTCGGCGGCCACGAGGGCCTGCTCGCGGGCCTCCTCGCGGGTGGCGGCGGCGCTGACGCACAGGGCGGAGAGGGCCTGGCCCCCGTGGATGGATCCGCGGCCCGGACTCTCGGGGAGGTGGGCGCGGTAGTGGTTCATGATCTCGACCTGCTGGCGGCCGGTGAAGAACTGGGCGTAGGCGTAGTTGAGGTCGTGGGTGCCGGCCCAGGCGGCCGACTGGCCCGAGGAGCCCAGGAGCCAGACCTCCGGCATCTGGGCCGGGCGGGGGCGGACCTCGATGGAGGCGTAGGGGTGGGTGGCCGACAGGTCGTCGCACAGGAGGGCGACCGTCTCCTCGATGAGGGCGTTGATGGCGTCGGGGTCGATGACGCGGCCCTGGTTGAGGGCTGCGGCCGCACGCATGTCCCCACCGGGGGCGCGCCCCAGACCCATGTCGACGCGGCCGGGATGGAGGGTGGCCAGGGTGGCGAAGCGCTCGGCCATCTGGAGCGATCCGTAGTGCATGGCCATGACGCCGCCCGAGCCCACCAGGATCCGGTCGGTGGCGTCCAGGATGTGCATCATGAGCAGGTCGGGCGGCAGAAGCACTCCGCCGACGGGCCCCGCACGCCCCAGGACCCCTTCAGGGGACCGGCCTACGGGCTCGAGCGGCCGGGAGCCGGCCGCGTCACCGCAACACCACCAGATAAGGCATGCCTTTTTAAAAATAGGACAACTTTTAGTTGCGCCTATGGGGCTGGCGTCTTACGGTTGGACCGACGGAGCCGCCCCGCACCGACCCGACCCGACCCGGGTTGGTGCGGGTCAGCGCAGACCCGCACCAACTCGCACCACGATTCGCACGATTCAGGAGGCACCCATGGCCGTTCTCACCATCGGAGACCAGTTCCCCGCCTACGAGCTCACCGCCGTCGTCCCCGGCAACCTCAAGGAGGTTGAGGCCAGTAAGCCCGAGGACTACTTCACCACCGTCTCCTCGCAGGTCCCCGCCGGAACCTGGCGCGTCGTCTTCTTCTGGCCCAAGGACTTCACCTTCGTGTGCCCCACCGAGATCGCCGCCTTCGGCGACCTCTACCAGGACTTCAAGGACCGCGACTGCGAGGTCGTGGGCGTCTCGGTGGACAACGAGTACACCCACTACGCCTGGCGCCGCAGCCACGACAAGCTCCAGGACCTGCCCTTCCCCATGGCCAGCGACCTGGGCCGCGAGCTCACCGAGGCCCTGGGCATCAAGCGCCCCACCGGTGAGGCCGACCGCGCCACCTTCATCATCGACCCCCACAACGTCATCCAGTCGGTCTCCGTGACCGCCGACTCAGTGGGCCGCAACACCGAGGAGGTCCTGCGCCAGCTCGACGCCCTTCAGTCCGACGAGCTGTGCGCCTGCAACTGGCAGGCCGGCGCCGCCACCATCGACGCCCTGAGCCAGATGAGCTGACGGGTCGCCGCCCCGTCCCCTGACCTTCACTATCTGAACGACGACGAAACGAGAACACATGAGCATCGACAACCTGCGTTCCGCCCTGCCCGAGTGGGCCAAGGACCTCTCTCTGAACCTGTCCACCCTGTCCCGTTCCTCCTCGCTGACCGAGCAGCAGCAGTGGGGCGCCTTCGTGGCCGCGGCCGCCGCGACCCGCAACGAGTCCGTCCTGGTCCAGGTCATGGAGGACGCCCGCACCCACCTGTCCGAGGAGGCCATCAGCGCCGCCATGGGCGCCGCCTCCATCATGGCGATGAACAATGTCGCCTACCGCACGCGCCACTTCCTGGGCTCGGCCTACGACAACGAGCGCATGGGCCTGCGTATGAACATCATGGGCACCTCCGGCGGCGTGGAGAAGGTCGACTTCGAGCTGTGGATCCTGGCCGTGTCCACGATCAACGGCTGCGAGAAGTGCGTGACCGCCCACGAGGCCACGGTTCGCGGCGAGGGCCTGAGCACCGAGCAGGTCTGGGAGGCCGTGCGCATCGCCGCCACCCTGACCGGTGTGGCCCAGGCGGTCAGCGTCGTCGAGACCCTCGACTGACCCGATCACCACGATCACGACGGCGGCCGCCGGCTCCCCCTGAGGAACCGGCGGCCGTCGTCTCTCTGCGTATCTGCGGCTCCGTGCCGCTCAGCTGCGGGGGTCGGCGTCGATGGCGCCCTGGGTGTCGTCGAAGATCAGGTTGGAGATCTCCACCTGGACCGTCTCTACGTGGGGGACGTCGTGCAGGAGGAGCGGGTCATCGGCGGAGGTCTGCAGGGCCAGCGTGCCGCAGCCGAAGAAGCGGTCGGTGACGTCCTTGTCCAGCTGGATGTCCGAGATCCGGGTCAGGGGCAGGTCGTGGCCGATGCGGCTGACGATGCCGGAGCGGGTGATGATGCGCTTGGTGGTGATCGTGTAGGTGCACAGGTACCACCGCAGCCACGGCAGGAGCAGCAGGGGGACGCTCACCACGAGGATCACCACCCAGATCGCCAGGATGCCCCAGGGCCGCCAGGTGGCGGGGACCATGACCGAGGCGACGACGCCGACCACGAGCAGCAGGATCTCAACGACGAACCGCCACAGGAGGACCTTGATGTGGGTGTGCATGTGCCGCACCACGACCTCGTCGCGGCTCAGCAGCTTCTTCGACAGTGCCATGTCCCCATCGTGCCAGGCCGCCGGGGGTTCGCGCACCCGCGCGGGCAGGAGTACCCACTTGGGCGTGCCTCATACGGTGGTTCGGCCGGTGGGCGGGTGGGGGCACCACCGAGACAGGACGCCGGCAGGACGGGGCGCCTTCACCCGGTGAGCATGCTCATGCCGACCGAGGCGACGACCGGCGCGATCCCCAGAATGACGAAGGCCGGCAGGTGGCAGGCGCCCAGCGGCAGGACCAGGCGCACCGCCAGGCGCTCGGCGGCCTCCTCGTCTCGGGCGTGCCGCCCCGCGCGCAGGCTCGCCGCCGTCGCCTCCAGGAGGGCGGCCGGTGAGGCCCCGTCCTCCCAGCCGGGGCGCAGACAGGACTCCAGGCGGGAGCGCCGCGCCCTCCACTGATCGTCCTCGGGCGCCTGCCAGGCCTCCTCCCACGGGGCGCCCAGCAGCAAGGCCCTCCCCACGACGCCGGGGCCCTCCTCCTCCAGGGCCTGGCCCAAGGCGGTGAGCACCCCGGGCACCGAGGCCCCGGCGCTCAGGGCGGCGGCGGCCAGGTCCAGGACCAGGGCCTCGTCGACGACCTCGCCCTCAGCCGTTGCGGAGCGTATGAGGCGCCTGGTCACCAGGTGCCCCACCACCATGAGGCCGATGCCCAGCGCCCCCACGGCGCTGCCGACGCCGCCGTCGAGCAGGAGGGAGGCGGGGTCGGCGCCCACGAGCATCCCCAGTCCCAGGCCGACCACGGGCAGGCAGGCCAGGAGCCGGGCGGTGCTGCGGGGACCGGCCAGGGCGGCCCGCCGGGAGGCCTCGGCGCGACCGGACTCGGCCACCCCGCCGGCCACGGTCTGGAGGATGTCGGCCAGGGGCGCCCCCAGGGCGGTCGACAGGCGGCAGGAGGCGACGGCGCCCGGCACCCCGGCGGCGGTGGCGCGCCTCTGCCGGGCCCGCTGCCCCCTTGGGGGCGGGTGCCAGTGCAGGTGCCCGCCGCTCCATCGGGGCAGCCACGAGTCGTGCTGGAGGTCCGCGAGCGCGCGCAGCACCGGTGGGACACCATCCTCGTCGGGCTCGACGCCCTCGGTGAGACCCGCGCGCCGGCAGGCGCGCGTCCAGGCCCGTTGCGCCGTCGCGCCGGCGCGCAGGAGGCTGGCGACCTCGGTGAGCAGCAGGCCGAGGTCCGGTTCGGGCGCCCCGGTGCGTCGGGAGCGCAGCGCGGTGAGCGCCGCCTGCCGCATCGTCGGGCGAGCCTCGGCCGCGGAGGCTCCCGTGGTCAAGCCGCGGGGCAGGCCGCGGCGGGCCGGCAGCAGGAGCACGGCGGCGGCCAGGGCGACCAGGACCGCCGCGATCCAGGCGCCGGGCACCGGTCCGTCCGCCGGGCCGGCCAGGTGCCCGGCCGGGGGCAGGGGCGCGACGCCCACCGCCACGCAGGCCATGCCGGTCATGCAGGCCGTCTCGGTCATGTGGGTCTCCTCTCCCCCGGGTCGGGCAGTCCGTCAAGGCCGGTGCGGGCGAAGACCTGCGGACCGACCCGCTCCCGCAGCGCCGATACGGCCGGGCCTGGGCTCAGGCGGCCGTCGCCCGTCACGTGCAGGGCCTCCTCGCAGATGAGGACCGCTCCGGCCGGGGACGCCTCGCGCCGCAGCACGCCGATGGAGGCCACGAAGCGGCGTGCCCCGGCGGTGCCGGCCTGCCGGCGCAGGTGGACGACGGCGTCGAGGGCACTGGCCGCCTGGGCGGCGACGGCCGCCTCGTCGAGTCCCGCGAGCGCCCCCAGGGCGGTCAGGCGGGCGGGGACGTCGGCGGGCGAGTTGGCGTGCAGGGTGGCCCAGCCGCCCTCGTGGCCGGTGTTGAGGGCGGTGAGGACGTCGCGTACCTCGGGGCCGCGGCACTCGCCCAGGACGATCCGGTCGGGCCGCATGCGCAGGGCGGTGCGCACCAGGGAGGTCATGGAGACCGCCCCGACGCCCTGGACGTTGGCGCCGCGCTCCTGGAGGTGGACGACGTGGGGGTGGTGGGGGCGCAGCTCGCTGGCCTCCTCGATGCACACGATGCGCTCGGTGGCCGGGACGAGTGCGAGCAGGGCGGCCAGGAGGGTGGTCTTGCCGGTGCCGGTGGCGCCGGTGACCAGGCAGCTGGCGCGGCCGGTGACGAGGGCGGCCAGGACCTCGTCCAGTCCGGGGGCGACGGTGCCGGCGGCGGTGAGCTCGTCCAGGGTGAAGCCACGGCGGCGCTTGGTGCGCAGGCTGATGAGGGTGCCGTCGGCGCTCAGGGGCGGCAGGACCGCGTTGAGGCGGGTGCCGTCGGGCAGGGTGGCGTCGACGACGGGGCAGGCGTCGTCGAGGCGCTTGTGGGCGGAGGCGGCCATGCGCACGGCCAGGGCCCGCACCTCGGGCTCGTCCATGGTGGCGGCGGGGACGGGTTCGAGGCCGTGCCCCCGGTCGATCCAGGTGCGCCCGCCGCTGACGAGGACGTCGGTGACGCCGTCGGTCTCGATGAGGGGCTGGAGGAGCGGCCCGGCGCCGTCGACGTCGGCGCGCACCCTCTGCCCCAGGCGCGCCATCCCCACCTGTCCGGTAGCGGGGGCGGCGGCGTCGTTGAGGGCCTCCTCCAGGCCCACGCCGCGGGCCAGGGCACTGCGGACGCGGGCGAGCTCGGGGCCGTCTGCCCCGGTCCCACCGGAGACTCTGGGTTGATCGGGACTCACCGGGACCATGACTGCCTCCTCGTCTGATGGTCTGACTGATTCGCTGACTGGTTTGCTGGCCGGCTCACTGGCCGGCTCCCCGGCGTCGTGGCACCGGCGAGCCGGGGCAGCAGCTCCCGGGCCAGGGCGCTCGCGGCGCGCCGGATGGCCGAGCGGGCCCGCACCGGGTCCTCCCCGAGGGCCAGCCGCTTGGCCAGGACCCGGTCGGTGGGGACCTGTCCCAGGACCGGGCAGCCGGTGATGAGCTCGAGGTCCTCGACGACGACGTCCTCACCCACCTGGCGCGCCACGAGCCAGACCGGCACCCCCGCGGCGGCGTCGGCGGCCTGGGCGTCGGCGGCGTCGGTACCGGCGGGCGCCGTGCCCCGCAGTCGCGAGGCGATGCTCTCGGCGGCGATGGCCGAGCGCAGGTCGAGCCCGGTGACGATGAGGACCCCGGCGCCCGGGGGCGGGGGTGCCCCTCGGGGCAGGTCCACCAGCACGACGTCGTGCTCGGCCCGCATGGCCTTCAGGACCGCCTCCGCGCAGGGCAGGGGGCCTCCACGCACGTCCCCGGTGAGGACCGGCATGGCGTGCCACACGGGCAGGGCCCCGACGAGGTGACCGGGCCGGAAGGCCGACTCCTCGGCCGGCAGGTCCGCCCAGCGCAGCCCGGTCAGGACGCTCTCCCCGCACAGGAGGTCCAGGCCGCCGGTGGGGTCGAGGTCCATCATCGCCACCCGCCTGCCCGCGCGTCCCAGCGCCCACGCCAGGTGCAGCAGCAGGACGCTGGCCCCCAGGCCCCCGCGGGCACCGGTGACGGCCAGGACCTGGGCGGTGCGCCCCGCGCCCGTCGTCCCCTCCCCCGTCTGCGCCTCAGCACCGGGCTGCGCAGGCCGGTCGGCGGCGGGTCTCAGGGGAGGGAAGGAGACGTCCCGGCCGTCCCACGCCGGCCTCCGCCCCGTCGCCGGCCTGACCCGGGTTGCCTGCGTCGCCCCGGCCCCATCCGTCGCTCCCGACGTCGGGTCCTTCTCCCCCTGCTCCGGCGCCGTCTCACCCCCGGGCTCCTCCGCTGCCGGAATGATCAGTGTCTCCTCCGACTGCTCCCACTGCCCGGTCTGTCCCCCGCCCTCCCCCGGGGGCACGCGCGTCTGCCTCACGGGCATCCTCACCGGCATCGTCCTCTCCTTCACATGTCTCCACGTTGTCCCGAGTCCTTCCCCGCGGCCTGCCAGCCGTTCCCGCGGCCGTTGCCACAGCCGCCCTCCCGGCTCCTCGGCCGGTACCCCGCGGCGGTACTGCGGCGCCGCGGGCGAGTCCCCACCAGGGTGCGGGCCCGCCCGCGGCTGCGCCCAGCGGCGTCGTCGGGCCTGTGGAGACGGGGTGCAGAAACGGGGCTGTGGCCCCGCGCCCGCCGCGAAGGACTGCGGCCGGTCAGGGAGCCGGCGGTGATGACGGAGGCAACCGCGGAGCTGACACACCTGACACCGGAGGTCCCCTCATGATGAGATGGGTCCATGAGCGCGCAGGACCGCGCAAGCGACCCCTCCCGAATGCCAGCGACGTCACCGGTGACGGCACCGACCGCCCCACCGGTGGCGCCGGAGCGCCCCGCTGCCGACCCGCCCCCCGCCGGGCACCGCGCGGCGGCCTACTTCGACCTGGACAAGACGATCCTGGCGACGTCGTCGACCTGGGCGCTGGGCACCCCGATGCGGCGCAGCGGCCTCATCTCCTCCCGCGCCCTGGCCTACGGGCTCATCGCCCAGATCCCCTACCTCCTGGTGGGCGCCGGCACCCAGCGCTCCAGCAGCCTCATGGAGCATCTGGCCCTCATGTCCGCCGGTATCAGCCGCCGGGACCTGGTGGAGGTCGTCGAGGGCGCCCTGACCACGGCGATCGAACCGGCCGTCTACGCCGAGGCCCTCGACCTCATCGAGGGCCACCGCCGGGCCGGGCACGACGTCGTGGTGGTCTCGGCCTCCATCACCGAGATGGTCGCCCCCATCGCCCGCCTCGTGGGGGCAGACCGGGCCGTGGCCACCCACATGGAGGTCGGCGAGGACGGCCTGTTCACCGGACGCATCTCCCGCTCCATGCTGCACTCGGAGAAGGTGGTGGCGCTGCGCGAGGACGCCGCCGCCCACGGCATCGCCCCGTCCCGGTGCTGGGCCTACTCCGACTCCATCTCCGATGAGCCCATGCTCAGCGCCGTCGGCCATCCGGTCGCCGTCAACCCCGACCGGGACCTGCGGCGCCTGGCGCAGGAGCGGGACTGGCCGGTGCGCGACTTCGCCCGCCCGGTGCGGCTGCGGCCGCGCTGGGAGCCCCCGAGCCTGTCGACCCGAGCCTCGGTGATCGCCCACGTGGCCGGCGTGCTGGCCGTCGGGGGCACCGCCGCCTGGCTCATGGCCCGACGCGGCCCGCACGGCACTCGCGGCACTCGCGGCATCTGAGTCCTCCGGCCGGGCCTCGGGCCGGGCCCGCCCCGGGTTCGCCGGGTCCGCCCCGGGATCACCCGGCCCGCCAGGTGCCGGCCTGCACCGCCCGGCACAGGCGCTGAGCCTCCTGAACCCCCGCGAGCACCGCCTCGGCCTGCCACACCACCCAGGCCACGACCCCGTCCATGGTGCCCGAGGCGTAGGCCCCGGCGGCCTCGGCGTAGGCCGCCGGCACCCGGCCGGGATAGAGGTCGGTGACCGCCGTACCGGTCGGCTCAAGCCCGTCACGCACCAGGAGGTGACGCACGAGCAGCCGCCCCACGGCCGCGTTCCCGGCGGTGAAGGGCCGCGCCGCCAGCATCTCGGCGTGGACGATGGCCGCCCGAACCAGTGCCGGTGCCCGCTGCGCCTCCATGAGATCGACCAGCCCCGCCAGCCTCACCGTCAGCTCCTCGCCCTGCGGCGCCTCCCCCGGACCGCCCTCCCGGGCGCGCACCCGCCCGGAGCGCGGCACGCCGACCTCCTCCAGACCCACCCGGCCACCGGCCGCCAGGGGACCGACGACGTCGCGGTGCAGCGCCGCCAGCAGCGAGCGCGCCGGGGGCACCACCGGTCGCCCCCGCCCCACCAGGTCCGGCATCCAGCCCACCAGTCGGGTCCCGGCGCGCCACAGCCCGGCCACGGCGTCCAGGCCCGGGTCACCGGTGGCGGCCTGGGTGAGGGAGCCGGCGGCCACCTGCTCGCGCAGCACCTCGGCGGAGACCACCGCCCCCTCGACGCCGCCCGAGGCGATGGCGCCCCGGATCGCGGCCTCGGCGCGGGCCTCGCGCCACCGGCGCCGCAGGACCTCGTTCCAGCGCAGCTCGGAGCAGGCCTCACGCACCGCCGCCTCAGCGGCGCGCACCCGCTCGTCGGCGGCCACGGCCCTGAGCGCCTCCAGCGCAGGCCCCTCGGGCGCGGGGGCGCCGTCGGCGACCGCCCCGGCCGCCGCACCTCCGCCGACCCCACCGGTATTCGCCCCTCCGGTCGACACGCCGGGCCGGCCCGCCACGCCCCGCGCGACGGGCCTCCTCGGCCCCCCGGGCTCCGACGGCCCGATCCCCACAGACAATCGCACCACGCCCCCACTGTGGCACACCGCGGTCACCGGCAGCCACAGGCGCCTCCTGGCCCCGCATCCCGAGGAAACCAGCACGAGGCGAGCGCACCCCCTAGACTCGATCAGGTGAGTGACTCCCCCTCCCATCACGCCCCGGGCTCCGGCCCGCCACCTGCGACCCCTGGCGCATCGGGTCGGCCACCGCGCAGCCGCCGCCCCGACTACGTGCTCACCGCCGTCGTCGGAGTCCTCTTCGCCCTGAGTGCTTCCGTCCTCCTGGGTCTGGCCGCCGACCAGACCTCGATACTGCGCACCGGCCTGCTGCTCGGCGCCCTCCTGCTGCTCTCCTCGGCCGCCGCCGTGCTGTTCGCCAGCCGCTCCTCACTGGGCGCGCTCGCCACCGGACTGACCGCGCTGACCGCCCAGACGATGGTCTTCCTGGCCCCCATTCACGCGGCCTCCTTGACCGAGCCCTGGCTGAAGCAGCTCATCAGCACCGGTTTCATGCTCGTCCTTGCGGGCCTGTGGCTGGGCGGCTCCTGGGGGATGCGCCTGGCCCGCCGCGCCGGACACGCCCAGGGGCACGCCGCCTTCCGCCTCACCGAGGCCGACCGGACCGTGGGCTCCACTCCGACACCGCCCCCCTCGCGCCGACGCGCCCACCTCCTGTCCCTGCCCTGGGTCATCGCCGGCCTGGCGCTCGCGGCCTTCCTGCTGCCGCGCGCCTACCTGCGAGCAGTCGCCCCCGGCGTCCAGACCGGGCCGTTGCTGCTGGCGGCCGTCCTCGTCTCCCTCCTGGCCCTGGCCGCGGCCGGCGCCTCGACGTCGCGCTCCACCCTCGGTGCGCGCGTCATCGGACCGGTTCTCGTTCTTGCCGCGGTGCCCGCGCTCAGCAACGATATGATCCCTGGCGGCCGCCTGGTCTCCAGGCTCCTGCCTAACGGCCCGAACGCCGTCGTGCTCGCCGCCATCGGCATCGAGCTCATGGCGATCGGCTGGGGAGCACATGTAGCTCGCCGGCAGGGCCGTGCCAACGCGCTGGCCAGGTTGCGCTCCGGCGTCTGAGGGTCCCATGCCCGACTCCGTGTCCCGGAGTTGACCGGCCCCCTTCCGGCATCCCCGCCCCTACTACTACCGTGTGCATGCGTAAGGAGACCTCGTGAGCACCGACAACACAGACCGCACTGCACCGCAGGCACCCGCCGCCTCCGACGACGTCGCCCCGTCCTCGGAGGCGGCGTCGACGCCCACCGCACGGGCACTGGCCACGGACCCCCGTTCGGGAGAGGTGACGGTCAACCTGGCCGATGAGGCCCTCGTTCCGGCCTCCCTCGCGAGCCTCGCCGGCAGGGTCTCCCAGGTCTCCCCGGCCGCCTCCCCCGCGCCTCAGGCGCCGGTGGCCCAGGACCGCGAGGCCGCTCCGGTCAGTGCCGCCGACGCCGATGAGGCCGAGACGGCCGATGACGCAGCCCGTGACGGGGCCGGCGAGCAGGACCCGGCCGCTGACGACGAGATCGACACCTTGAACCTCCGCGAACAGGGGACCTTCCCCGACGCCGCCGCGAGCCGGGCCGCCCAGGCCGTCGAAACCGTCAAGACCGCCGCCAAGGCTGCCGCCAGCACCGCCCGGGTGGCCGCCGGCACAGCCACGGACACAGCCGATGAAGCGGCTGAGGACGCCGGCACTCCTTCCGAGGAGCCGACGTCCTTGGTGCACCAGGACCTTCACGGCGGCGTCCTCCCGGCCGACCGCCCTGCCCAGACCCCGCTGCGTCCCGCCGCCGACGACGCAGTCGTGGAGACGGCCGTCGGGACCGCTGCTGCCAATGGCATGCCGCCGTCGATTCCACCGTCGTCGGAGCCCGGTGAGGTCGAGGAGGAGCCGGCACCGGTCGCCACCGAGGCCACGGCCGAGACGGCATCCCCCGAGGTCGCCGGCACCTCGGAAGCCCGTGCTGAGACTGTTGAGGCCGGCACCGCCCAGGCCACAACGCCCACGGCTCCTGAACCCACCCGGCCCGGGGAGCCTCAGGACTCGGCCACCACAGCCACGACGGCTCCAGCGGCCACCGCAGCTACCGCCAACAGCACAGCCAGCACGTTTGCGGCCCTCAGCAGCTCCGCCGGCCCCGCCCCGGAGGCGCCCTCGCCCGCCGCGGTGGACGACGAGGACGAGGCCCCGGCAGTGAGCACCGAGCCCACCCGTCAGTCGGCCGGCGCACCGAACGATTGGCCAGTCAACCGGCCGACCACAGCGGCCGCCGCGGTGCCTGCGTCAGCAGCGGCCGCGGGCACTCAGGGACGCGCGCCCGTGGCGGACACCGCCGAGGACCCTGCGGCGCCGCAGAGCCTCATCGAGGCTGAGGACTTCGAGGACTTCGAAGACCTTGAAGACCTTGAAGAGTTCGATGACTTCGAGGACTCGTCCCAGCCGGAGGAGCCCTCCGGAGCCGATGACCTCGACGCCCCTGAGGCGGGGGACGACCTCACCCCTGAGGCGGGGGACGACCTCACCCCCGTGACCGGTTCCCCTGCCGTGAGGGCCGTGCCCGTCTCGGTGGCCACCGGCGCGGCCCGAGCCTCGAACGAGGTCACGGGCACCACCCCGCAGACCCCCTCCACCGCGACCGGCACCACGGATGCCGCCGTCGGCATGGACGACACCGACAACAACGACACCGACGGCTTCGACGACACCGACGGCTTCGACGACTTCGACGGCTTCGACGACTTCGACGGCGAGCTCGAGGACGATGCCGAGGAGGCTGCGCAGTCGGCAACCGCCTCGACGCCAGCCTCCTCAGCCCCCGCCGCTCGGGCCTGGACGCCGGTTCCGCCGGCCTCCAGCTCCCAGACGCCTGCCGACACGGCCGATGCAACCGACGTCGATGACGTTGAGGACGTCGATGACACCGATGACGGTTTCGCGCCCGTCAAGGCCCCCGCCGTCTCGGCGACGGCCTTCGTGGTCCCCTCCGCGCCGTCGGCGGCCACGACGACACCGGCCGCCCCGTCAGCGGACTCGGGGCCATCGGTGACCGCGTCGACGTCACCGGCCGAGCCGGAGGCGCCGGTGAGCGCGGCCGCGGACAACCGCCCCTCGGCCCCGTTCTGGCCGGCGACCCCCGCGGCCCAGCTGGCCCGGACGGGCTCCGCCGCCAGCGCCTCCTCGGCGCGTTCCACCGAGTCGGCGCCCCAAGCCCTCTCCTCCCCGTACATCGAGCTCTCCGGTGACCGCCCCGAGGCACCCGCCAGCACGCCGCTCCCCGCTCCGGCGGGGTCGACGCCGCACTCCGAGTGGGCACCGTCGACCCCGTCAACCCAGGCGGCCCCCGCCTCCACGGGCGCCCGGGACTACCGCCAAGCACCGGCAGCCTCGCCGTCGGCCCCCTCCCCGCAGCAGACGCCCGACTGGTTCGCAGCCGCCCCCGCCGCCCGGGGTCTGTCCGCGAGCGCCGACGCCGTTCAGAGCGACGACCCGGAGGAGCGCGGCCGCTCGCGTGCCCGGCAGGCCGCCATGGCCATGACCGGTGCCGACGAGGACGACGACGCCATTCTCCTCAAGGGCGCCAGCGCGCTGAGCGCCCCGAGCTCGCGCGTCGAGACTCACTGGGCCGGGGTGCTCGTCGCCATCGTCCTGTTCCCGGTGGCCTGGTTCCTCGTGCACGACGGCGCCGCCACCCTGACCGGCGGCAACCCCTCGGCCTGGCCCTCGGCCGCCTCCCCGATGGGGGCGTTGGAGATCCTGGGCGGGACCGCGGCCTGCGCCACCGCCCTGTTCATGATCTCGCGCTCCTCGCTGGGGGCCTTCGTCGTCGGCGCCATCAGCATGGTCATCGGGCTGCCCTTCATCCTCATGCCGGGAGTCACCAAGTCGGTCCTCGGGCCCACGGTCGAACGGCTCCAGGCCCACTCCGACCTGGGGAAGGCCCTGTCCACCTACGTCATGGACGACGGCCTCTCGGGCCGCTTCATCCTCATGGGCGTGCTCACGATCATGGTCGCCGTCGTCGCCCACCTGGCTCGCCGGTCCGGGCAGCGCAAGCGGGACGGCGGCCGCGGCCCTCGTGACTGAGCCCGACGCCGTCCCGCCGTCCGCCGAGACGGAAGGGACGGGAGCGCCGTCGGTTCGGCGGATGCAGACCCTCGCCGATGCGGCCCGTGACGCGGTACCGATCGTCGTCGGATACGTGACGCTGGGGCTGGCGGCCGGGATGCTGCTGGTCGCCGAGGGCCTGGCCTGGTGGTGGGCACCGCTGTGGAGCCTGGTCATCTACTCCGGGACCATGCAGATGCTGCTGGTGCCGCTGGCCGGTGGCGGCGAGCCGCTGGCGACCATCGCCCTGTCCACCGGTTTCGTCTCGGGTCGGCACGTCTTCTACGGGCTGGGCTTCCCCCTGGAGCGGGTGCGGGGCAGGGCGCTCACGCGCCTCTACGCCGTCCACGCGATCACCGACGAGGTCTACGCGCTGCTGGCGGCGCGCGACCGGCGGGCCATGAGCGGGCGCTACCTGGTGGGTGTGGAGGCGATCAGCCACGCCTCCTGGGTGTCGGGCACGACCGTCGGGGCGCTGGCCGGGACGGCACTGGCCTCCGCGGTGGGTGAGCGCATTGAGCTGCTCGGCTTCGTGCTCACGTCCCTGTTCGTGGTCCTGGCCATTGAGAACTGGCGCAATCACCCCGATATCGGGGTGCTGTGCGTGGGGCTGGTGGCCGGCGGGATCGGCCTGGCGATCGGTGGTTCGGCGGCGCTGCTGACCGCGCTGGTGATCCTCGCCGTCGGTCTCGCGGGACTGTACGCCTGGCGCGGCCGCCGCCCCGGGGCGAGCGCGCCGGAGCCGGGGCGGAGGGACAGCTGATGCTCACCAACCCGCAGATCGCGGTCGCCGTCGTGGTCGTCGCCGCCATCACCTTCGTGTGCCGGATCGTGCCCTTCGCGCTGCTGCGCGGGCGCCAGGACAGTGCGCTGCTGGCCTTCCTGTCCCGGGCGATGCCGCTGGGGGTCATGATCGTCCTGGTGGCCTACACGCTGAACGGGGTGAGCCTGTCGCCGGCGAGCTGGCTGCCGGCCGCCGGCGGGATCGGGGCGACGGCGGGCCTGCACCTGTGGCGTCGCTCCATCGGGCTGTCGCTCATCAGCGGCACCGGCGTGTACGTGACCCTCAGCCTCCTGCTGGGCTGACCCTGCCCCTCCACCAACGACACCTCCACCAACGCCCGCTGACGACCTCCCTGCTGGGCTGCCCCTACCCCTCAATCCGCGACCAGTGTCAACATCGAGTCCGACCGCCGGCTCGGGCATGGCTCCGGGAGCCGATTCGTCCCGCTGCATGTCCATATCGGTGACAAAGCGGATATCCAGGCGCTCACACCGTCACCCGAACCGCGGAATCATGCGGTTCTCTTTCCTTGTCCTCCGCCTCGTCGCGGCCTTTGTCTCCATTTTGGACATTCCCTGCCTCCGGCGGTGTCGTGGACGCACGGGAGAAGGGCGGAGACGGGGCGCCGCCGGGGCAGGTCGAGCCGACGCAGGCATTGCTCCGCGGACGGTGCCGGGTACCCCGTCGCCGGTACAGGGCGCTGGCCAGTAGGCTGCGGGCGTGCCTGTTGACGTCAATCGCCCCGGCCCCTGGACCCACCGCAACCTCACCGCCCGCGGCACCCGTTTCCATGTCGCGCTGGCGGGCCCCGAGGCCCCGGCCGGAGCAGGCCCCCTGACCCTCCTGGTGCACGGCTTCCCCGAGTGCTGGTGGACCTGGCGCCACGTCATCCCCGCCCTGGCGCAGGCCGGGCACCGCGTGGCGGCCCTCGACCTGCGCGGCTTCGGCGGCTCGGACCGGCCGCCGTCGGGCTATGACCTGGTGACGCTCGCCCAGGACCTGGCCGCCGTGGTCCGGTCCCTGGGGCACGAACGGGCCGTGGTCGTGGGCGCGGGGCTCGGCGGCCAGATCGCTTGGGCGCTGCCGCACCTGGCCCCGGAGCTGACGACGGCGATCGTCCCGGTCGGCGCTCCCCACCCGCTCGCGCTGCGCTCGCTGCGGGCCCGGGCGCTGTCCGGGCCGGCGCTGCAGTACGCGAGTCTGCAGATCCCCGGCCTGGCCGAGCGCCGCCTGCGCAGCCGCAGCGCCCTGGAGGGCCTGCTGCGCTCCTGGGCCGGGCCGCACACACGCGAGGCGGTGGCCGAGGAGGCCCCCTACTACGCCGACCTCCTGTCGCGACCCGGCGCCGCCCGCAGCGCCCTGGAGCCGCTGCGCAACCTCGTGCTGTCCCGGGCGGAGACGGCGGCCCTGGACAAGCCGGTGACGGTGCCCGTCCTGTCGGTCCAGGGCGAGCTCGACCCGGTCCAGCCCGCTCAGGCGTACGCGCGCGACACCCACCGCGTGGCCGGCAACCTGCGTCAGGTGACGGTCCACCGCTCCGGCCACTTCCCTCAGGAGGAGACCCCGGCCGGGTTCGTCCGGGCCCTGCTGCCCTTCCTGGCCGACGTCGCCCCGCCCACCACCGCCTGAGGCCGCGAGCCGGGCATTTTTCGCGTAGCCCTACCGTTTTTCTGTAGGGCTACGCGAAAAATGCCCGGCTCGGCGTCGGCTCGGCGTCGGCCCGCACAGGCTCCGCCCTCAGAGCCCCACCTGCGGGCACAGCCCGGCCTCGAGCAGCGCGCACTCGCCGCAGCGGGGCGAGCGGGCCGAGCACACCCGGCGCCCGTGCTCGATGAGCCGGTGGCAGCCGTCGGTCCAGCGCCACGGCTCCCACAGGGCCGCGATGTCCTTCTCCACGCGCAGCGGGTCCTTCGACGTCGTCCACCCCAGGCGGCGTGAGAGCCTCCCGACGTGGGTGTCCACGGTGATGGCGGGCTGCCCGAAGGCGTTGCCGAGCACCACGTTGGCGGTCTTGCGCCCCACGCCCGGCAGGGCCACGAGCTCCTCGCGGCTGCGCGGCACCCGCCCCTCGAAGCGCTCGGTGAGCGTCTGCCCGATGCCGAGCAGGTGGCCGGCCTTGGCCCGCTGGAAGCCCAGGGGTCGCAGGATCGCTTCCAGGTCCTCGCGCCGGGCGGCCCCCAGGGAGGCGGCGTCGGGGTAGCGCTCGAAGAGCTCGGGGGTGACCGTGTTGACGCGAGCGTCAGTAGTCTGGGCCGACAGGACGGTGGCCACGAGCAGCTGGAAGGGGCCGTCGTGGTCGAGGGCGCAGGCGGCGTCGGGGTAGAGGGCCATGAGCTCGTCGTCGACGGCGCCCGCGCGCCGGGCCGCCTCGGGGGCCGTCGCCTCACTGCTCTCTGCTCTGCGCACTGTGTCCTCTCTCCGCGATCTCGTCGACAGCACCCCCAGCGCCGCCGCAGCCCTCCTCCGGGCCTCGGCCCGGCTCAGAGCGGGCCCTCCTCCGCAGACCGCCATTGCAGTCGATCCCGCCGCCGACCCGCAACCTCACGGATGGGACCGTGTCACACGACGCACTCGATTTTGCTCACTTCCCTTTGACCTGCAACACACGGAGGCTACAATGCTCGACGGCGTGCCACAGGTCACAAGCCGTGGCAGGATAGACCCGAGGGCTCCCGCATGCGGGATGCCAGCCCCCTAACCACCAGGAGGATCTCCGTGGAAGACAGCATTATCTCCAGGATCCCGCTCTTCGAGGGCCTGAGCCCGGAGGAGCAGGAGGAACTGCGCGCCATGATGACGCAGACGACTCTGCGCCGTGGCGAGACCCTCTTCAACGAGGGAGACTCAGGCGACCGCCTCTACATTCTCCTCTCCGGGAAGGTGAAGCTCGGCCACGCCAGTGCCGACGGCCGCGAGAACCTGCTCGCGGTGCTCGGCCCCGGCGAGATCGTCGGCGAGCTGACCCTGTTCGACCCGGGCCCGCGCTCCACCACCGCCACCGCCGTGGCCCCCACCGAGCTCCTGACGCTGGACCACAACCAGCTCATGACCTTCGTGGAGTCCCACCCGCAGCTGGCCAAGGACATGCTGCGCGCCCTGGCCCAGCGCCTGCGCCGCACGAACACCGCGCTGGCGGACCTCGTCTTCTCCGACGTGCCCGGCCGTGTGGCCAAGGCCCTGCTGGACCTGGCCGACCGCTTCGGCTCGCCCACCGACGACGGCGTCCACGTCCCCCACGACCTCACCCAGGAGGAGCTCGCCCAGCTGGTGGGCGCCTCGCGCGAGACGGTCAACAAGTCGCTGGCCGAGTTCGTCTCGCGCGGCTGGATCCGCCTGGAGGGCCGGGCCGTCACGCTGCTCGACGTCGACCGCCTGCGCCGTCGCGCCCGCTGAGGTCCTGCCTCGGGTCGCGAGTCCTCGGCACGGTGCACCGGACGAGCCGCCGGGCGCTGACACCCGCATCAACGACACAGACGACGCCGCGCCTGCGGTCCGGTACTACCCGGCCGCAGGCGCGGCGTCATGCGTGCTGGTGTCACCCAGCGGCCCGTCAGGAGCGGGGGCGCTTGAGGTAGGCGATGAGGTTGTCCGTGCCGGAGGGACCGGGCACGACCTGGACGAGCTCCCAGCCGTCAGAACCCCATTGGTCGAGGATCTGCTTGGTGGCGTGAGTGATGAGGGGGACGGTGACGTACTCCCAGGTGGTCGGCGCGGCGGATACGGGCTCAGAAGATGCAGTCATGGGCCTCAGCCTAGGGCTCGCCGCCAGGCGCCGGAAGCACGGAACGCGGGGCGGCCTTCAGGAGGCGCAGCGCACCCGAGCCAGGATGCGGGGGGCGCGACGGGCGTGGATCTCGGCGACGAGCTCGTCGTCCTCGCGCTCGAGCCACAGGCCCCAGTCATCGACCTCGGGGAAGCGGCGCAGCAGTGCCCGCCTCTCCCGCTCGGTCAGTCCGCCCCAGACGCCGAAGCTGGACTCGGAGTTGAGCGCCTCGGCCAGGCACTCCATGCGAACCGGACATGCGAAGCACAGTGATCTCGCGTCGCGCTGCTCAGCGCCCTTGCCGAAGAGCTGGTCAGGCTCGACGGCGGCGCAGGCCGCTTGGGCCGCCCAGGTCTGGTCGTCTTGAATCATGCTCACTCCCGATTCATTCAACGGCCGACGCCGTTGTCGGTCACGTCACAGTCGTTACCGTATGGCAATCGAGCATCACACACCAAATCCTCACCCTGTGACCCGAGCAATCCGATCCCAGCGAATCCCCGACAACGTACCGACGATCAGCGCAAACAAGGAGAGTTCTCTGATAGCGAGCCGATTGCCGGGCGTCGAGCCCGCCACCCCTCTTGCCTTTCCCACGGCTGGAGAATCCAGTTCTCACGGGCGGCAGGCGACGCCCGAGCCGCATCCACCCTCAAGGGATCGTGATACCACCGTGACTCTCACCTGGACATTTCTTAAGAATTACCTGAGCGTCAGAGCTGTCTCGCTATGTGGCCGAGTCGCCCCGCCGCCGAGCACCCGCCACGCGGTCGAATCATCCCGTCCCCCGTCGAGAGGAAGGCGCCGGACCGGTCTCCAAGAGTCTTCCCAGCCCGAAGAGGGTCTACGCCACTGCATCCTCCAGGCGATTCCACGTAGGCTGACGCCATGGCGAAATCCTCTGCGCGCGGGCGCTCACTGACACCACCCCAGGTCGTCTCGATGCTCGTGGTCTTCCTGACTCTCTCATGCGTCGGCGGGGTCCTGTCAGCGGGCTTCGCCGCCCCCTTCGTGGGTGCCACGGCAGCGCTGACCAAGGCATCCGCCGAGCTCTTCGAGGAGCTCCCCAGTGACTTCAACGTCCAGCCGCCCAGCCAGATCTCCACCCTCCTGGCGGCCGACGGCACCGAGATCACCAAGTTCTACGCGGAGAACCGCATCGTGGTGCCCCTAAGCTCGATCTCGGTCAACATGCAGAACGCCATCGTCGCCGTCGAGGACCAGCGCTTCTACCAGCATCAGGGCGTCGACCCCACCGGCATGGTGCGCGCCCTGGTGTCCAACAACGCCGGCGGCTCGCGTCAGGGCGCGTCCACGCTGACCCAGCAGTACGTGCGCAACACGCTCATCGAGACCGGCCTGAAGAACGATGACCACAAGATCATCCGCGACGCCACCGAGAGCACCGTGGCCCGCAAGCTGCGGGAGATGAAGTTCGCCCTCAGCCTGGAGCAGAAGTACTCCAAGCAGCAGATCCTCGAGGGCTACCTCAACATCGCCGCCTTCAGCCCCTCCACCTACGGGGTCGAGGCCTCCGCCCGGCACTACTTCAGCAAGTCGGCCAAGGACCTGACGGTGGCCGAGGCCGCCCTCATGGCCGGCACCACCAACGCCCCCAGCGCTTATGACCCCGTCACCCAGCCGGAGCTGGCCAAGAACCGCATGGACTGGGTGCTCTCCAAGATGCTGGAGGAGAAGTTCATCACCAAGCAGCAGTACGACGAGGCCGTCGCCACCTCGATCGCGAGCATGCTGCACGTCTCGGAGTCCCCGGCCGGATGCGGTGCTGCGGGAAGCGCCGCCTACTTCTGCACCTACGTGGTCAACGAGATTCTCGGATCGGAGAACTTCGGGCCTGATATCACCTCCCGCCGTCAGCTCCTGACGCGCGGAGGGCTGAAGATCACCACCACCTTGAACCTCCAGCGCCAGAGCGCCGCGGACAGCGTCATCCAGTCCAATGTCCCCACCGGCGACGCCTCGGGAACCGACACGACCATTGTCTCGATCGAGCCCGGTACGGGGCGGATTCAGGCGCTGGCCCAGAACAGCAACTATGGCGACGGCGGCCCCGACAGCTCTGACACCCAGCTCGTCTACGCCGCGGACGCCAAGCACGGCGGCATCGAGCTCAGTGACGGGACCGTCGGCTTCCAGCCGGGATCGACCTTCAAGGCCCTCATCCTGGCCGACTGGTTCAAGAACGGGAACTCCGCCGGCGCCGGGCTCAGTGCCGTCCCCAGGACCTTCCAGTGGGACATTCCCTGCGCCCCGGAGAACAACGACCCGACCTGGGCCCCGAAGAACGTCGACCCGTCCCTCAACCGCGCCACCAACGTCACCGAGGCCACGAAGCTGTCCATCAACGTCGCCTACGCCGAGATGCTCAGCCGCCTCAACGTCTGCGACGTCACCAGCTTCGCCGCCTCCATCGGAGTGACGAAGGCCGACGGGACCCAGCTGGACCCCCGTCCCTCCATCGTGCTGGGCTCACAGAACGTGCCGCCCCTGAGCATGGCCAACGCCTACGCGACCTTCGCCGCCGGCGGCAAGTACTGCAAGCCCATCGCCATCGACCGGATCCTGGACGCCAACGGCACCTCCATGGCCGTACCCAGCGCGGACTGCACCCAGGCCATGGATCAAGGGGCCGCGGACCTGACGGCCACCACCTTGACCGCCACGTCGCAGAGAGGCGGAACGGCGCAGCAAGCCGTCTTCGGCCGACCGATCGGCGGCAAGACCGGAACCACGGATGACAACAATGACGCCTGGTTCGTGGGCTTCACCCCGCAGCTGGCCACCGCCGTCTGGATCGGTCACGCCGGCAGCCCCCGGACCCTCAACTACCAGCAGATCGGCCCGCACTACATTGGCATCATGTACGGTAGCGACCTGGCTGTACCGATGTGGCGCGACTACATGTCCCAGGCCGTGGGCAACGACCCGGTCCTCCCCATCCCCTCCCACGACTGAGCGACGTGCTCGTCGAGTGAACCACAACTGCACAGAAGAGGACCCGACTCCCCATGACGCCCTGCCCTGCCGGTCGCGCCGCCCTGTCCGTCGTCGGCACCACTGCCGCCCTGGGGGCGGCCACGCTGGCCTACAGCCTCATTGAGGCCAGGTGCCCCGTGCTGCGGCGCATCGACGTGCCGGTGCTCGCCGCCGACGAGGCGCCCCTCACGGTGCTGCACCTGGCCGACCTCCATCTCACGGGCCGCACTGAGGCCCGGGTCGCCTGGGTGCGCCGGCTGGCGCAGCTGCAGCCCGACGTCGTCATCAACACCGGCGACAACCTCTCCCTGGCATCCGGGCTGGAGCCGCTGCGACGGGCGCTCGAACCACTGACGGGCCTGCCGGGGGCCTTCGTCATGGGCGACCATGACTACCGCTCCACCGTCTTCCGCCTGCCGACGCGCTACCTGCACCGGGACCCGCGCACGGCCTCCAGCCGCGTGCGCGACGAGGACATCGAGGCCCTGCCCTGGGAGGAGATCCGCGACCTGCAGGCCGCCGGAGGATGGGTGGACCTGACCAACCGGCGCGGCTCGCTGACCGTGCGCGGGCGGCGCATCGACCTGGTCGGCGTCGACGACCCGCACGCGAACCGCGATGTCTTCCCCGCCCCTGAGGCCGCCGGCTCAGCGGATCCGGCCACCTCCCTGCCGGCGATCCGCGGCCACGAGGGCCGGGCTCTGCGGCTGGGGCTCACGCACGCCCCCTACCGGCGGGTCCTGGAGGCGATGTCGGCCGACGACGTCGACCTGGTCCTGTCCGGGCACACCCACGGCGGGCAGCTGTGCGTGCCCGGTGTAGGGGCGCTGGTGACCAACTGCGACCTGGACCGGGGGCGCGCCTCGGGACTGTCGCAGTGGCCGGGCCGGCTCGGGGACCCGCGGGCCGCCGACCACATGTACCTGCACGTCTCCGCCGGGCTCGGCACGAGCCCCTACACGCCCGTGCGCCTGGCCTGCCGGCCCGAGGCCACGCTGCTGCGCCTGCTGCCGGCCTGAGGGCGGCGCTGCCCCGCTAACACTTCGACCAAGCCGCCCCTCCCCCAGCACCCTTCCCACGCGACACTTCGACCCGCGCCCCGCTAACACTTCAACAGAATCTTCAGAATCGACCCGGAGCCGCGTCGATTCTGAAGTTTCGGTCGAAGTGTGTGGGGGTCCGCAGGGCGCGCGCAGTGGGACGGGGCAGGCAGAGCGCACAGGTACACCGGCGCCTGGGCACGGCAGTCAGCGGCGCCAGCGGGCGAAGCCGCCCTCGGAGTTGATGACCTGCCCGGTGATCCAACGGGCCTCGTCGGTGAGCAGCCAGGTGATGAGGCGGGCGGCGTCGTCGGGCTCGCCCCAGCGCCCCTGAGGGAACATGACGGCGGTCGCCTCGCGGCCCGCCTCGGTGACGTAGCCCGTGTCGACGGGGCCGGGGTTGACCGTGTTGACGATGATGCCGACGTCGATGAGCTCATCGGAGATCGTCGGGGTGAGGCCGGCGATGGCGGCCTTGGCGGCGGCGTAGGCGATCTCCCCGGGCAGGGGGCCCAGGCCCTGGCCCGAGGTGAGGAAGACGATGGACCCGCGGCGGCGCGCGGAGCCAGACGGGGCCGGCGGGGCGAAGCCCGCCTGGGCGGCGAAGGCCTGCGCCAGGAGGATGGAGGCGCGGGCGTCGACGGCCCAGTGGGCGTCCAGGACGGCCTCGGTCATCTCGCTGAGCGACCCGTCGGGGCTGCTCATGGCCTGGTTGCACACGAGGGCGTCGAGGTGGCCGGCAGCGGCCACGGCCTGCTCGACGACGCGGGCCGGCTCCCCGGGCGTGGCCAGGTCGGCGGGGATGTCGATGAGCCGGGCCGGGCCCACCAGGTGGGTGCGGATGGAGGCCATGACGGCGTCGATGTCGTCGGCGCCCCAGGGTTGGGAGGCGTCGTGCGGGCGGTAGTGGTGGGCGACGATGCTCGCCCCGTAGTCGGCGGCGCGGCAGGCGATGGCGTGGCCGATGCCGATGCGGCGGCTGACGCCCGTGACCAGGACGGTGCGCCCCGCCAGCGGCAAGGGATCGCGTCCGGCAGGGCCAATGGTGCCGGCGGCGCCGCTGTGGCAGTCCGGAGCGGCGGAGGGGTGTCCGCGGTGAGCGTCGGTGGTCATGCGGGCGAGTGTAGAGGGACGGTCCCCGCATACGGGGACGGGATTCCAGTCCCCCGACGCGCAAGATGCCCCCGGCCACGATGGAATGCCTCCCCCGGCGGCGTCGACTGTCCCCGACGGTTCGATGGGAGGGGAAGAGAAGAGGGCAGAGGGAAGCCGCCGGCGAGCCGCATCAGTCCTCGGGGCGCTCGAGCTCGCGGGCAAAGGCCTCGTGGTTGGTCTGCGAGGACAGGACGAAGCGGATGAGCTCCAGTCGGCCGACGGCGTCGGGATCGGTGTGGGAGAGCTGCTCGACGGCGCGCGCCCTGGCCACGGCAATCTCGGAGACCTGGGTGATCGGCCAGCCGTAGACGCCGGCGGAGACGGCCGGCAGGGCGATGCCGGTGCAGCCGAGCTGGATGGCGAGCTCCAGGGAGCTGTCGAAGCAGGCGCGCAGCAGGGCGGGGTCGTCCTCGCCTGCGTGGAGGTTGGGGCCCACCGTGTGGATGACCCAGGCGGCGGGCAGGTCGAAGCCGGGGGTGGCCACAGCGCGGCCGACCGGCAGGCCGTCGGGCAGCTCGGTGTCGCGCACCTTCTGGCAGGCGTCGAGCAGGCGGGGGCCGGCGGCGCGGTGGATGGCGCCGTCGACTCCCCCTCCGCCCAGGAGGGTGCTGTTGGCGGCGTTGACGATGGCGTCGACCTTCTCGGTGGTGATGTCGCCGACGACGGCCTCGATGCGCATGGGAGCTCCTTGTCTGCGGCGGGTGCTCGGTGGGTGTCCTCAGTCTTGCCAGCCCGTGCGCCTTTCGAGCGGGACGGGGCCCGAGGATGACGGGCTTGGGCCCGTCAAGACGCGCCGGGGCGCGGGCCAGCAGGTGGACCGGTCGTGAGCAGCCTGTCACGGCGGGCGCCTCGGGCCAACCGGGTTCCGACGGGGAGCGAACACCGACGTGACGGAGGACTCAGCCGATCCGATTTCCTCCCCGCGGTGGGTGGAGGCTATGCTGTCGCCTGCTGCACACGGGGTGTGGCGCAGTTTGGTAGCGCGCTTCGTTCGGGACGAAGAGGTCGTGGGTTCAAATCCCGCCACCCCGACGACGAGGACGTCCGCGAGCTTGCTCGTGAGACGTCCGAGGAGGAGGGGGTAAGAGGCCGCCAGGCCGAATACCCTGACCAAGGAGGAAACCCATGAGCTGGCTCATGAGGTCTCCGACGCGTAGGGGTCGAAAGGCCGAAGGCCTGAGCACCCCGACGATGAGAGGACCCATGAGCTTGCTCGTGAGACGTCCGGCGGGGAACGTCACCGTCCCTCCCCATAACTCATGGGCTTGGGCACACACGGAACCCACAAGCATCAAGACATCCTATTTTCGTCGAGGTCTTGCCAGTTCGCTGGCTACCCGCTTACACTAGTCGCATAGTTGCTCGCCGTCCTCCGGGACTGGCGAGCCTTTTCTTCTAGGAGCAAGCGTGACCGCCACTGTTGCCGTCATCATCGACTATCAAAATATTCACCTCACCGCCCATGACTGTTTTGCGCCGCCTGGTACTCCCAAACATGAGACTCTCATTCACCCTCTTCTTTTCGCCGAGCAAGTGATGGAACGACGTCGAGCCGCCCTTGCACCTCAGTGGATGGCAAGAGTTCCGGACCTTCCCCCAATCGGAGAACTCGCTCACGTCGCAGTTTACCGAGGCGCCCCCGCAAACCGCCACGACAGTATTGCGTACAGCCGATCCCAAGCACAGAGATCCCAATGGACAAGAGACCGTCGCGTCAAGGTCATCTACCGAACACTGCGCTATCAGTGGGACAGCACCGTCGGCGATTGGAATAAGCAGGAGAAGGGAGTGGACGTGCTCACTGCTCTTGACGCGTACCGCAAGGCAGTGCAAGGAACGTATGACGTGGTTATTCTCGCCAGCCATGACACCGACCTCATCCCGGTTCTGGAAACGTATGATACCGATCGCAACGAGAGCAGCGGGAGGCTCGAGACTACTGGCTGGCAAGGGTGCAAACGACTAAAAGCTCGAGGGGTAACCACCTGGGACACTCGCCTCGATGCCAAGGCTTTCGTCCGGTCTCGTGATCGCCGGAATTACACATAACCCGACCCCACGTCGTGGGTGTTCGGTCGCGGGGGTTCTCGCTTCGCAGTCACGCCCACGCCCGCACTGCACGAACGAATGTCGGGAGCCACTGCACGAGCGTCGGGCGTACTCCATGGGGGTCGGGGCTTCGTGCAGTACGCATAACCCACGGCCAGCGCCTCTCGACCCTCGTGCAGTGGGAGCCCGGGGCGAGACTGCCGGCCGAACGTCCCACCCTGAGGTGGGGACACCACCGGGAAGGAGGCCACGCATGCCGGATCCCAGCACCGAGCTCGAGGAGCTGCGTCGCAGGGTCGAGGAGCAGTCCCGACGAATCGATGAACTCCAGGACGCCCTCCACACACTGTCGATCGCGGTCCAGTACCGGTAGGAGGATCCCTACCTGACCCTCCTGGTGGAGCACGGCATCGCCGGCCGACGGCGGGTCGCGCTGAGCTGCTGGAGGACTTTCCTGCGCTGGCCGAGGCCTACCTGCCCGAACCGATCGACGGCGACAAGGCCGTCCGCATCGTCGGCGAGGTCCTAGGAAGTGAGCGCCTCGGCGCGCAGGCGCTCGAGGCCCACCACTCCCGCGGCCTGGGGCGTAAGGGCCACCAGGCACTCACCGGCCGACCAGACCGCCCACCGTCACAACACGTAGCCCCGTTGCGCCTGATGGTCGAACCGTTCGACGCCTGCACTCGCGCATCCGCGATACATCCGAGCCACGTCGACGGTCCCGCCGTGCAGGGGCCGCACGGCGACGGACCGGAGGGGCCGGATCATCCATTCCGAGCGCTCACACGACGTGACGCGGGTCCTGCCTGCTCACGAAGGCAGGCAGGACCCGACACAACGTCACGCCGAGGCGTGCAGCTCAATCACAGACCGCTACTTCTTCTGCCTCTTAGCCTTGATCGTAAAGGGCTTCTTGTTGGAGTCGATTCCCGTGAGAGTCAAGGAGGCTTATTCACAGCATCCGTTGAAGGTACTGTGACCTGCGCAGATGCTGGCGTCGGCTAGCCTTGTGAATGAGCCTCAATGCACCCATTTCCCACCTCCCCCGCAGGCGATGAAGGCCGACGGCGCCATTCACGCGCACTCGCACGTCACCGAATTCGTCAGACAACACGCGAAGCTGACGGAAACAGTTTCGCTCCGCTCACATCGCGCCACCTCTGCTCGCCGAAATCAAGATTCCGCGACCGCCCCACACACCCCGCACGGCCGGGACACATACCGCCCACAGGCGCACCGGCTAGGCTGACTCCCGACAACTCACCCAGGGGAAAGGACGAGCGAGCGTGAACCAGCCTCCACGCGACTCCGCCGCCTCCCCCCGGACCCCACGACGCCTGAAGTACGTCGAGGCCGTCCTGTGCTTCGGCTTCGCCCTGGCCTTCCTCGTGTGGACCTACCTGAGCGCCCCGGGGCCGCTCGTCCCCTGCGCCAAACGGCACTCCCCCGCCATCGATGTCCTCCTGCCGACCCCCGACGCCCAGCTTCGGTCGGCCGCCGGGCAGCTCGCCGAGGCCTTCGCGACCTTCACCCACCCCATCCTCGTCCTCGGGCTCATCGTGGCCGGGGTCGCCTACGCCTACACGGCCCGCATGCGCCACCTGAGCGTCTCGCTGACCATCGCCGCCGCAGGCATCCCCACCCAGTACCTCATCGCCCTCTACCTGGCCCACCCCGACCCGGGCTCCACCTTCTCCGACTCCATCGCCGCCTTCGAGTACTCCTACCCCAACGCGCACATCACGGCGATGACCCTGGCCTCCTGGGTCCTGGTGACCCTCGCGCGCGCCCACCACCGCAGCGCCATGGTCGCAGCCGGCACCCTCCTGGGCTACACGGCCGTCACCGTGACCGCCGTCGGCCAGTGGTACATGGGCCTGGCCGCGCTCAGCGACCTCATCGGCGGCTTCCTCCTGGGCGCCGCCTTCGCGAACCTCGCCCTGTGGGTCGGCGGCATCGACGCGATCCTCACCAGCTGGGTCAACCGCCGCCTGTCGCGCGCCAGCAGCGAGAAGCGCGCCGCCGTCATCTACAACCCCACCAAGTTCGACGACCTCTCGCTCCTGCGCCGTCGCGTCACCGCCGAGGTGCGCGCCGCCGGCTGGCTGCCCACCGTCTGGCTGGAGACCACCCCCGACGACCCGGGCCGCTCCATGGCCCGCCGCGCCCTGGAGGCCGGCGTCGACCTGGTCATGGTGGCCGGCGGTGACGGCACCGTGCGCGCCGTCTCCTCCCAGCTGGCCGGCACCGAGATGCCCATGGCCCTCATACCCGCCGGCACCGGCAACCTCCTGGCCCGCAACCTCTCCATCCCCTTGGACACCGACGCCGCCATCCGCCTGGCCCTGCACGGCCGCCTCAAGCCCATCGACATGGTCACCTGCACCTTCGACGACGGCCAGGAGCGCTTCGTCGTCATGGCCGGCATGGGCCTGGACGCCCGGATCATGGAGTCCACCGACTCAGGCCTGAAGAAGGTCATCCGCTCGGGCGCCTACGCGGTGGCCGCCGTCCAGAACGCGGTCCCCGACCCCTTCACCGCCACCATCACGCTCGACGACGCGCCCCCGGTGCGCCGCCAGATGGTCATGGCGCTCATGGGCAACGTCGGCACCATCACCGCCGGCATGACGCTCTTCCCGCGGGCCACCCCCTCCGACGGCCTGGTCGACCTGCTCCTGGCCAGCCCCGGCAAGGTCGTGGACTGGGCCCGCCTGGGGGCGCAGATCCTCACCGGCCAGGAGATGGAGGGATTCACCCTCACCCGCGCCCGGAAGGTCCTCATCGAAGCCGACCGTCCCGTCCCCTTCGAGCTCGACGGCGACACGGCCGGCTCCACCCGCACCCTGCGCGCCGAGGTCGAGGACGGCGCCCTGCACGTCGTCGTCCCCCGGTGAGCCGCCGCCCCCGCGAGCGCCTCCGTCCCTCGCGGCCCGCACCGGCCACGTGAGCATCGTGACGCATCCGTGACCGGCCCCGCTGCCCTAGACTGACGCCCAGCTGTCGCCCATATGGGCACCAACAGCCGCCCACATGGGCACCCGCGCCCCGATCGCATCGTCGGTGCCCCCTCTTCAGCCAGCAGGAGTTCCATGCGTTCTCGTCTTACGGTCGCCCTCGGCCGCACAGCGCGCCTGGCCGCCCGCGTGCGCGGCGGCGGCAGCGGCGGCACCGCCTTCCCCGGCCTGGTCATGGAGCGCACCGACCCCGGTTTCCTGGAGCGCACCCTCGGCCGCCTGCCCCACGGCGTCATCGTGGTCTCGGGCACCAACGGCAAGACCACGACCACCAAGATGGTCGTCCAGCTCCTGCGCGAGCAGGGCCTGAAGGTCTTCACCAACCGGACCGGCTCGAACTTCGTGCGCGGCGTGCTCGCCTCCTTGCTCACCGAGGTCGACGCCGCCGGCAACCTGGACGCCGACATCGCCGTCCTCGAGCTCGACGAGGCCCACGCCGTGCACTTCGTGGCCCGGGTCCGCCCGCGCGCTTGCCTCCTGCTCAACGTCATGCGCGACCAGCTCGACCGCTTCGGCGAGATCGACTACACCGCCTCCCTGCTGCACTCCATCGCCAAGGCCACCAGCGACGTCGTCGTCCTCAACGGCGACGACCCGCGCCTGGCCGCCCCCGCCTTCCTGGAGGGCGTCAGCGCCCGCGTCGTCTCCTTCGGCGCCGGGGAGGATCTGCGCTCCCTGTTCCTGTCCGACGACGACCTGCGCACCGGCATGGTCAGCCCCCGTCAAACCGGCCAGGCCCCCAGTCCGCGCGTCACCCTGGAGGCCATCGACGGCCAGCGCGCCACCGTGCGCGTGGACGGGGCCTCCCACGAGGTCGACTTCGCCATCCCGGGCGTCCACAACCTGCTCAACGCCTGCGCCGCCCTCGGGGTGGTCCTGGAGGTACTGGGCGAGGACGCCGACCTGCCCGGCCTGCTGACCACCCTGGGCACCGTGCAGGCCGCCTTCGGTCGCGGCGAGGTGCTGACCCTGGACGGCCGCCCCGTCCAGCTCTCCTTGGTCAAGAACCCGGCCGGCTTCCGCATGGGGCTGCTCTCGGCGGCCTCCCAGGCGCAGGCCGGCGAGGTCGTGGTCGTGGCCATCAACGACGAGTACGCCGACGGCCGGGACATGTCCTGGCTGTGGGACGTGGACTTCTCGGCCCTGCGCGCCGGCGGGGTCGCCGTCGTCACCGGGGTGCGGGCCTGGGACATGGCCCTGCGGCTGCGCTACGACGAGGTCGAGGTCACCGACGTCGAACCCGACCTGCGCAAAGCCGTGGCCCTCATGCGCCGAGCCGCCACTGACGCCGACCGCCCCATGCGGATCTTCACCACCTACACCGCGATGCTGGCCCTGCGCTCAATCCTGGGCGAGATGACAGACGTTGAGGAGGTCATGTCATGACCGCGCGCTACGAGCACACCACTGACGGCCCCGCCCGCGGACACCTGCGCCTGCTCCAGCTCTACCCGCGGGACATGAACATCTACGGCGACTGGGGCAATACGCTCGTGCTGGCGCGGCGCGCCCAGTGGCAGGGCTACGACGTCGAGCTCCTCTCCTACGACCCGGGCGACGAGCTGCCCGACGACGTCGACATCCTCGTGGGCGGCGGCGGCCAGGACTCCGGCCAGGACCGCATCAAGGAGGACCTGGTCGAGGTCGGCCCCACCCTCAAGGCCTGGGCGGCCGACGGCGTCCCGATGCTGGCGATCTGCGGCCTCTACCAGCTCTTCGGGCACGGCTTCACCACGGCCAAGGGCCAGGAGATCCCCGGCATCAGCCTCATGGACGCCCACACGGTGGCCGGCGAGACCCGTCTCATCGGCAACATCACCCTGGACACCGAGGACTTCGGCGCGGTGGTCGGCTACGAGAATCACTCCGGCCTGACCACCCTGGGGCCGGGCGCGCGTCCCTTCGGCACCGTGCGCATGGGCGATGGCAACAACGGCAAGGACTCCACCGAGGGCGGGCGCGTCCACCACGTCATCGGCACCTACCTGCACGGCTCCCTGCTGCCCAAGAACCCGACCGTGGCCGACTGGCTGCTGGCCCGCGCCGCCGAGCACGCCGGCACCGCCTGGGAGCCCGAGCCGCTCGACGACGCCTGGGCCGAGCGCGCCCGCGCCGTGGCCATGTCCCGGCCCCGCTGAGCTTCTCGACGCCGAGGTGTGACGACGGACCTGTCAGGGGGCAGCAGGTCCTCTCCTCTCCAGCGCCGTCGTCACACCTCTGTTATTTTCACAAGAGGTTTCGGGCCTAATATGAGAGAAGCATGGGGAGGTTCACGTCACCCTCATCGAGTTTCGAGAATTTTCCAAGGTTAACCCCATGGAAGCGGAAGGAAGCTGACATCCATCCCACCCCTCCAGCACACAGAAGCCTCATATAGATATACCCACCAGCCAGCCACCCCCTGTTGGACACTGATTAATTCAAGCCGCAACCCCAATGCGACACCAGCACATCAGATATTGCAGAATGTCCGACATGACAGCACAGAATTCTACCGGCTTCGATTGACCCGCCCGCTCCGCCAACAAGATCTGGCTCGGCGTCTGCGGAGGCCTCACTGACAAATGGACGTCAACGCCCGGCCGGTCCGCACCCCCCTCATCGTGCCGCCCGGCTTCGTCTACTACTTGGGCACCCAGAGCATGCCCACCCCCTCCGCCGGCTATCCCCCTCCTCACCTCACCAGACACCTCAAGCCCCCTCACGACTCTCGAGGACACGGAACACAGGGGAACAGTTCTCGACTTCAGTCAGGAATATCCCCACACAACCACCCCGGCGTCTTATCAACCAGCCACTTCCTGCTTCCGCAAGAATAACGCCCCGCAGAAGCAGGAAGTGGTCGCACCACATTTTATACGGTCCAATTCCGCGATCGGGTCCCACCTGGAGCGACCACAACCCCCGCTCCCAGGATTCTATAAGAAATCATCTCCGTCCCACCGCACCTCCGGCCAGAAGGCTCACACTGAAGCAGAACACTCTCCGGCCTGCCGTGAGACAGAGAAGCGTTGCCTTAGACTCCTATCGACGAAGCCCTCTTCATGTCGACCCGAGGACACCATGGATTTCGCTGTTCCACGACACCGTGCTCCCGACGGCACCACGTACCTTCCCGAGCCGGGTGCCGCCACCTTCGCACTGTCGGATCTGAGCCCCGGCACCAGCGGACGCATCACCGGCCTGCTCGACGACGGCGTCGGCGGCGTCCTCGTCAAGCGCCTGCGCAACCTGGGCTTCGTCCCCGGTCGGATCGCCACGCCGCTGCGCCGAGCCCCCATGGGGGACCCGGTGGTCTACCGCGTCTCCGACTACGAGCTGTGCCTGCGCCGCCAGGAGGCCCGACTCATCCAGGTCACCACCGTGGAGGCCGAGAACCGCATCATTCTCCAACCCAGGCCGGCCGGACGGCACGCGGCCGACGACCCCGCAGCACCGAACACGGGAGAGACTCTGTGAGCACCCACAACACCACGCGGCACGCCACCGGGCAGTCGCAGCACTGCGAGCAGCCCTATGACGGCGCCGACTGCCACTGCGGATCGAGCTCCAAGACCCTGGTGGCCGGTGCCCCGCGTATCGCCCTGGCCGGGGCCCCCAACGCAGGCAAGACCTCCATCTACAACGCCCTGACCGGCCTGCACGCCAAGACCGGCAACTACCCCGGCGTCACCGTCCAGCGGTCGATGGGGACCTGCAAGGTCGGTGGCAAGACCCTGACCATCGAGGACCTGCCGGGCGCCTACTCCCTGGACCCGATCAGCCCCGACGAGCAGATCGTCCACGACGTCCTCACCGGGAGCTCGACCACGGTCAGCGCCCCGGACGCCCTGGTCATCGTCGTCGACGCCACGACGCTGCAGCGCGGCATGAACTTCATCGCCGAGGCCCTGTCCCTGGGGCTGCCGACCTGCCTGGTGGTCACCATGACCGACGAGCTCAGCCGCCGCACCGGTCGACTCAACGTCGCAGCCCTCGGGCAGGCCCTGGGGATCCCCGCCGTGCGAGTCATCGGGCACCGCGGCGTCGGCATGCCCGACCTGCGCGCCCAGCTCGCCCAGGTCGAGAACTGGCAGCGCACCCCGCTGCCGCCGCCCACCGACCCAGACGAGATCACCTCCTGGGCCGACTCGGTGCTGGCCGCCGCCGACTACCAGGCCCCCGAGAGCGACCAGATCACCTCCGCGGTCGACAGGGTCCTGCTGCGCCCCGTCCCCGGAACCATCGTGTTCTTCACGATCATGTTCCTCTTCTTCCAGGCGATCTTCACCTGGGCGGCCCCCTTCCAGGACGCCGTCGAGGGCGGCTTCGGGTACCTGGGCGGACTCGTGCACGGCTGGCTCGACGCCTCCCACCCGCTCATCGCCGGGCTCCTAGGGGATGGTCTCATCGGGGGCGTGGGCTCGGTGCTCACCTTCATCCCCCAGATCATCATCATGTTCCTCATCATCGCCGTCCTGGAGGGCGTGGGGTACATGTCGCGCGCCGCCTTCCTCATGGACAAGGTCATGAGTATCGCCGGGCTGGAGGGGCGGGCCTTCGTGGCGCTGCTGTCCTCGCTGGCCTGCGCGATCCCCGGGATCATGGCCACCCGTACCCTGCCCTCCACGAAGGACCGGGTGGCCACCATGCTGGCCGCCCCGCTGATGACCTGCTCGGCCCGCCTGCCCGTCTACGTCATCATGATCTCCTTGACGGTCGACGGCAAAGCCAAGGTCGGTCCCTTCGGGACGCGCGGCGTGATCATGTTCGCCCTCTACCTGCTGGGCGCGGTCTCCGCGATGGCGGCCGCCTGGGTGGTCAAGCAGCTCACCGACCGCGGCAGCATCCTGCTGCCCTTCTACATGGAGATGCCGCCCTACCGCATGCCCCGCCTGCGCACCATCCTCATCATGGTGTGGGACGCCTGCAAGGGCTTCCTGAAGAAGGCCGGCACGATCATCACCCTGACCACCATCATCCTGTGGGTGCTGCTCAACGTCCCCATGCGCTCGGACGCCCAGTTCGAGGCCTTCTGCGCCTCCAACAAGGAGTGCGCCGCCATCTCCGCGGCCGTGGAGGACCCGGAGTCCTCCACCGTCAAGGGCGATGACGGACAGGTCATCACCGACGCCGAGGAGCTCGGCAAGCTGCTGGAGGCCCAGAAGACCTCCTACACGATGGACAACTCCTGGGCGGCCAAGGGGGGCAAGGCGGTCCAACCGGTCTTCGAGCCGCTGGGCTTCGACTGGCGCATCAACGTCGCCACCCTGTCCTCGCTGGCGGCTCGCGAGACCTTCGTGGCCACCCTCGGACAGATCGCCGCCGCCGAGGACCCCGAGGACCCCGGTGCGCACCTGGCCACGATGACCTACCAGCAGGACACCCTGACGAACAAGGCCGGGGAGCAGCTGTTCAACCCGGCCACCGTCATCGCGATCCTGGTGTTCTTCGTCTACGCCCTGCAGTGCATGGCCACGGCCGGTGCGATGCGCCGCGAGACCGGCACCTGGAGGTGGCCGATCATCGCCTTCACCTACATGTTCGTCATGGCCTGGGTCATGGCGGCGCTCAGCCGCGCACTCGTGGCCGCCTTCATGTAGGCGGAGCAGAACGAAGCAGTGACCAGGACGGCGCCCCCGCCGACGTTGGGGGCGCCCCGGACATTAGGAGAGGTGAGGCGCCCGTGCCCGTCGTTCCCACGCACCCGACGACCACGCCGGACCCCGACGTGCTGCGGTGGGTCATTCCCGACGGCCTGCTGCCCTTCACCGGGGAGGTCGCCCAGGCCCCGGCGCTTCTCCAGAAGCTCATGGACGACGGCACCCTGCGCTCGGTGAGGGTCGACGGCGGCGGGGTGCTCACCCTCCTGGGAACCGGCCACGACTGGCACACGGAGGGGGCCCGGGTGCGATCCGCGCTGGTGGACGCCCTGGGCGCCCCGAAGTCGTGGAAGGGCGCCGCCACCGCCCACGCCTCCGGCCCCGACGACGCCCTGGAGGCCGCCGCCCGGCAGATCGCCGACGGCTCCCTGGGGACCTTCGTCAACAGCCACGGGGGCGCGCTCGTGGTGCACTCGGTGCGCGACGGCGTCGTCGAGATCGCCATGGGGGGTGCCTGCGACCACTGCCCGGCCGCGGAGATCACGATGCACGCGCGCTTCGAGCACCTGCTGCGGCGCCGCTGCCCCTGGCTGGTCGAGGTCCGCCGGGTCGACGAGTAATTCTTCTCCGAGCCGGGCATTTTTCGCGTAGCCCCACAGAATTTCTGTGGGGCTACGCGAAAAATGCCCGGCTCGGCGTGTTGCGGACGTGGACCCCGTTCCCTGACCTGTCCCCTGACCTGTGTCGATGACTCGAAAAACCTGACGATAGCAAAGCCTTACCTTAGACTGACATAGTCGATGCACTCCCCCGCGTCGAGACCGATAACAGACTCAAGGATCCGAGGAGCTCCGAGGGCAACATGGCGACTGCAGTCCCACACCACGGCACGACACCACCGGCGGGCACCGGTGGCACCCCGACTTCCGCGCACACGTCCCTGTCCGATCTGCGCCTGGGGACCAGCGGCCGGGTCATTGGCCTGCGGGAGGACACGGCCGACGACCCCATCGCCAAGCGACTGAGCAACCTGGGCTTCGTGCCCGGTCGGACCGTGACGCCGTTGCGCCGCGCCCCGCTGGGCGACCCGGTGGTCTACCGCATCACCGACTACGAGCTGTGCCTGCGCCGCCACGAGGCCCGCATGGTCCAGGTCGAGGTCCTCACCAAGGCCGAGGCCGACGTCGTCGAGCCCCTCACCGAGCAGCAGGCCGCCACCCCCGCACGTCAGGAGCAACTCCCATGAGCGACCACTGCGCATCCTCCGAGGTCGCCGGCGCCCCCGACTGCCACTGCGGGTCCTCCAGCTCCAAGACCCTGGTGGCCGACGCCCCGCGCGTCGCCCTGGCCGGGGCCCCCAACGCCGGCAAGACCTCCATCTACAACGCCCTGACCGGCCTGCACGCCAAGACCGGCAACTACCCCGGCGTCACCGTGGCCCGTTCGCTGGGGACCTGCCGGATCGGCGAGACCAGCCTGACCATCGAGGACCTGCCGGGCGCCTACTCCCTGGACCCGATCAGCCCCGACGAGCAGATCGTCCACGACGTCCTCACCAACGCCTCGCAGAGCGTCTCCGTGCCCGACGCGCTCGTGGTCGTCATCGACGCCACGACGCTACGACGAGGACTGAACTTCGTCGCCGAGGCCCTGTCCCTGGAGCTGCCGACCTGCCTGGTGGTCACCATGACCGATGAGCTCACGCGGCGCGCCGGGCGTCTGGACGTGGCGGCTCTCGGGCAGGCCCTGGGGATCCCCGCCGTGCGAGTCATCGGCAACCGCGGTATCGGCATCCCAGAGCTGCGCGAGCGCCTCACCGAGCTCTCAGAGTGGCAGCGCCCGCCACTGCCCGCGCCGACGACGCCCACCGAGGTGGCCTCCTGGGCCGACTCCATCCTGGACGCCGCCGACTACCAGGCGCCTCAGCAGGACCGCATCACGACCGCCGTCGACCGGGTCCTGCTCAACCCCATCCTGGGGTCCCTGGTGTTCTTCGCCATCATGTACATCTTCTTCCAGGCGATCTTCACCTGGGCCGAGCCTTTCAAGGGCGCCATCGAGGACGGCTTCGGGTACCTGGGCGGACTCGTGCACGGCTGGCTCGACGAGTCCCACCCGCTCATCGCCGGACTCCTGGGGGATGGTCTCATCGGGGGTGTGGGCTCGGTGCTCACCTTCGTCCCCCAGATCATCATCATGTTCCTCATCATCGCCTTCCTCGAGGGCGTGGGGTACATGTCGCGCGCCGCCTTCCTCATGGACCGGATCATGAGCCGGGCCGGGCTGGAGGGGCGGGCCTTCGTGGCTCTGCTGTCCTCGCTGGCCTGCGCGATCCCCGGGATCATGGCCACCCGCACCCTGCCCAGCGCCAAGGACCGGGTGGCCACCATGCTGGCCGCCCCGCTGATGACCTGCTCGGCCCGCCTGCCCGTCTACGTCCTACTCACCTCCATCATGGTGCCCGCCGACGCGAAGATCGGGCCGCTGGGCGCACGCGGCACCGTCATGTTCGCCCTCTACCTGCTGGGCGCGGTCTCCGCGATGGCGGCCGCCTGGGTGGTCAAGCGCCTCACCGACCGCGGCGGGGTGCTGCTGCCCTTCTACATGGAGATGCCGCCCTACCGGCTGCCGCGGCCGCGCACGGTCCTCATCATGGTGTGGGACGCCTGCATGGGCTTCGTGAAGAAGGCCGGCACGATCATCACCCTGACCACCGTCATCCTGTGGGTGCTGCTCAACGTCCCCATGCGCTCCGAGGAGCAGTTCAACGCCCACTGCTCCGCCAGCGCCGAGTGTGCGGCCGTGTCCGCGGCAGTGGAGGACCCGGAGTCCTCCACCGTCAAGGGCGATGACGGGCAGGTCATCACCGACGCCGAGGAGCTCGGCAAGCTGCTGGAGGCCCAGAAGACCTCCTACACGATGGACAACTCCTG
Organism: Actinomyces oris; assembly: GCF_001929375.1. Taxonomy (GTDB): domain Bacteria; phylum Actinomycetota; class Actinomycetes; order Actinomycetales; family Actinomycetaceae; genus Actinomyces; species Actinomyces oris_B. The sequence continues at coordinate 83,836 of NZ_MSGO01000036.1, read as the reverse complement.
GGCGGCCAAGGGGGGCAAGGCGGTCCAGCCGGTCTTCGAGCCGCTGGGCTTCGAGTGGCGCATCAACGTGGCGATCTTGTCCTCGCTGGCGGCGCGCGAGACCTTCGTGGCCACCCTCGGACAGATCGCCGCCGCCGAGGACCCCGAGGACCCCGGTGCGCACCTGGCCACGATGACCTACCAGAAGGACACCCTGACCAACAAGGCCGGGGAGCAGCTGTTCAACCCGGCCACGATCGCGGCGATCCTGGTGTTCTTCGTCTACGCCCTGCAGTGCATGGCCACGGCCGGTGCGATGCGCCGCGAGACCGGCACCTGGAAGTGGCCGATCATCGCCTACACCTACATGTTCGTCACGGCATGGGTCATGGCGGCCCTCACGAGGGTCATCGTCGCCATGCTCATGTAGGCGGGCCGGGGTGCGCCCGCCCGGGGTGCGCCCGCCGCCCCCGGCACACACCACCTACCTCCCA
>NZ_MSGO01000036.1:0-83322 GCF_001929375.1 Actinomyces oris | reverse complement strand
ACCACCTACCTCCCACACACTTCGACCGAATCTTCATAATCGACCCGGAGCCGCGTCGTTTATGAAGATTCGGTCGAAGTGTTAGGCGAGTGCGGCACTTGGCAGCCACCAGCGCCCGCGGCCGCACCTCCACCTGCACGGTCACCTCCACCCCGCGGCGAGTGATCGTCTAGGCTCGCGGCATGGCGACTCCGGAGTTCATCGTCTCCCTGCGGCAGAGGATCGGGCATGACATGCTGTGGCTGCCGGGGGTGAGCATCGTCGTCGTCGACGATGACGGCCGGCTCCTGCTGGGTCGGCGCGCCGACAACGGGCGCTGGGCGGTCGTCTCGGGCATCCCCGAGCCCGGCGAGCAGCCGGCGGTGGCGATCCGGCGCGAGTGCCTGGAGGAGACCGGCGTGGACGTGGAGGTGCTGGCGCTCACAAGCGTGACCGCGGGCGAGCCCTTCGCCTTCCCCAACGGGGACAACTGCGTGTTCATGGACATCAACTTCGTGGGGCGGGCGAGGCCCGGAAGCGCGGATCGCGCCCACGTGGCCGACGACGAGTCCACGCACGTGGGCTGGTTCGCGCCGGACGCGCTGCCCGAGCCGCTGCTGAGCTCGACCCCCGCACGCATCGAGGCGGCCCTGGCCTGGCTGGCCGACCCGACGTCGGGCGCACGCTTCCACCCGGCGTCCTGACGCCGAGCCGGGCATTTTTCGCGTAGCCCCACGGAGTTTCTGCCCGGCTACGCGAAATCTGCCCGGCTCGGCACAGGGGAGACGGAGACCGGGCGGAGTCACTCCGCGGGAGGCTCGACGACGAGCGGCGCCTCGCCCGGCGCGCGCACCTGGGCACAGGGCGTCTGCGCCACCCTTGGTATGATTCTGGTATGACTCAGAAGATCGCGGTGAGCCTCCCGGACGAGCAGGTCGTCTCGATTCGCCGTGCGGTCGCACAGGGCAGGGCGGCGTCGGTATCGGGATTCATCAGCGCAGCGGTCGCCCGTGTACAGCGGGAGGACGACCTCGCCCAGTTGCTGGATGACCTTGATCGCGAGCTCGGCCCCGTCGACGATGCGGACCTGGCCTGGGCTGACAAGGCGCTGGGGCTGGCGTGACCGCCGCCGGCAGAAAGGGCGTCAAGGGCCTGACCCTCGACACCGGTGCGCTACTCGCACTTGAGCGCGGGGACTCGCGGATCCGCGCGCTCCTTCGCCGGGCACTGGAGGCGGGACTGCCCCTGAGCGTGCCAGCTGGAGTCGTGGCGCAGGCCTGGCGGGGCGGTCCGCGGCAGGCCCGCGTCGCACGGCTGCTGGCGGACCCCAGTGTGCACGTGGCGCCGCTGGACGACATGACGGCGCGAGCCGTCGGTCTGCTTTGCGGACGCAGCGGACATCGAGACATCGTTGATGTTCATGTCGCCCTGCTGGCGGAGGAGCAGGGGCATACCGTGGTGACCTCCGACCCTGAAGACCTGAGTGCGGTCCACCCCGATCTCCCACTCATCACGGTCTAGACGAGCGTCGCAAACCCCGGCCGGCGACGTGCTGCATACCCGGACGCCGAGCCGGACATTTTTCGCGTAGCCCCACGGAATTTCTGCCCGGCTACGCGAAATCTGCCCGGCTCGGCACAGGCGAGACGGAGGCTGGGGGGAGTCACTCCGCGGGCGGCTCGACGACGAGCGGCGCCTCGCCCGGCGCGCGCACCTCGGCCCGCGGCGTCGGCTCGAGGGCCAGGTTCACGTGCAGCCGCTGGCCCTGCTCACCGACGGCGTCGTAGGACAGTCGCGGGTTGTCCAGCTCGGTGACCTCGGTGCGGGCGCGCACGAGCCAGGGGTGGCGGCGTCGCAGGCCGATGAGGTCCTGGTGGAGCCGCAGCATCCAGGCGCCCTGCGGCGCGAGCCCGGACGGCGTGGCTGGCAGGGCAGGGCGGACCTCGTCGTCGCCGCCGAGGGTCTCGGTCTTCACCCCGCGGAAGGCCTGCTCGTCCCCGTAGTAGACGCTGGGCACGCCGCCCACGGTCATGAGCAGGACGACGGCGAGCGCCGCCCCACCGGCCCCAACCTTGCTGGCGATGCGGGTGACGTCGTGGTTGCCGACGAAGGTGGCCGGGAGGAACCGGTCCAGCAGCTCGTTGTGGCGCTTGAGGCACCAGTCGAGCTCGTAGAAGTTGACGTCGGCCAGGGAGCTCCAGGTGGCCTTCCACAGCTCGTACTGGGTGACGGTGTCCACGGTGGAGGCCTCCACGAAGCCGGCGTAGTCGCCGTGGATGACCTCCCCCATGAACCAGGCGTCGGGGTGGCGCTCGCGCACGGTGGGCAGGACGCTCGCCCAGAAGGCGGGGTCGACGGCGTAGGCGGCGTCCAGGCGCCAGGCGCTCGCGCCGCGGTCGAGCCAGTGGGTGAGCACCCGCACGGCCAGGTCGCGCACCTCGGCGGAGTCGTGGTTGAGGGCGGCGAGCGACTCGTGCCCCTCGAAGGTCGCGTAGCCGGGGCCGGACTGCCCGTCGCCGTCCGCACCCTCCCCGCCGGCGGCGTCGTCGAAGCGGAAGAGGCCGCGCTCCTCTCCCCCGGCGCGGGCGGACCGGAAGAGGGGGTGCTCGGTGCCGACGTGCCCGAGGACGCCGTCGAGCATGAGGGCCAGGCCCCGGGTGCGGCAGGCCTCGGCGAGGCGGTCGAAGGCGGCGTCGTCCCCCAGGCGGGGGTCGATGCGCAGGTGGTCGGTGGTGTCGTAGCCGTGGGTGGATGAGGCGAAGATGGGGCCGAGCGACAGGCCGTTGGCGCCGAGCTCGACGGCGTAGTCGAGCCAGGGCTCCAGGCGGTCCAGGCGCGCGGGGGCGCCGGGCTCGGTCAGGGGCGCACCCGGTTCGGGGCGGATGGGGGCGCCGGTCGCGCCGAGGGGGTAGACCTGCCACCAGATGGCGTGGTCGATCCAGGCGGGGGTTGCGGGACGGCTTATTCCAGGTGACTCACTAACCATGTCTCCAAGGGTGCCGCTGCGCCCGTTAGCATGTCAAGGTGCCGTCCCGTACTGACAAGCGCCCCCGCCTACGCATGGATCCTGCCGAGCGCCGCGAGCTGATCCTGTCCGCGGCGAGGCGGGCTTTCGCAAGCCGCCCGTATGAGGAGGTCTCGCTGGTCGAGGTCGCGGCGGAGGCTCAGGCCTCCGAGGCGCTGGTGCACAAGTACTTCGCTGGCAAGGCCGGCCTTTACGCCGAGGTGCTCCGGCTCGCTGCTGACGACCTGGCTGAGCGCACTCGGCGGGCCGACGACGCCCTGCCGGAGAGGTCGTCGGCCCGGGACCGAGTGCGGACCTCGGTGCTGACTTACCTGGACTTCATCGCCGAGCGCTCGACCGGCTGGGTAACCTACCAGGCGCTGGCCGGGCATGACCCGGGCGACGAGGCGGCCCGGGTGAGGCGGCAGGCGCGCGAGGCGGCGGTGGCGGCCCTGGCCGAGGTGGTCGGCAGCAGTCGGGGCCACCGCGACGACTTCGCCCTGCGGGGCTACCTGGGCTTCCTCGACGACGCCTGCCTGCGCTGGGTGCACGCAGGCTGCCCCGACGACCAGCGCCACAGCCTGGTTGACGCAGCTCTGGGCTGCTTGGAAGGAGCCCTGGGCGACTGGAGGAAATAAGGCCGGGCAGCCAGAAGGGGAGGCCCCGTCTCGGCATCAAGACCTCACCCCGCAGCGGCGACGCCGGTCACCCACATCACAGGGGGCGATGATGGCTGGCGCATTGCCAGTGCCACAGCGTTGATTGCTATGCACAGGCGAGACGGCCCGCCACTAACATCCAGCCCCGCCACGGCCGTGGTCGAACCTCACGGTCGAGAACCGACCTTGTCGGCGGCGCCGCCTTGACCTAACGCCGGACTGCCCCTGTGCACGGTTGACGAACTCACCGAGCGCACCCGGCGGGCCGACGACGCCCTGCCGGAGGGGTCGTCGGCCCGGGACCGGGTGCGGACCTACCTAGACTTCATCGCTGAACGCCCCCCCCCGGCTGGGTGACCTACCAAGCGTTGGCCGGGCACGACCCGGGCGATGAGGCGGCCCGGGTGAGGCGGCAGGCGCGAGAGGCGGCGGTGGCGGCCCTGGCCGAGGTGATCGGTGGCAGCCGGGGCCACCGCGACGACTTCGCCCCGTGGGGCTACCTCGGCTTCCTCGACGACTCCTGCCTGCGCTGGGTGCGCGCCGGCTGCCCCGACACCCAGCGCCACATCCTCATCGACGCAGCACTCGGCTGCCGGGGAGGAGCCCTGGGCAACTGAGAACACGAAACAACGCGAATTTGTATCACTCCCTCAAACTTGAGCCGTCTCCAAACTTATCCTCAACCCACTCGCGCGCTTGCGTGGATCCCCGCATGACGGAATTATCAATTTCTTTGACCGTAGCATCCGCCACTTCACCCTTGTCGGCCCCATTAACACTGTCAGACCACGAATTAGTTTTCTGCACGTACTCTTTCAACTTGTCATTCATATGCACCTGAACAGGCTTACCCTCCCTGTCGACAGAAGGCACAGGACTACCTTTCTCGTCAACAGACACAGGGTTACCATTATCATCGACAAGCAGAGGCGCTCCAACAGGATTCCCCTCTCCGTCAAAAAGCACACCTTTATCTTTAGCCATGTTAACACTTCTCTCATCAAGAAGATTATACTTTGCTGCATCTGAGTACGCCCGCATACGGAGCGTATCATAACCACTGGCAGCCCCCTCCGGAATCGCAGTCGTAGGAGGATCGGGCCTTTCTCCGGTAATTGCGTCGGCAGCAACGGGACCTAAAACCGCTGCCCCTAATTCTGTGCCACCGACCGCAAGAGCTGCTCCCAAAGGAGGACATCCCGCCGTCAGAGCACCGGCTCCAAGCACTGTGGCCGCGCTAAATATGTCAATCGCACGCCCAACACCTTCTTTACGCTTCTCATAGTCTGCTTGGGTCTGCGCATTATTGTCGGCCAGCTTCTTATCAGAAATTTCACGTAGAAAAGTTTCCGTTGCGGCGGCGATTTTATACTGCGACCCAATATTCTCTCTCGTCCTTTTTTCGTCGTGAGACATTCTCTGCTCTATCAAAGAGTGTTGATAAGCACCCACTCCCACACTAATCGTGCGGGCCGCGTCCTCGTCGTCCATTACTCTATAAAGCAGTTTTGCAAGTTGGCTGTCATCGACGTTCTGCAGCACAGGCCCCAAACTTCCTTCACCGATTTGTTTCCCATTTGCCACAGCAGTGACTTCCTCTGGGGAATTCGCCACAATGAGCGCCGCACCCTCTTTCATTTTTTTCGTTATATCGCTCTTCTTAACTTTCTCGTTCATGTATCTTATACCCTGTGAAGATAGCCATGTCGCCCTCGCGTCAGCATCCTTAAGGTACTGCGGAGAACCCTCTTCATATGCCGTATTTCGGTAGGAAGAAGCTGCGCCCACCGCTGATATGAAGTACTCAATCCTGGTAGTATCCCAGCCTCTTTGCTTCAGCATGTCCCACCGTTTCTGACCTTCTTCACTTGGAATCCAGTTTCCGTTCGAGTCCACTTCTCCAGACCCTGCCATGTATTCCAGTACCGCACGAGGATCCTCTCCCATTGAGAGGATAACACTACCAAGAACATCAGCATCATATTTGCTGCCATTAATTACCTCCGAACGCCCTTTCGACTTGCTAGCATCATCCTTTTCGTAGGCTTTCGCTAGGTTGACCAGAAAATCTGTTCCAAAGAAAGCAAGACGCTCATTTGGGTTGTGGCTAATGTAACCAATCTTATTGGAGTTCGAAAATTCGGAGATGGCGGCATTTAACGTTAACCTGCTCTCATAGTTAGAACTGCCAGCCTGATAAATTTTGTCTGCTAGCTCAGTGCCACTTATAACTCGTTTACCACTGACGTCACTTCGAGACGCTGCAGCGAGAATATGCGATAAGTTCTCGAATCCCGAGCTTAAGGTTTCAGCCGTGCATGATTGCCTGGCAACTTGCATGATTTCAACAAACCGCTTTGCACCATCTTTATTGTAATCACCCTCAACAAGAGGAAGTTGTTCCCCTAGACTGATTATCAGTCTCGACGAGTATAGAGGATCGTCGCGCATTTCCTTCATTTCGTCAAGGATCTGACTGAATGAGCGCCCATCACTGGATCGACCTGTAGGTGAGTGTTTAGCCTGATAGAGTGCAGCCGCATCCGCTTCAGCTCTTCTTACGGTCTCGACACGATTGAACGCAAGAGCGTTCTTACTGGTATCCACCTCACCATCCGGAATATAGTATGAAATCATTCCGTCCACTCCCGCTGGCGTCAGGCCGCATTCGTTGGCCGTCCTAGCGGAATCTAAGCGTGCCTGAAGATCCTTGGCTTTGTCTTCTAAAACGCTCGCTGAGCCGGCAATGACCTGCAAATAAGAAGAGAGTTCAACTGGGGAGTCGTTGCGCTCATTGGCGCTTGCTACAGAACTATGTTGTTCACGTGTTTTCGCAGCATAACCTGACAGATCGGTAATTACTTTCTGCATACCCTCAGGATTGAGTGAAACGTAAGTCATCCTATTCTCCATCTTGCTCTGGGGTCATCCCATTTAACATACTCGGGTTCAGCCCCCCATTGTGAGGCTGCCCGCTCTTCTCCGGCGGAAAACTGATCAGCAATGCGCTTGACTATTCCTGCGATGTCGTCGTGCATCTTATCAGCCAGCGTCGACTTCCAAACACTGCCATCCCCACCAAGGCCGCTGACAAGACTTTCCGACGGAGACGAGGCCCCGGTTTCCGCATAATCCGCCCCTAGTTCCTGGGTAGCCTTAGATAGCGTATTGCGGACTATGCCTATTGCGGCCTTTTTTGCATTAGGGACTTCTAATTCCTGCTGATTATTCTGATCGGATGGCAACTTGCTAGGTAACACCATTAGATAATCTCACTCCTTATGAAACGATTCCCGCGCTTTCCTTGATATCATCTCGCAGTTGATGCTCGCACATGTACCGCACCGAGAGCTAAGTTGTCGCGAATCGTCGACACTTGCGTATTTGAGAAATTCCATTCACTTTCTCGGGCTTCATCAACTCCTTGAAATTCTCTTCCACTGGTCATGTCTCAGTCGATCTTCGGAACCTGCACCCAGGACCAGCCGGCGGTTGTCACCATGACGCCTCGTCCCTTGGGGACTGGGCCCCCGATGGAGCGCGGCAGCCTCGCTGACAAATGCGTCCCGTCCTCGGAGGACCTGGGCGCCAGGACCAGACCCGTGCGGGTCTTGCGCACCTGGGCCACCACGCCCCGGTACATTCCTGAGATCTCATCGATCCCGCACCCCACCAGGACACCGCCATTCGCGTCCCGGCACGTCCTCAAGTGCTCTTCAATCACGGGCCCGAGCGCATGATCGCCTCCCATCATCTCGAAATCGTCAATAACAATGAGTGTGTTCTCAGGCTCCTGCCGCAAAAGCTCCCTGAGGTCATCGGGCTTAGACTCCAGGCCCAGGCGTCCCAGAACGCCGTCGCGCCCGTCCAGGGCGATCAGCGGCGAGCGGCGCGGCAGCACCAGCACCACGCGAGTTCCACCGTCCAGCGCCCGCTGGGCCCCGAACAGGAGCGCCGTCGAGCGCCCGGAGCGCCGAGGCCCGGCCACCAGCACCCCGTTGCCGATCTCATCCATGGACACCGGGATGAGCCCCAGGTCGTCGCCGCCCACGGCCAGGGCGATGCTCCCCGGCGCCAGAGGCGGCCCGAGCTCGAGGGCCTTCTCCGCAGAGATCGCGACCGGCAGCTCGTCCACGTGGCCGGCAGAGAACTCCCGGGGAATCTCCCCCCACTTCTCGCGGCTGAGTCGGCCCGCCTCGTGGATCGCCTCTACCTGGGCGGTGCCGTCGACGTCGTCCGTCAGCAGCGCCAGCTGCACCTCGCGAGGCTTGGGCCCGCTGCGGAAGGCCCGCCCCTGCGGCATGGTCAGCGGCACTTCGCGCGCCCGCATACCCACCAGGTCGAAGTCGTCCGGGGAGGGCATCCGCAGCAGCAGCCGGTCCTCCAGCAGCATCCCGAACCGGCTGCGGAACACCGTCCGGTCCCCGGCCACCACCACGCGCAGGCCCACCGCGGCCCCCTCGCGCATGAGGCTCTCGATGCTCTCGATGATGGCCCCGCCGTCGACGTTCTCGAAGGTGGCCACAAAGTTGTCCCACCTGTCGATCAGCAGCACCAGGTAGGGCAGCCGCCCCGGTTCGGGCGTCTTGGCCCGCTGCTCGGACAGTGAGGCGAAGCCCTCGGTGGCCAGCAGCTGCTGACGTCGCGCCACCTCCCGTCCCAGCAGGGTCAGAACGCGCCGCACCCGATCCGGCTGGTCGCGGGTCGCCACCGCCCCCACGTGCGGCAGCGCCAGGCACGGCAGCAGCGCCCCGTTACCAGCGTCGATCCCGTACATGTGGACCTCCGCGGCCGACGCCGAGCGGGCCACCGCCACCGCGATCCCTCTCAGCACGCTGGAGCGCCCCGTCCGGGGTGCCCCGGCAATCCCCAGGTGCCCGGCGCGCGTGAAGTCCCAGGTCATAGGCCGCTGCTCCTGCTGAGCCGGCAGGTCCTCCAGCCCCAGGGGCAGGGCCGGCAGGAAGCCCTCGGCGCGCTCCCCGCCTCCGGACTCCCCTCCCCAGGTCTCGCCTCCCCCGGGCTCCCCCATCCGCTGCTCCACCGCGTCCAGGGTCAGCAGCTCGGGCAGCGGCGGCAGCCACGGGCTGTGCGGCTTCTCCTTGCCCATCGCCCGGTAGGCGGCCCCCATGGCGTCCACGAGCGTGGCCAGGTCCGTGGGGATCGTGGCGTCCTCCTCCACCCCCGGGGGCGCCTCCTCGGCCCGGGAGAGCTCATCCAGGCTCAGCGTCGCCGCCCGCACCGCCGCCCGGGGCAGGGCCCCCCGCGGCCGTCCCCCCACCCGGGAGGACTGGAACTGGCGCAGGCTCGCATGCCCCAGCCGCGCGTAGGCGCGCCCCGGGATCGACGGCGGGATGAAGGCGGAGGCCGCGGCCTCGATGACGTCCTGGGAGTCGTTCTCATCGGTGACCCGCAGGGCGATACGCAGGTTCGTGTTCGACTTGATCTCCGCCGAGACCACACCCGCCGGCCGCTGCGTGGCCAGCACCAGGTGCACCCCCAGCGAGCGCCCGCGCCGGGCAATGTCCACCAGCCCCGTCACGAAGTCCGGCAGCTCGGAGACCAGCGCCGCGAACTCATCGATGACGATCATCAGCCGCGGCATCGGCTCATCCCCCGGGGCCATGGCGGCCACATAGTCCTCGATGTCCTTCGCATCGGCCCCCGCCAACTGGTGCTCACGACGGCGCAGCTCGGCGCCCAGCGACTCCAGGGCCCGGGAGGTCAGGTGCCCGTCGAGGTCCGTCACCATGCCCACCGTGTGCGGCAGGCGCGCACAGTCCTTGAAGGCCGCCCCGCCCTTGTAGTCCACGAGCACGAAGGTCATGGCCTCGGGCGTGTTGCCCATGCACAGGGAGGCGATGAGGGTCTGCAGCAGCTCGGACTTACCCGAACCAGTCGTCCCGGCCACCAGGGCGTGCGGCCCGTCGGCGCGCACATCCAGCCAGAACTGCCCCTCGGCGTCCTCCCCGATGACCGCCCTCGTCGTGCGGCTGCACCGCTGCCAGACCTCCAGGACGGCGTCGGCCCCAGGTTCGGGCAGGGGCAGCACGTCCAGCAGCCGCGAGGCCGTGGGGATCGTGGAGTCCGCCCCGGCGGCGGAGACGTCGTGTACCGGCGCCAGAGCCCGGGCCACCCGCTCGCACCAGCCCTCCAGCACCAGGTCCAGGGTGACCCGCTCGACCTCGTCCTTATCCGTCTGGGAGACCGACGGCGCACCCGGCCCGGTGGACACCACGGCGCGGCACTCCTCGGGCAGGGCCGTGCGCTCCCGGTCGATGCAGATCAGGCGCACCCCCACCTCGGGGCCGCGGCGCAGCACCGAGATAAGGCCCGGGCGCAGCCGCAGGGCGTGCCCGCCGTCGAGCACCACCAGGATCTGCTCGCCGTCGGTGCTCCCGCGGCCGCGGCTGTCGGAGGCCTCCAGGCGCCGCTGCACCAGGTCCGCCAGCTCGCTGATGCGCCGGCTCACCGTCTCGTCGTCGACGCCGATCCGGGCCCGGGCCCCCATGCCCTCCGCGTTGCGCAGGTGGGGCAGCCACCTCGCCCAGGTCCAGCGATCCTCGGGCCGCTCGCCGCGCGCCGGCTCCACCAGGAGCACCATCTGCAGCTCGGCCGGTGAGTGCAGGACCGCGGCCTGGGCAGTCAGCCAGGTCGCCACCTCATGGCACCGCTCCCCGCACACGCCGACCACGCTGATGCCACCCAGGGGCACGGTCACGGGAACGTCCGGGGCCGTCCAGCGCAGCGGCTCCTCGTGCTTGGCGCGGGCGGGGTCGTCGACCTCGACGTCGCTGGGCAGGTCCGCGACCCCCACCCGCAGATCCAGCCAGTCCGGGTCCGAGGGGCGCCGCTCCCACAGCTGGGCCCGCGGCCCGGTGGCGCGCAGCAGCAGCTCGGCCGGGTCCGGGGCGTCCGTGCGCCGCAGCCCGCGCTCCTCGGTCAGCGCCTTGAAGGCCGCGTCCTCGGTCTGGTCGCGCTGCTCCTCGTACTTGCGCAGGTCCTCCCGGTAGTGCTTCCGGTTGGTGGAGCGCCCCTGGATCAGGTTGGCGATCATCATGACCGGGGAGAACAGCATGAACATGAGGGAGTAGACGCGCCCGGTGACCAGGTACATCCCACCCCCCATGACCAGCGGGGAGAGCATCATGGCGAACGGGAAGGGCGGCTTGCGCGCCTGCGAGGGCTCGCGCGGCAGCGTGAACTTGGTGACCCGGATCGGGCGGGCCAGGCGCGGGGGCCGGTTGAAGTTGATCGTCGGCGCCCCCGGGGTCGGGGAGGTCACGGCGTCGACGGCGGGTACGTACTCGAGCACCAGCAGGCTCTCCCCCACCGTGAGGACCGCCTTCTCCGGCCAGGGGGTCGCCCCCTGAAGCGGGCGTCGGTCCAGCTCCAGGAAGTGGCGCTCACCGTCGGGTTCCAGGACCTCGCGCCCGCTGAGAATCCGCTCCGCGCCCTTGTTCTTGCGCTTGCGCTTGGCGCGCCGCTTCTTCCGGCGACGACGGCGCTCGGAGGGCGCCTCATCCTCCTTCGCCGCCAGCACGAGTGGCCCCGGCAGGGGCCGGCGGCGAGGCAGCGCAAGCGGCACCGTGCGCTCGGCCACGCCCGGAGCCGGGCTCAGCATCACCCGTCCACCGTGGGAGACCGTCAGGTCGGCGACCTTCTCCCGACCCGCCTCACCCTCCAGGGTGATGTCCTGCTCGGGCCCGCCCAGGGTGTAATCGCCCAGGCTCAGGCGGTGAACCGCTCCGGCCCCGCGCCCGCCGACGACGCGCACCTCGACGACCCCGACCGGTTCGACGTCGTCAAGAACGGCCGCGCCGAGCCCCAGCAGCATGCCGTTGCGGACGGAGCCCGACCCCAGGGACGCCCGCGGGTCGAGGCGCCGCGAGCCGTGCCACAGTGACGACGGCGCAGCGCTGACCGGCTCCCCGGCGTTGACCACCAGGCGCAGGGACTGCCCCGGCGCGGTGGTGGGCACCGTGCGGTCCAGGGCGGCGGCGAGGTCGCCGACCGTGGCGTCCTCCGGGACGACGACGATGAGGTCGCGGGCCTCGTGGGCCTCCTCCAGGGGGCGCAGGACACTGATGAACAGCTGCATGGTGGTCTCCTCAGGCGGGCAGGCGCCCCACCGAGAGCCCCGGGGAGAGGTCCTCGACGAGCGCCGCGGTGGCGGGGTCGATCTGGTGGAGGTCATCGGCGCCGGCGGACTCCAGCAGGACGCGGATCTCCCGCTCCAGCTCGCCCGCGCCGCGGCGCGAGGCCAGGCGCAGGCGGTCGCGCCACAGCCCCTGGTCGAGGTCGACCACTCGCAGGCCCGTGGTGATCGCTGCGGCGGCGCCGTCGGGATCGGTATCCCCGATGAGCTCGACCATGCGGTGAGCGGCGTCGACGACGAGGGCCTCGAGCTGCCGTGCGGCGCGGACCCGGGCCAGCCAGGAGTAGTGGCCCTCGGGGGCGTCGAGGGCCATCGGTCCTCGCACCAGGCGCAGGGCCTCGGTCAGCAGCTCGACCTCCTGCTGGGGCGGGCAGCGGCGGGACGCATCCAGCAGGGAGCGCAGCACGTCCCAGTCCAGGACGGCCCCGGGCCCCAGCAGCAGCCGGCCCTCGGCGTCCTCCCGCAGGTGGGGCGCCCCCTGGGGGTCCTCGCCGAGCCAGCTGCGCAGCCGCTCCACGGTCGCCCCCACCACGTCCGCGGTGGCCCCCAGGGGCCAGAGCATGGCGCCCAGGACGGAGGGGCGGATCCCCTCGGGGTGGAGGGCCACGCAGATCGCGGCCTCGGTGAGGATGGAACGGCGCGCCTCCTCCACGGCGCCGGCCGTCTCCACCTGCGTGGTCCCCAGGACCTGGATCCGCACGGAGGCGGCGCGCAGGGCGGCGTTGGCCAGGGGCGGCGTGGGCGGGTCGGGCACCGGCGGGCGGCCGTCGTCGACGCCGGTCTCCTGGGCCGGGGCGAACAGGCCCTCCAGGGCCGCGACCTCCGCCTCGGTGGCGCGCGAGGCCGTCACCATGATGCCCAGCGGGGTGATCCGGGCGGTGCCGGAGGCGTCGATCTCGATCGTCCAGCGCCCCGGTCGGTCGCCACCGGTGCGCACCAGGGCGTAGTCGCGTCCCGGCGGCAGGGACGGGGGCGTGGCCCCGTCGCCGACGAACATGAAGGTCTTCTGCGTCTCGGGGCGCCGGCCGGTCAGGACCCCGCCGATACCGGGCAGGGCGGTGAGTCCCAGGAGACTGTCCAGGGGCTGCATGCGCTCGCCCGCGACCCGGTGCAGGGCTGCGGACAGGCCGCTCCCGACGACCACGGCGTCGCGCGACCAGGGGTTGGTGCACAGCTCCAGGGCGAAGGCGGAGACGACCTCGGCGGCCATGGCCGGGTCCCCGGTGACCGTCACGTCCCCGTCGGCGAAGGCCAGGTCGATGAGGATGTCGGCACCCGTGGGCGTGCGGCCCACCGTGACCAGTCCGGGCAGGGGGCAGGGCCGCTCGGTCAGCGACGGCTCGCGACCCGCGGGCAGCGCCCAGATCATCCCCTCGTCCTGGGACCGCCAGGGGGCGGGGGCGTCGGTCAGGGGACGCGCCAGGCGCAGGTAGCAGGCGTCGTCGTCGATGGCGACGGCGTAGGGGCGGGGGCTGCCGGGCAGGTCGTCGAGGGAGCGCAGGACCGCGCTCAGCCGCCGTGACCGGCTCTCGTCGGCCCCGACCCGCAGGAGACGCTCGAGCTCGGCGGAGTCCTCGTTGAAGGCATCCATCAGCCGACGACGCCTGGCGACGAGCACCGAGACCAGGGAGGCGGCCAGCAGCGAGCCGATCGCCGGCAGCTGGACGGGGGTGACATCGCGCAGCTCGTGGCCGAGCCCGACCGGCAGGTGGGCGCCGTCCTGCTGCGGCGTCGGAGTCTGCGGTGCCGGAGCAGGCGGCGCCGGATCGGTGGGGATGGCCTCGACCCGGGCCACGGAAGCGGCCTCCTCGGGCATGACCATGAGCCAGCCGGGCTGGATGAGCCGGGCCAGTTCCAGGCTGTCGCCGTCGGGCTGCACGCGGCCGGCGTTGAGGTCGTAGATCTGGGCGTAGGCGCGCCCGTCACCCAGGTTGCGCTCGGCGATGTCCCACAGGTTGTCGTGATAGCGGCCCTCGGGCGGCTTGACGATGTAGACGCGCTTTCCCACGAGCTGGGAGCCGATCTCCGGGTCGATCTCAACCCCGTCCACCACGTAGCGCATGTACTGCTGGCCGTGCTCGTCGCCCTGCGAGGCCGCAGCCTCGCCATCAGCCCAGGAGGCGTCGTCGGCGGGCTGCTCCGAGACGACCCCCTGACTCACCGAGACCGCCGGGGCCGGCTCCTCAGTGAGGGGGGCGGCGGCCGCGGCAACCGGGCCGCTGACGGCCCCCAGGAGCAGGACGGAGGCCACGAGTCGGCGCACCAGGGACTGCACGCCGCCCGAGAGCGGGACGTGCCCGGGCACGCCGTGGCCCTTGAGAGCGGAGACGAGCTCCACCAGGGTGCACACCGTGAACTGCAGCCAGGCCAGAGCGAGTACCCAGATGAGGACGCCCACGACGACGTCGAGGGACACGGTCTGAACGAGCAGGGCGCTCATGTCCACGCCGGTCGGCAGCGGCGGGGGCCCGACGGTGGTCAGCAGAACGGCGGGCAGGCCGATGATGATGGCGGCGAGCGTAAGGCCAGCGACCACGGAGCGCCACACCGGCGGCCGGGTGCTGCGCGCGGGCGCCCTGAACCGCTGGGGGCCGGCGGCCTGGGCACGGCGCCGTCTCGATGCGGTGGTCATGGCTACTGCCTCCACTCCAGGCCGATGGCGTTGCCCGCCTTCGGCAGTCCGGGTTTCTGTCTTTCCTTGGGGCTTTCCTCGTCGCCCCCCTGGGGCGGTTCGGGCTTGGGCTGCTCCTTGGGGCCGCCGTCGTCGACCTTGGGCGGGGCGGGCTTGGGCCGTTGCGGCTTGGGCTGTTGTGGCTTGGGCTGTTGCGGCTTGGGACGTTGTGGCTTGGGCCGCTCCTTGGGGCCGCCGTCGTCGCCGGTCTTCGGCAGGCCGGGCCTGGGCTGCTCCTTGGGGCCGAAGTCGTTGCGGGCCTCCCCGGTCACGGAGACGTGGATGGAGGGGATACCGACCAGCCGCAGCATCGTGGTGGGGACGTCGCGTTCGACCGTGACTGAGACCCGGTCGGAGGAGGCCCTGACCGTCGAGGTCTGGGCGTCGCCGGTGCGGGCCAGGTAGCTGCGTGCCGCCGACGAGGCGGCCGACGGGTCCGTCGCGGCCACTCCGGAGCCACGCAGCTTCTCCATGCTCAGCTGCTGGACTCCGACCCGGGCCGCCTGCTCGGCCTGGTCCGCCATCGTGGAGCGTGCGTTGAGAACGCGCCCGCCCTCGACGCACAGTCCGGCCATCAGCATGAGGGACGCGGCGATGATGACGACATAGACGGACACCGATCCCCGCTCCGGGTGCCGACGCAGCTCCTTGGCAATCCGGATCCCGTTCATCGTGTCCCCCTCCACTGGTCCACCGGAGCGCTCGACTCGGCCCTGACCACGGTGGCTCCGGGCAGGAAGACCAGTCCCAGGTCGGAGAGCCTGACGCGGCAGCTGACCGAGACCCTCACGGCCCCGCCCCGGCGGAAGCCTCCGACGTCGACGCCGGCCGAGCAGCTGGCGCGGGACGTGTCCGCCTGGGCCAGGCTCCGGTTGGCGGCTGCGCTGGCGGCGCTGACGGAGCGCTCCATGGAGGCGGCTCGGGCGGCGTCACGCGACGCGGCCTCGACCATCCCCTGGGCGGAGACGATGCGTCCCCCGGCGACGGCCACCATGGTGATGAGCAGCAGCACTGGGACGAGGACGACTGCCTCAATGGACATGGTTCCCCTCTCCGAGCCGGCGGCCACGATGGCGCGACGCCGGATCTGCTTCTTTCTGATGTGTTTCATCGGTCGCTCCGGAAGGTCTCCCGCTGCGAGGTCACCGAGGCCTTCACCCGTGGTGACAGTCCGGCGACGACGTCGATGGCCTTCCCTGAGACGCGCACCGTGACCTCGTCCCCCGTGGTGGAGACGTCGATCGCGATGTCGGTGAGCGCGCGGCCGCCGACGCGGCGGGCGTAGGCGACGCCGTTGGCCTTGGCCGCCGAGGTGCGCTCGCCCGCCTCGGGGTTCACGCGCGCCTCGCGCGCCACCTCGCGGGCAGTGGCGATGGCGACCTCGTTGCCGTACCAGACCAGCGCCACCTGCACCGTGATCAGCACGATCAGCAGAAGCAGCGGGAAGAAGATGATCAGCTCGACGCTGGAGGCGCCCGTCTCCTGACTCAAGCGGCCCATGACGCGTTCTCTCCAATTCCTCATGAGGAACCGACCCCAGGTGGTCAGTTGCCGCCGATCTGGGGGACTTGAAGGCCGTTGGAGGCGTTGGAGACCAGGCCGTAGATGGCGCGGCCCACGAGCGCGGCCAGGACGATGAGGAAGCCGGTGATGATGACCCACTCGACGGTCGAGGCCCCCTTCTCCTCGTCCAGGAGACGACGCCCCACCTTGTCGCGCACGTCGGCGGCGAGTGTGTGAAGGGTGATGAGGAGAGACAGCATGGTGTTCCTTCTTTCTAGAGATCCGAACGAATACGAATGACTGCGGGCCCTAGAGCGAGCCCATGATTCCGGTCAGGGCGGGGTAGACGAGGAAGACGATGAATCCCATGGCGACGATGAGCTGGGCTACGAGCATGGACTCGGAGTTCTCTCCGGCCTTGCCCTCGGCGTCGGACAGGTCGCGGCGGCGCATGCTGGAGGCCCGGGCGCCCAGGGACTCGCGGATCTTGGCGCCGTCCTCGGCCACGAGGGCCAGGGCGGCGGACAGGTCTCGCAGCTCGTCGATGCGCAGCTGGGTGCCCAGCCGGCCCAGGGCCTCCCAGGGCGTGTCCCCGCGCAGCCGGGCGGCGTCGAGGGCGTTGCGGATGCGGAGCATGGCGGGGTCCTCGGAGAGGCTGGAGGCGGCGTCGAGGGCCTCGGGGACGCCGCGCCCCGCGGACAGGGACATGGCCACGAGGTCCAGGTAGGAGCCGACGACGTGGCGGAAGTCCCGTCGGGCATCCTGGGCCTGTCGGCGCAGGCGGGCCGTGGGCACCAGCAGACCGGCGACCCCCAGGGCGAGGCTCAGCAGCAGGGGCACCGACCACCCCAGGGGCGCCCCCATGACCTGCATGAGGCCGACGACGATGATCGGGACCATGAAGGCCCCCAGCCCGGTGAACAGGGAGATGGCCAGGTGCCGCTCCAGGGAGCGCCCCACGACGGCCAGGTCAGTGGTCAGGAAGGTGAGGTCGGCCCCGGTGCGTCGGGCCAGGGAGGTGACCCGGAGGCTGAAGAGGTCCACCCATGGGGGCATCGTGGCCTCGGAGGGGTTGAGGCGCCTCACGTCCTCACGCATACGCCCCTCGTTGCGGCGGGTGTCCAGCTCGGCCAGGGCAGCGGCGGGCTGGGTGGCGGGCGGGGCGAGGATGAGTCCGAGGAGCAGGACGCCGGCTCCACTGAGCGCACCGCCGATGAGGATCCAGGTGATCATGCGTTCTCACCTCCGGCCGGGGCGGTGACGGTCAGGAAGCGGCGCGGCAGCTGAACGCCGGCCAGGCGCCGCATCCAGAGCATGCCCACGGCGAAGAGGGCGACGACGACGACCAGGACCAGCTGTCCGCGCACGCTGGAGTAGGGGGCCACGAAGCTGCGGTTGAGGACGGCCAGGCCCAGCATGATGACGATGGAGAAGACGACGACGATCTGGGCCGAGCGCCGGGTGCCGGCGCGCGAGGCCGAGACGCGCTGGCGCATGTCGAGCTCGGAGCGGGCGGTGTCCGCCAGGGCGCCGAGCAGCTGGCGCAGGCCGGGGCCGCGCAGGCGGGCGTTCATGATGAGGGCGCAGACAATGAGGTCCGCCGTGGGGTCGTCCAGGCTGTCGGCGAACTGGCGCAGCGCCGTCGGCAGGGGGACGCGCACGCGCATGCGGTCGGCCAGGAGGGCCAGGTCCTCGCGGATCACCGGGGCGGAGGCGTAGACGGTGGCGGGGATGGCCTGCTCCAGGCCCACGGCGCCGGCGATGGTGTCGCGCAGGGACTCGGCCCAGGTGGCCAGGGCCTCGATCTTGGCGGCGGCGAGCTTCTCCTGCTTGGTCCCGCCGAAGAGCATCGGCCAGACGACGACGAGCGCGCCGGCGGCGACGGCCATGACGACCCATCGGGTGGCGACCAGCAGGGCCAGCCCGACGGCGAGGCCGGCGACGATCCGGCCGGAGAACCCCTTGAGGCGCTCGCGCAGGGCACGGGAGGGGCCGGGGCGCTGGGGAATCATGTCGACCCCCATGAGGAAGCCGACCAGGAGGAAGAGCCCTGCCCCGACGAGGGCACCGGCGAGGATGGCGACGGTGGCGGTGGCCTGGTTCACGCGTAACCTCCCCGGTAGGCGGCGGCGGGGTCGTAGCCGGCCGCCATGAGGTCGTTGACGCAGCCGATCGGTGCGGCCGGCTGGGCGGTCCCACTCCCGTCGTCGGCGAAGACCTCACTGGACAGGACCCGCCCGTCGACGCCGTTGACCTCGCGCACGGAGGCGACGTAGCGGCGCAGCCTGCCGCCCTGGGAGAAGCGGTTCTCCCGGGTCAGGAAGATGACGAAGTCGACGGCCCCGGCGATCAGGAGGTTGGTGGCGTCCTGGGGCAGGTGCTCGGCGGACTGGATGGCGTAGGTGGCGATGCGGTTGAACACCTCGGAGGAGGAGTTCGCGTGGATGGTGGACAGTGAGCCGTCGTTGCCCTGGCTCATGGCGTTGAGCATGGTGACGATCTCGTCGCCCAGGACCTCACCGACGATGACCCGCGAGGGGTTCATGCGCAGCGAGCGCCGCACCAGGTCCGCCATGGAGATCGCGCCGGAGCCCTCGGAGTTGGGCAGGCGCTCCTCGAAGGCGACGACGTTGGGGTGCAGGTCGGCGAACTCGCCCAGCCCCAGCTCCAGGGCGCGCTCAACGGTGATGAGGCGCTCCTCGGGCGGGATCTCGTTGGCCAGGGCGCGCAGGAAGGTGGTCTTCCCGGCGTTCGTGGCGCCGGCGATCATGATGTTCTTGCGGGCCCGCACGGCCGCCGAGCAGAAGGCGGCCAGCCGCGGGGTCAGGGAGCCGAGCCGGACCAGGTCATCAAGGCCCACCCGGTCCAGGCGGGCTCGGCGCACCGAGATCGAGGGGCGCGAGCAGACCTCCATGACGGCGGACAGGCGCGAGCCGTCCGGCAGGCGCAGGTCCAGCTGGGGGTTGGCCGAGTCGAAGGGGCGCGAGGCCAGACCGGAGTAGGAGCCGAGGACCTGAACGAGCTCGATGAGCTCCTCGTCGGACTCGGCCACCGGGGCGCCGCGCTCCTCACGGCCGTCGGCGTATTGGATGAAGACGTTGTCGTAGCCGTTGATGTCGACGTTCTCGACGTCCTTGTCATCCAGCAGGGGCTGGAGGCGGCCGACACCGAAGAGCGCCGCGTGGATGCCCTGGGAGATCTCTTCCTCTTCCTGGGCGTTGAGCGGGCTGCGGCCGGCGGCGATCTCGGTGCGGGCGTGCTGCTCGAGCACCCGCCCGATGAGGGCGCGGGCGAACTGGCGCTCGTCCTCGGCGGACATCGGGGGGATGCCGGAGGTGGCGTCATCGCGGCGCTGCTGGGCCAGGAGGTCGGCGACCTCCTCACGCATGTCGCGGACGAGTCCCTGATCGACGCTCATGAGGCACCTCCGTTGACGCCCACACCGGCCAGGGCGGTGGCCACGGTCCGGGCCGAGCGCACCAGGAGGGTCTGCCCCAGAGGCCGGGCGCGGCGGCCCGCCAGGGAGTCGGCGGCGTTCTGGTCGAAGGCCAGGGCGCCGACGACGGGGATCTCCAGGCCGCTGCCTCGCAGCAGCCGGGTCAGGTCACCGCCCTCGTGGCGCGCCTTCCAGGGGGCGATGAGCAGGACTCCGAGGCGGACCTGCTCGGAGCGGCGGGAGGTCTCGGCGGCGATCCAGGACAGGCGCTCGCGCAGGTGGCCGTAGTTCTCCACGCCGGGACGCACGACGACCAGCGCGATATCGGAGGCCATGGCCACGCCCAGGCTCGGAGAACCGGGAGACAGGCGCCCGACGTCGGCGATGACGTCCCCGCCCTGACGAAGACTGGCGGCCAGTCCCGCCCAGCCCGCCCCGATGGCCGTCGCCTGGTCGGGGCGCGACAGGCCCACGAGGACCGGCAGGTCGCCCTCGATGACGGTGAGATGGTCCCGCAGGGGTGCGGCCGGGTCGCGGCGGGTCGCGGCGGCCAGGGAGACGACGCCCCGGTCACTGTCCAGGGGGATCCCCTCACGGGAGTGGGTGCGGTAGACCAGGTCGGAGCCGACCGGGTCGAGCTCAGCCAGGACAACAGGTCGCGGCCAGACCGCGGCGAGCACATGAGCGCTCGTCGAGGCTCCCGGGGAGCCTTTGGCGGAGGCGATCGAGATGAGCATCAGCTCTCCTTGATCGGCTGGTTGGTCGCGGTCTGGACGACGGCGATGGTCCCGTTGGCCGAGGCGCTGGCGAGCTTGGCGGCGTCACTGCGCTTGACGACGAGAGAGATGACGGCGCCGGAGGTCCAGTCGTCCTGCGTGCCGGAGGAGGGGGTGGCCTTGAGGACCTGCGCGCCCTCGATGGAGACCGACTGGTTGCCGACGTCCACGACGTCGACCATGTCCCCGGCGCCCAGGCCCCCTGCGGGGAAGCGGCCGGAGGCGACTGAGACGCCGACGACCTGCTGATCCCCGCCGGGGACGGGGGCCGTGGCGATCTGGGAGGCGTCCAGGAGCTGGCCCTTGGCGACCTCGACCCGTGCCGTGCGCCCGATGACCTGATCGATCTGGTCCGCGGGGATGAGGGTCCTCAGGTCCGAGGAGACCGAGGCGGAGACCAGGTTCTCCTTGGCGATGGTCTGGCCGGCCTGGATCGTGTCGGCCGCGGCGAGCATCTGGACCCGCTTGTCCATCTGGACCGCCAGCAGGCCCGCGAGCAGGGCGCCCCCGACGATCAGCAGCACGGCGAGCGCGGCCAGCAGGGGACGCCGCTCACGCGGTGCCGACGGCAGGCGCGCACTGTCCACGCCCTCACGGGGGCGGACACGCCTCTCCTTGCCGGAATGACGATCGTGACGCTCGGACGCGCGTCCAGACAAACGGGATGCCATCAGGGAATACCTCACGCGAATCAAGAATGTGCATTGGAGATTCATTGGGACGCATCAAGAGCACGCCTGTTGAATCGGATAGACACATCGTAGGCAGGCCCCAATATCTCGCCCATGGGGATCTACCCCCACACAAAACAAGGATGGGGATGGATCCCCACGTTGAAACGTAGATGGGGATCCATCCCCACATTGAAATAAAGGACGGTTTTCCTCTTGACTGCCCCTTCCCCCATCGCAGAAAGTAGTGGCAGGCGCACCACCACGGGCGACCTGAATCCGCAAACCCGTGCGGAGACAACCCCCATTCAGAAGAAGGAGATCACCGTGGCCGCAATTAAGGCAGACCTCGACACCCTCGCCGAGCTGTACAGGACCCTGAAGAACAACGTGGAGACCACTAACACCATCCAGACGCAGGTTGACGGGTCAGTGAATAGCGCGGTGTGGGAGAGCACGAACGCCACTGAGTTCCGCGAGCAGTGGAGCACGAGCTTCAAGCCGGCACTGAAGTCCTTGGAGGACGCGCTCGCCAAGGCCGGCACGGACGTGGCGCAGAACCACAACAACCTGGCCATCTCTGGTGGGGAGAGCGTGGAGCACCTCGCCCCGGTCTCCCCCATCGCCTGAGTCTCGCGGATACCGCCCCGACAGCGCACGGTGGTCTGGGAACATGACTGTTCCCAGACCACCGTGTTCGCTTTCCACACGAATATGCCGCCCAGCGGAGGTGAGGAGGGGCAGTCAACATCAAAGGGCTGCGGGAGGAACGGCGTTCCTCCCGCAGCCCGATCATTCCGTCGGCTTGCGGCGCGGCGGGACCCTCAGTTCCGGGGGCCGGTGTTGAGGCTCTGCGCCTCCCCCACCCTCAGCGACAGGCTTCCGGAGGTCGACACCGATGGCAGACCCCCTCGGGCGCCGTCGGTGGCCGTGTACGAGGCGCTGTAGGACACCCCGGCTCTCATCGATGTGCTCCCTCCCAAGTGCGCCGAGCTGCGTGTGAAGGTGATCGTGCACGAGCTGCTCCCCTCCGGCATCCCCGGCCGCCACGGGGTGCCGAATCCCCGGCAGGAGACCTTGCTGTCCGGAGCCGACAGCGTCAGGCCGGAGGATGTTGCGGTGACGGTTGCCGTCACCGGCCCGGCAGTCGCCGTTGCCGTCACCGACTGAGGCGTCTGCGCACTCGCCCACACCCAGTTCTCCACGCCGACCAGGGTCTGCACGTCATCACCCATCTGCGGATTCATCTCCACTGACGGAGGTGGAATCTCCACCGCCTTCCAGGCCGCCTTGGCCAACGTCCCCCCGTCAATGACCGGCGCAGGCGGTTGACCGCCGGCAGGAACATATACGAAGCCATTCTTCGCATGAAACTCTTCAGATAACCTGCCGTACTCCTCAGTACTCATGTCAGCCGGAGGGACACACAGTGGATAATACCAATGCCCCTCCCGATCATTCTCATGATCTCGCCAGTTCGGGTGGGTGGAGTCGAATGAATCCATGAACCTGTCCCTCTTGGGGGCTTTCATAGAAGCGGCCGCCTCGGCGCCACTTTCTCCTTTTTGATAACGACACACAGGTTGTACCCGCGCCGAGATCTGACGGTTGGACGTCGCTGTCCCGCCGGCCCCCTTCGATCCGGAAGTGGCGGAGTTGTAGGACACTGACACGGAGATAGTGACGCCGCCGTCGGCATTCTGAGAGGAGTGCCCCGAGACGCCACCTCCCTCCGCAAAAGCCGGGGATGACGGGAGCAGACCCACAGGGGCGATCACCGCGCAGGTCGCCGTCGCCAGGCCGATGCCTATCATCATTGTCTTCAGCATTGATCCACGCCTTCCACTGAGGAGTTGTTGACGACCCAGCCCTGTTCGTTTCTGATCAGGCCCACCGCGAGGGTGATCTTGTGGCCGAGGTCGTCGGAGGGGACCTGTACCCCGTCTTGAGAGACCAGGCGGACCTTCGTCTCATCGGCGCACGCAACGACGGTCGATGACATGTGGTCGGAACTGACCTGAGCCGAGGTGATGGCGGCGGAGGCCTCCCCCTCGACGTGCTGCCCGGCGGCGGCCCGCTCGTCGTAGACCTTCTTGAAGGCCTGGTACTGGTCCCCGGTGGTGACGGACTCGACCTTGGCCGTCTCCTTCATGTCCCGGTAGGCCTCCCAGGTCGCCCGGTCGTAGTCGACATAGGCCTTGACCACCTGGGACTGCTCCGCATCCAGGTCTTTCGGGATCGAGGTCACCGTGTACGACGTCGTCGGATCCGACAGCGACCTCTCCGTCACGGGGGCGTCGCCGCCCGAGGCGCCGGCAGCGGCGGAGGCCTCTGCGCCCGCGGTCCTCAACGGCGGCACGGCACCGCCCGGTGCGGCTCCGCTCGATGAGCAGCCCGCCAGCGCGCATGAGGCGACCAGGACCAGCCCGCCCCACGGATATAAGCGACGACGGCGGAACATGAGCTACCTCCACAAGCCAGGATGACCATTCCCCACATATTCGTGGGCAAATTGACCATACCCGCCCGCATACGGCCCCGTCACTAGCGAATACCTGTTTTTGCATGGGGATTGACCCCCATTCCTTTTCGGCCGCTCTCATCTCCGCAGCCCGGGCCTGCATGAACTGAGCCGACGCCTGAATAAACGACGGTGGGCGACCCCGAAGTGCTCGGGATCGCCCACCGTTATCGGTTGTGGTTGCGGCTGCGCCGCTCCTCAGTCGGCTCAGCGCACGGGCTTGCGGACCTCGGCGGAGAGGAACCAAGCCTGCTGCTCGAGCTTGCCGATGAGATCCTCGACGATGCCGGAGGAGGTCGGGTCCTCGGAGTCGACGTCCTCGTCCACGCCGCGCAGGGTGGCGACGACGGCCTCGATGGCGGAGACGATGTAGGCGACGCCCTCACCGGTGAGGATCTCGCCCTCGGGGGCGGCCGGGACGGTGGTGGCGGCGGAGACGGTGGCCGGGCGGCCGTCGGGGACGGCGTTGATGGCGCGCATGCGCTCGGCGACCTCGTCGGAGCCCTCGCGGGCGATGTCGACGACCTCGTCGAGGTTGAGGTGGACATCGCGGAAGTTCGGGCCAACGATGTTCCAGTGGATCTGCTTGCCGACGAGCTCGAGGGCGATGAGGTCGGTCAGGACGCGCTGGAGGTTGTCGCTCAGGGCGGCGGAGGCGGTGAAGGAGAGGTTGATGGACGGCGTGGTCATGATGTCTGCGTTCATGGCCATTACTTTACTACGTCGCCAGCCCCTGTGGGTGTTACTTATGATTCACAGGCAAGCCATGCCTCACCTGAAACCAAGGCTCACCTGCCCGGACGCACCTCTCAAGATGAACGACAGAGCGAACGCCCCCCGCCCACGGGTGCGATGACAGCAGCAGATGGCACGTGGACACCAACGCGAGCCGACTGGCATAATGACGGGGAGCCATCCGGCGGTCACCGGACGGCTCCCCTTAGGTAAGCGGCTCATCCGAACCACTTGCCGAGGGCATCCACAAGGACACTGACGGCCCGGACCAGGCGAGCGATTGCGGTTAACAGTTCGCTCACCTTCCGGGCCGTTTCCTTGTCCTTGCAGACGTGCCTGCGTCTGCCTTGCGGCTTGGACACGACCCTCACCTCCTTCCGACTCCCTTCCTCCCCGGCAGGACACTGGCTGTTCCGGGAGAAGGTGCCGAAGAAAGGTGAGAGCCATCATGTCACGACGGCTCCGGAGATATCAGCCGACCGAGCAGGTGTTCGGCTCTCCGGTCTCCTCCTCCTCGGAGGCGAGCCAGTGCCCGTTGCTGCCGGGGACCATGGTGTTCCTCGCAGGGATCCGCGCCTTGTTGGTGGCCTCGGTGACGTCCTTGCCCTGTGTGTCGACGTAGGTCACCTGCGTCATGTCCACGCAGTAGGTGACGGTGGCGCTCTGGCCGTCGGCGCTCATGGCGACCTCGGAGATCGCGACCTTGACGGGGGTCTTGGCCTTCTGCCCCGTGTTCTGCAAGGTAGTGGCGTCGTTGAGGAGCTGCTGCTGGAGGTTGCCGGTGGTGACGGTGGGGACCTTGCTGGTGTCCTGCCCGCCGCCGACCCACAGCTTCCAGGACATCTGGTCGTAGGCCACGAAGTCCTGGAGGATCGCGACCCGTTTGACGTCGAGGCCGGCGGGGATCGCGGTGACGGTGTACCCGAGCTGGGGGTCGGACAGGGAGGCCGCCGTGACGGTGCCGGCCGTGCCCGACGCCGTGGCGGCAGCCGAGGGGGCCGACGTCGGCCGCCCCGTGGACCCGGCTCCGCTGGCGGGTGCCTTGGCGTCGGGCTTGGAGTCCTGGGAGGAGCAACCGGTCAGGGCCAGTGAGCCGGCGAGCAGCAGGCAGCCCAGTGCGGCTGCTCGACGGCGGTCCCCGGCTCGACTCACGGGGCGGTTCTCGGCATGTGCCACGGGGGCTCCTGACTGTCGGCCGGAATCAACCCGGCGGAAACCAACCCGTCGACACTACCGCGAAGGTCACGAACATGTCTCGACCTTCGTCGCCCTCATTGCTACGCCCCTGTTCTGGCGAGGGCACGTGATGCCAACAGTCCTTAGAAGGAGGAACCAGGTCTGCTGTGCGGACTTGCCGGTCAGGCCCTCCAGGATGATGGCCGATATCAGGGGCTCGTCATCGACAGGGACATCCTGCACGCTGGGGGACAGGATTTCTGTCCCCCGACGCGCAAACAGCCCCCGCCTGGAACGGAGTGCCCCCAGCCGCGGTGAAATGTCCCCGACGGCGTCGAAGGCCCCTGTGAGGAGGCGAGCCGACCGAGGTCTCCCCGCCCTGGGCGGCCCCCGCCAGCCGCGTTCACAACCTCACGGGGAAGTACATCTGGGCAACGACCACTCACCACAGGATCGTCACACCGGACAGTTCCTCGAAGGCCCGATCGCGCGTCACCAGCGCAAGCGACTCGTACATCGCTTGCGCCGCCAGCATCCGATCAAAGGGATCGCGATGCGACCACTCAAGCTGCCCGCTCAAGCGCGCGTGCGACCACTCGATGGGCAAGAACTCCGCTCCGAGCCGTCGCACGTGCCCCTCGAGAGCATCCAGCCACGGCCCCGCTCCAGGCAGTTTCCCAATGCGGTTCTTGGTATGCAGCTCCCATGCACTGGCGGCGGAGACCACCACGAGATTCCCTCGGTCTCGCAGCACCTCGACAGCCCTCCCGCCCAGACGCGAGGGCTCATTGATCGCCCACATGAGCACGTGCGTATCGAGCAGGTAGCCCTTCATGCGCCCTCCCAGGCGCTCAGCTCCTCCTCCGGCAGCTCGTCGAAGAACGTGTCCGGCAGCTGGTATCCACCGAAGCCCAGCTCCCGCTCGCCCCCGGCCGGAACTAAGCGCGCCACCGTCTGACGCCCTCGGGCGATGTTGATGGTCGCCCCCTGCTCGACCTCCACCAACAGCGCCGACAGATGCGTCTTCGCCTCCTGAACCTTCACCGTCTTCATGCATTGATGGTCCCAGGGGAAGGCGACCTGGTCAACCAGGTTGGTCAGGTTGCGTGCCGCCCACCCTCATGGCCGGGGACATTTCGCACCGACGGGGACTGTTTGCGCGTTGGGGGACAGGAATGCTGTCCCCCAACGCGCAGGATGCCCCCGTCTGGAGTGGAGTGTCCCCGACGGCGTCGATTGTCCCCGGCCAGCTCAGGCCCAGGGCTGGCGCTGGGCCCACTCCTGCGGGCTGACGCGGCGCCCGGTGTAGAAGGGCGTGTCCACGCGCACGTGCATGCGCGCCTCCGTGTAGCGCTGGTGGTGCAGAACCCCCTCGAGCCGGTCGAGGCTGTCGGCCTCGAAGCCGAGGATCCACTCGTAGTCGCTCAGGCCGAAGGTGGACAGGGTCGAGCCCTTGACGTCGGGGTACTTGGAGAAGCCGTGGCGCCCGTGCTGGGCCATCATGCGCGAGCGCTCCTCGGGCTCGAGCAGGTACCACTCGTAGGAGCGCACGAAGGGGTAGACCATGACCCAGTCGCGCGGCGCCACCCCGGCCAGGCAGGCCGGCACGTGGCGGGGGTTGAACTCGGCGGGCGTGTGCAGCCCCATGCAGGACCACACCGGCTCCAGGTAGCGGCCCAGCGCACTGCCGCGCAGACGGTGGTAGGCGTCCTGAAGGACCTCGGGGTCGTCGTCGAGCCACCACACGAGCAGGTCCGCGTCGGCGCGCAGGCCCCCGATGTCGTACCAGCCGCGCGTCGTCACGCCGCCGGCCTCGACGAAGTTGGCGCTCTCCCCCAGGAGGTGCTCGCGCTCGGGCTGGGAGGCGGGCAGCGGGCGGGTCAGGCGGAAGACGGAGTAAAGGGTGTAGTGGTACTGGTTGTTGATGGCCTCCAGGTCGACGTCGGTGGCGTCGCGCGGGTCGCGGTGGGGGCGGCGCTCCTCGTCCTCGAAGCGGTGCAGGCCGCCCTCACCGGGGTGACCACCGGGGTGTCCGTGCTGGCTGCGGGTGTCGGTGCTCATTTCTTCTCCTAGTTCCTGTGGAGCTACTGGGATTGGGGCTATCGGAGGCCGGCGCCGTCGGTCCCGTGGCGGCCGTGCTGGCTGGGCTGGTTGGGCCGGCCGGGGTGGCGGGTCCCGGGGCGGCAGCACGAGTCCGGGCACACCGTGTGGAAGGGGCCGACGCCGGTGGTCGAGTCGGGCCGGACGTCCTCACCGCGGGCGGCGGCGGCGCGCTCGAAGAGGATGTCGACGAGGGAGTCGACGAAGGCCGGATGGGTGCCGACGGTGGCGGCACGCACATACGGCATCCCCAGGTCGCGGGCGGTCTGGGCGGCCTCGGTGTCGAGGTCGAAGACGACCTCCATGTGGTCGGAGATGAAGCCGAAGGGGGCCACGACGACGCCCCCGGGCCTGCCCGCGGGGCCGGCGTCAGTCAGGTGCCCGGCGGCCAGGGCCTCGAGGTGGTCGTTGACATCCGGTTCGAGCCAGCGGGCCTGCGGCGGGCCGGAGCGCGAGCAGTAGACGAGGTCGGCCTCCACCGTCTCCAGGCCGAGGCGGCGGGCGACCTCGGGCACGAGGACGGCGGCCAGCGCCTCGTGCTGGGCGACGTAGGAGACCTCCGTGGACAGGTCGGCGGCCACACCCGGCTCCCGCCGCCCGGTTCCTCTCGATCCGTCGACGTCGGAGGTGCCGGCTGTCCCGGAGGTGCCGGGTGCGCCGTGGGCGCTCTCGGGGCCCTCCCCCGGGGCGGAGCCGGCCTCCATGCCCAGGGGGATGGAGTGGGTGACGAGCACGAGGCGCGCGTCCGCGGCCGCCACCCCCTGCTCGGCCAGAGCCCCGTAGGCCTCGACGATGGCGTCGACATTGGCCCGCAGCAGGCCGGGGGTGTTGTAGTAGGGGCGCGTCTTGTCCATGGTGAGCTCCACGGGGCCGCCCCCGTCCCCACCGACCCGGGCGGCGGCGTCGGCCTCGAACCCGTCACCGGTGGAGCCGTCCGCGCCGTCGGCGAGCAGGGCGACGGCGCCGGCCAGGTCCTCGCGGTACTGGCGGCACCCGGAGTAGGAGCCGAAGGCCGCGGTGGGAAGGGCCAGGACGCGCCGGGCCCCGGCGTCGGCCAGCTCGCGCAGGGCCTGGCTGACGAAGGGGTGCCAGTTGCGGTTGCCGACGACGATCGGCAGCGTTGAGCCGCGCTGGGCCAGGCGGGCCTGGAGGGCGTCGCGCAGCTCGGCGTTGCGCGCGTTGATCGGGGAGGCGCCGCCGAAGCCCTGGTAGTGGCCGGAGACCTCCAGGAGGCGCGAGTCGGGCACGCCGCGGCCGGCGGTGGCGTTGCGCATGAAGGGCAGGACGTCCTCGGGGCGGCGGGGCCCGCCGTAGGACAGCAGGAGGACGGCGTCGTAGGGGGCCAGCGGGTCGGCGGCCGGGAGGCTGTCCGGGGCTCCGGCGAGACCGGTGCCCGGGTGAGCCGTCGGGCCGCCGTCCGGACGGGCGGGAGCCTCCTGGGTGGGCCCGGAAACGGGCGCGGTGATGTCAGTCATGGTTCTCTCCAGCGCTCTCCAGGCCCCAGACGAGCTCGAGGGCCTGCCGGTAGGCCTCCTCGTGGCCCTCCTGGCCTGCGCGGCGGGCCATGACGGTGGGCTGGTGGAGGAGGCGGGCGGCCAGGTGGTGCAGGGCCCGCTCGGCCTGCGCCAGGGACACCATCGGCTCGCCGTCGGTCTGGCCGGCGGTCTCGAAGCCGGGCTCGGCAGCGAGGTGACGATGGGGGCAGGCCCCCGCGGCGGCGTCGGCGCTGTTGACCCCGTTCACGCCGGTTCCGGCGCGCCCGTCGACGGCGGGGACGGCCAGGGCGAGCCGGCTGGCGGCCTGGGGGCGCAGGCGGGCGGCCTCCTCGGCGACGACGCGGCCCACCTGGGCGCGCAGGGCGGTGATGAGGGGGTCCATGGCCCGGCCGGCCAGGGTCCGCTCGAAGTCGGCGGCCTCGGCCTCGACGATGGCGCGGGCGGCGGTCACCTGCTGGGCCGCGGCCTCGGGGACGGCGTCGCGCACGCGGGCCAGGTCGAGGTGGACGACGCCGGGCAGGGCACCGACGGCCTCGTCGACGTCGCGGATCAGGGCCAGGTCGAGGATGACGAGCGGGCGGCCGCTCCCCCCGGCCGAGCCGAGGCGGTCGGCGGCGACGGGGGCGACGACGTCGGTGGTGAGGATCGGCCCGCCGGTGCCGCGGCAGGTGACCACGAGGTCGGCGCGGCTCATGGCCTGGCTCAGGGCACCGGTGGGGACGGCGCGCAGGCCGTGGCCGGCGGCGAAGGCCTCGGCGCGGTTGGAGGCGGAGTAGACGGCGATGTCGCGCAGGCCCCGGGCGCGCAGGTCGGCGACGGTGGCACCGGCGTAGGAGCCGGTGCCGACGATGAGGGCGCGGCAGTCCTCCAGCGGCGGCAGGTGACCGGCGGCCTGATCCACGCCGACGGCGACGACGCTGCGCCCCTGACCGGACAGCTCGGTCTCGTGGGCCACCCGGCGGGCGGTGGCCGAGGCACGCTCGACGACCCGCACAAGCTCGGGGCTGAGCGTGCCCTCGGCGGCGGCGGTCTCGGCGGCGCGGCGGACCTGGCCAACGATCTGGGCCTCACCGACCACCATCGAGCTCAGGCCCGCGGCGATGGCGAGCATCTCCCGGCGGGCGCTCGCCCCAACCAGGTGGGTCAGCAGGAGGCGGCTCGGGGGGAGCCCGGCGCGCTCGGCCAGGAAGGCGGTGATGGTCTCGGCCAGGTCCGAGGCCGCGGGCCGGCTCGCGTCCGCCGGAGGAAGATCCGGGTGCAGGGCCGCCGGGCAGCCGGTGTCGGCCCAGGAGTCGGCGTCGATGAGGAGGGCCAGGCGGTTGCAGGTGGACAGGACCAGGACCCCGCGCAGCGCGGGGACCGCCTCCAGGAGGTCCGGCCCCAGCCCTGGGGCGACCGCGCCGAGCCGAGCGACGACGTCAAGGCCCGGCAGGCGGTGATCGGCGGAGAGAAGATGAGTAGTCACAACGTGGGCTATTGAAACATCACCGAGGGGTGCGGGCACAATCGGGCACAATAGCGGTGTGGCGACGCACACCCGACATCATGACAATGTGTCACCACCACATTCCTGACACCCCGTCAGCACCTGATCAATGCCTGAAACACCGCATTATCACGCGAAATAAACCCCCTCTGACCACTGCTTACAGGAGGCAACCGCATATGTCTCGCATTCAGTTCCCTTATCGCAGGGAAAGCACGCGGCGTCAGCATTCTTCGCCCGATAACGGCGATTTCGTCACCGGCAGTTCACACAATGATTCAATGGGGCCCGAGCGGGCGGCGCAGGGCCGCGACCGGGCCGGCGGCGGGGCCGGTGCGGGAGCCGACGGGGTGACGCCCGGGCCGGCGGCGGGGCCCGCGCTCCTGGAGGCGCTGGCGGGGCGGAGACCCGTGCGAACGCCCGTGTGGTTCATGCGTCAGGCGGGACGGTCGCTGCCGGAGTACCGGGCGCTGCGGGCGCGCGCCGGCGTCCCGATGCTGGAGGCCTGCCTGGATCCTGCGCTGGCAGCGGAGGTGACGCTGCAGCCGGTGCGGCGCCACGGCGTCGACGCCGCCGTCTTCTTCTCCGACATCATGGTGCCGCTGCGCCTGGCGGGCGTCGGGGTGCGGATCGAGGAGGGTGTCGGGCCGGTTCTCGACGCCCCGGTGCGCAGCGGCCGCGAGGTCAGTGAGCTGGTCGCCCGCCGCTTCGGTGACGGCCCCGGCGCCGAGGGGGTCGGGGCGATCGAGGAGGCGGTGCGGCGCGTCGTCGTCGAGCTGGGAAGTCCGCAGGCGCCGGGCGTGCGCGAGGGGCTCAGTGAGCGGGCGCGCGCCGGGCTGGAGCACAGCGCCGGCTCGGCGGGGTGGACGCCGGTGCTCGCCTTCGGCGGGGCGCCCTTCACGCTGGCGGCCTACCTGGTGGAGGGCCGGCCCAGTCGCGACCACCTGGCGGCGCGCACGCTCATGCGCGCCGACCCCGACTCCTGGGACCGGCTCATGACGTGGTGCGCGCGCCTGACCGGCGAGTTCATCGCCACCCAGGTGCGTGCCGGGGCGGCCGCGGCCCAGCTCTTCGACTCCTGGGCGGGATCGCTGTCCCCGCGCGCCTACCGCGAGCACGTGGCCCCTTACTCGGCGCTCGCGCTGGATACGACCCGGAGCGCCCTGTCCCCCACCACCGGTCAGGCTGCGCCGCTCATCCACTTCGGGACCGGGACCACCCGACTGCTGGGGCTCATGCGGCAGGCGGGGGTCGACGCCGTCGGCGTGGACGAGCGCATCGAGCTGGGTGAGGCCATTGAGACGCTGGCCGGGGCCGACCCGCAGGCGGGGGCCTGCCCGGTCCAGGGCAACCTCGACCCGGCGCTGCTGGCGGCGCCATGGCCGCTGGTGGCTGAGGAGGTCGACGCGGTGCTGGCCGCCGGGCGCGCGGCGCCGGGGCACGTGGTCAACCTGGGGCACGGGGTGCCGCCGGCCACCGACGCGGACGTCCTCACCCGGATCGTGGCGCGGGTGCACGGCTCGGCCGACTGGGAGTCCGTGGCCCTGGCCGGGTGGGAGGCATGAGCGGGGAGGCCGTCGGGGAGCGGCGGTGGGACGCGCTCGTCATCGGTGGCGGGATCGCGGGGCTGACGGCCGCCTGGGACCTGGTGCGCGCCGGGCTGCGGCCGCTGCTCATTGAGGCGCGCGGCTACACCGGCGGGCTCGTCGCGGCCGGGAGAATCGGCGGGGCGCGCATGGACCTGGGGGCCGAGGGCTTCGTCGTGCGCGGCCAGGCGGCCACCTCGATGCTCGCCGACCTGGGGCTGCGCACCGCCGCCCCGCACGGCCGGCCCCGGCTCTTCCTGCCGCCCCTCGCGCCGGGCGCCGGCGCAGGCTCGTCCCAGTGGGGGCTGCACCGGTTCCCTGACCACGCCTACCTGGGGATCCCGGCGGACCCGCTGGCGGCCGACGTCGTCGCCATCATCGGGGAAGAGGCCGCGCGCCGGGCCGCACAGGACGCCGACCTGCCCGGCACCGCGGGCACCGGCCCGGAGGATCCGGGCGACCTGGCCTCCTTCGTGACCGCGCGGATGGGGACCGGCGTCCTGGAGCGCCTCGTGCGGCCCATCGTCGCGGGCATCCACTCGGCCGACCCCGCGGACCTGGCGGCAGACGTCGTCATGCCCGGGCTGCGGCGGGCCACGGCGGAGCTGGGCTCCTTGAGTGCCGCTGTGGCGGCGGTGCTGGAGCGGCGTCGGGCCCGCCAGGACGGGGCGGGCGGTCGGAGCGTGGACGCGGCCGTCGAGGGCGGGCTGTTCCGGCTCACCGACGCGCTGCGCGAGACCATCGAGGCCGGAGGCGGGAGCGTGCGCACCCGCACCGGCGCCCAGTGGCTGCGGCCAGGCGACGGCCAGGACTGCGCGGGCGGGGAGGCGCCGGCCGCCTGGCGGGTGGGGATCGCCCCGACGCGCCGGGGGCCGACGCCGTCGGATGAGCCGGTGCCCGATGGCTCGCAGGAGGTCGTGGCCACCGACCACGTCGTCGTGGCGTGCTCGGCGGGGGCCGCGCTGCGGCTGCTGCGGGGGATTCCCGGCCTGCCCGCGAGCGCGACGGACCTGACCGTGCCAGTGGGGGCGCCGATCGCCCGCTTCACGCTGGTGGCGCGGGCGCCGGAGCTCAGTGGTGAGCCGGTGGGCTCGGGGCTGCTCGTGGCACCCACCGGCGTTGCTGGTCCCGCTGAGCTCGCCGGCCCCGCCGCGGCGGCGTCGGCCGGCCCCGGGGCCTCTGGCCTGGTCTCTGATGGGATGGTTCCCGGTGGGAGGTCTGCGCGCCCGGTGGCCTGCCCGGTGCGGGCCAAGGCGCTGTCGCACCTGAGTGCCAAGTGGCCGTGGGTCGGCGCCGAGCTGCGGGCGCTGCACGGCCCGGACGTCCACGCGCTGCGCCTGTCCTACGGTCGGCCCGGGCAGCCGCGCCCACAGGTGGATCTGCAGGTGGCGCTCGGTGACGTGGCGGCCCTGACCGGGGTGAGGATCGAGCCGGAGACGGTCATCGACCACATGCTGGTGCGCTGGGACGGGACGCTGCCACCGGTGACACCCGCCTACCGGGAGCGCACGAGGCACCTGGAGGAGCAGCTGGCGCCGGTGACGGGACTGGAGGTCACCGGGGCGTGGGTGGCCGGGACCGGGATCGCGGCCGTCGTCGAGCACGCCCGCGCCGCGGCCGGGCGCCTGGCGGGCTCCCATGGCCGGTGAAGCGCCGCGCCAGGACGGGGGCAGGTGTCGCGTTCGTATATTAGGTCGCGAGTTCGTACCCCCAAGGCACGAAGGCGAGCCCTACGGTACGAACGCGACGATGGAGAACCGCGCACGAGGAGGGGATGCATGACCACGACGGGGACGGAATCCGGGCGGCTTCGCCTGGGCACGCGCGGCTCGCGCCTGGCGCTGACCCAGTCCGGACAGGTCGCCGAGGCGCTGATGGCGGCCGGCGGAGGCTCTGGCGGTCTGGACATTGACCTGGTCACTGTGCGCACGGACGGCGACGGCGACCGTACGCCCCTGCGGCAGCTCGGCGGGGTGGGGGTCTTCGCAGCCCGGCTGCGTCACGCCCTCCTGGACGGCGAGGTGGACCTGGTGGTCCACTCCTTCAAGGACCTGCCCACCCAGCCGGTCGAGGGCCTGGCGGTCATCTGCGTGCCGCCGCGGGAGGACCCGCGCGACGCCCTGTGCGCCCGCGACGGCCTGGCCCTGGCCGACCTGCCGGAGGGGGCCCGCGTGGGCACCGGCTCGCCGCGCCGGGCCGCCCAGCTGTTGGCCGCCCGCCCCGACCTGGAGGTGGTGGACCTGCGCGGCAACGTGCCCACGCGCCTGGCGCGGGTGCGGGGGCTGGAGGCGGTCGGCGTCGGCACCGATGAGCCGGTGGCACCTGCGCGGGCCGATGCCGCCGGCGACCTGGACGCGGTGGTCCTGGCCCTGTCGGGGCTGCGGCGCCTGGGGTTGGAGCACTGCGCGAGCGAGGTCCTGGACCTGGAGACGATGCTGCCCGCGCCGGCTCAGGGGGCCCTGGCCGTCGAGGCGCGAGCCGGCGAGGACTCCGCGGAGCTGGCCCGCGCGGTGGCGGTGCTCGACGACGAGCCCACGCGCCTGGCGGTGACGGCGGAGCGGTCGCTCATGGCCCGGCTCGGTGCGGGCTGCGCGGCACCGGTGGGGGCCTGGGCGCACCTGCGGGGCGCCGGTCAGGAGCCGCGGGAGGAGCACGCCGAACCCGGAACCGGCTGGAACGAGGGCTTCCGCGGCGATGACGCCGCCGCGACCAGGGCCAGGCAGGGCGCCGGGGCGACGGGGCCGCGCGGTTCAGCGGCCTCGCGCCGCTCGCCGCGGGTGCTCGTGCTGCGGGCGGTGGTCACCTCGCTCGATGGTGGCCAGGAGGTCGGCTGCGAGCTGAGTACTGAGCTGCCCGAGACCGCTGGGGGGCCGGGGGCTCCCGGGGACACGGTGACGGTTCGGGCGGCCGAGGCGCTGGGGGTCAGGGCGGCCGAGATCCTGTTGGAGGACGGTGCCGACCAGATCGTCGACCTGCACGCCAACAAGCCCCGGCGGGACTGAGGCCATGACGCAGTCCACCTCACGCAACGACTCGGCCGGGCGCCTCACGGGCAACCCCCGGAAAGGCGGCGGGGCGCCACTGTCGGGGCGGGTGGTTCTGCTGCCGCGTCTCAAGGAGCGCGACCCTATCGCCTCGGCGCTGGAGCGGGCCGGGGCGAGGGTGCTGCGGGCTGCCGTGACGCGGACAGTTGCGGGTGAGGCGGCGGCGCTGGAGGCGACTGCGCGCAGGATCATGGCGGGCGAGGCGGCCTGGCTGGTGCTCACCTCGGCCCGGACCGTTGAGGCGCTGGCGCCGTACCTGCTCGCGGAAGCCGGAGCCGGCGCGGCGACCGCGGGCCACGGGCTCCGTCAAGAACCCACCGCGCCCAGCAGCCAGTACCACGCCGCATCTCCCCGCACCCCAGCACCCCCACCCGGACAACACGAATCCACCACAGCACCCACCCCGACACGGGTGACAGTCGTCGGCCCAACAACCGGAGAACACGGGCTCCGCCAAGAACCCGACACTTCCGGCACCCACCACGACACCCCAACAACCCCACCTGAACAGCACCAACCACGCTCAACCATCCCACCGATGCGGGTGGCGGTCGTCGGGCCGGCAACCGCGCGGGCCTGGACCGAGCTCACCGGCACCGCCCCGGACCTGGTGGCCCGAGGCTCGGCCGCCGCCCTCCTGGACGAGCCCGCCCTCGCCGGCGGGCCGGGAGCCACCCCACCCCCCACCCGAGCCCCGGATTCAGGCACGGCCCCCCATAACTTCCCCAGCACCTCCGACCCAGATGACTCCGACGGGAGAGCCCACACCTTCGGCGATTCTCCCGATTCTCCTCAAGGCGACCCGGAGGAGGCGCGGCGGGTGCTGCTGCCGGCCTCGGCTTTGGCCGACCCGGCACTGGCGGACGGCCTGCGGCGGGCGGGCTGGGAAGTGGAGCAGGTGGCCGCCTACACGACCGTCACGGCCGACGCCCACGAGCTGCCCCCGGACCTGGAGCGCACGTGGGGCACTGGCGGTGTGAACGCGGTCGTGCTCACCGCCCCGTCCACGACGCGGGCGGTCCTGGATCTGCTCGGCCCGCCGCAGGGAACTGGGTTGGTGGCCATTGGCGCCACCACGGCGGCGGCCGCCCGCAGGCTCGGCCTGCCGGTCGCTGCCGTCGCCCCCTCCCCCACGCCCGAGGGGGTCCTCCAGGCCACTATCGACGCCACCCGGGCCACCACGGGCCCCGCTCCTGCCCCTCAGGAGCCGCCGTGATGGCCGCACACCGGCAAAAGTGTCACGATTGGCGACTTTTCATCGCCACCACAATCCCTGGGACACCTACCTCTCAGGTGTTCGCCCAGGTCAGGGCCGGATACTCCGATGAGTTCAGGAGCCGCAGCCCCCGCTCGGCACACTAAAAGTCGCCATTCGTGACACGGAACCACCTCGCAGCCTCCCAGTCCGACGCGAGTGTCCCCTGCACAGACCCCCTCACAAACCCAATCCGCACCATCCCAGTCATTCCAACACTTTGGACGACCACCAGGAGCACTTCATGACAGACGCCCTCCGACCGGCCGCCGATTTCCTGTCGCGCCGCTCCGTCCCCGACCCGCAGGCCCCCGCGGTCCGCCCTCGGCGCCTGCGCACCACCCCGGCGATGCGGCGCCTGGCGCGCGAGCACGTCGTGGCCCCGGCTGCCCTCATCCTGCCGGTGTTCGTGCGCGAGGACATTGACGTCCCCCGCCCCGTGGAGGCGATGCCGGGGGTCGTCCAGCACACGCTGGACTCGCTGCGCCGCGAGGCCGCCGCCTGCGCCGAGGCAGGCATCGGCGCCATCGACCTCTTCGGCGTTCCCGCGACCCGGGACGAGGCCGGTACGGCGGCCTGGGCGGAGGACGGCATCCTCAACCGCGGGATCGCGGCCGTGCGCGAGGAGGTGGGGGACGAGGTCGTCGTGTGCGCGGACACCTGCCTGGATGAGTTCACCAGCCACGGCCACTGCGGCCTCATTCGCCCCGGCGGCCCACGCGCCGGCGAGGTCGACAACGACGCCACCCTGGCCACCTACCAGGCCATGGCCATCTCCCAGGCCGAGGCCGGGGCGCACATGGTCTCGCCCTCGGGGATGATGGACGGGCAGGTCGCCGCGATCCGCGCCGCCCTGGACGCCACCGGCCACGATGACGTCGCGATCCTGGCCTACTCGGCGAAGTACGCCTCGGCCTACTTCGGGCCGTTCCGGGAGGCCGTGGGCTCCACACTCACCGGCGACCGGCGCGCCTACCAGCAGGATCCGGCCAATCGCCGCGAGGGCATGCGCGAGGTGATGCTCGACATCGCAGAGGGCGCGGACATCGTCATGGTCAAGCCGGCCGGCCCCTACCTGGATGTGCTGGCCGACGTCGCCGCCGCCTCACCGGTGCCGGTGGCCGCCTACCAGGTCAGCGGCGAGTACGCGATGGTGGAGGCGGCCGCGCAGCGCGGGTGGATCGACCGCGAGCGCGTCATCGCCGAGTCGGTGCTGGGCATCGTGCGCGCGGGGGCGGACATGGTCCTGACCTACTGGGCCCGGGAGATCGCCGAGAACCCGGCCCTGAGGTAGGTCCTGCAACAGATTGCGGCAACGGGGGCGCCCCGGGGCCCCGACCAGGCAAAGTACTCGCTATGGACACGCCTCCGGCCCCACGGGGAAGTACAACTAGCGACGTCTCCCCAGCGCGCCCGGAAGTACGTCCTTCCCACCTGCTTCGAGGCGCTTCAGCTCCTCGGACCGGTCTCGCTGCCCGTCATAGCCAACGGTCCCCAGCGTCATCACGTCGCCAAAGTGTCCACGGTGGCGACTTTTCAACTCCCACCTCATTCAGTATCTGGAAGTAACCACCCTCTGACCTGGGATACTGCAAGAAGGAGTCGGTGACGACCACCTGAAAAGTCGCCACAACGGACACTTTCACCTCTCCCGCGTTCCCAACCGGTCAACGCCACGTTCAACGCCACGGCAGACGGCCTCAGTCAGGTAGTTTGAGAGGCAGTCCCACCCGGTACGGCTGGCCCGAACCGGCCCTGACCAGTTCATCGACAGGATCACCGTGACTCAGCAATCGCAGCCCACAGGCCGGCCCTCCAGCACCGCCGCTTCGACCAACACCTCCCTGTTCGAGGCGGCTCGCGCCGTCATCCCCGGGGGCGTCGACTCCCCCGTGCGCGCCTTCGGCTCGGTGGGCGGCACGCCGCGGTTCATCGCCTCGGCGAGCGGCGCCCACGTCACCGACGTCGAGGGCCGCAGCTACGTGGACCTGGTGGGCTCCTGGGGCCCGGCGCTCCTGGGTCACGCCCACCCGGAGGTCGTCGCCGCGGTCCAGGCGGCCGCCGCCCGCGGCCTGTCCTTCGGCGCCCCCACCGCCACGGAGACGCTCCTGGCCGAGGAGGTGCGCCGCCGGGTACCGGCCGCGCAGAAGGTGCGCTTCGTGTCCACCGGCACCGAGGCGACGATGACGGCCGTGCGCCTGGCCCGCGGCGCCACGGGCCGCGACCTGGTGGTGAAGTTCGCGGGCTGCTACCACGGGCACAGTGACGGCCTGCTCGCGGCGGCCGGCTCGGGCCTGGCCACCGGCGGCCTGCCGGGCAGCGCCGGTGTGCCCGCGGCGGTGGCCGCCCAGACGATCGTCCTGCCCTACAACGACGTCGCCGCCCTGGAGGCCTGCTTCGCCGAGCGGGGCGCCGAGATCGCCGCGGTCATCACCGAGGGCGCCCCGGC
Organism: Actinomyces oris; assembly: GCF_001929375.1. Classification (GTDB taxonomy): domain Bacteria; phylum Actinomycetota; class Actinomycetes; order Actinomycetales; family Actinomycetaceae; genus Actinomyces; species Actinomyces oris_B. The sequence continues at coordinate 44,620 of NZ_MSGO01000036.1, read as the reverse complement.
CAATATGGGGATCGTGCCGCCCGCGCCCGGCTTCAACGCCGCGATCCGCCGGGTGAGCGCCGAGCACGGCGCGCTCATGATCCTCGATGAGGTCCTCACCGGCTTCCGCGTGGGCCCGGCCGGCTGGTGGGGCCTGGAGGCCGTCGACGGCTGGACCGTGGACCTGCCGGGCCTGGCCACTGAGCCCGCCGATGCCGATGCCCCCTCCTGGCCGGGTGCCGACTGGCGCGAGCGCGCCGCCTGGGTGCCGGACCTGGTGACCTTCGGGAAGGTCGTGGGCGGCGGGATGCCGCTGGCCGCCGTCGGCGGAGGCACGGAGGTCATGGACCTGCTGGCGCCGGACGGCCCCGTCTACCAGGCGGGCACGCTCTCGGGGAACCCGCTGGCCACGGCGGCCGGCCTGGCCACGCTCCAGCTGGCCGACGACGCCGTCTACGCCTCGGTGGCCACCCGCGCCCGGACCATCGGTGAGGTGGTCTCGGCGGCCCTGACTGAGCAGGGTGTGCCCCACCGCGTGCAGCGGGCGGGCTCGCTGTTCTCCTTCATGTTCGGGCGGCGGGCCGCCGAGCGGGGCGTGAGCGACTACGAGGCCGCCCGCTCCCAGGAGACCTGGCGCTACGGGCCCTTCTTCCACGCCTTCCTCGAGGCGGGGGTGGGCCTGCCGCCGTCGGTCTTCGAGGCCTGGTTCGTCTCGGCCGCGCACGGCGAGGCGGAGCTGGAGGCGATTGCGGCTGCGGCCCCGGCGGCCGCCCGCGCCGCGGCCCGGGCCCAGGCGAACTGACCGCCCCTCGGAGGGCCTGGCCTGCAGGCATAACCAGCGGACCGGGTTCGCCGTCAGCAATTGGAACCGCACAGTACTGCACGAGGTTGGGGATCTACTGGCCGCGAGTTGTGCGTACTGCACGAAAGCCCCACCTACACGGAGTGCACCCGGCCCTCCTCCAGTGGTTCCCGGCCCTCGTGCAGTGCGCCCCCTCGGGCGCGCTGAAAGTGGAGAACCCCCGCCCCTTAAGGCCTCCAGGGCGGCGGGGCGAGGGCGGCCTCGTAGGCGGCGACGTCGACGTCGGCGTTGAGGCTGATGACGATACGCATCCGGGAGTCGGGGTGGGCCGCCAGCCAGCGGCCGATCGTCTCCAGGGTCACCAGGGCGGCCTGCCGCTTGGGGTAACCGAAGACGCCTGTGGACAGCGAGCACAGGCCGACGCTGCCCAGCCCCGCGGCGTGCGCGACGTTGAGGACGCTCGTGTAGCACGAGGACAGCAGGCGCCGGTCGCGCAGCGTGGGCTTGCGCCCGTCCTCGATGACGGGCCCCACCGAGTGGATGACGTGCTGGGCCGGCAGGTGGTAGCCGCCGGTGAAGACGGCCCGGCCGGCGGGCTCCCCGCCCTGGCGGCGGGTGGGGTCGAAGGTCTCCGCCCAGGTCATGTAGCGGGCGCACTCGGCGCGCAGGGCCGGCCCGGCGACGGCGTGGATGATGTTGTCGATGCAACGGTGCCCGGGGGCGAAGCAGCCGAGCATCCCGGAGTTGGCGGCGTTGAGAACGGCGCCGGCGCGCAGCCGAGTGAGGTCGCCGCGCCAGAAGGCCACGTTGCGGCCCAGCAGGCCGGGGACGTGGTCGGTGATGGCCAGGGGCGGGATCTCGGTGGCGTCGACCATGCCGCGCTCGGCGGCCTCGGCCTCCAGGAGGGTGTCGAGGTCGGCGGCGATGTCCTCGGGCAGGGGCGCCGGGGGGCGGGCGGTGAGGAGGAAGTCGAGCATGGTGCGCAGCTCGTCGGGGTCGGTGGGGACCGTCGAGTCGATCCAGTCCGTGGCCCCCTCGGGGTCGGAGCGCAGGAAGGCGTAGACGAGGTGGCGTACCAGTGCGTCGCGGCCCGAGGCGCCGACGGGGACCGCCCATCGGGCTCTGACAGCGTGACTGACGTGGGACTCCAACTTCACGCGGGCCATCATAGGATATCAAAACGTAATGTTCTGCCCTTGGGTGGGCGAGCCGGGTAACAGACGACGACGTCGCCCGGAAACGGCGGGTTCCCGGGCGACGTCGGACAGCTACAGGGGCCGAAGGACGGCCCCGCGGTGCGTGACGGGTCAGGCCTGAGTGCCGGAGGCGGCTTCCTCCGCGGCGATCTTGGCCTTGAGCTCGTCCATGTCGAGCTCGCGCACCTGCGTGATGAGGGAGTCCAGCGCGGGGGCGGGCAGGGCGCCGGCCTCGCGGTAGACCAGCACATTGTCACGGAAGACCATGAGCGTGGGGATCGAGGAGATGCCCAGGGCCCCGGCCAGGTCCTGCTCGGCCTCGGTGTCGACCTTGGCGAAGGTGATGTCCGGGTTGGCCTCGGAGGCCTTCTCGTAGATGGGGGCGAAGCGCATGCACGGGCCGCACCAGGAGGCCCAGAAGTCGACGATGGTGATGCCCTCGCCGTGGATGGTGTCCTTGAACTCGGGGCCGGTGATGTTCTTGGTGGCCATGGGTGTTCCTTTCAAGACTGTGGAGACAGATGGGTTCCACTGCGGCCAACACGGCCGGGGCCCGGCCTATTCCTGAGGCCGGCAATCCTCGTGACGGGGCCGCCCGGCTTGCTGCCGGTACCGCGCATCCTCCCGCCGTTGCCTCCCGGCCTCCCGCCGGCCTGCATCCTCTTGCCGATGCCGCAACCCCTTCTGCCTGCGCCGCCCTCCTGCTTGCGCCGCCCGCCCCCACCCACCTCCTGCGGCCAGGGACATTCCGCACGGCCGGGTGCACGCCGCTGCGGAGGGGGGACATCCTGCGCGTCCGGGGACGGGATCCCGGTCCCCGACGGCGTCGAATGCCCCCGACCGCACAGAAATGTCCCCAACGGCGTCGAACGCCCCCACCGAACCAACTATGCTGCAACTGACCTGCTATCAATTTTCAGGAGGGTGACCCGTGGCGATCTACATCCGCTCCCGCCCCACCACCGGGACCATGGTGCTCGGGTGCCTGCTCACTCTGATCGCTGTCGGCATCGTGCTCCTTCTCCCGGCTGCCCTGTTCCTGGCCGGCTACGCACTGGCTTCCATGGAGGAAGCTGCGAGATACCCCAGCGAGAGCAGCAGCGTAGGTAATGGGGCGGCTCAGATAGTCACGGTCACGACCACCTATAGCTTCATGCTGACCGCCGTCACCTTTGGGGCAGTCTTCTGCTTCAAGGGCACGAACCGGTGGCTCACCAAGAACTCAACCGTGACCCATCGCGATATCGCGTCGGCACGGTTCCTCCACGTCGCTAAGGACCCCAACAGCCGCGCCGCGGGCATGCTATGGGCGATGCTCGCGGGCATGCTGCTGGTGGCCTCCCCGTTCATCGTGATAGCCGTCCCATACCCCCTGATCTTCAACGAATCCACCCAAGAACTGTTCGACAAGGCCGTCTGGGGCATGATCTTCCTTGTTGCCGGGCTGTTCGTGGTCCTGACATGCGCCGCCGTACGCCGGCGGGCAATCGCGGTGCGCATGACGCCACACGGCATGGCGGCCGCGAGCCTGGCCGCGTTCACCCTCCCCCTGCCTTCCAGCCGCGACGAGCTCGGAGTTCAGGAGGTTCCGACGCGCCGGAGGCGCGTCCAGGTACAGGCCGTTTACAACCCACCTGCCGCAGGTGCCGAGCCGGCCAGGCCAGTTCTCCTCTCGAGACTCACCCTGACGGTGAAGCCCTCACGGCTCGACGACGCCCGCTCTCGGGTCGAGGCCCGGCTCGACGAGGTCTGGCGGGCCGCCCAACTGGTGCGCACCCCACCCGAGCAGGAGGAGACAGCCGACGCACCACCCTCGCAGCCTGAGCCGAATCCGACTCACCAGTCATCACCCGCACCACCGCACCACGATGCAGCCCCTGAGCACATCCAGTCCCAGGCAGAGAACCCTCTCCCTTGAGTGATGCACCCATCGCTTGACCCCGCCGTCGGCGCCCGACGCAGACGCTGACCACGACCAGCCCCAGACAGGCAACGCCCCTCCCACGAGTGGTGGCTCCACCACTTGACCCAGCGCTGCACAGTGCGGCCGGGGACATTCCGCGCGGCCGGGTGCACGCCGCTGCGGAGGGGGACATCCTGCGCGTCCGGGGACAGGATTCCGGTCCCCGACGGCGTCGAACGCCCCCGACCGCACAGAAATGTCCCCGACGGCGTCGAAGGCCCCGTCCACAACGGAACCCCACGGCGGCAGTCACCGGCGCACAGCCCCACACATGCCCGCTTCCAGACACACACCCACCCGAGATGTTCGACAAGTCGCCAATGTGTGCAATCCACCCTCTTTAGATGTCACACAACCGCCACTAGGATGACATCATGGACGTGAGCATGTTCGTCAACGACACCATGGGGGAACTGGTCGACATCACCGGCTCCGACCCGGTGACCGGCAACTGGCAGCACAAGGCCTTCATCCCCACCCCACTCGGCTCCGACGAGCCGCCCCTCAGCGGAGGCACCTACCGCATGGTGGCGGCAGCCGGCCGTGCACTGGCCGCCCTCGACGCCACGGCCCAGCAGCTGCCGAACCCCTACCTGCTGCGATCCCCGTCCCTACGGCGCGAGGCTCAGTCGACGTCGGCCCTGGAGGGCACATACGCCCCCCTGCGCGAGGTGCTCACCGCCGACGACGACGCCCCCGCGACCGCCGAGATGACGGAGATCCTCAACTACGTCCGCATGGCCAACAGCGGTTTCCTGTGGGCACAGGAGGGGCGCCCTATCACCCTGTCGCTCATCGAAGACCTTCAGGGCGAGCTCATGAGGGGCACTCCCCTTGAGTCGGCCTCAGGTCGCCTGCGCGACACCCAGGTCATGATCGGCCGCCGGCCCGGTGCGCACAGCACGGCCCCGATCCATGCAAGCCGGTTCGTTCCCGCACCTCCTGGGGATCATCTTCGCGCCGGCGTGCGTGCCCTCGTCGACTGGCTGCATGAGGACCACACTGGAGACATCGACCCGATCATCGCCGCGGGCATGGCCCACTACCAGTTCGAGACTCTTCACCCCTTCCGGGACGGCAACGGGCGCCTGGGGCGGTTCCTCATCGTACTCACCCTCCTGAGCTCGGGAGTTCTCAGCGAACCCACGTTGACGGTCTCGCCGTGGTTCGAGGAGCGTCGCGCCGATTACTACGACGCGTTGCTGCGAGTCAGCACCCACGGCGACTGGGACACCTTCCTGGCCTTCTTCTCCCAGGGGCTGGCCGCGGCGGCCTCCAGCACGCGTCATCAGATGCTCGCCCTGGCCGCTGCGCACCAGAGCCTCAAGGAGACGGTGCGCGCCTCCAGCCTGCGGTCCGCACACGCCCTTGACCTCGTCGACTTCGCGGTCGCGAATCCGAGCTTCACGGTGCGCAAGGTCGAGGCGGCCCTCGGCATCTCGTACGGGCGCGCCAACGGCCTGGTTGCCCAGCTGGCTGACATCGGGGTGCTCGACGTCGTCGAGACCGGTTCGCAGCCGCGCCGCTTCGCCGCCCCTGCCGTCCTGAAGGTCCTGCTCACCTGAGCCCACCCGTCTTCCAAGACGGACGGGGACATTCCACGCGGCCGGGCGCACACCGCCCCAGCCGGGGACACCCTGCGCACCCGGGGGCAGGATTCCGGTCCCCGACGGCGTCGAATGGCCTCACCGAACCAATTATGCTGCAACCGACCTGCTATCAGTTTTCAGGAGGGGGAACCATGGCGATCTACATCCGTTCACGTCCCGGCGCTGGGGCCAAGGCGCTCGGATACCTGAGTGCGCTGACCGCCGTCGGCACCGCCGCCCTCTATCCGCTCATCCTGTTCATATCCGGTTGGGCCCTGGGCTCCCTGGACGAAGCCATGGCCCGCCCAGAGGAAGGGCGCCCGGGACTTGAGATCATATCCATCCTGTTTGTCATGACCACCGTCCACAGCTTCATGCTGACCACGTTCTGTTTCGGCACCGTCTTCTCCTTCATAGGCACGAACCGATGGCTGCCCAAGGACGCAACCGTGTCACACCGCGACGTCGTAGCGGCGCGATTCCTTCACGTCGCACAGAATCCCGGCAGACGCGCAGTGGGCCTGCTGTGGGGGATGCTCGCGGCCACGCTGCTGGTGTCCGCCCCGATCAATCTGATGGCCGTCCCGCACCCCCTGCTCTACAGCGAGTCGACCCGGAATCTGGTCGGTCAGGCCACAGCGGCCCTGCTCCTGCTCCACATTGCGCTCTTCGTCGTCCTGGTTTGCGCGGCTATGCGCCGCCGCTCCAGCATGGTGCGCCTGAACCAACACGGCATAGCAGTTGCGAACCTGGAGTTATTCAATCTTGCTCTCCCCTCTGGTCGCGACAACTTCCGAATCCAGGAGACACCAGCGCGCTGGGGCCGCATACACCTCCAGGCCGTCTACGCCCCGCCTAAAGAAGGCGCCAGACTGACGGCACCCGCCGTCATCCCTCGCCTCAGTCTGACCGTGAAACCTTCAAGGCTCGACGACGCCCGCACCCAGGTCGAGACCTGGCTGGACGAGGTCTGGCGCGCCGTCGAACTGATACGGACCTCAACCGAGCAGGACGAGACGGCTCCCGCACCGGCCTCGGAGCCCGAGCCGAAGTCGACCTGAGAAGCGTTGTCCTCGTCCTTCCGGTCCCCGACGGCGTCGGCCTTCCCCACCGGTGAGGGCGACATGGTTCTATCCCCAGCACCGTCTACCATCGGACCATGCCGTCAGAAATCAGCCCTGGCACTCGGCTGCGGGCGTGGGAGCGCGCCGCGGAGTGGCCGCTGGCCGGCGCCGCCGTCGTCTTCCTGGGCGTCTACGCCTGGGAGGTGCTCACCAACGCGCAGGGCGCGGCCAAGGAGGCGGCCGAGCTCGTGATCGGCACCGTGTGGGCACTGTTCGGCGTCGACTATCTTGTCCGCCTGGTACTGGCGCCGAGCCGGGGCCGCTGGTTCCTCCACCACCTGCCCGACCTGGCGATCATTGTTCTGCCGATCCTGCGGCCGCTCAGGCTCCTGCGCCTGGTGACGCTCGTGAGCATCATGCAGCGCAGCGCCGGCACCGCGCTGCGCGGGCGCATCACCCTGTACACGGCCGGCAGCGCCGCCCTGCTCATCTTCACCTCGGCACTGGCTGTGCTGGATGCGGAGCGTCATGAGCCGGGCTCCTCGATCCGGTCCTTCGGCCAGGCCCTGTGGTGGGCGCTGACGACGATCACCACCGTCGGCTACGGCGACACCTTCCCGGTCTCCACGCAGGGGCGTTTCATCGCGGCGCTGCTCATGATCGGTGGGGTGGCACTCGCCGGCGTCGTCACAGCGACCCTGGCCTCGTGGATCGTCTCGCTGGTCGAGGAGGAGAACGCCGAGCAGGAGGCCGCCACGCAGGCGCAGGTGGCAGCCCTGCAGCAGCAGGTCAGCGAGCTGAGCGAGCGCATCGACCGTCTTCTGGAGGAACGTGCCTCGGGACGCTGACGGCGAGTATCCCCCGGTCCGACGTCGGCCGCACAGACGCCGAGCCGGGCATTTCTCGCGTAGCCCTACAGAATTTCTGTTGGGGGCCGCGAGAAATGCCCGGCTCGGAGAGCTATGCTGCTCACAGGTTCACAAGCTCAGTCATTCATCGTCAGCATGCAGAAGTGGCTTGTAGTCGCGCCCGCCGTAGTAGATGCCGAGGATCTCAATCATCTCATCGGTGACGGCGAAAGCGATGACAGCACGCCGGCGAAACCCGATGGTGCGCAGACTGGGGCGGATGTCGTCACGAGCACGACCAACCATTGGGAAGTCGGCCAGCGCATCGCACCGGTCCATCAGCGCGGTCACGTAGGCCTCAGCGCGATCGGGGAAGCCCGAGTCGTGTGCGATCCAGTCGTAAAGATCGGTCAGATGGCGCTGTGCCTGCGGAGAGTACCCCACACGCCGAGTCACAGATCGCCCTCACGCTTCGGAGGTCCGGCAGGAGTGATGGGCCGCGATGTGGGCACGCACCTGCGAGGCATCCAGGACCAACGAGGAATCAGCCCTCAGCTCGTCATAGGCCGGCGCCACATCGCCGCGCAGCCAGGCATCAACGGCCTCCTCGCGGGCGAACAGCTCTCGGAGCCCATCAGTGACGGCCTCACTGCGGTCGGTGTAAGCACCCGAGGCAACGCGCTGCTCCAGCTCGTCCGCCAGGTGATTCGGCAGAGTGACACTCACTTGTCTGCTCACAGGACACCTCCTCTCCTCTGATGGACGGGACTCTACACCGGGCTCCTGGGACGATCGGCGGTCGCGCTGACCACGCAGACACCGAGCCGGGCATTTCTCGCGTAGCCCTACAGAATTTCTGTTGGGGGCCGCGAAAAATGCCCGGCTCGGCGAAAGAGAAAAGTCAGTCCCTCAGCTCGGCGGCGACCAGCTCGGCCAGCTCGACGGCGTTGAGGGCCGCACCCTTGCGCAGGTTGTCCCCCACGGCGAAGAACTGCAGGCCGTGGCCCGGCGCGAAGGCCTGGTCGGCGCGAAGGCGCCCCACGAAGGTGCCGTCACGGCCGGCACCCTTGAGGGGGCTGGGCACGTCCTGGTAGGTGACGCCGGGCGCCGCCTCCAGCAGCTCGCGGGCCCGCTCGACGCTGATCTCGCGCTCGAACTCGGCGTTGATGCTGAGCCCGTGGCCGGAGAACACCGGGATGCGCACGCAGGTGCCGGAGACCAGCAGGTCCGGGATCCCCAGGATCTTGCGGGACTCGTTGCGCAGCTTCTGCTCCTCGTCGGTCTCACCGGAGCCGTCACCGGCGTCGCCGCCGGCCCAGGCCACGGCGTTGAAGGCAATGGTGTCGACGTAGACCTCCGGCGCGGGGAACTCGACGGCCCGCCCGTCCAGGGCCAGGCCCTCCATGTCCTCGTTCACGACGGCGCGCACCTGCCCGGCCAGCTCGGCCACCCCGGCCCGCCCCGAGCCGGAGACGGCCTGGTAGGTGGAGACGATGAGGCGGATGAGCCCGGCCTCCTCGTGCAGCACCTTGAGGGCGGGCATGGCCGCCATGGTGGTGCAGTTGGGGTTGGCGATGATGCCCTTGGGGCGCTCGCGCAGCGCGTGCGGGTTGACCTCGCTGACCACGAGCGGCACCTCGGGGTCCTTGCGCCAGGCCGAGGAGTTGTCGACGACGACGGCCCCGGCCGCCGCGAAGCGGGGGGCGTGCTCGCGCGAGGCCGCGCCCCCGGCGGAGAAGATGGCGACGTCGACGCCGCTCAGGTCCGCGGTGGCGACGTCCTCGACCTCGACCTGGGCGCCGCGGAAGTCCACGACGGTCCCGGCGCTGCGGGCCGAGGAGAAGAAGCGCACCGAGCGGGCGGGGAAGTCGCGCTCGGCCAGCATGGCGCGCATGACGCGGCCGACCTGGCCGGTGGCCCCCATGACGGCGACGCAGACGCCGTCGGCCACTCCGGTGTAGGTGTTCACAGGATTGCTCATCGTCCAGTCCCTCCGTAGACGACCGCCTCGGCGGCCTGGGCGTCGAGGCCGAAGGCGGAGTGGACGGCGCGCACGGCCTCGTCGAGTACGGCGTCGTCGACCACCACCGAGATGCGGATCTCGGAGGTGGAGATCATGTGGATGTTGACCCCGGCCTCGCTCAGAGAGCCGAACAGGCGCGCCGAGACCCCCGGGTTGGAGCGCATGCCGGCCCCCACCAGGGACAGGATGCCGATGTCGGGGTTGAAGTGCAGGCTTCGGAAGCCCAGCTCCTCGCGGGCGGCCTCGAGGGCCTCGCGGGCGGTGGCGGAGTCGCCGTCGGGGCAGGTGAAGGAGATGTTGGTCAGACCGGTTCCCTCAGCGGAGACGTCCTGGACGATCATGTCGATGTTGGCGTCGGTGCCGGCCACGATCGCGAAGATGCGGGCGGCGGCGCCGGGGACGTCGGGCACGCCCACGAGCGTGATCTTGTCCTGGCTGCGGTCGTGGGCGATTCCGGAGATGACGGGGGCTTCCACGTGGTCCTCCTTGGCGGTCGGGCGGGGGCGGGCCTGGGCCCGTGCGGCGATGGCATTGCGGTGCGCGGTGTCGACGACGCTGGCCGAGGGCCCGTCGTCGAGCCCGGCGGGGTCTGAGGGCGAGGCCGGGGCTGCCGGGCTCGCGCCACTCGGGGCGCTGTCAGTGTCGGCGGCGACGACATCGTCGAGCTGGGTGGCCACGACCGAGGGCACGAAGGCGCCCTTGCGGCGGCCGTCGTAGATCCAGGTCCCGGTCCGGTCGGAGAAGGAGGAGCGCACGTGCAGCGGCACCCCGAAGCGGCGGGCGTACTCCACGGCGCGCAGGTGGAGGATCTTGGCGCCGTGGGCGGCCAGCTCCAGGGTCTCCTCGCTGGAGAGGGACTCGATGCGCTTGGCGGTGGGGACGATGCGGGGGTCGGCGGTGAACAGGCCGTCGACGTCGGTGTAGATCTCGCAGACGTCGGCGTTGAGGGCGGCGGCCAGGGCGACCGCGGTCGTGTCGGAGCCGCCGCGTCCCAGGGTGGTGGTGTCCTCGACCTCGTTGATGCCCTGGAATCCGGCGACGATGGCGACCGACCCGGTCTGGATGGAGCGGGCCACGCGCTCGGGCAGCACGCCGACGATGGAGGCCCTGCCGTACTTGGAGTCGGTGAGGACGCCGGCCTGGGCGCCGGTGTAGGCGCGCGCCGGGACGCCGAGCTCGGAGACGGCCATGGCGAGCAGGGCCACGGAGATGCGCTCACCGGCGGACAGCAGGATGTCCATCTCGCGGGCGGGGGCGTCGGTGGTCAGGGCGGCGGCCTGGTCGAGGAGCTCGTCGGTCGTGTCCCCCATCGCGGAGACGACGACAACGACCGTGTTGCCGGCCTGCCGGGTGGCGACGATGCGCCGGGCGACCCGCCGCATCGCGTCGACGTCGCTGACGGACGAGCCGCCGTACTTCTGGACGACCAGTGCCATATGGCGCTCCTCGAGTCCTGGAATCAGTGCGTGTCTAGCATCAGGTGCTCCGCGCCGGCGCGGGCGTCCTGGCAGGGGCTTCCGGGGATGGAGCCGTCGCCGTGCGGCGCCCACGACGACGTGGCTGGGGCAAGCATACGGTGCGCCGTGTTGCCTGCACATCACGCGGCCCCAGCGCCCAGCCCGCGGCGCACAGCTCCCGGCGCACAGCTCCCGGCGCACACTTCGACCAAATCTTCATAAATGACCCGGAGCCGCGTCGTTTCTGAAGTTTTGGTCGAAGTGAGGCGGTCCCGAGCCTCAACCACTCGCACCTACTCTTACGTACTCTAAAACTGTTAGAGTAGACCCATGGGCCACGACGACATCGATGCGCTACTCAACCTCCCCATCAACGAGCGCGGCGAACGACTGGCTCAGATGTCGGAGAACCAGTGGTTCGAGCGCAAATCCATCCGCGTCGATCAGAAGAGCTTCGCCAAGGCCATCATCGGAATGGCGAACGCGGAAGGAGGAACCGTCGTCGTCGGCTTGAGCGAGCAGCGGGTCGAGGGGACCGACTCCACCCCCTCTCAAACCAACAGGCTTCGCCAGGTACCGATGACCATGGTGGCCCCACCACTGCGCGTCCACTTCCGGGAGGTCTCGGTGATGAACGACGATGGCGCGCAAGACCATCTTCTCGTCGCCCAGGTACCTCCCAGCCGACACGCACACCGGCGCAGTGACGGAACAGCCTTCCTGCGCATGGGCGACTCCACCGTGAAGCTTGACGGCCCGATGTGGGAAGAGCTCGTCTACGACCGGGAGGCCGAGACGTATGAGGCCCAGCCCGCCGGCATCACGATGGCCGACCTGAGCGGAGAGGCGATCGATCGACTACGAGCGGAGATCGGCGCACACGGAGACGACATCCACGTCTTATGCAGCCGCAGCCTCCTGACACATGACGGCAGGCCCACCATCGCCGCGCTCCTGCTCTTCGGCACTGCTCCCGAGCAGCTTCTGCCGCAGGCACTGGTGCGCGTCCTACGCTACCGAGAGGACGAGACAGGCACCGGAGCGCGCCAAACCATGGAGGCCGACGGCGATCGACGTCTCGAGGGCACCATCCCAGACGTCATCGCCAGAGCGGCCGAGCTCATCGACCAGTGGGCCCCCAAGCGCAGGGCCCTGAAGAACGAGGGGATCTTCGGCCCCACGGACATCATCCCCCGGGACGCCTGGCTGGAGGCCGTGGTGAACGCCGTTGTCCACCGCTCTTACTCGATGGCCGGGGACCACATCCGCGTCTCGATCTTCCCGCACCGCATCGAGGTTTCCAGCCCGGGCCGTTTTCCCGGGATGAGCGATCCGAGTCGCCCGCTCGAGATCGCGCGATACGCACGCAACCCGCGCATCGCGAGGGTGTGCGCGGACCTCGGGATCACGCAGGAGCTCGGCGAGGGCATTCGGCGCATGGTTGACGACATGCGCCAAGCCGGTCTCGCTGACCCTCACTATCGTCAGACCTCAACCAGCGTCATCGTGAGGCTGGATGCGACGTCGGCCATCTCGAGCGACGTCATTGAGAGACTGCCTCACGGCTCACTCGAGGTCGTCGCGCTCCTGCGAAGCACCGGACCATTGGGCACGGGGGAGATCGTGTCGGGCGTCAACGCATCCCGCCCTACGGTCCTGCGGTGGCTCAAGACACTGCGCGAAGAGGGGCTGGTGGAGCGAAGAGGGCAGTCACCGCGAGACCCGCGAGCCACGTGGTACGTACCCAGTAGCTGATCCTCCGGTCCGCAGCTCCCGGCGCACACTTCGACCAAAACTTCAGAAACGACGCGGCTCCGGGTCGTTTCTGAAGTTTTGGTCGAAGTGAGGCGGTCCCGAGTTCCGCCCGCCGGCCCCGGCCGACGACGTAACCTACCCGCATGAGCATTGAAGTCTCCCAGCTCACCCGTTTCTTCGGGCAGGCTCCGGCGGTGCGCCAGCTGGACATGTCGGTGCCCGGTGGCGCCGTCACCGGCCTGGTCGGCCCCAACGGCGCAGGCAAGACCACGCTGCTGCTCATGCTGGCGGCCCTCCTGGCCCCGGACTCCGGGACGATCCGGGTGGCAGGCCTGGACCCGGTCACCCAGTCGCGCGAGGTCCACCGCGCCGTGGGCTGGATGCCCGACGCCTTCGGCACCTGGGACTCCCTGACCTGCACCGAGATCCTCCTGACCTTCGCCGCTGCCCAGGGCATGGATGCCGCCGCCGCCCGCCCCCGAGCCCTTGAGATGCTCGCTCTAGTCCACCTCGACGAGATGGCGCGCACGCCCGCCCGGGTCCTCTCCCGCGGCCAGAAGCAGCGCCTGGGTCTGGCCCGCGCCCTCATCCACGCCCCCAAGGTCCTGCTCCTGGACGAGCCGGCCGCACGCATGGACCCGCGCTCGCGCGCCGACCTGCGCGTCCTGCTGCGCAACCTGGCCTCTGGCGGCACCACGATCCTGCTCTCCAGCCACATCCTGACGGAGATGGAGGAGATGGTCGACGGCGTCGTCTTCATGTCCCACGGGACCGCCGTCGCCTCGCCGCCGGGGTGGGGCCCGACGCCCGGCCAGGCGGGCTCGGGCGCGGCAGCCCCGCTTCCGATACAGCGGACCTGGCGGATGCGGGCCCTGGACGCCGGGCGTCTGGGCCAGTGGGCGCACTCCGCGCAACTGAGCGTCACGGCGGAGGAGGACGGCGCTGTGCGCCTCCCGGTCGCCGACGACGCAGCAGCGGCCAGCCTGCTGCGCGAGGCCGTTGAGGCCGGGGTGGAGGTCGTCTCCTTCGCCCCGCTGTCCGGAACCCTGGAGGAGACCTACCTGGCTCTGGAAGGAGAACGCCGATGACCTGGACCGGTGTGCGCACCATCATGGTGCTCGAGCTGCGTCAGCGGGTGAGGGCCACGCGCTGGCGCATCATGCTGGGGATCTGGCTGGCGGTCCTCATCCTGCTGTGCGGCGGGCTGGTGATCGCCATCGAGACCACGAGCTCCGGAGGCGTGTCCAACGACTATCTTCTGGCGCTCTACGACATCGTCGTCTGCTTCGTGCTGGGGATCGGGCTCATCGTCGCCCCCACGCTGTCGGCGACCTCCATCAACGGTGACCGGGCCGACGCGACTCTGGCGCTGCTGCAGGCCACGGCGCTGCGCAGCCAGGAGATCGTCGTCGGCAAGCTGCTGGCGGCCTGGGTGGCGGCGATCGCCTTCCTGGCTGTGGCGGTGCCCTTCCTCGTTCTTCTGACGCTCGGGGGCGGCTCGCACTGGCTGGCGTTCCTCTCCCACCTGGTCATCCTCGTCTTCACGCTGGGGGCGGTGTGCGCCATCGGTCTGGGCTTCTCGGCGTTGGCGGCTCGCCCCTCGGCCTCGGCGGTCCTGACCTACCTCGTGGTGGCTGCCCTGACTGTGGGGACTCCCCTGGCCACGCTCATCTCCACCTCCGTGGTGACCGGCACCCAGACAGTGGAGGAATACTACGTGGATCATGACGCCTCAACCGATGACAAGATCGTGTGCGACCCCGAGCCTGTGATCTCGACCAAGGTCGTCACGCGCACCGAGCGGATCTGGTGGATGCTGGCCCCCAACCCCTTCGTGGCCCTGGGGGACGCCACCGTCCACGCGCCGCAGCAACCGGCTTCGGTCGACACCAACGGCGACGCGGCCTCCCTCCTGACCCTGACCGGGGTGGGCGTTGACAGCATGCGAAACCCGCAACCCGAACGGGTTGTCGAGGGCTACTGCAAAAACCTGAGGGGCTCCCATGGCGGCTCCTCCAGCAGCCGCGACGACGGGGGCCCCGTGGCCAAGCATCTGGTCTTCTGGCCCGCGAGCCTGGTGGCGCTCGTGGCCCTGGGGGCCGGCGGCGTGGTGACGGCCAGCAGGCGCCTGCATGTGCCGGCCGGCAGGCTGCCGCGCGGCGTGCGCCTGGCCTGACCCTCCACCCTTACCGAGCCGGGCATTTTTCGCGTAGCCCGACAGAATTTCTGTTGGGGGCCGCGAAAGATGCCCGGCTCGGCGCAGAGAATCAGTCCTCGACGCGGCGTCGGCCCTCGAAGGCCCGCCCGAGGGTGACCTCGTCGGCGTACTCCAGGTCCGCCCCCACGGGCAGGCCGGAGGCGAGCCGGGAGACGGGCACGGCCATGGTGCGCAGCATGCGGGTGAGGTAGGCGGCCGTCGCCTCGCCGACGACGTCGGGGTCAGTGGCCAGGATGACCTCCTCCACCTCGCCGTCCCCCAGGCGCCCGAAGAGCTCGCATACGCGCAGGTCGTCGGGGCCGACACCGTTGATGGGGTCGATGGCGCCGCCGAGCACGTGGTAGAGCCCCCGGTACTCGCGGGTGCGCTCGATCGCGACGACGTCCTTGGGCTCCTCGACGACGCAGATGACGCGCTGGTCGCGGCGGGGGTCGCGACAGATGGCGCACCGGGGGGCCTCGGCGATGTTGCCGCAGGTCTCGCAGAAGCGGACCTTGGCCTTGACGGCGCGCAGGGCCTCGATGAGGCGCTCGACGGCGGCCGAGTCGGCGGCCAGGACGTGGAAGGCCATGCGCTGGGCGGACTTGGGGCCGATGCCGGGCAGCTCGCCAAACTCGTCGATGAGGTCCTGGACGGCGCCTTCGTAGACGGCGGGCATGTCAGCGTCCTTCCTGGGTCACGGTGACCTCTTCGATGACCTGGGCGCCGAGGATCCGTTTGACGACCTCGAGCCCGACGACGCCGGCGTCCTCGGCGTCAGGGTCGTCCTCGCTGGGGGTGTCGTCGGCCAGGGAGTCGGTGTCGGCCTCCTGGGTGGCGGCGCGGGCCGCGGCCATGGCGGCACCCAGGCGCGAGCCGGCGATGCCCGACGGCGCCCAGGTGGACTCGTCCTCGGGTGGGGCGCTCGAGGCGCCGGGCTCCTCGGGGGGTGGGCCCGGGCTGATGGGGCTCGATGGCGTCCCTTCCCAGGTGACGGGGGCCAGACCGGGGGATCCGGCGGTGGTCTCCGGGGCGTCGGGCGCCCCGGGAGCACTGCCGACCCCGGGCGCCTGCGGGGACGGGGAGGAGGGCGTCTGCTGGAAGGACTGGGGGGCCGCCGGAGCGGACGCGGCCCCGCCGGGAATCTCCGGCAGGGCGCGCAGACGGTGGACGGTGGCCAGGGGCGCCTCGTCGAGCGCCTGCGCGGCGGGGGCGGAGCGGGACTGGGCGGGTGAGGCTGAGGCCGCCGGCGCCGGTGTCGGGGCCGGATCGCACTGGGGACCGGCGGGCGCGGGGGACGCAGGCGCTCCCGCCCCTGCCCCTGAGGAGGGCGCGGCCCCGGGCGGTGGGGACGAGGGCGCGGAGGCTGGCGCCGACTGGGCGGGCACGGTTCCGCCGCCGGGGACGGCGACCGGTCCCCAGCCGTCGTCCGGGTCGGTGCCGCCGGAGGCGGGGGCGGGCGCTGAGGTCGGGGCGGGCCCGCCGCCGGGGATCGCGACGGGTCCCCAGCCGTCGTCGGGATCGGTGGGGCTCGCGGGAGCCGGAGATGTCTGCGACGCCGTGGGGGCGGCGGACGCCGGGGACGTGGAGGCGGAGGAGGAGGAGGTGACCGGGGATGCCGGGGAGACTGCCTGGAACTCGGTGGGGGCGGCGGAGTGCCCAGCGGGGTCTGTGGGCTGAGCGAGGCCAGTGGGCTCGTCGGCACTGAGGGACCCACCGAGGTACCCGGAGTCCTCGGCGTAGGGATCGGCTCCCCAGTCCTCCTCGGGCGGGGGCTCGATGATCGGCGAGCCGTCGTCCCAGGTGGTGGAGACGGGCCGGTGCTCCTCGGGGCGGCCGGCCGGCTCGACGTCGGTGGGCTGCACCGGAGCAGCAGCGGGCGACCGGGGGTCGGGAGCGGATTCTGCGACTGACGCACCGGTGGAGCCGTGCGGCCCCGCACCTGCGACGCCGGGGCCGGAGCTGCCGGCACCACTGCCGACGCCGGGGACCGCAGCCTCGACCGGGCCCCGGCCGCCGGCGTGCGTCCCGACGCCGTTGACGCCCTCCGCCCCGCCGCTGGCGGCCGATCCCGCCGAGTCGAAGGCGCCGGCCTGTGGTCCGGGGCCGCTCGGTCCTGCGCCGGGGGCGCCACCGCCGTAGGAACCCTGCGGCCCGCCGTGGCCGACGCCGTGGCCGGCGGTGTGCGCCGCCTCGGCTCTGGTGGGGGCAGCTCCGGAGCCGCCCGGGCCTTGCGGTCCGCGCGGGCCTCCCGAGCCGCCGGAGCCGCCCGGGCCTTGCGGTCCGCGCGGGCCTCCCGAGCCGCCGGAGCCGCCCGGGCCTTGCGGTCCGCGCGGGCCTCCCGAGCCGCCGGGGCCGCCGGGCCCGTCGTCGCCGGCGACGATGGCGTGCACCTCGAGGCGCAGGCCGAGGGCCTGGTGGAGGGCCGCGGAGAAGATGGGGCCGTGCCCACCGTTCTCGAAGGCGCCCACGAGGCCGGGGGCGGCGAACAGGAGCGTGAAGACGCCCCCGGAGACGGTGCCCGGCCGGGAGTTGGGGCCCACCAGCGCCCAGGTGGCGCGCCGCGAGCGCTTGGCCGCCTCGAGAACCTCCTCCCAGCGGGTGCGGATCATCTCCGCGTCGGCCGCCTCACCCCCGCCCGAGCCGACGGCGCCGCCTCCTTGGGCGACGGGTGCTGAGGGCGCGGCAGGGGCCGCTCCCCAACCGGCACGTCCCTGGCCATCGGGTGCTGGTGGCGCGCTCGGGGCGGCCGGGGCGCTGGCCGGCTCGGCTGCGTGTGAGGGCTGTTCGGCCGGTCGCGGGGTCGGCGCCACTGCGGCCGAGGGTGCGGAGGGACCCGGCGAGGCGGAGGCGGCCGACGCCGCCCAGGCGGCGGGGCCCGGGCTTGAGGCGCCGTCATGCGGGCCGTCCCAGCTGACGGCGGGGCCGGCTTGGGGGGCCGGTGCGGTCGGCGTCGGGCCTGCGGCGGGCGTCGAGGGGGCGGCCGGGGCCGCTCCCCAACCAGCGTCGTCGGAGCGGGGTGTCTGAGGGGCGGCAGGCGCCGGGCTCCCGACTCCCCCGGGTCTCCCGGCGCTCTCGGGCCGCTGGCCTCCGCGCCGTCCAGCGGCCTCCGCGGAGGCCTGGCGGGCGATCTGGGCGGCCGTCTCGCGTCCGGAGCCGGTCGGCACGGCACCGGCGGTGTTGCCGACCGCGCCGGCGCCTGCGCCACCGGGGGCTGGCGACGCCGTCGGCCCCGCCCTCCCAGCCCGCCCGGCCGGGCCCCCCGCGGCTACAGCACCGCCGGCCCTGGCGGCGCCGCCGGCGGGGATGAGCAGGCGGGCCACGAGCAGCTCGAGCTGGAGGCGCGGGGAGGTGGCGCCGACCATGGCGGTCAGGGCCTGGGCGGTGGTGTCGGCGGCCCGCGAGAGGGCAGCGGCCCCCATGGTGCGGGCCTGCAGGTCCATGCGCTCGAGCTCATCGACCGGTAGGGAGCCCAGCGCCGCACCGGCCTCGGAGCCGGCCAGGGCGATGACGAGCAGGTCGCGCAGCCGGGCCAGCAGGTCCTCGACGAAGCGGCGGGGGTCGTGCCCGGAGGAGACGACCCGGTCGACCACCCGGAAGACGCCGGCGCCGTCGGAGGCCGCGATGGCGTCGACGCACTGGTCGAGCATGGTGGTGTCGGTGTAGCCCAGCAGGGCGACGGCCCGCTGGTAGTCGACGCCGCCGTCGTGCGCCCCGCCGATGAGCTGGTCCATGACCGAGAGGGTGTCGCGCACGGAGCCGCCGCCGGCGCGCACCACGAGGGGGAAGACGCCGGGGCCGATCTCGACGCCCTCGGCCCGGCACAGGTGGCCGAGGTAGCCCTCGAGGACGTCGGGCGGGACGAGGCGGAAGGGGTAGTGGTGGGTGCGCGAGCGGATGGTGCCGATGACCTTCTCCGGCTCGGTGGTGGCGAAGATGAACTTCACGTGCGCGGGCGGCTCCTCGACGAGCTTGAGCAGTGCGTTGAAGCCCTGCGCGGTGACCATGTGGGCCTCGTCGAGGATGAAGATCTTGTAGCGGTCGCGGGCCGGGGCGAAGGCGGCGCGCTCGCGCAGGTCGCGGGCGTCGTCGACGCCGTTGTGGCTGGCGGCGTCGATCTCGACGACGTCGAGGCTGCCGGGGCCGCCGGTGGCCAGGTCCCGGCAGGAGGGGCAGGTGCCGCAGGGGGTGTCGGTGGGGGCCTGGGCGCAGTTGAGGCAGCGGGCCAAAATGCGCGCCGACGTCGTCTTGCCGCAGCCGCGCGGGCCGGAGAAGAGGTAGGCGTGGGTGACGCGGTCGGCCCGCAGCGCCGCCATGAGCGGAGCGGTGACGTGGTCCTGCCCGATGACCTCCTGGAAGGCGTCGGGGCGGTAGCGGCGGTACAGAGCGGTGGTCACGGCCCGAGCCTAATCGGCCGGGCCGACACCGTGCGAGGCTCCGGGCGGGTCGGGTTCCGTCAGGCACGATGGGCGGGCCGGCGCGTCGCCGGCTGGAGGAACGGAGGAACCATGCCCGTCACCGAGGCTCTTGCCTCCCGCAACGCCGCCTACTCCACCGAGGTCCTCTCCCGGGGCGGCCTGGCGGCCAAGGGCCCGCGGAAGGTCGCCGTCGGGAGTTGATCATCGCTGCCCGGCCACGTGAGGACCCCTCGCGCACCCGCCAGAGCCTGCTTACCCTTGCTACCTTCCGGTCCTGGGGGATTCACTGGATGACGCCGCACGAGGGGCCGAGCGAGAGACTACCCGATCCGGCCCCCGGTTGCGAACCGTCCGCATGCGGCTCCGCCGCGCCCGCCCCGCCCCTGAGCTCGAGGACGCACCGTAGGGTCCGAGGACGGTCCCGGGAGATGCGCCCTGAAGGTCTACGGTGCGTCCTGGCGGGATCGACGCCACGAAACCCGCCTCGCGTGACAGATCCCACCGCCCCGGGCTGGCCCCGGGGATGGGCGGTCCGATATATTCCTCTCTCGTTGCACGTGGTTGTCGCCGCGTGGAGCGCCTGGAGGATTCGCCTAGTGGCCTATGGCGCACGCTTGGAAAGCGTGTTGGGTGCAAGCCCTCGGGGGTTCGAATCCCCCATCCTCCGCCACCGCCCCGGAATCCTTGTGATTCCGGGGTTTTTCTGTACTCTCCTCCGCGGCCCGCAACAAGCGCCAGATCGGGTTTCCTCCCCATCGACGCGGCCTCCCGCTCCTGCCACGATGGCCCCATGCGCACGAAAGCCTCATCCCTCATCGCCCTGCCAACCGCGCTCCTTCTCGCCGTGAGCCTCAGCGCCTGCGACGAAGAGGCGGTGAGCACTCCCTCCACTGGCCCCTCCTCCTCGGCCAAGGCCGACCCCTCAGGCTCCCCCCAGGGCAAGGATTCCCGGGGCTCCGACGGCGGCTCCTCGGCCACCCCTGAGGCCGATGCCTCCGCCGGCTCCAGTGCCGGGACGGAGGGCGGCGCCAAGACCGTGGACGTCCACGACCTCAAGACCGGCAACTGCGTCTCCGAGCTGGTCGACGAGCCCAAGAACGGCGAAACGAGCGCTACGAGCGCGAAGCTCGTCGACTGCTCCGCCCCCCATCAGTACGAGGTGGTCGGAACGGGGAAGTCCACGGCCTCCACCTACACCGAGGCGAACACCCCGGAGAAGATCACCGCCGTCTGCGCTCCGGTGCTGGAGAGCTACGTCGGTTCCGCCTCCAAGGCCAAGAAGTATCAAGTGGCGGCCCTCGCCCCCTTGAGGTCCTCCTGGGACCAGGGGGACCGCTCGTTGGTCTGCTTCGCCCAGAACCGGGACAACACACCATTGAATAATTCCGTCAAGAACTCCTAGTCTGTCCCCATCGAGCAGGACGGCCGCACACGGGCGGACCACTGATGGAGAAGGACCACTTCTCCCTTCCCACGCCTCGCGAACACCGTCCCGCCTCCCACTCCGGCCGGGTGGCGACTCTCCGTTTCTCCGTCTCATGTCGCCACCCGGTCCTTATCCCGGATTTTTTCAGCCGCCTCTCCGGCCACGGCCAGGAGCATGCAGAAAACCGGCACAATCCGGCCATCCCGACTGTTACGGTTCGAGCCATGCGCACCCGGACCACGCTTCTCACCCTCCCCGTCGCCGCAGCTGTCGCCATGGGACTGACCTCCTGCGGCATGCTCTCCTCGGACACCACCACTGCCACCAAGGACCTCGAGGTCGGGCAGTGCTACAACACCGTGAGCAAGGACTCCGGCGGGGAGAACGCGATCGGCGAGGTCACCGTGGTCGACTGCTCCAAGGCGCACACCTACGAGGTCATCGCCCAGACCACCTTCGGGGACGACATCAAGGAGCTCCCCAACGAACGCGCGGTCAAGTCCTTGGGCCAGGGCTTCTGCCTGGGCGAGGACTTCACCAAGTACGTCGGGATCGAGTCCAGCCAGTCCAGCTACCAGGTCGAGTACCTCACGCCCGGTGAGGGCACCTGGGCCCAGGGCGACCGCAAGATCAGCTGCGTCGTCGCCCAGGGGGACAAGTCCCAGGTCAAGGGCTCGGCCAAGAACTCCAAGAAGTAGCTCCCGCCCCCTCAGGAACCGCCGCCCCGATGCCGAAGCGCACCCCGGAGCTCTGAACAATACTGAATATCGCGTCGACAGCCTTCCCTAAAATGAGGGCGGCTGTCACACTTTCCCGGGATCGCCGAACCCGATCAAGCGCCGCGTTCCTCCGGAACTACTTGAGTCGGCCGGGCGGCGGCCATCACATGCAGCCGGGGCGCCCGTAACCTCCTGGAGTGACCAGTGATGCTCTTCACGCGCCGCAGCCCGGCGCCCCGCTCGACGACGAGCCACCCGAGCGCCGCCCTGGCCGCGCGCGCCGTCGAGGCCCCAGACGTCGCCCCGGCGATGGCGGCGGCAGCCGACCGTCCTCCACCCAGGAAGCGATCCTGACCGCCGCGCGCGAGTCCTTCCTGACCCAGGGCTATGAGGGCACGACCATTCGGGCGGTGGCCCGCACAGCCGGCGTGGACCCGGCACTCGTGTCCTACTACTTCGGCTCCAAGGGGGACCTGTTCGGGGCGGCAGTCAACCTGCGTGCGCGGGCGAGCCAGGAGATCGCCACCGCCATCGGCGGGGATCTCCTCTCGGCCGGTCCCCGCCTGGTGCGCCTGTCGCTGACGGCCTGGGACGACGACGCCGGCGGCGCGACCTTCCGCACCCTGCTGCAATGGATGGCCGCCGACATCCACAGCCCGGAGGCGATCCAGAACTACGCCACCGAGCAGATCGCGACGCCGATGGCCGAGGCCCTCGAGCAGTCGGGTCTGTCGAGTACCTTGGCGCGCGAACGGGCCGCCCTGGTCGGTTCCCAGCTGGTGGGGCTGGCCATGATCCGCTACGTGCTGCGCCTGGAGCCCATCGCCGGCGCGAGCATCGACCACCTCGTGGAGGTCGTAGGACCGACGATCCAACACTACCTCACCGGTCCGCTGCAGCCCGCCTGAGCCAGGTTCGCCCCGGTGACACGTCACCGGGGCGAACAGAGGCGTACCGGGAATGCCCCGGGTTCGGGTCAGAAGGTCTCGTAGCGCGCGGAGCTGAGGAAGACGCCGTGACCGGTCTCGGTGTTGCGGCAGGTCATGCCGTTCTCCTCGGAGCTGCACACCCAGGAGCCGAAGGTGACGGACTGACCGTACTCCACCACCTGGGGCGAGGAACCGCCACCGCGGAAGGCCTCATCGAGTGAGAAGGCGCCCTCGCTACGGCCGGCGAGCTGCGGAGTCCCACCGGAGCTGAGGTCGAACCACCACTTGGGCGAGCCCGACTCATCCTTGCCGAAGGTGCCGTTGGAGCGGTAGGACAGCACGCCGCAGCCCGCGTGGTGGGCGGACAGGTCGCAGCCGATGTTGCCCGACGGCGACACGATCATGGCGGTCTTCTCCGAGACGAGGTTGTCCGGGACGAAGGACGTGGCCTGGCTGGGCTGCTCGCCGGCGGGGGCGGCCGGCTCAGCGGGCGTCTGCGCAGGAGCACCCTTGTCGGCGGGCTTGCCGGTCTGGGCGTCGGTGGGCTTGTCAGCCGGCTTGTTGGTCTGGACGTCGGCGGGCTTGTCAGCCGGCTTGTCGGCCGGCGCCTGCTCCGAGGGCTTCTGAGTCTCGGGTGCCGCGGAGTGCGGCGCCTGAGTGGCTCCGGCGTAGGACCTGCCGGTGTCGTCCGTCTTCCCCTGAGCCTGCGGGGCCTTGGAGGCACCACCGTTCTGCTGGCCCGGAACCTCCGTCTTGCCGGGGGCCGCCGTCTTGGCTGCGCCGCTCCCGCTGGCGGCGGGACGGGGCTCGTTGGCCCGCGGGCTCGCGGGGCGGGACTGGGAGCCGGAGGGCTGCGACGCGGAGGAGTCGGCGGGGCCCTTGCCGGTAGGACTGGGGATACGAGGAGAGGCGTGCCCCGCCTTCTGCCCGGAGGTCGCCTCGGCACTGGCCGTCGACTGCACCTTCGCAGATGACGATGAGCCCGTGGTGCCCTGCTGATTGGCGTTGGAGGCACCACCGGACTGGCAACCGGCCAGAAGCATGGCGGTCGAGGTGAGAACAACAAGGGACACGGGAATGGTGAAGCCGCTTCGGCGGACCGCGATGGTCATGACTGCGGCATCCTTTCGGTCGAGGTCGGTGCAGCGAACACGGTACTAGAGCCCGGGAGAAGAGAGGAACAGTCCGAAGGTCAGGCGTCGCGCCGATTTCCGGCATCAGACATCCCACCTTCCCGGTAAACCACCAGATATCGCAGTGATAACGCCAATCACAGAGAGGTGACGAAATCGCCGTCCTGTCGGCCACATTCCGACTAGTGAGACAGATAACGGAAGGGACTCCCCTCCTCGGAAGGGCCGGACAGGTCGAACCCGGCGGACCGGGACCCCGGGCGGACTCGGTGTTGTCGATGTTGTCGATGTTGGACGGCCCACGGCTCCCCCATGCACCTTCGGCCGCTTCATTCACTAGGATGTTGCCGTGATCTTCAAGGCAGTACGCGAGAGGCCCCCCTACCCCGACCACGGGGTCACCACTCAGCGCGACTGGGCCGTCATCGCACCTCGACAAATCCGCCTGGCCGATCTCACCACCACCCGCGCGACTCTCGATCTGCGCAGCCTCCTGGATGACGACTCCACCTTCTACGGCGACCTGTTCGCCCATGTCGTCTCCTTCAAGGGGGACCTCTACCTGGAGACCGGACTGCACCGGGCTCTGCGCGCCGCCCTGCAGGGGCGCACCGCGATCCACGCCCGCATCCTGGAGGTCACGGAGGAGGGGGTGCCGCGGCTCGCCCCGGCACCGCCGAGCGCCTGACCCTCACCGGCTCGCCCACCGACCCGCCCGGCACCGCCGCCCACGGCTCGGGCCCGTGTCACATCGCCCCCACCACCACCCGATGAGCGCCGTCGTCCATTACTCTGGATCACGTGAGTAGTCCCGCAGATCCGCGCACCGAGTACCGGCGGCACATGCAGCACCGTCAGGCCACTGTCATCGGCACCATCCTGGCCGTCATGGTGGTCGCGGTCGCCGTGAGCCTCCTGGTATCGCTGGGCATCCTGCCCGCCTACAACCCGGGCTTCTCGCAGCCCAAGAGCACGGCGACCTACGTGCCCCAGCCTTGCCCACCCAGCGGCGCCAAGACCGTCGACGTCACCGCGATCGAGAAGATCAACGTCTACAACGGCTCGGAAACGGTGGGGCTGGCCGCCACGGTGCAGCAGGAGCTGGAGGAGGCGGGCCTGACCGTCACCTCGGCGAATGACTGGCCCGGAGGCATCTACAGCGGCGAGGTCCAGATCATGGCCTCCAAGGGCGGCCTGATCAACGCCTACTCCCTGGCCCAGATCTTCCCCAAGTCCACGGTGCAGCTCGACAACAGTCTGTCCGACAACGACACCACGGTCTCGGTGGTCCTGGGCAAGGAGTACCTGCAGAACGCGCTGAAGTCGGACGAGATCAAGCTTCTCGGCGCAGGCAAGCCCATCACCGCCCCCAGCGACTGCGTCCCGGTGGACAAGGCCGCCACGAAGAAGCCCAGCTGATCCGGGGTCGCCCAGTCCGGGCGGGAGCGTCCCGACGACGGCTCCTTGCCCCGATCGAGGACGTACTTCTTCGACGAGGACTGCGTTGTCCCCCAGACGACTGGGGCCTGACCTCAGTCATCTGTAGGAGAAGTACGTTCTGGACGGGAAACGCAGTTCCCGATTCCGAGCGTCATTGCGTCTGAGACGCCGGCTCGGGTGCGGTTCCAGGATGGGGCGGTTCTGCTGGATGCGACAGCGAGCCAATAAAGAGGTTTGGCGGGCCAGCGGTGTGGACACCGAGCCGTGGGACTGACTGACTCTGCGGGGTCATGGCGGCGGAGCCCGGCACCCTCACCCCGGGGCCGGCCGTGCTCTCCCTTGCACGGACCTCTTCGGGCTCCTGCGCAGGGGCCCGGAGGTCACGGTTCAACGCAAGCTCCGGCCCCCTCCCGCCCCGAGCCGACCAATGTGCACGAGGGTGGGGCTGAGCTGGTCAGGGGTTGTGCGTACTGCACGAAGGCCCCACCTACGTGGAGTGCCCCGGCCCTCCCTCCAGTAGCACCCCACCCTCGTGCATTGCGTCCAGATGACGCAGGCAGCCACTCTTCCGCCCCTTCTCTCCGCAGCACCTACCGCCTGAGGGGAGCGAGGGGACTCAGTCGTGGCTGTCACCGGCGCCCTCAAGCGCCATCGGTGCTCGACGACGTCGGAGCCTCCGCCGCCGACGCGGCCGAGGGGGCGTGGGCGGCGCGGCTGGAGTAGGCCGGGCCCTCCAACTCGGTGCCGGCGGGGGCCGAGGCCGGGGAGGCCTGCTCCAGGTTGGTGCCGCGCAGCTTCGAGATCCAGCGCATGGCGTGGTAGACGCCGATGGCGGCGGCCGAGCCCAGGGCGATGCCCTTGAAGGTCATGTCCCCCCAGACCAGGGTGTAGTCGGCGATGGCCACCACCATGGACACGGCCGCCGTGTTGAGGTTGACCGGGTCGGAGAAGTCCACGCGGTTCTGCACCCAGATGCGCACCCCCAGCATGCCGATCATTCCGTAGAGGACCGTGGCGGCCCCGCCCAGAACGCCGGCCGGGATCGTGGCGATGATCTGGCCGAACTTCGGCAGGAGGGACAGGCCCAGGGCGCTGAGCGCCGCCACCACGTAGGCGGCGGTGGAGTAGACGCGGGTGGCGGCCATGACGCCGATGTTCTCCGCGTAGGTGGTGGTGCCCGAGCCGCCGCCGGTGCCGGCGAGCATGGTGGACAGTCCGTCGGCGAACAGGGCGCGGCCGGTGACGTCGTCGAGGTCCTCCCCGGTCATGGCCGAGACGGACTTGACGTGGCCGATGTTCTCAGCGATCAGGACGAGCACCACGGGGACGAACAGGCCCAGGTAGCGCACGTCGAAGGCCGGAGCCTGGAAGTCGGGCAGCCCCAGGACAGGGGCCTTGGCGACGGCGTCGAAGTTGACCTCCCCGCGCAGCACCGCGGTGGCGTAGCCGATGAGCACGCCGATGAGGATCGCCAGGCGCCCGATGATGCCCTTGAACAGCACCGTGATGACCAGGATCGAGACGATCGTGACGACCGCGGTCACCGGTCCCTTCGTGACATTCCCCCAGGCCGCAGGAGCCAGGTTGAAGCCGATGAGGGACACGATCGCGCCGGTGACGATCGGCGGCATGAGATGGTCGATCCAGGCGGACCCGACCAGGTGGACGATGACGCCCACCACCAGCAGGCACAGCCCCACCGAGATGATCCCGCCCTGCGCCAGGGCGGCCTTGTGGGGGTCGAGGGGGACGCCGCTGTCACGTGTATAGCCGGTCACGGCTCCGATGGGGGCGAGGAGCGCGAAGGAGGAGCCCAGGTAGCTGGGCAGACGCCCGGAGGTGATGCCCAGGAACAGCAGGGTGCCCACGCCGGTGAAGAACAGCGTCGTCGCCGGGTCGAAGCCGGTCAGCAGCGGCACCAGGAAGGTGGCGCCGAACATGGCGACGACGTGCTGGACACCGATGCCGATGGTGCGCGGCCAGGTGAGGCGCTCACCGGGGGCGACGACCTCACCCGGAGCGATGGACCGGCCATCGCCGTGCAGGCGCCAGCCACGAGAGGGAGAAGAGGACACGAGTGAACTCCTGCCTGAGCAATGAGGGGAATGACTGTGTCCCGTGGGAAATCCACTCGCGGGAGACCCGCGGGACGCTCGGCAGGACCCGGCAGAGCCTGCCGGGACTTCAGCATAGCCCCTGCTCGGGAGGCACGCGGACCGGGCTCCTCGCAGGTACCCGGCGGGCAGCGCCCGATTCGTCCGCGGGAAGGATGCCGCCCCGGGCACCGGCGGTGCATGATGTGGTCATGAGCACCGTCGGGACCTCCACGCCAGGACAGGGCGCGCCGCGCTTCTCGCCGAGCTCGGAGCGGTACGTCGACGGGCTCCCTGCCGGATTCGTCTTCCCCGGCACCGAGAACCTCGACCCGGCAGAGGTCTTCTCCGGCCCCGGCTACACCGCACCCCGCCCCCGCAGCGACTCCGGGGCGACGGCCGCCCTGGTGTGCGGGCTGCTCAGCTTCATCCCTCTCGTCGGCGTCGCCGCGATCATCCTGGGCATCAGCGCGCTGCGGCGCCTGCACCACAGCTATGACTCCGGTGAGGGACTGGCCTGGCTGGGGCTCATTCTGGGAGGCGTCTCCGTGGTCCTGTGGCCCTGCCTCCTCATTCTCGTGCTGTTCGTGGGCTAGGGGCCGGACGGCCACACCGGGCCAACCGGTCCCCTACAGTGGTCCCGTGAAGCCTTTCATCATGGTGACCACGCGCCCCGAGCACGAGGCGGCGCAGGACGAGTACGAGTCTTTCCTGGCTCAGAGCGGTCTGTCGCGAGACGACCTGCAGCACATCGCCCTGGAGGAGGTCGACTTCCTCGACTCCTTCACCGCGGCCGATGTCTCCGGGGTGCTCATCGGGGCCAGCCCCTACAACGCGGACACGCCGGCAGCGGAGAAGACCCGCAGTCAGCTCAATGTCGAGGAGCAGATCCGTGAGCTGCTCGGGGTGATTCTCAAAGAGGGCATCCCCCTCCTGGCCACCGGCGTCGCGCTCCAGGTGCTGGCCGCCTACCTGGGCACCGGGACGCAGGAGGAGTTCGGTGAGGAGCTGGGCGCCGTCGACCTGTTCCTGACGGCGGAGGGCCGCGAGGATCCGGTCCTGGAGGGGCTCCCCCAGGCGGTCACGGTCTTCGCCGGCCACTACGAGGGCGTCGGAGAGGTGCCCGCGCACGCGACCCTGCTGGCGAGCTCGCCGGACTGCCCGGTCCAGATGCTGCGCGTAGGCAGGAACGTCTATGCCTGCCAGTTCAACCCCGAGCTCGACGCCGTCCAGTTCGAGCGGCGCGTCAGCATCTACGACGAGGCCGGTTACGGTGACCCGGACATGAGCGAGGACATCCTCACTCAGGCCCGGTCCTCCGAGACACACGACGCCGGACAGATCATCCGTAACTTCATCTCGCACTTCACACGCAGCTGAGCTGCCGCTCCTTGGGGCCGTAAGCCCAGAAAGGACTCGGGGGTACAGGCGCAGCTCTGGAACTGAGAGCCACGATCATCAGGACCTTGTCATGACTTACCCACCCGCCTATCCAGAGCCGCCACAGGGACACGGCGGCCCGCCGCACACGCCGCAGGCCGCCTACGGTTCGCCCCCGGTGAGCGCCCCGCAGGGCGGGGCGACCTACGGGCGGGCGCCGACGCCGGCCGGTCACGGCGCGTACACGCCCCCCGAGCAAAGCGCGATTCCGACACAGTCGGTGCTGCGATCCTCCCGGGCCTCCGCCTTCCTGGGCCGCCCCAATCCGCCTGCGCCCGCTCCCACCCTCACTCCGCAGTATCAGCCGTATCAGCAGCCGTACCAGCAAGGCGCGGGCTCGGGCACCGGGTTCGCGTACTTAAGCGGGGCGGTCACCGCACCGGGCTACTCCACCGCACCCCGAGTCCTGCAGCCGGGCTATGCGTCCCGGGGGGAGGCCTCACCTTGGTCCATCGACACAGCCCACCGCGTGCCGTGGCGTGGCGAGAAAGCGGCGGCGCTGGTCATGATGATCGTTGCCTGCGCCCTTGAGCTCGTCATCTACATTACTGTTCTCCTCAATCTGGAGCTGGGCAGCATGTGGATGAACTACATATTGGCCACGCTCCTGTTCGTGATCGCTACGCCAGTGATCTGGTGGCATTACTTCGGGTTGCGAAACCTGTTCCGCAACCAGCCGGTCACCGAAATGTTGGGGCTTGCACTATGGTTCGGCTACGGGGTCCTCATCATGCCCATCGACGGCATCAAAAGTAACCCGTACGACGGCGTGCAGGACGTCACCACGGCACTCCTGTTCATTGTCACCGCAGTAGGCGCCATTCTCACCGTGCGCCTCAATCAGCGCTTAAGGACTCCGCAACCATGGCCCACCACCCTGGCCGTGGGCGCCTGCCAGTTCGTGCTCATCAACAACGCCGCGCACATTTCACACTTCAGCATAACGGCCTACGCGTACATATCGGCGGGAAAGAGCCTCAGTCAGCACACGACCAGCGCCTGGTTCATATTCTCGGAATCAGGGGGAGCCGGCCTCCCCCTCGTGCCGGGACTACTCATTCTCACCGTCATCACCTCCCTGGCCGCCATCGGCGTATTTCTGGGAATGCGGCGCCCCTCCAGCAGATCCTTCCGAATCGTGTCCACAAGCGCCACCTCGCTCCTGACGCTCTATAACATCGTCGTCGTCCTCGTCTACGGATTACCTACCATTGGCGAGTACGCCTTTAATCGATCCAGCACAGAGACGGTGATGGCGATCATCATCGGTCATGGGGCCCTCCTCATCGGTTCGGCACTGGCCGCCGGGCGCAGATCCGCCGCCGCTCCCCCGGCCGGTGGCAGCCAGTCCCTCTACGGCGTCGCGAGCATCACCGGACCCCACGGCGTGCAGAGCCCCGTCAACCAGTATCACCAGCCCCAGTCGCTGTGGAGGGGCGGGTACTGAGACTCTTTCGGGCGGGGGCGGCACAGCAGTGGACTGCCGGCGCTTTTCGGGACACGGCTTCGAGGCATTCGGCTTGCCCCGGCAGGGTTCGACTTGCCCTGACGTGCCACGGGTTCGCCCCGTGCGGGCGCGCGACGCCTCGCCGCCCCGCGCCCGCATCCGGCAGGAGGAGCCGGCAGGCACGGTCTTCCATTCACATGGTCGGCGGGGTCCACGCGAGCTGAAGGGTGCGCACCCCATCACGGCTGATGAGCCGGGCCCGCCCAGCCGGCCCGGGCTGCGGCTTCTGTCGTCCCAGCAGCGGCCCCTCATCAGGGTTGCCGGGCAGCATGATGCCCGGCGTGGACAGATCGCCGAGTGTCTGCATGATCGGCTCGTACATGGCGCGCATCGTTCCACCGATGCGGCGCGTGAGCACGAGGTGGAGACCGATGTCCTGAGCCTGCGCCAGCAGGGGCTGCAGGGGCGCAAGCGGGTTGGAGGTATTCGTCGCCACCAGGTCGTAGTCGTCCACGAGGAGGTAGATCTCCGGGCCCCTCCACCACGAGCGGTTGCGCAGCTGCTCAGCCGTGACGTCGGGGCCGGGCAGACGCCCTTGAAGGTAGCCCGTGAGGTCATTGACCTCGGAGATGGCCATGTCACGCACTGAGAGGTAGGCGAGCAGGAACTCCTCGGGAATCTCCCCCAGCAGGTTGCGGCGCAGGTCGATGGCGAGGATCCGCACCTCGTCGGGCGTCTTGCCGCGAATCAGCTCGCGGGCCAGAGCGCGCAGGAAGGTGGTCTTCCCCTTCTTGGCGTCACCCAGCACGATGAGGTTGGGATCCTGCTGCATGGACAGCGTGACCGGCTCCAGGCGGGCCTCGTCGATACCGATGACGGGGCCGGCATCGGCGGGAACCATGGCCTGGAGCTCGGCCAGGTCGATCTGGGTCGGCAGCAGGCGCAGCTTGGGACCGGGTGCCCCCTTCCAGGCGCTGGCGAGCTGCTGGCAGGCGTGGTGAATCCCCTGCGCCAGGGTGGAGTCGTCGTGGTCGCCGTCAATGCGCGGCTGCGCCACGAGCATGTGGCGCGCCTGCCGATCCAGCCCGCGCCCCGGCCTGCCCTCGGGCACCTGGCGGGCGATCTTCCGGTTGATCTCTGAATCCGCGGGGTCACCCAGGCGCAGCTCGATCCGAGTTCCGATGGCGTCGCGAATCGACGCTCGCAGGTCCATCCATCGGTTGGAGGACAGGACGAAGTGCACACCGAGCGCCAGGGCTCGCGGAGCCAGGTTCTGCACCTCCATGGACACATCCTCGAAATCGGTCTTGAGGGTGGCCCAGCCGTCAATGACGAGGAAGACGTCTCCGTACCCGTCGTCGACGCGCCCCGCAGCCCGCTCCCGCCGATACGTCTGGATCGAGTCGATCCGGTTGGCCCGGAAGTAGCGTTCACGATCGTCGAGCAAGGAAGCGATCTCCGCCATGATCCGAGCCACGATGTCCGGCTCATCGCGCGTGGCCATTCCGGACAGATGGGGCAGATCCAGCATCGTCGAGAAGGTTCCGCCGCCCAGGTCGATGACATAGAACTGTGCCTCGGCCGGCGTGCGGGTGAGAGCCAAGGACATGACCAGCGAACGCATCGCCGTCGACTTCCCGGACAGGGGCCCGCCGATGACGGCGACGTGGCCACCGGCACCCGACAGGTCCACGGTGAGCGTCTCGCGACGCTGCTCCAGGGGGACATCCGTGACGCCCAGGGGCACCACGAGGTCGCCCCGCGCCCGCCACGACGGCGAGGTCAGGCCCAGGTTCTGGTCAACCACCAGATCGGAGATGAGCGCGTCAAAGGTCTCACTGACCTCAAGCGGCGGCAACCAGATCTGGTGAGCCGGGATGCCGTGGCCGGCCATCCGGTCCACGGCGATGTCCATGGTGGTGCTGTCGGCGTAGGCCGCGTCCTGCGGGAAGGCCTCGGGCTCGGGCGCAGCGGTTTCCTCGGCCTCGATGGTCACTTCCTCGTCGGGGATCTCCACCTCGACGTCCTGGGCGGTGAACGGCAGGATCTCGACGGCGCCTCGAGCCGTGTCGGCCGCCTTGGCGGCTCCCGGCAGCTGCAGCGCCCGCGAGGCGCGTCGGGCCGGGGGCTTGCCGGCGACGTAGGAGGCGCGGAAACGAGTCATCGTCTCGGTGTCGCTCTTGAGGTAGCCGCTTCCCGGCAGGGGAGGCAGGTGATAGGCGTCCGGGGATCCCAGAACCGTGCGGGACTCGCTGGCGGAGAAGGTGCGCAGACCGATGCGGTAGGACAGGTGCGAGTCGAGGCCGCGCAGGCGGCCCTCCTCCAGTCGCTGGGAGGACAGGAGCAGATGCATCTGCAGCGATCGTCCCAGTCGACCAATGGCCACGAAGGTGTCGATGAAGTCCGGCTTGGCGGACAGGAGCTCGGAGAACTCGTCCAGGATGATGAACAGCGCCGGAAGCGGGTCGCCTTGGTGCTTGCCCTTGACCCGATCCTGCTCGTAGTCCATGACGTTGGCGTAGTTTCCGGCGTCGTGGAGCATCTGCTGACGACGGTTCATCTCACCGCGCAGTGCCTCGGCCATACGGTCGACGAGTCCCAGCTCGCTCTCCAGGTTGGAGATCATCGCCGAGACGTGCGGGAGCTCGGACATTCCGGCGAAGGTCGCGCCGCCCTTGAAGTCGACCAGGACGAAGTTGAGCTGGTCCGGTCCGTGAGTGAGGGCCAGGGCCAGCACGAGCGTGCGCAGCACCTCCGACTTACCCGAACCGGTGGCGCCCACGAGCAGACCGTGGGGGCCCATGCCGTTCTCCGCCGACTCCTTGATGTCGAGCGCCACCGGCTCGCCCTCGGGCGTCACCGCGAAGGGCACGTTGAGGCGCTCGGCGCCGGTGCGCTTGACCCACTGGGTGTCGGGGTTGAAGTCCCTCACGTCTCCCAGGTGCAGGAGCCGCAGCAGGTCCTCGGCGCGTTCGGGGTCGGAGGTTCCCACCGGGGCCGAGGGGGTGACGTCCTCCCCGGCCGCCTGGTAGCGCGCCACCAGCCGACGGGCGACGGCCTCGGCACCATTGATGCTGATGGAGTCGGCCAGCGCCGGGCTGGGATCCTGTCCGGCGAGCTCGACGTTCATGGGGACCACTGTCTCGTCGAGAGTCCCGCTCAGGACGGTCTCGGACTGGCTGTCGGAGGGGCTGAGGACCAGGCGCAGGCGGTTGGGCAGGACCAGGGGCTGCTCCGCACGCTCGGAGACGCTGATGACGGTCACGCCCTGAAGCCCGCGCTCCGCCGTCAGCGGGGCGCTGGGTGGGAGTGTGCCGCCGTCGACCAGGACGATGATGTGGGGCAGCGGCGGCTCCCCCGCGGCCGAGGAGAAGGTGCCCCGCGCGCTGAGGTCCTCGGGCAGCTTGTCCGTGAGCTCGTCCAGGGAGTGCGCCATGAGCCGTGATGGCCCGACGGCGTCCGCCACGGAATCGGACCAGGCGTGGGGCGCCCACTTCACCCAGTCCCACTCGGCATCCGCCTCCTGAGAGGTGAGGACGACCAGCCTCACCAGGGCGGGTGAGGTCAGAGCCAGGATGTGCGCGAGCATGGCCCGCACCTGGGCGCGAGCCTCGCTCAGCGGGCCGACCACCTCGATGTGGGAGAAGGCGCTCAGCTCAATGCCGAAGGGGAGGGCGTCCACCTCGGTGTGGGTGGTGACGAAACGGTGCATCGCTGACAGGCACACCGGGTCCGGGGTGCTCAGGGGGCCGACCTCCTCGGCCTCGATGGTCGCCGCCAGCGGCTGGGAGGAGCGCCCCAGCCGAATGAGCAGGTGGTCCTGCCCTTGGCGCCGTTCCCACACCCTGGCCCCGTGCTGCACCAGGTAGGGAAGGGCCTCCGGCTCGGGCAGGTGGCTGACAGCGGTGCGGCGCTGGTTCTTGGCCGCCTCCCGGACCTCGGAGCGCACCTCTGAGATGTAGCCGAGGTACTCGCGGCGCTGGTTCGTGACGTTGTTACGGTGCTGACGGATCTGGCGGGTCACGTTGAGCACGACCATCGAGAGCATGGCCACGACCATCCCGCCACTCATGAACAGCATGCGCGGGTTGTTGTTATTGGAGATGGCCATGAACACCATGACGCCCATCGACCCGGTCAGCGGCAGCACCATCGTCAGCGAGCTGGTGGCGTCCTGCGGTGTGATGGCGTTGGGCGGGGCCTTGAGCTCGATCGTCTCGGTCGACGCTTCGGAAGTGTCGATGGTCACGTTCTGCTCCTCGGTGTTCATGAGGGTGGGGAGGGTGCACTGCACGTGGGATGACAGGTTCGACTTCGTGAGAAGTAACCGACCGAGGTGAAGCCCACCCAGCCGGGTGCTGACGTCATAGTATCGATAGAGTCACGCTTGTCCGCACCTCGGCAACCTTCTCTCCCCCCAACCCTCTCGGAGTACTGATCCTCGGATGAATGCGACCAGCACCCGCGTCACCCTCGTCCACGAGGGCGAACGGCTCGACATGGCGGCACGCACCGGAGTGTCCATTGGTGCGCTCGTGCCTCCGCCGAAGGCTCATCAGCCCAGCGGGTTCCTCATCACGACGGCCGACGGGACAGTGGTGGACGCCGAGGCAGCCGTGGGAACCGACGTCCTCGAGGGCACTGTTCTCATCACCACGCCGGTTCGGGCCGGCCTACGGAGCTATGAGACCACGGACGCCGACCTCGAGAGTGCTCTGCGCGCATCAGTCGGGGAGACCGCGGTCGTCCTGGTGGCAGTTCTCTGTTTCTTCTTAGGGGGGCTGCCGCCCCTGATCGGGCACGGCCGGCTCCTCCCGACCGCGTTGCAGATCGCGGGAGCCTGCCTTCTGATGGTTCTCCTGGTCGCTGCGGCCTTCAGGCCCGCCAGACAGCGATCAGCGGTGCGAGAGGCCTTGGGCGCGCTGACCGTCCCCCTGGCGGGGGGAGCGGCAGGCGCCCTTCTGGCCCCCGTCTCCAGCCCGGACTCTCGGTTACTGGTCGCGCTGCTCGCCATGTGGGGCACGGGAGCCGCGGCCCTGCTGCTGTGGATCGCCCGCAGGGGCGCCAGTGAAGCAGTTTCGGCGGGCGCCTGGCTCTTCCTGGCCGCCGTCGGGACGATCGTGCCGGCTACGGGGGTCTCGCGCGTTCCCGTCCTGGTGGTGCTCATGGCCCTGGGGGCCCTTGGCGGACTGCTGATCCCGGGCTTCGCCGTGCAAGTCCCCAATCAGCAGCTGCTGGATATGACTCAGCTGCGGGTCATGGGGCGTTCGGTGCGCCAACCCACGATGCCTCCTTCGCGGGAGGTGTCTCCTCGCTCCGTCTCGCAGTCCGTGGCTCAGACGACGGTGTCCTCGGTCGCGCTGGAGATCGCCTTCGGGAGCCTGGTGCTACTCAGCCTGCCGACGACGATCCAGACGGCGCTGGCCGACGGCGTGACGGCCTGGGGGGCTCGGGTCGAGATCGTGTGCGTCATGCTGCTTCTGCTTCTACGCCCGCGTACCGCTCACTCGCGGGTGCTGCGCCTCATGCCGAGGCTGGTCGTCGCCGTCGCGATCGTCCTGGTGCTGGTTCTGCTGTGGGTCGACGGCGGGGAGGGAGTCATCACCCGGCACTGGAGCCAAGCAGTCGCTTTCATCATTTTCCTCACAACAGCGGGCACTTTCGCGGTGGGGATGTTCCTCAGTACCGTTCGGTCGGCATGGTGGGGCCGACTCGGTGACATCTTCCAGACGCTCGCCGCCGTGGTGACCCTCCCCTCGGCCGTGATCGCAGCGGGACTGATCGACGTTATGAGGCAACTATGAGAATCATGCCGACCTCCGTCGCACGTGCGGCGAAGCGCGCGCGCACTCGCAGCGACTGGCGTCCTCTCACCACCGGGGAGGCGGTGGTCGCCGCCGTCGTCGACCTCCTCCTGCTGATCGTCGTCGTTCTCGTCCCGATGCTGGCGCTCAACGTCAAGGCACTGCCCTGGATCCTGCTCGCTCAGGTGATCGTGGCCCAGAGCCTGGTTCTTGCTCGTTTCGGGAGAACGGCCGGGTTGGCAACGGTGTCGGCCACGGTGGTGGTCCCGCAGCAGGGGGCCGCCCCGGGGATCGGGCGAGCCCTGGTGAGAGTTCTTCTGCCCCTCCTCCTCCCCTTCCAGATCAGCCCCCACAGGTCAGCGGGTCAGTCGGGCAAGGACCGGGAACGCCTTCTGGATCGTCTCACCAGGACCTTGACCGTGACACGGCGAGCGATGCCGGAGCAGGCGCAGCAAGGCCTGGCAGGGCGGACTCGCACCAAGCCGCGTCGCAGCAGGCGCGGCTCGAAGTCTGTTGCGACGCCGCCCGTGGCTCCCGAGGTGATGACCCGAGGACCCGTGCAAGGCGGGGGGCGGCAGCCCTCCGCCGGCCCCATGGCCACCGGCGCGCCCGTGTTTCAGCCCCCGGCGCCGCCTGTGCAAGAGCGCCCCGGTCTGGCCGGCCCGGCCTACACGGGTGCCTTCGCAGGCACCGGGGTCCCTGCGGCCCCCGCACCGGTTGCCGCCTCCGGCTCAGGTGCTGCTCGGTCGCGCTTCGCACCACCTGTGGTCTCTCCCGCGCCACCGCCTTCCACGGCTCACTCCCCGGTGGCGCCGACCCCGCCTCCGGCCTCCCTGCCCCCGTCTCCCGTCCCGGCGGCGCCCGGCTCCTCCCCGATCACTCCGTCAGTGTTCGCCGCCCCACCCGGCCCTCCGACGTCGTCGATGCCCGTCGGGGCCGCTCCGAGCGCTACGTCGGCGCCACCCAGCGCCCCGGCCCCTCAGGCTCCGGCTCCGGCGAGCCCCTCTCTGCCGCCGTCGCTGCCGCCTCGCATTCAGCCGGCTCGGCAGCAGACGGCATCCCCGCCACCCCCAGCGGTCGGTTCTGCTCCGTCTGCAGCCGGCGGGGTGTACGCCGCTGCCCGCGGGATCCGCAGCGGCACCCCGGATGCTCCTGGTGGACCGGTCGGCCCACAGCACGCTCAGCCCCCGGTGATACCGCCCTCGTCGGCCGCCTCCGCCGCTTCCTCCTCTTCGGGGCAGTACCCGCCGACGCCTTCGGCCTCTGGAGGACCGGTTTCCTCCGCCCCCGCCGGACCGCCCTCAGTGCAGCCCAGAGGTCGCCAACCGAAAGCGATGTGACAGCCGCGCGCTCCTCTCTCTTCTCTACAACACGACGGTGCCCTGAGCCTCGAAGGCTCAGGGCACCGAAAGACTGTCGGGGGTGACGACGGAGGGGATCAGGCGAAAGTGCCGGCCGCCTGCTGGTCAGTCGAGTTGTAGTTCTCGGAGGAGGTGTTCACGTGGGTGCCGAGCTGCTGAATCAGCTGCTGCTGGTCGGCGATGGCCGCGCGGCACTCGTTCATGGAAATGGTGTACTGCTGCTGCGCCTCACCACTCCAACCGCTCTGAGTGGGACGCAGTTCCGCGTCCATGGCGTCCAGGTCGGCCTGGGACTGGGCGGAGCCCTGAGACATCGCAGCAGCGAGCGTGTCCAGCGATCCGTAGTTAACAAGCATGTTGTCCGACATATTGTCTCCTGATAGGAAGAATTAAGGTGTGGTGCGTAGAGGAGGATCAGGCGGGGAGGTTGTGGTAGCCGCCGGCGTTGGCGCCGACGCGCTGGGCACCGGCTGCGGACTCCGCCTCAGTGCTCTGGTAGGCCTGGTCGGTGGTCTTCAGGGCTTCCGAGAGCTTGGCCAGCGCCTGGTCGATCCGACGGTTGTCCTCACCGTACTGCTGAACGACCTGGGCGACGGCGGTCGCGCCCTGCCCCTGCCAACCGGACTGGGACTCGGCGGCTGCGGCCTGAACCCGCTGGCCGATCGCGCTCTGCTCGGCGCGGTGCGTGTCCACGGTCTGGCTCGCCTTGGCAAGTACGCCACTCTCTGACTTCAGATTCTCAGCCATGAGGCTCCTTTTCTGAGGACTGCTCGCAACAGTCACTGTATGTGAACAGCATCAACCACGGACCTGCACTGAGGACCTCAAGCGTTCATATGCTGCTCTCTGGCCCGCCCAGACTAGCGCAAGACAACCGATCGCGGTATTAATTCACGTAATGTGATCGAGATCAGTGTGGTCAGCCTCGCCGCACCTGCCCGCTCCTCCCCCCTAGTCCTGACACCCGATTCGTGATCTACGATGGGGTGTCGCTCGGCTGCATCCGCAGCTGGTGATGACTCGCCCTCGTCCCGTTTCTCCAGGAGAATCGCCTTGCCTCCTCCCGCCTCGCGTGTTCGGCGCAGCTCCTCCCTCATGCCCGTCACCGTCGTCTACGAGCGCATCCCGGTGGACATCTCGCTACCGGTCGATCTGCCCCTGGTCGAGGTGGTTCCGGCCCTGGCGCAGAAGCTTGAAGGGCTGGGGGAGGAGGCCTCGGCTTACGGCATGTGCTTGACCACGCAGGCGGGTCGTGTTCTTGACGACTCCTTGTCACTGGCGGATCAGCGAGTCGGCGCGGGCGAGGTGCTGACGCTCGACCTGCGCAGCACGGAGGCGGAGCACCGCTACGACGATCTGACCGAAGCGGTTGCCGCCGCGGTGGAACGCCAGCAGGTCGCCTGGGACCCCAAGGACACGCTGACCCTGTCGGTGGGCGCCACGTGCCTGCTCTTCACCGCCGGAGGCGCCCTGCTCCTACGCCAGGGGCCCGGAGGCTGGGTGACCCCGGCGTGCGCGGCGGTGGCGGCGGTGCTGCTGATCCTGGCCGCGCTGGCCATCAGGCAGCTGAAGGAGAAGGGGGCCTGGGCACTGGTCATCACGGCGGCGGTGCTCGCCGGCGTGACCCTCCACACCGGGTTCCAGGGACCGCCGACCGGGCTGAGGATGGCGGCCGCGGGCGCCGTCGGCGCCTCGCTCCTGGGCGCCTGCATACCGTTGCTGGACCGCGATCGTCCGCTGCTCGCCGGCCCTCTGCTCGTGTGCGTGGCCATGATGGCCACGGGGCTGGGGACTCAGGCGCTCGGTTACCGGTTGGCACCGGTTCTCGCACTGGTCAGCGCGACCGCTGCCGGCATCTCGCTCCTGACCCCGTGGCTCGCGCTCGCCTCAGTCCCGGTGACCATCAGCCTGCCCGACCAACCAGAGGGGTATCACCGGGCCGAGGACGAGGGGCCGATCAAGGCGGCGCTGACATCTCGCATCCTGAACATGCACGGGCTGGTGCTGTCCGTGCGCATCGCCTGCTCGATGATCGTGCTGGCCTCGGTTCCGGCTCTCGCCTCGGTCGGATACGACGGCGTCGCCCTGGTCGCCGCCATCGCGGTCGCCGCGATGCTGAGCACTCGTGCGGTCCGTTCACGGGCGGATGTGACGGCCGGCGTCGTGGGCGGCATGCTCATCCTGGCGACGCTGGTGCTCGTGATCGTCCTCAAGCGGGCCGACGTCGTCATGCCCATGGTCGTGCTGGTCGGGGTCGTGGGCGTCGTGGTCCTTCTTCTCAATGTCCTCGGGCCCACGTACCGTCCGAGGCTGGCGCGCCTCACCGATGTCATCGAGATCCTGGTCCTGCTGTCCATCGCGCCCCTGGCCGCCCTGGTCATCGGAGTGCTGTGATGGCTTCCAACAAGGACATCCTCAGTGCGCAGCGATTCAACCGCCAGCGTCTTGTCATGGCCTTCAGTGCGGGGACACCGGGGGGCCGGGAGCTGGAGCCGCGCAATATGCTCCGACCGGTGATCGGCGGGATCGCGATCGCACTGGTCATCCTTCTGGTCTCACTGGTCATCGGCCGATTCACCTCCCCGCTGCCCAATGACTGGCAGAACAACACCCTCGTCGTCGTGAAGAACGAGGGGACGCGCTACGTGACCATCCGCGGACGCCTGCGCCCGGTCACCAACATCGCCAGCGCCCGCCTCCTGTCCGACCCGGGCTCCTTCAAGCAGACCACCGCCGGCGCTGACACGCTCAACGGTATCGAGAGGGGCTCGCAGGTGGGGATCGCCGATGCCCCGGAATCGCTGCCCGCCGCCAAGTCCTTGGTGCCCCGGGGATGGGCCGCCTGCTCCTCCACCGCGGGCGCGACCTCGACCTTCGTCGGCTCAGCGCCCTCGGGCATGGGCTCGGTGGGGCATGCGCTGGTGTCTGTGGGCAAGAGCCACTACCTCATCGCCAACGGCCACCGTTACCCGATTCCCTCCGAGAACCTGGACGCCGCCCTCCACGCCCTGAATCTGGACGCCGATCCCGTGGTCCCGGTCGACGCCACCTGGATCAACCTCTTTCCCCAGGGGAGCACGATCAAGCCCTTCTCCCTGTCGGACGCCGGCACCCCGGTGACTACCCTGTCCTCCTCGATCTCCAACCCCATCGCCGGCTCCCTGCTCGTGGTGTCCGACGGCTCGGGGTCTCAGCGCCACTACCTGGTGCGAGCCGACGGTCGGGTCGCCCGCCTCAACGAGGTCGAGCTCGCCATGTACAAGCTCGGTTCCCCCAACGTCACTGAGCAGCAGGTCAACGCCTCCGACATGAGCCAGGCCAGCACGACGACGTCGTCGGCCCCC
Organism: Actinomyces oris; assembly: GCF_001929375.1. Lineage (GTDB taxonomy): Bacteria > Actinomycetota > Actinomycetes > Actinomycetales > Actinomycetaceae > Actinomyces > Actinomyces oris_B. Next base: position 4,193 of record NZ_MSGO01000036.1, on the reverse strand, counting down.
TCCGACTGGCCCGACACGCTGGGCAAGGGCGTCACTGAGAACCAGAGCGCCTGCGCCGTCCTCCAGGTCAACGCCTCGGGTCAGATGACCTCGACGATCAGCGCGAGCAATCAGGTCGACAAGGGAGGCGTGACAGTCAAGGGAGGAACGGGCGCTCTGGTGCGAGCGACCTCCGGTGGCTCCGCCGGTCAGGTCTTCCTGCTCACGGACGCCGGTCGCGTCTGGGCGCTGGGAGGCACCACCGCTGACACGGTCAGGCAGCTCGGCTACACCATGAGCAACGTGTCCAACATTCCCTCCCCATGGATCTCCTTGTTCCCGGCCGGGCCGGAGCTGTCGAAGGCCGCCGTGTGGAAGGGCGTGCAGGACAAGTGAAGCGTTCCCCGCGCCGCCTGGCGGCGTGCGTTCCCGCGGTGATCCTGTTGGCCACGTCGCCCGTCATGGGGACGACGTCACTCGCCGGTTCCGCCGCGGTCACGGGCGTGAGCGGCGTCGCCGGCGGCGCGCTCCTGCCCCGGCTTCCCATGCCGAATCCCCAACCGGCCTCAACGCAGGAAGCCGCCCCCGCCCCGCAGGATGCGGCGGCCCCGGCGGCACCGGCGCCCTCGTCCGCACCGTCAGCCGCATCGGAGCAGACACCGACCACCGCCCCGCAGGTTCAGACCGGCCCTCCGCCGATCGATGCCGAGGTCGCCGACTGCCAGCGCGGGGAGGGGTCACTGCTGACGACCAGCCCGCCGGTGTTCAAGCAGATCGGCGTGGAGCAGGCCTGGGGCGTGACAGAGGGACAGGGCGTCGTCGTGGCCGTGGTCGACTCCGGCGTGGATGCGAACAACCCCCACCTTCAAGGAGCGATGGCTCCGGGGATCGATCTCCTGGGCCGGGGAGACGGCCAGGTCGACGACAGCGGCCACGGGACCGCGGTGGCGGGGATGATCGCCGCCCGCCAGGTGGAGGGCTCCGGCGTCGTCGGGATCGCCAAGAGCGCCACCATCATGCCGGTACGGGTGTACCAGGGGACCTCCGACGACCAGGTGAAGAAGGGCGTCGGCCCCACGCCGACGCGCACCGCCCAGGGGATTCAGTGGGCCGCTGACAACGGGGCCAAGGTGATCGTCGTCGGCCACATGCTGACTCAGGACGAGCCCGAGGTTCAGGCGGCGGTGAATCACGCGACTGAGGTCGGGGCACTCGTGGTGGCAGGAGCCGGCGCCGCGGAGAGCACGAAGCGCCCGAGCGGGGGTGCGACGGCCTCCACTCCACCACCCGCCACGGACGCGAACGGGGCCGAGGTGCGCTACCCGGCCGCCTACCCGAACGTCCTGGGGGTGACGAGCCTGGACGCCAGTGGCGGCGTCTCGAAGGACATGCTGCACGGCTCCCACGTCGACGTGGCGGTCCCCGCCCAGGCCGTTCCCACCACGTTCTTCGGGGAGGGGGACTGCCTGGTCTCCCAGAACCGCCCCTCCCCCGCCTTAGCGGCCGGGTACGCCGCGGGGGTTGCGGCGCTCGTGGTGGCCGCGCACCCGAAGGAGACGCCGGCGGACTGGAAGTACCGGTTGACGGCGACGGCGATCCGGCCGGAGCCGACCAAGTCCAGCCCGGCGACCGGCTGGGGGCTCATTGCTCCGTATGCGGCGTTGAACTTCGTCAACGACGGTACGGCGGTGGGGCCGGAGAACCCGCGTGGCGCCCACCCGGTGCCGACGCCGTCACCGAGCCTGTTGAAGCCGATCGTTCCCGACCCTGCGCCGTGGCGCCGGGCCCGGCTCGCGGGGGGCATCGGGGCCGCGGGACTGGTGGCGCTGTCCCTGGGTCTGGTGGCCAGCAGGATTCGAGGCCGGGAACAGCCCTGAGAGCGGGCGGCGGGTGGGCTTGCTGTCACTGGGCGGGGCCGTGACACCTCGCCATGAGCACCCCTATCGCGTTCGCAGGGCTTTGTTACCAACGGTTCGTAGCAGATCAGCGCCCGAGGTGTCGAGGAAGGCGGGGACTTGCCCCCTGTTATTTACCCGACAGTTTGGTGGGAGGCTCCCGCATCCGGTTTGCGGTTAGGGTGGGGCTCATGTCTGATCGGTTGGTTGAGGAGCGTTTGTCTCGGATTGCTGAGCAGGTCGCTCAGGCGCAGCGCATTAGCGAGGCGACTGAGCGGGTGCGTGAGCAGGCCGACTCGCTGGAGGTTGAGGGCACGTCGAAGGGCGGCGAGGTCACGGTGGTCGTTGACGCCGCAGGGCGCGTGCGGGATGTGCGTTTCACGGCGGCGAGCCAGGTGCTCAGTCCGTCCCAGCTCTCCGCAGCGGTCATGGAGGCCATCGACACCGGCCGCCGCGATGCGGCGACCAGGATCCACGCGATCGTGGATCGTCATATCGGTGCGGACACGGGGCTGGGCCAGGCGATGCTGGAGGCCTACGAGCAGATGGCCGGCCCCAAGGTGGGGGCGACCCGGCGTGCCCAGCAGGCCGAGGAGAGCCGCAACAAGAGGCGCAGCGCGCCTCCCGGCCTCATCTTCCCCGGCATGTAGCCCCGGTGGCCTTCCGCCTGCTCAGGAGGATCTGGGCGGGCAGGGCGGTACTGACTGTTCTCAACGGGATCACATCAAGGACACGAGAGAGAGAAGAAAGGGCCTGTGATGGCGGATATTCGGGTTAATGGAGAGACTTTGCGTTCGGGGGCGAAGGATACGGATGCGGTGGCCGCCGGCGTGGCTCAGGCTCGGGATGCTTCCGGTGCGGCACTGGCGGATAACGCGTTCGGCCTCATGTGCTCACCGTTGTTCCTGCCGACCTACACGTTGGTGAAGACGGCGGCCGACGCCATGATGGTCTCGGCTGAGAAGGGGCTGCGCAACAGTGCCACCGCCCTGCGTGGCGCCGCCACCGCCCTGGAGGGCGCCGACTCCAACTCCGCCGCCGGTGCGCGCCGACTGGGAGCGTGATCGACGATGGGTAACGAGCTTGTCGCTGAGGTCAAAGAGTCGGAGACCGTTTGGACTGGTTCTCGCCTACTGGAGGATGGCGCCGACCTTAAGGAGGCGTTTGAGTCCAAGAGCTGGGTCGCCGGTGGTCTGGCGACGGCGGCCACAGTCGCTGACGCGGCTGCGGCGGTGATGGATCCTCTGGGTGAGGCGCTGTCCTCCGGGCTAGGTTGGGTCATTGAGCACCTGTCTCCCTTGAAGGACTGGCTCAATGAGCTTGCCGGCGATAGTGACGCGGTGGCTGCGGCTGCCTCGACGTGGACGAATATCGGCACCAAGCTGAACTCGTGCGCCACCAATCTGGATACGGTGTGCTCCAGTCGTCTGGCCGGTCAGGAGTCCTTGGCGGTGGCGACCTTCAAGACCCTGCAAGCCGGCTCCGCATCCCACCTGCGCATGACCAGCGAGCTGGCCGGCGCGATCTCCGGGGGACTGACGGTGGCCTCAATGATCGTGCGCATGGTGCACGACCTGGTCCGCGACGCGATCGCCGACGTCATCGGCAAGCTGATGTCAAAGGCAGCCATCACGGTCCTCACCGCAGGCGCAGCCGCCCCCTGGGCAGTGACCTCGATCACCACCGACGTGTCCTCTTGGGTCACCCGCCTGACCAAGGAAGTCACCGACGTGGTGACCTCCGCCAAGAACCTCAAGGGCCTGCTGAGCAAGGCCAGCCGCCTGTTCGACGACGTCGCTGCGGCCTTCACCCGTATCCCGGCCAAGGTCAGCAAGGCCGTCACCACGAAGGTGGAGGCCGCCAAGGACCTCGCGTCCTCCCTGAGGAACCCCCAGTACGCACTGGCCGGCCTACCAGGTTTCAACATGCGCCAGGCCGGCGACATGGGGAGAGCCAAACCCACCGTATACAGACCCAGCAAAGGTCCCACACCCCCCAAGACCCCACGCCCCAACCCCAACGAAGGCCGCTGGGGAGTAAAACTCGACGACGCCGCCAGCACCGCCAAGAGCACCAGCAAAGCGGCAGACACCGCCACCGACGGGGCCAAGAGCGCCAGCCATGCGGCCGAAGGGGCTAAGGGAGCCGGTCACGCAGCAGACGCTGCCACCGACGGAGCCAAGGGAGCTACCAGCGCCGCAGGCGCGGCGGCAACCAGCACAAAGCGTGCTGGTAATGCGGCGGACGCCGCCACCGACGGAGCCAAGAGCACCGGCCACGCAGCAGACGCCGCCACCGACGGAGCCAAGAGCACCGGCC
>NZ_MSGO01000035.1 GCF_001929375.1 Actinomyces oris | reverse complement strand
CTCCAACCCCCGAGCCAACCACTCCAGTTCCCGAGCTGCTGGCTCGGCGACGTCAACAACTCCGAAGGTCATGGCGATGGACAGAACCGCATCCGCCACCTGGGAACGGAGAGGGGCCGGAAAATCAGCAAGGGTCTCCAGGACGGCCTTGAGATTCACCTCTACGGTGACAGTGTCGTCCAGCAGTCCGCCGATCTCCGCACGGGTCAGTCCCCTGAAAGCCACCGCCAGTGGGGACGGATCCTCGGGCAGAGCATCCAGAATCTCCCTGGCCTTCCAGGGCTCGGTAGGCAGCAGGCGCCGGGCCCGGTCCGTCTCCCGGATAGTGACGACGAGCTCGGGGGTCCGCTGATCCGGCGGAACCGTGATACTCCAGGTCGAGCGGTACCGAGATCCATCACCTACTCCTATGGAGCCAGAGCTGTCGTCCTCTTCGCGGCGCTGCGGCCGATCCGCCAACTCCCCGGAACTGGAACCGATGACGCAGGTCAAGGACCGGATGGACCACAGGTCCGCGGCCTCACGGGCAGCGTCACCCAGTAAGGCGATCGGTCCGCAGACGATGACGCATCCGCCCCCGGGACGGGCCAGACGAATCCGCATCTCGTTGAGTGCGTGCAAAACGCTACGACGTACCTCGTCATCCCACAGATCCAGGAAGAGAGCACCGGGAACGGGGAGGTGGCGGCGCAGCCAAGAGGCCAGATACCACTCCGGTTCGTTCCAGGGCTCATGCACCCGTCGGCACCACAGTGCGGCGCGTTCCTTGAGGTCCTGGGTCTGGGCACGAGTCTGGGCCGCAGCTATCACGACGCTGGGCTCATTCCTCGTCCATTCCAGGTGGCGGCGCAGATCCGACCAAGCTTGGTCAATGCTCACCGTCGAGGGGGCAGTAGGGACGCGCATGCTAGTCCTCGTCGAGGAGGGGCTCCAAAAGGGGATTCACACCCCACCAGTCAACAGTTCCGTTGCGGTAGCACAGCACATACCCAAGCGCCTGGAGAGTCCAGGCCTCCGAGGTCAGCTCTCGCGGCACGATAAGCTGTTGGGTCTCCTTCACCTGGCGAAGGATCTCCCACTGCTCCTGAGTCAACCCGACGACAGCCTGCGAGCGCTGTTGGCGCTCCACCTGGTCGACATCCTCGGGTCTCACGGGAAGCGGGCCGTTCTTGAGTAGGAGGCCCGCAACCAGGCGGAACAGGTCACGGAACAGGCCACCCGAGGCCCGGATGACCCGGTCCGTCTCCGCGCCCAGGAGTCGTTCCACATCGCCATTCGGGGCGCGTTGAGCCAGCACCTGACGCAGCAGGTCGATGCCCTCCTGACAGTCCTCGCCGCTGCGCTCCCGCACCTTGACGTTGAGGACAGGCCAGACCTCCCCGCCCCATCCCGTAGGTTTGACGTACACCGGCACCGTGTAGACCACGTGCATCCCAGGCAGCGCCAGTTCTGAGGCGTAGTGGGAGAACAATGCCTCCACGGAGTCGCGGACCTCGTCGAAGGTGGAGGAACGCCCCCGATAGTGATCAATGGAGTCGACGATGAAGACCGGTGTCCTGTTCCCGGGCAGGCTGTTCGCCAGATCGTTGAAGAAGGCGTGCATCTCCTCCTTGAAGGTCTTGCGGTTGGACTCCAGGGCCGCCTTGACCTGCGCCCGGAAGCTCTCGTCATCACGAAACCTCGCCCTTAGGTCAAGAGAGGCCGGCCCCCCGCTGACGGAGGCGCTGAGTTCAGCATCGATGTCGAGTCGCTGGAAGAACGTCTGAACCCGGCGGTACAGACTCTGCTTGAGCCCGTCGATCTCCTCGCAGTTGTCAACGAAGCCGGCGGCGAGGCCGACGAGAAAAGTCGCCGCCTCCAGTGGGAGCTCGGTGTTGAAGTAGTCCTCGATGTCGAAGTAGACGGGGAGGTAGACCTCACGGTCCAGCTCCCGTTTGAGGCGCAGGAGCTCAGTGGTCTTTCCCGCGCCGCGGTAGCCGGAGAGCAACTGAACCGACCCTCCGGCGGTGAAGTCGATCGCCGTGGCGATCTCCGCAACCAGATCCGGCCCAGCCGGGCCGTCGGGCCGGGCGTAGATCGGGACGTAGTAGCGCTCGAACTCCTCCTCCTCGCTGAGCATCTGAGCGCCTTGATGGACGTTCAGCGCGCTGTAGAAAGTCTTGCGGTAGTCCCGGTCACTGTCACCCATGCCCGGAGTCTATACAGGGACTCAGCCCTCCAGGCGGAGGAGGTCCTCGATGGTCTCGGGGCGCAGAACCCAGCCCGACTCGCCCTCGCGCACCCAGCGCACGCCGGGGCGGGTGAAGAGGTTGTAGTTGGAGGCCATGGAGCGCCCGTAGGCACCGGTGGCGGGCACGGCCAGCACGTCGCCGACGGCCAGGTCCGCGGGCAGGTCCACGTCACGCACGACGACGTCGCCGGACTCGCAGTGCTTGCCCACCACCCGGCTGCGCACCAGCCCGGCCTGCGGGTCGGGGCGGCGGTTGGCGACGAGGGCCGTGTAGGCGGCCTCGTAGAGGGCGGGGCGGATGTTGTCGCTCATGCCGCCGTCGACGCTCACGTAGAGGCGCGAGGCCCCATCCCCCAGCGCCACGTGCTTGAGGCCGGTGACGGTGTAGAGGGTGACCGTCGTCGGTCCGGCGACAGCGCGGCCGGGCTCGATGGAGACGGTGGGGACCTCGTCTCCGAGGCGCGCGCAGGTCTCGCGCACGGCCTCGGCCAGGGTGCGGGCGACCTGCGCCGGGCTGGGCGGCACCGGGTCGGCCCCGGTGTAGGCGATGCCGTAACCGCCGCCCAGGTCGACCTCCGGGCACAGGTGCCCGGTGTCGACGGCGACCTCGTGGCGCAGGGTGAGGACAATGCCGACGGCCTTCCGGAAGCCGGCCAGGTCCAGGATCTGGGAGCCGATGTGGGAGTGCAGCCCGTGCAGCTCGAGCTCGGGGGCGGCGATGATCGCGTCGATGGCCTGCCGGGCAGCGCCCCCGTGGACGGAGAGGCCGAACTTCTGGTCCTCGTGGCCGGTGGAGATGTACTCGTGGCCACCGGCGTGCACGCCGGTGGTCAGGCGCACCATGACCTTGCCGGTCTCCTCGGGCCCGTAGACGCCGCTGGCGCGCAGCTCGCGCACGGCGCGGACGGCGAGGTCAACCTCCTCGAGGGAGTCGAGGACGAGGTGGCCCACGTGGTGGGTGAGGGCGACGGCGATCTCGGCCTGTGTCTTGCCGTTGCCGTGCAGGCCCAGACGGGTGGCGTCCGTGGTGGCCTCCGACCCGTCCACCTCCTGCAGGGCGGCCAGTCCCACGGCGAGCTCGCCGCGGCTGGCGGTGTCGATGCCCATGCCCTCCTCAAGGACCCACTGGGCGACCTTGGTGGTCAGGAAGGCCTTGCCGGCGTAGAAGGCCTCTCCCCCGGCCATGCCGTAGCTGGGCCAGAACTCCTCATGCATGGCGGCGGCCCAGGAGGCGGCGCGACCGCGCAGGTCGGCCTCGTCCAGGACGAAGACGGGGCTGGGGGCCTCAGTGAGGATCTCGGAGACGGTCAGCCCGCCCAGGGCGAGCTCGCCGGCGGCCGTGCGCCGCGCCGTGGTGGGCCACAGGTCGGGACGGTCCTCGGGCTCAGGACAGGCCAGCGCCCCCGGGGACGGCTCACCGGCGGGCACCTGGTCGGCCATCGGCTCTCACATCCTCTCGGGTGCGCTCACGCCCAGCAGGTCGAGCCCGTTGGCCAGGACCTGCCCGACGGCGTCGTTGAGCCACAGGCGGGCCACGTGCCCGGCGCCCACGGCGTCGTCCCCACGGGGGGTGACGCGGGTGGCGCCGTACCAGGCGTGGTAGGCGGCGGCGAGCTGCTCGAGGTAGCGGGCCACGCGGTGCTGCTCGCGCAGCTGCGCGGCCTGGGCGACGACTGCCGGGAACTGGGCGAGTACGCCGAGCAGGGCGGCGTCGGCCGGATCGTCCAGGGCGGCGGGCTCGAAGGGCGCCTCGTTCGAGTCACGGCTCACGCCGTGCTCGGCAGCGTTGCGGGCCACGTTGCGGGTCCGGGCGTGGGCGTACTGGACGTAGTACACCGGGTTCTCGCTCGAGGTGGAGGCCAACAGGTTCAGGTCGATATCGATGGCGGAGTCCATGGATGAGCGGGCCAGGGCGTAGCGGGCGGCGTCCACGCCGACGGCGTCAACGAGGTCGCCGAGTGTCACGATGGTGCCGGCGCGCTTGGACATGCGCACGGGCTGACCATCCTTGACAAGGTTGACGAACTGGCCGATGACGATCTGCATATTGACACCGGGTTCGTCGCCGAAGGCCGCGCACATGGCCATCATCCGGCCGATGTAGCCGTGATGGTCGGCCCCGAACAGGAAGATGGCGCAGTCGGTGCCACGCTCGCGCTTGTCCAGGTAGTAGGCGAGGTCGGCGGCGAAGTAGGAGGAGTTTCCGTCGGACTTGATGAGGACCCGGTCCTTGTCGTCCCCGAAGTCGGTGGTGCGCAGCCAGGTGGCGCCGTCACGCTCCTCGATGACGCCGCGCTCGCGCAGGCGGGCGATGGCGCGCTCGACGGCGCCGGAGGTGTGCAGGGACTCCTCATGGAAGAAGACGTCGAAGTCGGAGCGGAAGTCGTGCAGCTCGGCCTTGACGGCGGCGAACATGAGGTCGACGCCGCGGGCGCGGAAGACCTCGGTGGCCTCGGCGTCGGACAGGGTGGCCGGGTCGGGGCGGCCGGCGGCGAGCTCGTCGGCGGTCACCTGCTGGGCGATCTCACCGATGTAGGCGCCGCCGTAGCCGTCCTCGGGGGTCTGCTCGCCGCGAGCGGAGGCCAGCAGGGACTCGGCGAAGCGGTCGATCTGGGTGCCGTGGTCGTTGAAGTAGTACTCCCGGGTGATCTGGGCGCCGCAGGCGGACAGGATTCGGGCCAGGGAGTCGCCGACGGCGGCCCAACGGGCGCCACCCAGGTGGACCGGCCCGGTGGGGTTGGCCGAGACGTACTCGAGGTTGATGTGCTGGCCGCTCAGGGAGTCGTTGCGGCCGTAGGCCTCTGCGGCCTCGACGATGGAGCGGGCGAGCGCACCGGCGCTGGCGGCATCGAGGCGGATGTTGAGGAAGCCGGGGCCGGCGACCTCCACGGAGGAAACGCCGTCGAGGGCCTCAAGACGAGGGACGAGGAGCTCGGCGAGATCGCGCGGCTTGGTGCCGGCCTTCTTGGCCAGCTGCATGGCAACGTTGGTGGACCAGTCACCGTGGTCACGGTTGCGGGGACGCTCGACGCGGGGGTCGGGGATCTCGGCGGCGGGCAGGGCGAGGGAGCCCTCGGCGGAGGCCTCCTCCAGGACGGTGCGGATGGCTGCGGCAAGCTCTTCTGGGGTCACGCGCGTCAGCGTACCGTCAACAAGGGGCCGAATCACGAGGGAGACCGGCAACCGCCGGACATCGTGGGACATGTCGCAGTTTCGATCCGGTTTCGCTCCGGGGCCGGGACGCTGGTACAGTCACGCCTCGGGCCCCGGTAGCTCAGTGGATAGAGCGTCTGCCTCCGGAGCAGAAGGTCGCAGGTTCGAATCCTGTCCGGGGCACCACCTCCGAGCCCCCGTCGCCACCCGCGACGGGGGCCTGCTCATGTATTCGAGGTATGACCACGGGGCAACAGTGTGTCCACGGCTCAGACCGGTCATCATGCGGCTGGCGTGTTCTGATGGGAAAGATAAGCCTCAACGGCATCACGGATGACGGCACTGGCGGTAGTGCCGTGCTTCTCGATGTAGGCGTCAAGAGCCGCGTTGGTGTGCTCCGGAAGACGGACCTGGCGGCGTGGGGAGCGTCCACGGCCGGTGGCGTGGGCCTGTCCGAGACCTGGGCGGCCGCGGAGGATGGCGTCGAGGTCGGTGTCGCTGATGCGTGAGCCGTCGCGGCGGGCTCCGCGTCCGACGGTGGGGATGCGGCCTGCGGTGACGTCCTCATCGAGCTGGTTGTAGTAGACCTGCTCAGCATCAGTGAAAGGGGCGCGTGTGGAATCAGGAGACATAGCGGCTCTATCTGGTCGGTCAGTGGTCGGCGGGCGGAACAAGGTGACGGTAGAGATCAGTGACCTCCATGGCATGGAAGATGGTGCGTCGGCCGCGACCGTCAACGGCGACGCCGACTTCGAGGTAGCGCAGTGCCTGCGGGTGGGGCAGGCCGACGAACATGAATGACTGCTCGCCTGGACGGCGGGGTTGGAGGATTTCGTAGTCGACGTGGTGCATGACGGCGTACTCCGCATCGGAGCGGGGAACGCCATGCTTGTCCGCAGAATCGCTGAACTCGAACCTCACCACATTATGGTAGTACCGAGGAAGGAGGCGAGCAAGATTTCTCACACCGCTGCTCAGCGGTGCGACTCCCCTCGCCCAACGTCACCCCAGGGTCTTCAGGGCGAGGCTGGGGACGTCGGTCATGATGGCGTCCACGTTGAGGTCCGCCAGGTGGCGCATCCGCTCAGGATCGTCCACCGTCCAGACGTGGACCTCCAGGCCCGCGGTGTGCGCGGAGGCGACGAAGCGGCGGGTGACCACCGGGACGCCGCGGTAGCTCTCCGGCACCTGGACGGCGTCGACCCTGCCGCGCGTCCAGCCCCAGCGGGTCTGGGGCAGGGGGACGGCCGCCTCGCTGCGCAGCATGAGGCCGAGCACATCACTGACGCCCAGGGAGGTCATGGCCCGCGGCTCCTGGCGGCGCAGCACGGCCAGCCGACGAGCGGAGAAGGAGGCGAACCGGACTCGGTCGAGGGCCTGGGCGTCACGCACCGTCTGCAGGGTGGCCTGGACGACGCTGGAGTCCTTGAGGTCGATGTTGAACTTCATCGCCGGGTGGGCGTACAGGGCGTCGTCGAGTCGGACGAAGCCGCGCCCGTCACCGGGGTCGAGGTCGGCCAGCTCGGCCCACATGACCTCCCCCACGGTGCGGGGGTCGTTCGCGGTTCGGCGCAGGTCCTCGTCATGACTGAACACGACGATGCCGTCGGCGGTCAGCCGCAGGTCGGTCTCCATCCACTCCAGCCCGAGCGCGGCCACGTGCTCGACAGCGCTCCAGGTGTTCTCAGGAACCTCGCGTCCGCCGCCGCGGTGGGCGATGACGGCAGGACGGCGGGTTCGTGACGCGGCAGGCGGCACAGTGGGTCTCCCTCAGCTGCAGTTGGTGGTGAGCTCGACGGCGTTGTGCTGCTTGAGCCAGCCCCACGGCTCCACGGTGGACTCGTCGGCGGTGTCGTCCTTGGTACGCACCTCGAAGTGCAGGTGAGATCCGGAGGACCGGCCCGTGTTGCCCACGCCGGCGATCATCTGCCCGGCCGTGACGGTGTCACCGACCTTGACGTGGATGCCGTCCTCGTACATGTGCAGGTAGCTGGTGTACCAGACCTGGCCGTCGATCTCGTGCTTGATGGTGATGGTTCCGGTGCCGTCGACCATGCCGGCGGTGGTGACGGTGCCTGCGGCGGCCGCATAGATGGGTGTCCCCACGGGGGCGGCCATGTCCTGACCGGCGTGCAGCTTGCGGTAGCCGAGGGTGGGGTGGGTGCGGTAACCGTACTCCGAGGAGATCTCGTAGGTGCCCGGAAGCATCGGGTAGAACAGCTGCGGCTTGGAGCTGAAGGCGCTGGTGTCGCCGGAGGCGCCGGTTGCCGAGGAGCAGGTCTTGGCGGCGTTCTGGAAGGCCTCGCGGATCCTGGCCCGGGTGGCGGCGTCGGGCACGTTGGACAGCTGGGTGTCGGAGTCCTCGTCCAGGTCGTCACTGCCGAGCACGGCGCTGGCCACGGAGGAGGCCTTCGTTCCGCCGGCGGCCGGGCTCTGCGTGGCGGGGCCGCTGGGGTGCATCTTGATGGCGGCCGAGGCCAGCGGGGTGTTGTCGAGGTGGCTGGACAAGGGGGCGAGGACCGTGGCCACGGCCAGGACCGACAGGACGGCGGTGCGCCCCAGAATCCCGGAACCGGTGCGACGGCGGACGGGACGGGCGGGGGCGGGCCCGGTTGAGGAGTCGCGGTGGGTGTCCGGCCTCGATGCTGCCGTGCTCCTGGCCGACGACGTCGGGGCGGAGGTCTCATCGGTTGCCCTGCCCCGCTTGGTCTCGGCGGCCGTCCGCGCCGGCTTGGTCTTCCTGGCGCTCCGGGCGGCCTTGATGGCGTGGATGGTCTCCTCGTCCGCGAGCGGCACCCCGGCCTTGCGGGCGGCCATGATCTTGCGGACCTCGGGGACCTCGATGGTCTCAGCGCCGCGGAAGTCCGTGATCCGCTGGGAGAATCGGATCTCGTGAGGAGTCTCGGGAGCGAGGGGCGCCTGCGTCGCGGGCGTTGACGGTTCGGCCTGCGGCGTCTGGGCGACGACGGGCTTGGTCGAGGCGCTGGCGGGAGCTGCTGCGGAGAGGGGTTGCCGGCGGCGCCCCCCGGAACGGGAGGCGGTCTCAGCGGTTGCTCCGGCCTCCGGCTCGGCAGGGGTGGTGGCCTGCGCGGCTGCGTGACGGTGACGCTGCGTGTCGCTGGGCGAAGCAGGAGCCGTGCCGCTGCCGGCCCACCACGACGTGGCGTCGGTGGAGCGAGCGGCTGCCGGCTCGAGCCCTGAGGTGGACTCGGCCAGCGAGGCCGCGACCAGGGGCGACAGCGCCGAGGGCGTTGACGGTGCCGCTGCGGGCGCGGCCTGGTGGCCACGATGCGAGCGGCGCTGGTCGTGGCGGTTCTTGGAGTGGCCCTCGGGCTGGTGAGCCTGGGGCTGCGGCACGTTCGCGACGGCGGGGTTCTCCCGCGTCTGCTGAGTGTCCTCGAAGACCTGGGCGGTGCGCAGGTCCTTGCGGGAGCGCCGGGTGGGGCGAGTGTCGCCGGCGACCTGCGTTGAGGAGGAGAAGACGGACGGGGTCGCAGATGCGGCGCTGTGCGCCTGAGGCGCCGAGGCCTGCGGCTGCTCGGGCTGATGCGAGGTGGGCTCGGGCTGCTCAATGGCGCTCTGACGCCGGCGGGCCATCCGGCTCATCGGTGCGACGGGCTGCGGGTGGTTCTGTTTCTGCGGGGCGAGCGGGATGTCGGGGAGAGCCGATGAGCTCGGAGCGGTGACGGGGTTGGAGACGGCGCCGTTCTCGGCGCGGTGAGTGTGAAGGTCGCGACGTGAGCGGCGAGTGGCCCCGGCGACGTGAGTGGTGTGCGTCGTCGACGGTGACGACGGGACGGTTCCGACCTGCGCCTCAGCGACCTGGCGAGCGGCTTCGGCAGCACGTTCCGCCTCGCGACGCTGGCGTCGACTCATGGGCTGCGGGGTCACGCGAGAAGCCTCCAGGTGGCTGAGTGTCATAGGGAAGTCGTCGCTGCCGACAAACCGGCAGTGGCGACGTGGCGGCTGCCAGGGCGACAGCATGGGTTGTTGTGCTCGGTTAAAACAGTAGCCGTCTCCTGTGGGTCTTGCCAGGAGAACCAGCACACCTTTGTGTGACCTGCACTTCTCGCACAAACCCCAGAGGTTCCATCCGACCAGCCGGCCGCGAACCGGATTCACGTACCATACGAACGAATCAGCACCTGTGCACCACTGTCTGCTCAGCCGTGGACGATGGTCGCCCGAGCCGGCTCGAGTTGTGGGGAGCCGCCGATCTCACCGTTTAAATCACGATTTAGTCACGGCGCTGGTACTCCTCGCGCTGCATGGCGTCGTTGATCTCTCCGACGAGCTCTTCGAGGATGTCCTCCAGGAAGAGGACCCCGACGAAGCGCCCTTGCGCGTTGCACACGTGTCCGAGGTGGGCTCCCGAGCGCTGCATGGCCGCCAGCGCCTCCTCGACCTCGTCGTCGTAGCCGACGGGCACGAGTGCGCGAGCGCGCCAGGCGGGTACCGGCTCGGTGCGCTCGGCGCCGTCGGCGTAGAGGATGTCCTTGAGGTGCAGGTAGCCGGTGATGGCCGGCTCCTCCCCCTGGCCAACAGCGTCCTGGTCGGCGACGAGCGGGAAGCGGGAGAAGCCGGTGGAGGCCACGGCCCGCTCCACGTCCTCCGGAGTGCAGTCCTGGGGCAGGGTGACGAGCTCGTGCAAGGGCACCATGACGCTGCCGGCGGTCTCCTCGGAGAACTCCAGGGCGCCGCTGAGCAGGCCGGTGGAGTCCTCCAGGACGCCCTCGGCGGTGGAGCGCTCGACGATGGAGGCGACCTCCTCGGCGTTGAAGGCGGCGGCGATCTCCTCCTTGGCCTCGATACCCAGGACCTTGAGGGCCCCGTTGGCGAAGCCGTTGAGAGCGTTGACCACGGGGCTGAAGACGCGCGAGCACCACACCAGGGGCGGGGCGAGCCAGCGCACGGCCTTCTCCGGGGAGGCGATGGAGATGTTCTTGGGCACCATCTCCCCGGCGACGACGTGCAGGCCCACGACGATGACCAGGGCGATGATGACGGCGACGGCGTGGGAGCCGGCGTGCCCGACGCCGACGGTCGCCGGCAGGGGCTCCAGGGCGTGGGCGATGGCCGGCTCGGCGACGACGCCCAGCCCGGTGGAGCACAGGGTGACGCCGAGCTGGGCGGTGGCCAGCATGCGTGAGACGTTCTGCAGGGCCCACAAAGCGGTGGCGGCGCGGGCGTCGCCGGCCTCGGCCAGTGGTTCGAGCTGGCTGCGGCGCGAGGAGGTGACGGCGAACTCGGCGCCGACGAAGAAGGCGTTTCCGGCCAGGAGGATGACGGTGGTCAGGAGGGCGAGCGGAGTACTCATCGACGCTCCCCCTCTGGTCCCCGGCCTCCGGGCGCGGCCTCGGGGTCCTTGGGGCGCACGTGGAGGCGGGTGACGCGGCGTCCGTCCATGGCGTCGACGGTCAGGGAGGCGTGAGTCAGCTCGACGACGTCGCCGACGGCGGGGATGCGGCCGAGCTCGGTCATGACCAGGCCGCCGAGGGTCTCGTAGGGGCCGTCATCGGGGACCTGGATGGCGGCGCGGGTGGCGAGCTCGTCGGGGCGCATCCACCCGGGGACGACCCAGTGGCCCGAGGAGTCGAGGTGGGCGCCGGCGCGGCGGCGGTCGTGCTCGTCG
Source organism: Actinomyces oris (assembly GCF_001929375.1). Lineage (GTDB taxonomy): Bacteria > Actinomycetota > Actinomycetes > Actinomycetales > Actinomycetaceae > Actinomyces > Actinomyces oris_B. The sequence goes on along the minus strand of NZ_MSGO01000035.1, from coordinate 46,002 downwards.
GCGACGTCCCCGACGACCTCCTCGATGGCGTCCTCGAGGGTGACGACTCCGGCCGTGCCGCCGTACTCGTCGACGACGATCGCCATCTGGGAGCCCTGGGCGCGCAGCTCGACGAGCAGGTTGGCCAGCGGCATGGTCTCGGGGACTCGGGGCGCGGGGGTCATGAGGGAGGTGGAGGCGACGGGGACGTCGGTGCGCCGCTCGTAGGGGACGCCGATGGCGCGGCGCAGGTGGACGATGCCCATGACGTCGTCGACGTCGCGGCCGATGACGGGGAATCGGGAGTGGCCGGTGGCGCGGGCCAGGTGCACGACGTCCTCGGCGGAGTCGTCGGCCTCGAGTGTGTGGAGGCGGCCGCGGTCGGTCATGACGTCGACGGCGGTGAGCGCCCCCAGGCCGATGGAGCGGGTGAGCAGGGTGGCGGTGGAGGCGTCGAGGGTGCCCTCCTCGGCGCTGTGGCGCACGAGGGAGGCGAGCTCTCCGGCGCTGCGGGTGCCGCTGAGTTCCTCGGCGGGTTCGATGCCCATGGCGTGCAGGACGGCGTTGGCGGCGCCGTTGAGCAGGACGATGAGGGGCTTGAGGAGGGTGGTGAAGCCCATGAGGAAGGGGGCGACGAGGCCGGCGGCGCGCATGGGGTCGGCCAGGGTGGCGTTCTTGGGGATGAGCTCGCCGATGACCATGGAGAAGGCGTTGACGACGATGAGCGCGATGATGACCGCGGCGCCGGTGGCCACGGAGGCGGCCATCCAGTGGCTCATGAGGCCGGTGAGCAGGTTCGCCAGGGCCGCCTGCATCGTGTAGCCCAGGAGCACGGTGGTCAGGGTGATGCCGACCTGGGCACCGGACAGGAGGGTGGACAGCCGGCCCAGGGCCCGCCGGACGGTGGTGGCGCGCTTGTCGCCGGTGGCGGCACGGGTCTCGACGGTGGAGGGGTCGAGGGCGACCAGGGAGAACTCACCGGCCACGAACAGGGCGGTGCCCACGGTGAGGACCACGCCGACGGCGATCATGAGCCAGTCGGTCATGCGGGCCCCTCCCCCACGTGGGGTGCGGCGTGGGTGCTGGAAGCGGACGAGTCGGGGTGGGGGTGGTCTAAGGCGGGCGAGGAGGCGCGGTGCGTGCGGGTGCGGCGCCTTGAGGCCCGGCGGAAAGCCGATCGCATAGTGACCGAACGGTACCACCGCGACCCTCTCTCCGGTGCTGTGACAACTCGGGTGCAGTGCGACGTGTCGAACCCGGACACGCATGTGTCTTTGGTCCCGTATTTGTTCGCATGAGACGCCCTTCACCTTCTAGGATGTCCGATGAACGCCGCCGTTCCTCCCCCGGGGTCCCGCTGAGGCTCCCAGTGCCGGAACGGGAGACTGACGAGCTCCGAGGAGACCCGACGTGCCCACGCAGGACCAGATCAGCCCAGGCTTCGGCGCCAACGAGTGGATGGTGGAGGAGATGCGGGCCGCCTGGTCGGCGGATCCCTCGTCTGTGAGCCCCCAGTGGCGGGAGCTCTTCGAGACTGACCCGAGCGCCGGCCTGCGGCGGCCGAGCCCCGCCCCCTCGAACGGCTTCGCCAACGGTTCTGCGTCGTCGGGCCCCGGTGGGCCGCGCCGGGCCACCATCACGCCCCAGGCAGCCTCCACCCTGCGCCGCTCCTCCGCCGTCCAGGACGTCACGCGCTCCGACCTCCCACCGGCGCCGCCGTCGGACACCGAGCCCCCGACCTCCCCCTACGCCCAGCGCCTGGCCGCCCACCCCGCCCACGACCAGGACGGTGACGCCTGCGAGGACTGCACCACCAGGCTCAAGGGTGCGGCGGCCCGCACCGCCAAGAACATGGACGACTCCCTGTCCATGCCCACGGCCACCTCCGCCCGGGCCGTGCCCGCCAAGGTCCTCATCGAGAACCGCGCCGTCATCAACGCCCACCTGGCCCGCACCCGCGGCGGCAGGGTCTCCTTCACCCACCTCATCGGCTGGGCGGTGGTCGAGTCCCTGGCCGAGATGCCCTCGATGAACGTCTCCTACGGGGTCGACGAGGCCGGCAAGCCGGTCCTGCACGAGCCCGCCCACGTGGCCTTCGGCCTGGCCATCGACGTGCCCGGCTCCGACGGGCAGCGCCGCCTGCTGGTGCCCTCCATCAAGCAGGCCGACCTCATGGACCTGTCCCGCTTCGTGGAGTCCTACGAGGCCCTCGTGGCCAAGGCCCGCGACAACAAGCTGGACCTCGACGACTTCCGCGGCACCACCGTGACCCTGACCAACCCCGGCATGATCGGCACCCTGCACTCGGTGCCGCGCCTCATGCCCGGACAGGGACTCATCGTGGGGGTCGGCGCCATGGACTACCCGGCCGCCTTCGCCGGCGCCAGCCCCGACACCCTGGCCCGCCAGGGCATCGGCAAGGTCGTCACCCTGACCTCCACCTACGACCACCGCGTCATCCAGGGCGCCGCCTCCGGCGAGTTCCTGCGCCTGGTGGAGCGCAAGCTCCTGGGACTGGACGGCTTCTGGAACCGGGCCTTCGAGTCCCTGCGCATCCCCCTCGAGCCGGTCGCATGGGTGCGTGACACCACCTACGACCCCGAGCTGGAGACCGGCAAGCCGGCGCGCGTGGCCGAGCTCATCCACGCCTACCGCCAGCGCGGCCACCTGGCCGCCGACAACGACCCGCTCACCTACCGCCTGCGCCGTCACCCCGACCTGGACATCACCTCCTACGGGCTGAGCCTGTGGGACCTGGACCGCTCCTTCCCCACCCGGGGACTGGGCGGGCATGATCGGGCCACCCTGCGCGAAATCCTCAGGATGCTGCGCGACGCCTACTGCCGCACCGTGGGCGTGGAGTACATGCACATCCAGGACCCGGCCCAGCGAGCCTGGTGGCAGGAGCGCCTCGAGCGCGACTGGGAGGACATCGGCGACGAGGAGCGCCGTCGGATCCTCACCAAGCTGGAGCAGGCCGAGGCCTTCGAGACCTTCCTGCAGACCAAGTACGTGGGCCAGAAGCGCTTCAGCCTCGAGGGCGGGGAGTCCCTCATCGTGACCCTGGACCGCCTGCTCGACGCCGCCGCCCACGACGGCCTCGACGAGGTCGTCATCGGCATGGCCCACCGCGGCCGCCTCAACGTGCTCACCAACATCGCAGGCAAGTCCTACGCCCAGGTCTTCGACGAGTTCGAGGGCAACGGCGTCATCGAGGGCGCCGGCACCGGGGACGTCAAGTACCACCTGGGCACCGTGGGCGTCTTCTCCGGGACCGACGGCGTGTCCACCCGCGTCTCCCTGGCCGCCAACCCCTCCCACCTGGAGACGGTCGACGGCGTCGTCGAGGGCATCGTGCGCGCCAAGCAGGACCGCATCGGTCTGGGCGAGAAGGGCTACACGGTCATGCCGGTCCTCGTTCACGGCGACGCCGCCTTCGCCGGCCAGGGCGTGGTCTACGAGACCCTCAACATGAGCCAGCTGCCCGCCTACCGCACCGGCGGCACCGTCCACATCGTCGTCAACAACCAGATCGGCTTCACCACCGGCTCGGCCTCGGCCCGCTCCACCATCTACGCCACCGACCTGGCCAAGGGCCTGCAGGTGCCGATCTTCCACGTCAACGCCGACGACCCCGAGACGGTGGCCCGTACCGCCCGCCACGCCTACGAGTACCGGCGCACCTTCCACAAGGACGTCATCATCGACCTCATCTGCTACCGGCGCCGCGGGCACAACGAGGGAGACGACCCCTCGATGACCCAGCCGCTCATGTACCGGCTCATCGACTCGCTGGACTCCACCCGCGGGGTCTACACCTCCGCCCTCGTGGGTCGCGGCGACATCACCCCGCAGGAGGCCCAGGAGATCGCCAAGAGCTACCAGGACGAGCTGGAGCGGGTCTTCGCCGAGGCCCGCGTTCAGGTCACCGGGGGCACGGGCTCCGGCGGCGCCGGGGAGGCGGCCGACACCTTCACGCAGGACCTGTCGGACCCCACGAAGGTGGGCGTGCCCCTGTCCTCCCTGGAGATCCCCCACTCCCAGCGGGCGGGCACCGGCATGATGCTCGGCTGGACCTCGGCCGTGCCGCGCGACGTCGTCGAGCGCATCGGGGACGCCCAGGTCGCCTGGCCCGAGTCCTTCACCGTCCACCCCAAGCTCCAGGCCATGCTCTCCAAGCGCCGCGAGGCCACGCGCGAGGGCGGCATCGACTGGGGGCTCGGGGAGCTCATCGCCCTGGGGAGCCTGCTCATGGAGGGCGTGCCGATCCGCCTGGCCGGCGAGGACGCCCGCCGCGCCACCTTCGCCCAGCGTCACGCCGTCCTGCACGACCACGCCTCCGGGCAGGAGTGGACGCCCCTGGGCTTCCTGACCCCGGACCAGGCGCCTCTGGAGATCTACGACTCCCTGCTCAGCGAGTACGCCGCCCTGGCCTTCGAGTACGGCTACTCGGTGGAGCGCCCCGAGGGGCTGACCATGTGGGAGGCCCAGTTCGGCGACTTCGCCAACGGTGCCCAGTCCGTCATCGACGAGTACGTCACCTCCGCCGCCCAGAAGTGGGGGCAGCGCTCCGGCCTGGTCATGCTGCTCCCCCACGGCCAGGAGGGGCAGGGACCCGACCACTCCTCGGCCCGCATCGAGCGCTACCTGCAGATGTGCGCCCAGGACAACATGCTGGTGGCCCAGCCCTCCACGCCCGCCAGCTACTTCCACCTGCTGCGCGAGCACACCTACACCCGCCCGCGCCGCCCGCTCATCGTCTTCACCCCCAAGCAGCTGCTGCGCCTGAAGGCCGCCTGCTCCCCGGTGGAGGACTTCACCTCCGGCACCTTCCAGCCGGTCATCGGGGAGACCGACGAGGCCGTCCTGGCCGCGGCGCGCGAGCAGGGCGTGGACCGGGTGCTGCTGTGCTCGGGGCGCGTCTACTACGACCTGCTGGCCCACCGGTCCAAGACCGGGGACACGAGCACGGCCATCGTCCGCCTCGAGCAGCTCTACCCGCTTCAGACCTCGGACATCGCCGAGGCGCTGGCCCCCTTCAGCGGGGCCGAGCTCGTGTGGGTGCAGGACGAGCCCGCCAACCAGGGCATGTGGCCCTACCTGGCGCTCCACCTGCCGACCGACCTGACCGGTGGCGTCCTGCCCACGCTGGTCTCCCGGCCCGAGGCCGCCGCCCCGGCGGTGGGCACCGCCGGCGTCCACCGCGCCCAGCAGGAGGAGATCCTCCGCCAGGCCTTCGCCCGCCGCTGAGAACGGGCTGATCGTTTCCGGCTCATTGCAGGCCAAAGCCTCCGAAATGCCGTCAGCTTCCACCGTTACAACCCAAGGTCACGATAATGTCAAGACAGCATGAGGGATCATGAGGCATGAGGAGGCGCTGTCATGCGTGAGACGAGGCTGAGCTTCATCGGTGACGAGCTGGTGGCCGGTCATGGTGACGGGCGCGCCCTGGGATGGACGGGCCGGGTCATGGCCCGCACCCCCCGGGACGCCGACATCCTGTGGACCTCCCTGGCGGTTCCCGGTGAGACGACGGCGCAGATGTCCGACCGCTGGGGGCCCGAGGTGGCCCGCCGCTCCACGCACACCGGCATCAACCGGCTCGTCGTGGGGCTGGGCGTGGCCGACGTGCTCGCCGGCATCTCCTACGCCCGCTCACGCCTGGCCCTGGCCAACATCCTCGACACTGCCGCCTCCGACCACCGCGAGTGCTTCGTCGTCGGCCCCCCTCCCCTGCCCGAGGCCGACCCCGACGCCACCGCCCAGCTGTCCCAGGCCGCCGAGGAGGTGTGCCTGCGGCGCAACGTGCCCTACGTGGACGCCTTCGAGCCGCTGCGCAACCACGAGCAGTGGACGGCCGACGTCGCCGCCGCCGGCGGCACGCACCCGGGCCAGGCCGGATACGGCCTGCTGGCCTGGCTGGTGCTGCACCGCGGCTGGTACGAGTGGCTCGGCGTCGAGCGCCCCGAGTCCTGAGGCCTCGATACCCACCGGTCAGGCAGGCGCCGGGGAGCCTTCGTCAGACGACGACTCGGAGGCGGCGAAGATGTCGCCGCTGATCCCCACCAGGCGGTTGGAGACGTGGTTGTTGAAGAAACCGACGATGGGGCCGATGAAGAAGCCCATGATGACCGTACCCAGGGCGACGATGCCCAGCGAGAGGTCGAACCTGATCAGGAGCAGGGCCAGGAAGATTGTGACGATGTCCTGAACCAGCCGGTAGGCGCGGTAGCTGTAGCGCGGGAAGTGCCGCCTGAGCGAGGGCGCGATCCCGTCATAGGGGCACTGGCCCAGGTCGCAGGTGATGTACATGGAGACCCCCAGGCAGAACAGCGGCAGCCCGATCGCCAGGTGGAGCAGCATGCTGCCGAAGGAGTACTCGACATGGAAGAAGCTGCGGTAGATCGGGCGGAAGTAGTCCACGAGGACACCCACGACGGTGAAGTTGATGACTGTCCCCAGGCCGAAGATGGACCGGTCGAAGGGGAAGACGAGGATCAGCATGATGATGTTGACGATCGGGACGATCGCCGCGAAGGAGATCCCAGAGACGTGGGAGATGCCCTGGAGGAAGGCGGTGAACGGGTCAACACCGCTCTTGCCCTCCAGGCAGATCGCGATCCCGACCGCCGTGATCACCTCCCCCAGGAAGCACACGAGGATGCGCCGCAGGAGCGAGTTGTCAGAGAGTGTCCACTGGTCTGATGCTATCAGGTTTCTCAGGTTCATGTCACACCGCCGTCGTTGAGGAGGAGCCGGCAAGGTCATACCCACGAGACACCACCGGGTTTCTCGGTGAGAGGCTGGACAGTGCCCCCTCACCACGAATCAGGCCGTGTTCCGCGGCTCACACCTCACCGTCTCATCACCGTCAAGGCCGAAGGACCCAGGCTGTGAGTGCGAATCGGTGCCTGACCAGGGCAGTTCCGGGACGGCTTAAGAACGACGTCGGCCGGTCACCACTGTGGTGACCGGCCGACGTCTGTTATGTCTCAGGGCGTTGCGCTCAGCGCGCTACCCGGCTCAGGCGTTGGGACGCTTGCCGTGGTTGGCGCTGGACTTGGCGCGTGCACGACGCTTACGACCGCGCTTGCTCATCACTGCCTCCTCGTGTCTTGACTCGCCCCACGAGGGGGCACGGAACGCCGCTGATTCTCGCACACGGCGACGCGCCCCGGCCAGTCTCGCGCCGTCGACCAGCCGGTGAAGGCGACCACACGCCAGCGCAGGCCGCTGCCGGCGGCGACGCGGCCGCCTTCTCAGTCGCTCTCGAAGCGGACGGTCCGGGAGGACTCGACCCGCGACTCCACGACGCGCACGACCCGCCCGGAGGCGGAGGACTGGGTCCGGGTCGTGGTCGCCGTCGTCGTCACGCTCACCGCGGTGGCGCGCAGGGCCGACAGGCGCCCAAGGACCCGGGCGCGCAGCTCGGGAGGGGCCTGCTCGGCGCACCGCGAGCGCAGGATCTCCCGCAGGTGGGTCTCGGCGTCGGCGAGGCGTGAGCAGTGCGAGCAGGCGGCCACGTGCTGGGCGAGGCGCTCGGCGAGGTCGGCGGTGCACTCGTGGTCGAGGAAGGCCTCCAGGTGGGCGCGGGCCTCGGCGCAGGAGCAGTCCTGGGAGTCGTCCGCCGTCGTGGCGCTCTTGGTGGGCTCGGCGCTGTTGTCGCCGTGGGTGCCCGGTTCCATGCGGTCTGTCATTTCTCCTCCTCCCCGTATCCGTACTCGCGGGCGTAGTCGGCCAGCAGCTCGCGCAGCTGGCGGCGCCCTCGGTGCAGCCGGGACATGACCGTCCCGATGGGCGTGTCCATGATCTCGGCGATCTCCTTGTAGGAGAAGCCCTCCACGTCCGCCAGGTAGACGGCCAGGCGCCGGTCCTCGGTGAGCTGGCCCAGGGCGTCCTTGATGTCGGAGTCCGGCAGGGCGTCCAGGGCGAGGTTCTCCGCGCTGGGCAGCCCCACCGAGTCGTGGGAGGCCGCCCGGTGCAGCTGCCAGTCCTCGACCGCCTCCGCGTCGGACTGGAGCGGCTCGCGCTGCTTCTTGCGGTAGGAGTTGATGAAGGTGTTGGTCAGGATCCGGTAGAGCCAGGCCTTGAGGTTGGTGCCGGGCCGGTACTGGTGGAAGGAGCCGAAGGCCTTGGCGTAGGTGTCCTGCACGAGGTCCTCGGCATCGGCCCGGTTGCGGGTCATGCGCAGGGCGGCGCCGTAGAGCTGGTCCAGGTAGGGCAGGGCCTCGGCCTCGAAGCGGGCGGCCCGGGCGGCCTCGTCCTCACCGGCCGGCGCCCGGCCCAGATCGCGCGCGCCATCGCCCGGATCGATCGCCTCATCCAGGGCGAGCTCATCTGTGTGGTCGTCGATGTCCGTCATCACCCACGAGCCTAACGTGCCCCGAGGGTCCTCGGCCTCACCGACGCCAAGAGCCGCGGTCATCGTCTCGACCATCGTGGCGGACCCTCCCGGCAGGTCCCGGTACCGACGGCGCCTGTCCTGCAGGCCGGGCCACTCGTGGCGGCCTCGCGGCCCGCTCGGCGGTGCGCCCCGCCGGAGGGCGGACCGGCTCGACGGCGACGCGGTCGGCTGCTGAGTGCTCATGTCCTGACCAACGCGGAGGCGCCCCGGTTTCATTCCCCGTCCGCGCCGAGCGAGGCACGCGCCACGTTCGAGCAGCGATATCGCTGGCCCGAGCCGCCCGCGTAGGTCAGGATGGGGGTATGAACATTCTGCGCTCCTTCGCCCGCCCCATGCTCGCTGCGCCCTTCATCGTCGATGGGATCGACGCCCTGGTGCGCCCGTCGCGCCACGTGGAGAAGTTCGAGAAGGTCGCTCCCACGCTGGAGCGGGCCGGCCTGCCGCCAGTGCTGTCCTCCGACGCCCGGTTGCTCACTCGCGCCTCGGGCGCCGTGAGCCTCGCGGCCGGTCTGGGTCTGGCCGTCGGCCGGGCGCCCCGTACGAACGCCACCATCCTGGCCGCCCTCAATGCGCCCCTCACCGTGGTCAACAACCCCGTCTGGGCGGTCAAGGGGACGCAGGCCCGTCAGGAGGCCCTCTCCGGGCTGCTGCGCGGGGCCGCCCTGGGGGCCGGGCTCGTGCTGGCCGCCGTCGACCGTCAGGGCAGGCCGTCCCTGGCCTGGCAGGTGCGCAACGCCCGCCAGCAGCGTGAGGCGATGCAGGCCGCCCAGCAGGCCGTCCAGCAGCGCTACGTGACCGCCTGAGCCGCCCGCGCCGGCCCACCATCGGAACCCGTCGGCTTCGGGGCCCGGGTCCGACGTCGGCCTATCGCCGTCACCGCCCGGAGCGCCCCGGCACCTGTCACCTGGGCGTCACAGGCGGCGGCTACTCTCGCCCCGTCCACTGCCGACCGGTCGCGGCGCCCTGACGCGCCCGCACCACCGACCACCACGCGCAGACACGTCATCGACACGCAGGGAGCACTCATGACCGTCCAGTCCGCCCAGCCGGCCCAGGCAAGCCGGTCGCCCCAGCCGGAGCAGGCTGCACAGCCCGACATCGTCTACACCTGGACCGACGAGGCCCCGATGCTGGCGACCCACTCCTTCCTGCCGATCGTGCGCGGCTTCGCCCAGCGGGCGGGCGTGAGCGTGGGCACGGCGGACATCTCGTTGGCGGGACGCATCCTGGCGGCCTTCTCCCTGGCCGACGACGACCTGGCCCGCCTGGGCGGGCTCACCCAGTCCCCGGCGGCAACGATCATCAAGCTGCCCAACGTCTCGGCCTCCCTGCCTCAGCTCAAGGCCGCCATCGCCGAGCTCCAGGCCCTGGGCCACGAGATCCCCGACTACCCCGACTCCCCGGCCACGCCCGCCGAGCACGAGGCGCGCGCCGCCTACGACGCCGTCAAGGGCAGCGCCGTCAACCCCGTCCTGCGTGAGGGCAACTCGGACCGGCGCGCCCCGGCGGCCGTCAAGGCCTACGCCCGCTCCCACCCGCACTCGATGGGTGCCTGGTCGCCCCAGTCGCGCACCCGCGTGGCCACGATGGGATCGGGCGACTTCCGGCGCAACGAGCGCAGCGTCGTCGTGCCCGAGGCCGGCACCCTGCAGATCCGGTTGCGCCCGGCCGACGGCGGTGAGCAGATCGTCCTGCGGGAGTGTCTGCCGGTGACGGCCGGGGAGGTCGTGGACGCCACCTTCATGAGCGCCGCCGCCCTGGACGAGTTCCTCGCCCGGCAGGTGGCCACCGCCAAGGACGAGGACCTGCTGCTGTCGGTGCACCTGAAGGCCACGATGATGAAGGTCTCCGACCCGATCATCTTCGGTCACGCGGTGCGCGCCGCCCTGCCGGGGGTCTTCTCCACCTACGGGCGGGTCCTGGCCGAGGCGGGCCTGCGCGCCGAGGACGGGCTGGCCTCGATCCTGGCGGGCCTGGACCCGTTGCCCCAGGGTGAGGAGATCCGCGCCGCCATCGAGGCCGAGCTGGCCGCCGGGCCGCGCCTGTCCATGGTGGACTCCGAGCGCGGCATCACGAACCTGCACGTGCCCAGTGACGTCATCATCGACGCCTCCATGCCCGCCATGATCCGGGCCGGCGGCCACCTGTGGGGGCCGGACGGCCAGACCGCGGACACCCTCGCCGTCATCCCGGACTCCTCCTACGCCGGGGTCTACCAGGCCGTCATCGAGGACTGTCGCACCCACGGCGCCCTGGACCCGGCCACCATGGGCTCGGTGCCCAATGTGGGCCTCATGGCCCGCAAGGCCGAGGAGTACGGCAGCCACGACAAGACCTTCCTCATCCCGGCCGACGGCACCGTGGAGGTCGTCGCGGTCGAGGGCGCGGGCGCCGAGCCCGGCGCGGTGCTGCTGTCACACGAGGTGGCCACCGGCGACATCTGGCGGGCCTGTACCACCCAGGACGCCCCCGTGCGCGACTGGGTGCACCTGGCGGTCACGCGGGCCCGGGCCACCGGCGCCCCGGCCGTCTTCTGGCTGGACCCCGAGCGCGGGCACGACACCGTCCTCATCGACCTGGTGAACCGTTACCTGGCAGATGAGGACACTGAGGGCCTGGACATCCGCGTCCTGGACCCGGTGGCGGCCACGCGCCTGTCCCTGGAGCGCGCCCGCCGCGGCGAGGACACGATCTCGGTGACCGGCAACGTGCTGCGCGACTACAACACGGACCTCTTCCCCATCCTCGAGCTGGGCACGAGCGCCAAGATGCTCTCGGTGGTGCCGTTGATGAACGGCGGCGGCCTCTATGAGACCGGTGCCGGGGGCTCGGCCCCCAAGCACGTGCGCCAGCTGCTCGAGGAGGACTACCTGCGCTGGGACTCCCTGGGCGAGTTCCTGGCCCTGGCGGAGGCCTTCCACCACGTGGCCCAGGTCAGCGGCAACGAGCGAGCCGAGGTCCTGGCCGACGCCCTGGAGGCCGCCACGGCCCGGCTGCTGGAGGAGAACCGTTCCCCGGCGCGCCGCCTGGGGCAGATCGACAACCGCGGCTCGCACGCCTGGCTGGCCCTGTACTGGGCCCGCGAGCTGGCCGCGCAGGAGACCAGTCCCGAGCTCGCCGCCGTCTTCTCCCCGATCGCCCAGCAGCTCGAGGCCTTCAATGACACGATCCAGGCCGAGCTGCTGGCGGTCCAGGGCTCCCCGGTGGACATCGGCGGCTATTACCGTCCCGATACGACCCTGACCGACGCCGTCATGCGCCCCTCGACGACCCTCAACACGGTCATCGAGGCCCTCGCATGACCGACGCCCCCGACGCCGGCGGCCCTGGAGTCCCTGCGGCCCTCTCGGCCGGATCCGCCGAGCCGTGGCGGGCGCCGGTGGCGGTGGGGGCGCTGGAGGCCGTCGTGGAGCTGCCGGGGTCGAAGTCGCTGAGCGCCCGGGCCCTGCTGCTGGCCGCGCTGGCCGACGTGCCGACCACGCTCACCGGGCTCCTGCGCTCGCGCGACACCGAGCTCATGCTCGCCGCCCTGAGCGTGCTCGGCGCCCGCTTCGAGGACCTTGACGAGACCGGCACGCGGCTGCGTGTCACGCCGGCTCCTCTGCCGCTGCACGTGCAGGCCGGCCCCGACGGCCTCGGCCGCATCGACGTCGGCCTGGCCGGCACCGTCATGCGCTTCGTGCCCGCGCTGGCCGCCCTGGCCGACGCCCCGGTCGTCTTCGACGGGGACGAGGCCGCCCGGCGCCGCCCCATGGCGCCTCTGCTCGACGCACTGGCCGCCCTGGGCGCTGAGGTCACCCACCTCGGTGAGCCCGGCTTCCTGCCCTTCCGGGTGGGCCCCGGCGACGGCGCCCTCCTGCGAGCCGAGGGCGCCCGGGTGGCGGTCGACGGCTCGGCCTCCTCCCAGTTCGTCTCCGCCCTCCTGCTCCTGGGCGCCCTCCTGCCCGGCGGACTGGAGCTCACCCCCACCGGGCCGGTGCCCTCACTGACGCATGTGGCCATGACGGTGGCGACGCTGCGCGAGCGGGGCATCGCCGTCGACGAGCCCTCCCCCGGGGCCGGTGACGGCGAGCGCACCTGGCGGGTCCACCCCGGTCGCCCCCGCGGAGGGCAGGTGGCCATCGAGCCGGACCTGTCCAACGCCGGCCCCTTCCTGGCGGCCGCCCTCGTGGCCGGAGGCCGGGTCGGCGTCCCCCACTGGCCGGCGGCCACGACCCAGGCCGGCGACGCCTGGCGCGAGCTCCTCCCCCGCCTGGGCGGGAAAGTGACCTTCACTAACGGGGTGCTCACGGCCCGCGGCACCGGGCGGCTGACCGGGATCCAGGCGGACCTGTCCGACGTCGGCGAGCTGGCCCCCACGGTGGCGGCCCTGGCGGCCCTCGCCGGGACGCAGGGCCACACCAGCGCCCTCACCGGCATCGCGCACCTGCGGGGGCACGAGACCGACCGCCTGGCGGCCCTGGCCACCCAGATCCGTCTCCTGGGCGGGGAGGCCGAGGAGAGCGACGACGGACTCATCATCCGCCCCGCACCACTGCACGGCGCCGCCCTGCGCTCCTACGCCGACCACCGGATGGCGACCTTCGCCGCCCTCATCGGCCTGGGCGTGGAGGGGGTGAGCCTGGACGACGTCGAGTGCACCTCCAAGACGCTGCCCGGCTTCACGGACCTGTGGGCCGCCATGCTGGCCACCGCCGGTGAGGGCGGCACCGGAGCGGGCGCCGGATCAAGGCGCGGGCCGGCGACCCCGGGAGATGGTGCCTGATGGCCCGCCGTGACATCGGCACCGACGACCCGCGCGTGAGGGTCCGCCCCGGCCGGGGCTCGCGCCCGCGCACCAAGCAGCGCCCCAGCCACGCCGACGCGGCCCTGGGCATGGTCACCCGCATCGACCGCGGCCACTACCGCATCCGCCTGGACGAACCGGGCCTCACCGAGAACTCCAGCGGCGACATCACCGCCATGAAGGCCCGCGAGCTGGGTCGGGGCAAGGTCGTCGTCGGCGACCGGGTCGCCGTCGTCGGGGACACCAGTGGCCGCAAAGGAACCCTGGCGCGCATGGTCCGCATCGAGGAGCGCACCGCCCTGCTGCGCCGCAGCGCCGAGGACGGGGACGCCGCCGGCACCGAGAGAGCGATCGTCGCCAACGCCCGCAAGCTCGTCATCGTCACCGCCGTGGCCGACCCCGAGCCGCGCCCGCGCATGATCGACCGCTACCTCGTGGCCGCCTACGACGCCGGCATGGATCCGCTCATCGTGCTCACCAAGACCGACCTGGCCGACGCCGCCCCGTTGACGGGCCTCTACAGCCCCCTGGGCGTGCGCTGCCTGGCCACGCGACTGAGCCCCCACAGCCCCGACACCGACCCCTCCCAGAGCGGCGGCGAGCGGTCCGACGACGGCGTCGAGGCGGTCCGCCAGGTGCTCGACGGCGCCGTCTCAGTCCTCGTGGGCCACTCCGGGGTCGGCAAGTCCACGCTCATCAACGCGCTCGTGCCCGGGGCCGACCGCGCCACCGGGCACGTCAACGAGGTCACCGGCCGGGGCCGCCACACCTCCACCAGTCTTCAGGCCCTCGAGCTGCCCGGGGGCGGCTGGGTCATCGACACCCCCGGGGTGCGTTCTTTCGGGGTTTCCCACGTCGGCAGCGCCGATGTCCTGCGGGGCTTCCCGGACCTGGCCGACGTGGCCGAGGACTGTCCGCGCGGGTGCACCCACGAGGACGGCGTCGTCGACTGCGCCCTGGATGCGTGGGCGAGCACAGCGGACGGACCGGACGCACCGGGAGCACCAGCCGCCCCCGAGGAGCGGCACGCGCGAGTGGAATCCTTCCGCCGGCTGCTGGCCCCCTCACTGGAGGCCGAGGACCCCACCCGACCCTGAAGCGCCCCTGGCGGCGCGCGGAGACCTTCCGGGCACGTCACAGTTTCGTCGACAGCGCGCCCCTTAACCCTGAGAGCCGTTTGCCCTGGCACAGGGCGACGACCCGGCAGAAACGGCGTCAATACTGAGTTTTTTCACGTTTCGACGGACCCCCTATTGAACTTCATGTGCTAAAACTCACATCACGCAGCCGTTGCAGGATTCAACTACACACCGATTTTGACGGTTCCCACAAGCGAAAGCGAGTTAGTCTCATGACATGCACAACCGTCCGACTTCTTCGCTTCCACGTCCCGCCCTGGGCGACCTGTCCGCACGCGCCAACCTCTCTGCGGCGCGCCGGCGCGTCCTGGAGGTCGTGGAGGCTTCTAACGACGCGATGACGGCCGTTCAGGTCGCCAGCGCACTCAACCTGCACCACAACACTGTCCGTGAGCACCTCGACGCCCTGGTTGACGCCGGTTTCGTCACGGTGTCCACCAAGCCGACGGGCAAGCGGGGCCGCCCGGCCCTGCGCTACGCCTCAACGGCCCCCGACCCCCAGCAGATGGTCGACGCCTACCTGCTGCTGCTCGACGCGATCGCCGACACCCTGGGCGAGAGTGAGGACGCCCGCGCCACCGCTCTGGAGATCGGTCGTCGCTGGGCCGAGCTGACCCCCGGCACCGTTGCCGAGCCCGCGGTCGACGGCGAGCAGGTGGACCGGGTCACCGCCCTCATCCCCTACCTCGCGGTCATGGGCTTCGCCCCGGAGGTCTCCGGAGACACCGTCGTCCTGCGCTCCTGCCCGCTCATCACGCGCAACCACCAGCCGCGCGACCTGGTGTGCACCATGCACGAGGGTTTCCTGCGGGCCGTCGTCGGCCCCGACCCGGCCGCCTACGAGCGCCTCAAGTTCCTGCCCAACGGGCCTGACGGCTGCCAGATCAACTCGGCTCAGCCCGTCCACGAGGAGCCGGACCTCAAGGTCGTCCACGCCGACGTCGCCTGACCGCGCGGCTCCGAGAGCACCATCCGTCCACCCGTCCACCACTTCTGAGATCGCAAGGCTTCGGCCCCGGGCACAGTCGCCCGGGGCCGAAGCGGCGTTCGGGGGGGCACTCCAAGCCGTGGCCTGTAGTGCCCGCGGCTCAGGCGCTGACCTCCAGGACGCCGTGAGCGCCCTTCTCCATGTCGGCGAAGGAGTGCGTCACGAACACGTAGTGGCCCGGCTCGGAGGCGACGCACTCCACGAATCCGCCCTGGGCCGGCTGCAGGCCGAGGGCCTGGGAGCCGCCGGACCAGGCGGCCCCGATCCGGCTCGGGCCGCCGAGGGTCCAGGCCCCCTCGAAGAAGACCTGGTCGAACTGCAGGCCGACGGCGTGGAAGGACGTCGGCAGGGAGGGCCCGGCGGCCATGACCCAGAAGCGCACGCGCTCGCCGACCTTGGCCTTGAGCGGCTGCTGGTGGTACTGGAAGGCCACTCCGTTGAAGGTCATGAGGTCGGGGGTCTTGGCGGCGATCTTGTCCGCGTTGGGCTCGCCGCCCTCGGGGCCGAGGTAGACCTCGGAGGCGACGATGACGTACTCGCGGTCCACGGCCGGCAGCCCCGGCGGGTCGATGATGACGGCACCGTGCATGCCGGAGGCCAGGTGCAGGCTCATCGGCGAGGTGGAGCAGTGGTAGAGCCAGATCCCCGAGTGCTGGGCCTTGAAGGTGTAGACGAGGGACTCCCCGGGGTTGATCGAGCGCATCGCCTGATCGGGCGGGGTGATCCCGGCGTGGAAGTCCAGGGAGTGGCTCATCGTGCCGTCGTTGACCAGGGTGATCTCGAAGGTGTCCCCCACCTTGCCGCGCAGGACGGGGCCGGGGACCTGCCCGTTGAAGGTCATGCGCCGCTGGGTGACACCGGCGCCGACCTGCATGACCTGCTCCTTGACGGTGAAGGTGTGCCGGTGGGTCATGGGTCCGCCGTCGGGACTGCTGGGGGCGGGAGGCAGGGTGGCGTCGAAGGCCTTGAAGTCGGCGGGCAGATGGGCCGAGTAGTCGGGAACAGCGTCCTTGCCGGAGCCGGTCTGCTTGCTCTGGCCGCCGCCGTGCTGGTGGGAGCCTGCGGCCGCCCCGCCCGCGGTGACGTGGAAGACCATGCCCTGGGCGCGGTGGCCGGCAATGGAGCACCAGCCCTCGATCGGCCCGGGGACGGTATCGACCTCGAGCCTGCCCTTGGCGCCGGCGGCGACGCGCCCGGTGGTCTCACCGGTGGCCAGGACGAGGTCGTGGACCTGGTCGGCGGTGTTGTCCAGGGTGATGACGAGTCGGTCGCCGGGGGTGACGTCGACCGTGTCGGGCACGAACCGCATGCCCTGCACCTTGATGGTGGCGTTGACGGTGTTGCCGGTGGGCGCGACGTCCTGGGTGGTTCCGCCCCGGCCGCGGTTGCCGACGACGCTTCCGACGACGACGGCCGCTCCGGCGGTGAGCAGTCCCATGAGGATGCCGCGGCGGTCGGCGGACTGGAGCAGGCCGCCCGAGGGCGATGCGGCAGTCCCGCCTCCCGCCGCCCGGCCGGCCCCGCCGGTCAGGGGGCGGCGGTTGCGGTCGATGGCGGGGGCCGTACCGGCCGTCACCGCTCGGCGGTGGGCGCCCTCGGGCTTGTCGGCACCCGCCGCGGCGCGCCCGGCAGCAGTGTCGCCGGCGTCGCTGTTCGCGGTTGCGCTGGCGGCGGCGTCCTGAGAAGGGGCGTTCTCGAAGGCGGCGGCCTCATCGGGGGATGGTGCCTGCGCGTCGGGCGTCTTCGTCATCGGGTTCCCCTTCGGGGCTGGGCGGACCGGTGGTCCGCGGGGTCGGAGGTGGGGGCGGCGTCGGCCGGGGTGCGCGGCGTGCGCTTGCGCTGGGAGAGCTCGCGCAGGCTGAGGATCATGCCCGCCAGCAGGTAGGAGGTCACCAGCGCGGCCAGGGCGCCGGCGACGACGCGCACCTGCCAGGGCGCCCCCGGGCTGAGCGCCAGCAGGAGGCAGGCGTTGGCGGCGGTGACCCGGTAGGCGGCGAAGCGGTCCATGATCGCGTTGGTGGCCCGGGTGGCTGCGGGGCCGCCACCGAGCATCACCGGGGTGAGGTAGCTCAGGGCCGCCACGAGGATCTGCAGGGCGAAGCCCGCCGCCAGGGGCAGGCGCAGGGAGTGGATGACCTGGCGGGCAGCAGTGACGTCGTCGGACAGCGCCATGCGGGCCCCCAGGACGGCGACGCAGCCGACGAACCAGGCCACCGAGGCCGTGGCGGAGGCCGTGGCGAAGGAGGTCGGCGGGACCCGGCGGGCGGTGCGGTACGCCGGCACGAGGACTGCGCAGGCGCCGCCGAGGTAGACCAGGGCGCCCAGGCCCGCCAGGGGCGGCCACAGCCCGCAGGCGGCCACGAGCGCGGTACCGCCCACGAGGTAGGGCAGGCCGCGGGTGGTCCAGCGCGGTGCGACCGGCTCCATGGGGGTGCGCAGCATCGTGGGCCACAGGACCGTGAGCGTGCCCAGGACCGTGGTGCCCACGAAGCCCAGCAGCATGGTGGTCGTGTGGGCCAGGTAGAAGCCGTCGGCCAGGGCGGAGCGCCCGCGGGCGTTGGACCAGGAGATGAGGAAGCCCAGGAGCGCACCGGTGGCCAGCAGGACCAGGGCGACGGCGTAGTGGAGGGCCAGGGACGCCAGGCGTGGGGCGATGGCGCGCCGGTACTGCACGGTGATGGCCACGACGCCGGCGACGGCCTGGGCCATGACGATGGCCGCCCCGCTGAGCGCCACCGCCTGCTGGCCCATGGTGATGCCGGTGAGCACGACGGCCGTGCCGAGGCTGTGGGCGTAGAGGCGCACGTCCAGGAGGGCAGCACCGCCCAGGGCCGGGCGGTGCAGGAGGGTGTCGGCGAAGTGGGCGGACCAGATGGTGATGGCGCTGCCGATCCCGCCCAGGAGCAGGGCGTGCAGGGGCAGCCAGGTGCCCCAGGAGACCAGGGGGCCCACGATGGTCAGGGCCGCCAGGACCGCGGCGATGAGCAGCCAGGCCATGACCAGGGCGTTGCGACGCACCTGGGTGGTGCGCCGGGAGGGCTTCTTGGCGGGGCGGCCCGGGCCGGCTGGCCGGGCCGCCGGGGAGCCGGGCCGGGGAACGGCCCCGGTACCGGGAGAACCGATGGGCAGGCTCATGCGGGATCTCCCCCCGCCTGCGATGTCGTCGATCCGGATGCCGCGGCCGCAGCCGGCCGTCTCACCCGGACCGGCTTGCGGATACTGCCGGAGGTCAGGACGCGCCCCAGGGTGAGGATCATGAAGACGCCGATCGCCGCCACTCCCACGGCACCGCCGACCTTCCAGGCCGCGGAGGCCTGCGCCAGCAGACCGACGACGCGCACCGCCAGGCCGGCGTGCAGCAGAACGTAGGGCAGCCACATGAGCCGGTGGTAGGGCAGGGCGCGGTGGACGATCGCGGGGATGATGACCGGGGCGTGGGCCAGGATCATGGAGAAGGCGAAGCCCACCGTGATGCAGTGGATGACGATCTCGTAGGCGGCCCCGTCCAGCCCCTGCAGACCCCACAGCGACCAGACCGCCCCGGCGACGGCGAGCCACACGTAGCCGGCGAGCATGGAGGCCGCCATGAAGCGCACCCCGCCGCGGAGGCGGACCGTGCGCCGGGCGACGTCGTAGTAGGCCATGACGACGGCCAGCCCCAGCAGGGCCGGGCCGACCACGAGGGAGGAGCCCGGAACGATGAGCAGCAGGCAGGCGCCCAGGACCGCCGCACCGGACAGCGCCTCGACAACGGTCTCCACCATCTCGTCGAGGAAGGCGATGCGGGCCAGCTCCAGGCGCTCGCCGATGATGGTGAGCGTGGGGAAGAGCAGCCACAGCGGGACGACGTGCTCCATGCCGCGGCCACCCAGCCACAGGACGTCCCCCAGCAGGAGGGCGGCCGCGCCCATGGCCTCGACGTCGACGGCGGCGCTGGGGGCGCGCCGGTGAACGTGCAGGTAGATGGCACACAGGATGCCGGCGGCACCGGTCATGAGTCCCCGACCGACGACGTCGGGGGCACCGGCCAGGAGGGCCAGGCATCCCACCGCACTGCCCAGTGGGGCGAGGAAGGCCCAGGGGGCGCGGGCGGCGACCGCCCGCTCCAGGGCGATGACGGTCCCCAGGAAGCCGACGAGCATGAGGGGGCCGTGGAGAGCCGCCAGCTCGGCCCCGCCGACGGGAGCCGGCAGGTTGAGGCGCAGGAGGGCGGCGTTGAGTCCCATGAGGATGCAGGCGGCCCCCAGGGCCAGGGCCACCAGGCGCGGCGCCACGCGGCTGGTCAGCGCCCGGCTGAGTCGGTCCGTCTCCACGGCCCAACCGTATCCAACCGCGCTGGAAACGCCCGCACTCACATCGACAAAAACTTCATAGACGACACGGCTCCGCGTCGTCTATGAAGTTTCGGTAGGTTTGAGTGGCGCCGGCCGCACCGGCGGTGGTGGACAGTCGCGCTGGCGGAAGTGGACGGCCGTTACTGCCGGCCCCCGGCGGTAGTAAGGTCACGCCCACCAGTACGAAACACTCCGAAGGAGAGCCCTATGAGCGAGAGCCCCGAGCTGCTGCCCGTCACCGAGAAGAAGTCCAGCTGCGGCTGCCACGAGCACGGCGACGAGCGCCTCACCCTGGACGCGCGCGCCATCCCGCACCGCCTGCGCCACGCCGCGGTCATCGGAGCCGCCTCCTCCCTGAACCCCGGTGAGGGCTTCGACCTGGTGGCCCCGCACGTGCCCACCCCGCTGCTGGCCCAGATCGACCAGCTGCCCTTCACCTTCCAGCACACGCTGCTGGAGCAGTCCGAGGGCTTCGCCCGCGTCGAGATCCTGCGCACCGTCTGATCGGCGCCTCAGCGCGGCCGGTCGGCGGGAGGCGCCCACGGGTCCGAGCCCACGGCTCCGGCCATGGGCTCAGCAGGACCTCGTCGGGCCTGACTCCATGCCACCGGCGCGCTCCCGATATGCTCAACGCATGACGCCAGCACCGCTCGATGCCGCGGTCGTCGGCCCGGGCAGGGGTCGTGGGACCTCCACGGACCTGCCCATGCCGACGACCCGGCCGGTGCTACCCGAGCTGCCCGGTCCTCCCGGCCCGTCGGCCCCGGCTGCCGGGGGCGCCCCCCAACAGCTGGTCGACCGCTACGGGCGCACCGTGCGCGACCTGCGCCTGTCCATCACGGACCGCTGCAACCTGCGCTGTACCTACTGCATGCCCGCGCAGGGGCTCCAGTGGCTGCCCACCCCGGATCTGCTGACCACCACCGAGCTCGCCCGTCTGGGGCGCATCGCCGTCGAGCGCCTGGGAGTCGAGCGCATCCGCCTGACCGGGGGCGAGCCGCTGCTGCGGCGGGACCTGGAGGAGATCGTCGGGGCGCTGTCCGCGCTGCGGACCTCGAGAGGGCTCAAGCCGGACATCGCCCTGACCACGAACGGCCTGGGCCTGGAGAGGCGGGCCGCCGGACTGCGGGCGGCGGGCCTGGACCGCGTCAACGTCTCCATCGACTCCCTGGATCCGCAGGACTACGCCGCCATCACTCGACGAGACCGGCTCGCCGACGTCCTGACGGGGATCGCCGGCGCCCAGGAGGCCGGCCTGGCCCCCATCAAGGTCAATGCCGTGGCCGTGCCCGCCACCGTGGAGGAGCGGGCACCGCGCCTCCTGGCCGAGTGCCTGCGCCGCGGCTGGCAGCTGCGGTTCATCGAGCACATGCCGCTGGGACCGCGCGAGACCTGGAGCAGCCGGGCCGTCGTCGGCGTCGATCAGATCCTGGGGGTGCTGCGGGAGGCCGGGTTCACCCTCACCGAAGTGGGCCGCCCGGGCCGTCGTCCGGCTGCGCTGTGGCGCGTCGCCGCCGGGAGAACGGCGGGCCAGGACCATCCGGCCGGGACGGTGGGCGTCATCGCCTCGGTCACCGTCCCCTTCTGCTCGGACTGCGACCGCACCCGCATCACGGCCGACGGGCGCCTCATGACCTGCCTGTTCTCCAGCACCGAGACCGACCTGCGCGGCCCCCTGCGCGCCGGCGCCGACGACGACGAGCTCATCCGCATCTGGGCCAGCGCCACCTGGGGCAAGCCCCGAGCGCACGGCTCGGACAGTCCCCATACCGAGAGCGACGGCTTCGCCCGCCCGCAGCGCACCATGTCGGCCATCGGCGGCTGACCCGAGTCCTCAGGAGCCCCCACGATGAGTCCCTCTCCCAAGATGTCCCCCCAGGCGGGCGCGCACGCGGGTCAGGCGCAGATCTCTGTGACCCTGCGCTACTTCGCCGCGGCCGCCGAGGCCGCCGGCCGCCCCGAGGAGCGCCTGGACCTGCCCGCCGGCACAACGCTGGCGGCTCTGCGCGAGCAGCTCTCCGGACGGGACCTGGAGATGGCGCGGGTCATCCCGATCTGCAGCTTCCTGGTCAACTCCGTCTCCACCCCGGCGGACTCGCTCACGCCCCTGGCCGACGGCGACGCCGTCGACGTGCTCCCGCCCTTCGCCGGCGGGTGAGTCTCACCGCTCCCGCATCGAGCCGGGCATTTCTCGCGTAGCCCGACCGTTTTTCCGCCCGGCTACGCGAGAAATGCCCGGCTCGGCGACAAGAAGTCAGGCGATGTTGCTCCACTGGCTCGAGCCGTCGGTGAAGGTCTGGCGCTTCCACACGGGCAGGCGCTCCTTGACCTCCTCGACGATCTGGCTGCACACGGCGAAGGCCTCGGCACGGTGGTCGGAGCTGACGGCGACCGCGAGCGCCGCCTCCCCGACGCTCAGGTCGCCGACGCGGTGGACGACGCCCAGGGCGCGCACCCGACCCCGCTGGGCCACGTCCTGGGCGATCTGCTCGACGACCTGGCCGGCTGTGGGGTGACAGGAGTAGCCGATGCCGGTGACGGCGCGCTCGGCGTCATGGTTGCGGACCACGCCCTCGAAGGTGACGACGGCGCCGGCGGCCGCGTCCTGGACGGCGTCGGCGAGCTCGGCAACGCTGATGGGGGCCTCGGTGACCTCGGCGCGTACCACGCGGGCCGCGGGAGCCGGGAGCGGCCGGCTGTGCTGGTCGGGGCTGGGCGTCACGGGGTCTCCTCGATCTGGGCGGCGGGCTGGGCGTGATCGGGTGGTCGGCCGCGAGCATACCCAGGTGGGCGCAACCGGCTGAACGGGCATGATAGGCCCCGGATGTTCGGGCACCGACCCGCCCGCACCCCTCCGCCCTGAGGTCGACACCCGCCGGGGCACCTGCCAAAGGAAGGACCGCTATGGCGCAGATGATCCCCCTGGAGGATTACGTCTCCCAGGTGTTGGAGGCCCTGTCCCCCTTGGAGGGCGGCCGTATGCCACTGGGGCGGGCGCACGGCCGGGTGCTGGCCGAGGACGTGACCGCCGCCGTGCCGGTGCCGCCGTGGACGAACTCGGCGATGGACGGTTACGCGGTGCGCGCGAAGGACACGACCGGCGCCTGCCCGCAAACGCCCGTGGTTCTGCCGGTGAGCGGGGACGTCCCGGCCGGCGCCGCCCCGCGCCCCCTCGCGGAGGGAACCGCGCAGCGGATCATGACCGGGGCGATGCTGCCCGAGGGCGCTAACGCCGTGGTCAAGGTGGAGGACACCGACCAGGCTCCCGGCCCGCACCCGGTTCCCCAGCGCGTCGAGATCCGCGCGGCGGCCAGCTCGGGTCTCAACGTGCGCTGTGCCGGGGAGGACGTGGCCGCGGGCGACCCGGTCATGGCGGCGGGGACGAGGCTGTCCGCGACGGCCATCTCCGCCCTGGCCTCCGTGGGGCTCGGCTCCGTGCTGGTGCGGCCGCAGGTGCGCGTGGCGGTGGTCTCCACCGGAGCCGAGCTGCGTGACGCCGGCCAGGCGCTGGAACCCGGAACGATCCCCGACTCCAACTCCCTGCTGCTGGCCGGGCTGGTCGCCGAGCAGGGGGCCGCGTGCACGAGCGTGGCCCGCAGCGGCGACACGGCCGATGCCCTGGCTGAGGTGCTGCGGCAGGCCGCTGCCGGCGCCGACCTCATCGTCACCTCCGGGGGCGTGTCCGCGGGCGCCTTCGACCCACTGACGATGCTGGCGCAGGCGCAGCGGGGCGAGGAGGCCCCGGTGCACCTGGACTTCGTCAAGGTGGCCATGCAGCCGGGCAAGCCCCAGGGGCACGGCTGGGTGCTCGCCGACAGCGGCCGGCGGGTGCCGATCATCTGCCTGCCGGGCAACCCGGTGAGCGTCCTGGTGTCCTTCACCACGATCGTGGCCCCGGCGCTGGCCCGTCTGGCCGGGCAGGACGCGGCAGGCGGCGCCGAGCCGCTTCCGGGGCGGCCTGGCCTGACGGCGCGCGCGGCGGTGGGCTGGCGGACCCCGCCGGGACGGCGCCAGCACGTGCCGGTGCGCTTCACCGAGGCACCCACCGGCTCCGGAGTCAGTTCCGGCCTCGACGACGGTGCGGGCCTCCCCTGGGTGACGCCCACCCACCGGCTGGGCTCCGGCTCGCACCTGGTGGCCTCGCTGCCGGCCGCGCAGGCCCTGGCGGTGGTGGCCGCCGAGGTCGAGGCGGTCGAGGTCGGCGACGAGCTGCCCCTCATCCCGCTGTCCGCCTCGTAGAACCCACCGGCCGCCCCCTGAAGGCCACCGGTGAAAGCCACGAGCGCATCCGCGACGCACGATCCCACGCCCCAGTGAAGGAGCCTTTTATGACTACCCGCCCCGAGATCACCCTCACCCACCTGGATGAGGCGGGCGCCGCCTACATGGTGGATGTCACCGCCAAGATCCCGACCGTGCGCGAGGCCCGCGCCACCGCCTTCGTGGCCTGCTCGGAGGCGATCGTGGACGCCCTGCGCGGGGGCTCGGTCCCCAAGGGCGACGTGCTCGCCGTGGCCCGCGTGGCCGGGATCGCGGCGACGAAGAAGGTCCCCGAGCTCCTCCCCCTGGCGCACGTCATCGGCGTGCACGGGGCGCGCGTGGATCTGGAGATCGTCGACGGCGGCGTGCGTATCGAGACCACGGTGCGCACGGCCGACCGCACAGGGGTGGAGATGGAGGCCCTCACCGCCGCCACCGTGGCGGGACTGGCGATCGTCGACATGGTCAAGGGAGTGGACCGCGACATCGAGCTGCGCGAGGCCAGGGTGGTGGCCAAGTCCGGGGGACGCTCAGGGGACTGGGTGCGCGGTGACCGCGGTGACGAGTCCTGATCAGACGGCCCGCACCGCCGTGAGCACCGCGGACGCGGCCGAGGTCGCCGACGTCATTGTGCTGGCCGGCGGTACAGGCAGGCGGTTGGACGGAGTCTCCAAGCCCGACGTCGTCGCCCGGGGGCTGCGTCTGCTCGACCACGTCCTGGCCGGCTTGGAGCGGCTGCGCGAACAGGGCCTCGCGCTCGGGCGCGTGTGCGTCGTCGCCCCGGCGGAGGTCGCGCTGCCCGGCGACGTCCTGCGGGCGTTGGAGAACCCTCCCCTGGGAGGGCCGGTCGCCGGGATCGCGGCCGGGCTGGAGCTCCTGGGCGGGAGCGATCCGGTTGCGGGGCTCACCGGGATCCTCACCTGCGACGCGCCCTTGTCCTGGCGGGCGCTACCTTCCCTGTACCGGGCGCTTGCGGAGGCGGGGCCGGAGCTGGACGGCGCCTGCGCCCGCGACGGCGACCACACCCAGTACCTGCTGGGCCTCTACCGCCGCCGGGCACTGACCGCGGCCGTCACCCCGGACGGCATGCCTCTGCGGGACACGGCCGTGCGCCGGGCCCTCGGGCCGCTCCACGTCACGGCCATCCCCACGCCCCACGACGTCGTGCGGGATCTGGACACCTGGGCCGAGGTCCGCGCCTGGGACTCGGACCGCTGCGGATAGCGGTCCCACTCAGGCCACCTCGCTCAGTGGCATTCAGCGGCGCTCAGTGGTCTCCGCCACCGAGCTGCTCCAGGACGTGGGGCACCAGGGGGCCGACGACGGCGACGGTGTCCTTGACCCCGCCGCGCGAGCCGGGGGCGTTGACGACCAGGGCGCCCTCAGCGCCGCGGGAGGTCACTCCCACCAGGCCGCGGGACAGACCGGCCAGCGGGGTCTTGGTCAGCCCGTGGGCACGGATCTGGGCCTCGATTCCCTCCAGGCGGGTGGTCAGCAGGGGAGCCGTGGCCTCCGGGGTGAGGTCGCGCGGGGTGACGCCGGTGCCGCCCGTGGTCAGGACCACCCGGGCACCGCCGGCCACCGCCCGCCTGATCGCCTCACGCACCGGCTCAACGCCGTCGGGCACGAGGTCCACCTTCTCGACGACGACGTCGTGCTCAGCCAGAAGGCGCTGGGCCAGCGGACCGGAGAGGTCCTCGCGCTCGCCGCTGACACAGCGGTCGGAGACGGTGATGACGGAGCCCTTGACGGGCTCAGGGAGGGGCACGAGGCCCTTCTGGACGATGGGGGTCTCACTCATGGGGCCACCGTAGTCCGCGTACACCCCAATCAGGGGTCTCCGCCTCCCGCCCGGTGTTTCAAGGGAAACACGTCCCGATCCAGCCGGTAACCTCAATTAGGCAACCATCATTTAATCTAATTCACCGCCCTTCGTCACCTCCTAGATGTCGGTTTCACCTCGTATTGCTCGGACATTCGTCCCTTGCGTGAAGGTCCGAGCAGGTCAATGCATCATGGAAGGTGGTGCGAGTCCACGAGCTTTCACCGACATTGTCCAAACAGTCTCAGGTCCAGGGCGCTGTCGCCCAGCAGACCGAGCCCCACATCACAGCAGGAGCCCTATGTCCACGCTCGACACCTCCGGTCGCGTCCTCACAGGCTGGAACCCCGAGGAGCCGGAGAACTGGTCCGCGAAGATCGCCTGGACCACTCTGGCCATCACCACTTTCTCCCTCATGCTCGGCTTCACCGTCTGGTTCCTGCCCAGCGCGGTGGCCCCCAGGCTCAACGACATCGGCTTCCACCTGACCAAGAACCAGATCTACTGGATCACCTCGATGCCGGGGCTGTCCTGCGCCGCGCTGCGTCTGATCTACATGTTCCTGCCCGCCACCATCGGCGCCCGCAAGATGATCGGCTGGTCCTCGCTGCTCTACATCCTGCCGATGCTCGGCTGGTTCTTCGCGGTGCAGAACCACAACACCTCCTTCGGCGTCCTGCTCGCCCTGTCCTTCGCCTGCGGTATCGGGGCCGCCACCTTCTCCGGCTACATGCCCTCGACCGGCTTCTACTTCCCCAAGCGCCTGGCCGGCACCGCCCTGGGCCTGCAGGGAGGACTGGGCAACATGGGCATGAGCATCATCCAGCTCGCCGCCCCCTTCCTCATGAGCATCAGCCTGTTCGGGCTGACCTGGGTCGCCCCCCACCACGAGGGCGCCCCCATGGTCGTCAACGCCACCGTCTTCTTCCTGCCCTGGTCCCTCATCGCGGCCTTCCTGACCTTCCGCTACATCAAGGACGTCCCGCTCAAGGCCAACATCAAGGAGCAGATGGACATCTTCGGCAACCTCGACACCTGGCTCATGACGGTCCTGTACATCATGACCTTCGGCGTCTTCTCCGGGTTCGCCGCCCAGACCGCCAACATCATCAACAACAACTACGGCGCCGCCTCCGACCTGGCCGGGCACTTCGCCAAGGCCGACCTGCCCCAGGGAGCCTCCTACGCCTTCATCGGCACCCTCATCGGCTCCTTCCTGCGCTTCGCCTGGGGTCCCCTGTGCGACCGCTTCGGCGGAGCCATCTGGACCTTCGTCTCCGCCGTCGGCATGGCCGTCACGATGGCCTGGTGCGGCTACCTGGTGGCCGCCGCGGACGACCCGGCCGACTTCACCATCTTCATGGTGGCGCTGCTGGCCATGTTCTTCTTCGCCGGCGTCGGCAACGCCTCGACCTTCAAGCAGATGCCGATGATCATGCCCAAGCGTCAGGCCGGCGGCGCCATCGGCTTCACCGCCGCCGTGGCCTCGCTCGGCCCCTTCCTGGTCGGTATCGCCCTGACCCTCATGCCAACGCACGTCTTCTTCTACGGCTGCGCCGTCTTCTGCGTCGTGTGCGCCGTCATCTGCTGGATCCGCTACGCCAAGCCGGGCGCCAAGCGTCCGGGCTGATCCGCCCATCCGGCCCCGGTCGGGACCAGTCCGTCGGGGTCGCCGCCCACCACCGACTGACCAGCTCGACGGCGGACGCGGCCAGCATCGTGGTCGCCTCCGCCGGGAGCAGCCAGAGCCACCCAGGGCCCGTCCCCACCGGCTCCGGGCCACCATTCGTCACCAACCACTAAAACCCGTCAGCTTCACGGAGCAAAGGACCATTGATGAGCACCACCGGCTCCCAAACCACCGGCCCCGGGATCGTCCCCGGCCCCGATCAGCAGGTCGAGAACGCCCCCGGACTGCTCACGCTGGGCTCGTACCTGCGTCGAGGACAGGCCTCTGCCGACGCCCGCCGCCTGTTCCTGACCGGAGGGCGCGAGGCCGACACCTTCTACCGGCACCGGTGGAGCCACGACAAGATGGTCCACTCCACCCACGGGGTCAACTGCACCGGGTCGTGCGCCTGGGAGGTCTACGTCTCCGACGGCATCATCACCTGGGAGAAGCAGATCACCGACTACCCCACCACGGGTCCGGACATGCCCGAGTACGAGCCCCGCGGCTGCCCGCGCGGTGCGGCCTTCTCCTGGTACACCTACTCCCCCACGCGCATCCGCTACCCCTACGTGCGCTCGGTCCTGCTGGACGCCTTCCGCGCCGCGAAGGCCGACAACGACGGCGACCCGGTCGCCGCCTGGGCGCAGGTCACCGGTGACCCGGCCACCGCCAAGGCCTACAAGTCGGCCCGAGGCAAGGGCGGCATGGTGCGCGTGGGCTGGGACGAGGCCATGGAGATCGTCGCGGCCGCCTACGTCCACACCATCCGCGCCTGGGGCCCGGACCGGATCGCCGGCTTCACCGTCATCCCGGCCATGTCCCAGGTCTCCTACGGCTCCGGCGCCCGCCTCCACGAGCTCATCGGCGCCACGATGCTCTCCTTCTACGACTGGTACGCCGACCTGCCTCCGGCCTCACCGCAGGTCTTCGGGGACCAGACCGACGTCCCCGAGGCCGGCGACTGGTACAACGCCCAGTACCTCATGATGTGGGGCTCCAACCTGCCGCTGACCCGAACCCCGGACGCCCACTTCATGACCGAGGCCCGCTACCACGGGCAGAAGGTCGTGGCCGTCTCCCCCGACTACGCCGACAACACCAAGTTCGCCGACCAGTGGCTGCGCGTGGCCCCGGGTACCGACGGCGCCCTGGCCCAGGCGATGGGGCACGTCATCCTCTCCGAGTTCCACGTCAAGCGCGAGGAGCCCTTCTTCCTGGACTACATGCGCCGTCACACCGACTCCCCCTTCCTCATCGGCCTGGAGCCCTCCCCCGACGGCACCAGCTACGTGCCCGGCCGCTTCGTGACGGCCTCCGACGTCAACGGCGTCGCCACCGGCGCCCCGAAGAACGAGTTCCGTCCCCTCGTGTGGGACCGCCAGCGCGGCCCGGCCGACCCCGGCGGGACCCTGGCCGACCGCTTCACCCCCGAGGGCGAGGGCAAGTGGAACCTGCTCATGGAAGGGCTCGACCCGGTCATGAGCATCCTGGACCTGCACGGCGAGGGCCCCCAGGTCCAGGCCGCCGAGGTCCTCCTGCCCCGCTTCGACCTGCCCGGCTCCTCCACCCCCGAGGGATCCGTGGGCGGCGGCGTCGTGCGCCGCGGCGTGCCGGTCACCCGCATCGGGGACCGCCTGGTCACCACCGTCTACGACCTGCTCCTGGCCCAGTACGCCGTCGAGCGCCCCTCCATGCCGGGCGAGTGGCCCGTGGACTACCAGGACGCCACCATCCCGGGCACTCCCGCCTGGGCCAGTGAGATCACCGGTGTTCCCGGGCCCGCCATCATCCAGGTGGCGCGCGACTTCGCCCTCAACGCCGTGGAGTCCGGTGGCCGCTCCCAGATCGTCATGGGCGCGGGCATCAACCACTACTACCACGCCGACCAGATCTACCGGACGATCCTGGCGCTGACCTCCATGTGCGCCACCCAGGGCGTCAACGGCGGCGGCTGGGCCCACTACGTGGGTCAGGAGAAGGTCCGCCCGCTCAGCGGCTTCCAGCAGTACGCCTTCGCCCTGGACTGGCACCGCCCGGCCCGGCAGATGATCTCCACCGGCTTCTGGTACATCACCACCGACCAGTGGCGCTACGACGTCACCTCCGCCGAGCGCCTGGCCTCTCCACTAGGGCCCGGCACCCTGGCGGGCAAGACGACCACCGACGCCATGGTCGAGGCCATGAAGCGCGGGTGGACGCCGTCCTACCCGACCTTCAACCGCAGCCCGCTGCTCCTGGGTCAGCAGGCCGCCGAGGCGGGCATGGACCCCAAGGACTACGTCGTCGAGCAGCTGCGCTCCGGTGAGCTGCGCTTCGCCTGCGAGGACCCCGACGCCCCCGAGAACTTCCCGCGCATCCTGTGCTCGTGGCGCACGAACCTGCTGGGCAGCTCGGCCAAGGGCACGGAGTTCTTCCTGCGCCACATGGTGGGTGCGGACAACGACGTCAACACCATCGAGCCTCCGCCCGAGCAGCGTCCCGCCTCGGTGACCTGGCGCGACGAGGCCCCCGTGGGCAAGCTCGACCTCATGTGGACCGCGGACTTCCGCAACACCTCCACCACCCTGCACTCCGACGTCGTCCTGCCGGCGGCCACCTGGTACGAGAAGCACGACATCTCCTCGACCGACATGCACCCCTTCGTTCACTCCTTCAACGCGGCCATCGACCCGCCCTGGGAGGCGCGCACCGACTTCCAGGTCTTCCAGACCCTGGCCGGGCTCATCTCCGCCTGGGCGCCGCGCTACCTGGGCACCCAGACCGACGTCGTCGCCGCGCCCCTGACCCACGACACCCCCGACGCCCTGACGATGGCGCACGGTGACGTGTCCTCCCTCCCCCAGGAGTGGGTGCCGGGAGTGACGATGCCCAAGCTGGTGCCCACCCAGCGCGACTACACCCAGATCCGGGCCAAGTTCGACGCCCTGGGCCCCCTGGCCGAGAAGCTGGGCCTGCCCTGCAAGGGCATCATGCTCAAGCCGGGCCCGGAGGTGGAGCGCCTGGCCCGCAACCACGGGGTCTCCTCCGACGGCGAGGCCGCCGGCCGGCCGCTGCTCGACACCGACATTCGCGCCGCCGACGCGATCCTGGCGCTGTCGGGCACCACCAACGGGCGCATCTCCACCGAGGGCTGGGACACGCTGTCCAAGCGCACCGGCACCCCGCTGGTCGAGCTCAGCCAGGAGGAGGCCGGCAAGCTCATCTCCTTCGCCGATACCCAGGTCAAGCCCCAGGGAGTCATCACCTCCCCGGAGTGGTCCGGCTCCGAGCACGGCGGGCGGCGCTACTCGGCCTTCGTGGTCAACGTGGAGCACGCCAAGCCCTGGCACACCCTGACCGGCCGCATGCACTACTACCTCGACCACGACTGGATGCGGGACATGGGCGAGTCCCTGCCGGTCTTCCGGCCACCGCTGGACTTCCACGCCCTGTACGGGGAGGCCGCGCCGGGCTCGGTGTCCACGAGCCAGGCGGGCACGGCGCAGGTCGCGGTGCGCTACATCACCGCGCACAACAAGTGGGCGATCCACTCGCAGTACTTCGACAACCTGCACATGCTCACGCTGGGACGCGGGGGCCAGACCATCTGGATGAGCCCCCAGGACGCCGACAAGATCGGTGTCAAGGACAACGAGTGGGTCGAGGCCTACAACCGCAACGGCATCGTGGCGGCGCGCGCCGTCGTCTCCCACCGCATCCCCGAGGGCATGGTCTTCATGCACCACGCCCAGGAGCGCACCATGAACACCCCGCTGACCGAGTCCAGCGGCAGGCGTGGCGGGACGCATAACTCCCTGACCCGGATCGTGCTCAAGCCCAGCCACTTCGCAGGCGGCTACGGGCAGCTGTCCTACGCCTTCAACTACATCGGCCCCACGGGCAACAACCGCGACGAGGTCACGCTTATCCGTCGCCGCAGCAACCAGGAGGTGACGTTCTGATGAAGGTCATGGCCCAGATCGCAATGGTGATGAACCTCGACAAG
The DNA here is from genome assembly GCF_001929375.1 of Actinomyces oris. Taxonomy (GTDB): domain Bacteria; phylum Actinomycetota; class Actinomycetes; order Actinomycetales; family Actinomycetaceae; genus Actinomyces; species Actinomyces oris_B. The sequence continues at coordinate 14,633 of NZ_MSGO01000035.1, read as the reverse complement.
TGCATCGGCTGCCACACCTGTTCAGTGACCTGCAAGCAGGCCTGGACCAACCGCGAGGGCACCGAGTACATGTGGTTCAACAACGTCGAGACCCGCCCCGGTGTCGGCTACCCCAGGGGGTGGGAGGACCAGGACACCTGGCGCGGCGGCTGGGAGCGCACGGCCTCGGGCCGCCTGCGGCCCCGCTCGGGCGGGCGCCTGCGCCGCCTGGCCAACATCTTCGCCAACCCGGAGATGCCCACGGTCGAGGACTACTACGAGCCGTGGACCTACGAGTACGACAAGCTGCTCTCGGCCCCCAAGGACTCCCCGGCGCTTCCGGTGGCGCGAGCCAAGAGCCAGCTGACCGGCGAGTACATGCCCACCATCAAGTGGGGCCCCAACTGGGATGACGACCTGGGCGGCTCCCTGGAGACCCTCCAGCAGGACCCGATCATCGAGGCGATGAGCACGAAGGTGCGCACCGACATCGAGTCGGCCTTCATGTTCTACCTGCCGCGCATCTGCGAGCACTGCCTCAACCCCACCTGCGTGTCCGCCTGCCCGTCGGGCGCCATGTACAAGCGCACCGAGGACGGCATCGTCCTGGTGGACCAGGACGCCTGCCGCGGCTGGCGCATGTGCGTGTCGGCCTGCCCCTACAAGAAGGTCTACTTCAACCACGCCACCGGCAAGGCCGAGAAGTGCACCCTGTGCTACCCGCGCCTGGAGGTCGGCGAGCCCACCGTGTGCTCGGAGACCTGCGTGGGCCGCCTGCGCTACCTGGGCGTCCTCCTCTACGACGCCGATCGCGTCTCGCAGGCCGCCGCCGTCAAGGACCCGCAGGACCTCTACATGGCCCAGCGCGAGATCCTCCTCAACCCCCACGACCCCGAGGTCGTGGCGGGCGCGCGCGCCGAGGGCGTGCCGGACAACTGGATCGAGGCGGCCCAGGCCTCCCCCGTCTGGGACCTCATCGACACCTACGAGGTGGCTCTGCCCCTGCACCCCGAGTACCGCACCATGCCGATGGTCTGGTACATCCCGCCGCTCTCGCCGGTCGTTGACGAGGTGGCGGCCGCAGGCCTGGACGGCGAGAACTACAAGGTGCTGCTCACGGCCGTCTCCGACATGCGCATCCCGCTGGAGTACCTGGCGGGCCTGTTCACGGCCGGCGAGACCAACACGGTCGAGCTCGTGCTGCGGCGCCTGGCCGCGATGCGCTCCCACATGCGCGACGTGCGTCTGGGCCGCGAGCCCGACCCGGCCATCGCCGCCGCCGTGGGCCTGGACGGCAAAAAGCTGGAGGCCATGTACCGGCTGCTGGCCATCGCCAAGTACGACGACCGCTACGTCATCCCCACCGCCAAGCCCGAGGTCCCCCGTGGCATGGCGTCCATGGGCAACGACGTCAAGACCCTCCTGGGTGAGGGCGCCCCGGCCGGATGCCACCCCGACGTCGCCTCCTTCCACGGCCAGGGCGGTGGCGGAGCTATGAGCGGCGGCCCGGTGAGCCTGCCGCTGCCGACCGTGCGCCGCGAGCCGGTGCCTGCCGCCGGCCCGGGCATCCCGCAGGTCGGTGTGCCTGAGCCGGTGGGGCAGACCCGGGCGGCCGACTCCTCGGCCCGGGCCACCTCGACCGGCCCCGCGGTCACGGCCCCCAGGGAGCTCTGAGATGGTCTCCTTCGTCCGCGCCCCCCGGGTTCTTCAAGAGCCCGCCGAGGTGCACCTGACGCCCTCCCAGCGAGCCACCGTGCACATGGCGGCCTCGCTGCTGCTGGACTACCCGGCCGAGGGCGCTCTGGAGATGCGCCTGAACGCCGTCGAGGCCGAGCTGGCCACGCTGCCGGCGGAGGTGGCCGTCCTCCTGGAGGAGTTCATCGCTCAGGCGCGGCGCCGCGGCGAGCGGGCCATGGCCGAGCACTACGTGGAGGTCTTCGATCGACGTCGGCGCTGCTGCCTGTACCTGACGTACTACACGGTGGGCGACACCCGGCACCGGGGCGCCGCGCTGCTGGCCTTCAAGCAGGCGCTGGCGGCGGCCGGCTACGAGATGGCCGCTGACGAGCTGCCCGACTACCTGCCGGTGGTCCTCGAGCTGTCCGCGCGCAGCGGCGACGAGGTGGCCGGCACGCTCCTGTCCTCCCACCCGAGGGCATCGAGGTGCTGCGCAGCGCCCTGGCCGACGCCGCCTCCCCCTACGCGGGGCTGGTGGAGGCCGTCTCGATGACCCTTCCGCAGATCGACGAGGCCACCGCCGAGCGCGTGCGCGCCCTCGTGGCGGCCGGACCGCCCACCGAGACCGTCGGTGTCACCGACACCCTGCCCTTCCCGACCATTCCCGTGCGCAACCCGAGCCTGTCCGGTGCACCCGCCGTGCCGGGCTTGGCACCAGTCGCCGATCCTTCCCCCTTCACGAGCAGCCAGGAGAGCATGACATGAGCCCGATTCAGCAGAACCTCATGTGGGTGGCCCTGCCCTACGCCAGCCTGGTGCTGCTGGTGGCAGGCATGATCTGGCGGTGGCGCACCGACCAGTTCGGCTGGACCTCCCGCTCCTCGCAGTGGAACGAGTCCCGCATCCTGCGCCTGGCCTCCCCCCTGTTCCACCTGGGCTTCCTCATGGTGATGGGTGGTCACGTCGTCGGGCTCCTGGTGCCCAAGGACGTCACCGAGATGCTGGGCATCTCCCAGCACATGTACCACCTGGGCGCCACCTACCTGGGATCCTTCGCGGCCATCCTGACGATCGTGGGCCTGGCCGGGCTCATCTACCGACGCATCGTCGTCAAGAGCGTGCGCCTGGCCACCACCCGCAACGACCTGGTCATGTACTGCTTCCTCATCGTCCCGGTCCTGCTGGGAACGGCGGCCACTGTCCTCAACCAGCTCGCCGACGCCCACGGCTACGACTACCGCGAGACGATCAGCCCCTGGCTGCGCTCGGTGCTGGTCCTCCAGCCGCGCCCCGAGCTCATGGCCGACGTGCCGCTCTCCTTCAAGCTCCACGTCATCGCCGGCTTCCTGCTCCTGGCGATCTGGCCCTTCACCCGCCTGGTCCACGTGGTCTCCGCGCCCGTGGGCTACGTGACCCGCCCCTACGTGGTCTACCGTTCGCGCGAGGGCGCCACCTCCACCGCTCAGACCTCCCGCGGCTGGACCCCGGTGCGGACCCAGGGCACCGGCAACCAGGGGGCCAACGACGTCACTCCCTCCCAGGGTGCCTGAACCGGCCGCCCGAGCCGTCATGAAAGGACACGCAGTGGGCATCTCCCGCCGCGCGGCCATCGCCGCCGTCAGCCTGCTCTCCGCCGTCTGTCTGGCCGCCTGCGGCGGCTCCGCCTCCAACAGCTCCACTGGCGCCGCCTCCTCGAGCGCCTCGGGCGGCGCGGGGAAGGCCACCGGCAAGGTCACGGTCCTGGCCGCGGCCTCCCTCCAGAAGGCCTTCGAGGAGATCGAGAAGACCGTGGAGAAGGACAACCCCGGCCTGGACGTCACCTTCGACTTCCAGGGCTCCCAGGACCTGGTGGCCTCCCTGGCGGGCGGCAACAGCGCCGACGTCCTGGCCACGGCCAACAACTCCACGATGAAGACCGCTGCCGACCAGAAGCTGGTCGGCAGCCAGACCGAGTTCGCCACCAACGTCCTGACCCTCATCGTCCCCAAGGGCAACCCCAAGAGGATCACTGGGCTGGACTCGTCGCTGGACGGTGCCGACCTGGTCATCTGCGCCCCCGAGGTGCCCTGCGGCGAGGCCACCAAGAAGCTCGCCGAAGCCCGGGGAATCACCCTCAACCCGGTCTCTGAGGAGCAGAAGGTGACCGATGTGCGCGGCAAGGTCGAGTCCGGTGAGGCCGACGCCGGCATCGTCTACACCACTGACGCCGCGGCCGCCAAGGACAAGGCGGACAAGATCGACATCCCCGACGGCGGCGTCGTCAACCACTACCCGATCGCCCAGACGGCCGAGCCCGAGAACCCTGCGGGCGCCCAGGCCTTCATCGACGCCGTCACCGGCAAGGCCGGCCAGGAGATCCTGGCCAAGCACGGCTTCGGCAAGCCCGGTGGCACCGCTGCCGGGGCGAGTGCTGGGGCGAGCTCCAGCACCGGGGGCACCGCCGCAGCCAGCACCGGGGCCAGCACCGCCCCGTCCCAGGCCACGACCGATGAGGGATCCTCCGCACCGGAGGCGAACAAGCCCACCGCGCAAACCACTGCTCCGTGACGGCTCGCTGGTCTGACTCGCTGGCCTGGTACACATGAGTCTGTGAACCAGATGTCCCCCGCTGCGCGCTCCGAGCAGCAGCCGGTACGGCGGCCCGTCCGCGCCCTCCTGGGGCGTGGGCGGGCCTCTCGCTCCCCCCTGCCGGTGCTCGTCACTGTCCTGGCGATCCTGGGGGGCTGCGCGATCGTCCTGCCCCTGGTGGGTATGGGGACGCGCGTGTCCTGGGGGCAGCTGCCCCAGCTGCTGGCGACGCCGTCGGCGCAGGCCGCCCTGTGGCTCTCGATCCGCACCTGCCTGACCTCCACGGTCATCTGCGTGGTGCTGGGAGTGCCGCTGGCGCTGCTGCTGGCCCGCAGCTGGCCGGGGGTGAGGATCGCGCGGATCCTCACGGTGCTGCCGATGACGATGCCGCCGGTGGTGGCCGGTATCGCGCTGTTGTCCACGTTGGGGAACCGCGGCCTGCTGGGGACGCACCTGAAGGAGTGGGGGGTGCCCATCGCCTTCTCCACCACCGCGGTGGTCATCGCCCAGGTGTTCGTCTCCATGCCTTTCCTGGTGGTCACCCTGGAGGCGGCGCTGCGCAGCCGCGACAAGCGGGCGGAAGTCACCGCCCGGAGCCTCGGGGCCGGCCCGTGGAGGGTTCTGGCGCAGGTGACGCTGCCGCTGGCGACACCGGCTCTGGCTCGGGGCACGGCCCTGGCCCTGGGCCGGAGCCTGGGCGAGTTCGGGGCGACCATCGCCTTCGCGGGCTCCAAGGAGGGCGTCACCCGCACGATGCCGTTGGCCATCTACCTGGAGCGGGAGAAGGACACGGCCACCTCCTTGGCCCTGGCCGCCGTGCTCATCGGCCTGTCCTTCCTCATCGTCGGAGCGACCACCGTGGACTGGTCCCGTCTGGCCGCCCCATTGCGCCGTGCCCCCGAGAATAGGGCCGATGAGGCTTCCCTGCCCATGCCGTCCGCTGAGTCCTCCCCCTCAGCTGAGTCCGACGGCGCCATCACGGCCCCCATGGACACCCGCCCCGCCGCACCGGCCGGGGACTCCAGGCGCGGCCAGGCCCTGCAGGTCGCCTTCGACCTGGGGGCGCGCGACGTCGTCGTCGACCTGGAGGTGGAGGCTGGGCGCACGGTGGCGCTCATCGGCCCAAACGGCTCGGGCAAGTCGACGGTCTGCTCCGTGGTGGCTGGGCTGCTGGACGCCGAGGACGGCCGGGTGGTGCTCGGCGGACGAGTCCTGGACGGCCCCGGGGGTTTCGTGCGCGCCGGGCGCCGTCAGGTGGCGCTGCTCAGCCAGGACCCGGGGGTCTTCACCCATATGTCGGTGCTGGGCAACGTGGTCTTCGCACTGCGCTGCCAGGGGGTGGGCCGAGCGGAGGCGACGCGTCGGGCCCGAGCCGAGCTGGCCGCCGTCGGGGCCGATCATCTGGCCTCCCGCCCGGGAAGCGCGCTCTCGGGAGGGCAGGCGGCCCGGGTGGCGCTGGCCCGGGCGCTGGCGACGGGGCCCCGCCTGCTGGTCCTGGATGAGCCGATGGCCGCCCTGGACATCACCGCCCGTCAGGAGATGCGCCGCCTGGTGGCGCGTCGATGCGCCGAGAAGGGGCTGACGCTGCTGCTGGTGACTCATGATGTCCTGGACCTGACGGCACTGGCCGAGGACGTCGTCGTCCTGGACCGGGGCCGGGTGGTGGAGCAGGGGCCGACGGCGAGGGTCCTGTCCGCGCCACGTTCAGACTTCGTCGCCCACCTGACGGGGACAGCGGTGCTCACCGGGGTCATCGACGGTGACGCCGAGGCTCCGGGGCTGCGGCTGCCGTCGGGGCAGGTCGTTCACGGACGTCCCCAGGAGGAGCCGGCCGACGCTGGGACCGGTGCACAGAGCGGCCAGGGTAGCCGGGAGGATCAGGGTGAGGTCTTCCAGCGGGGAGTCCCCGGTGTCGCTCTGGTGCCGCCCGACGCCGTCGCCCTCTACCGGCAGGCTCCACACGGCAGTCCCCGCAACGTCCTGACCGGCCGGGTGACGGGTCTGGAGCGCTCCGGGGCGCTGGTGAGTGTGCGCCTGGAGCTGGAGGAGGGGCAGCGGCTGTCGGCGGCGGTCACCGCGGGAGCCGTGGCCGAGCTCGGCATTACCGAGGGCCGGGAGGTCTGCTGCGTCATCAAGGCGGTGCAGGTGCGTATCCTGGCCCGCCGAGGTTGAGGGCCGCGGCACTGAGGCGTTGGAAGAAGAACCGGGCGAGGATGAGGGAGGCATAGTGAGCACTGTTGAGGGAAGCGATCGCGTTGGCGTCTGCGGATCGGTGATCGCCGAGGAGCGTCTGCGGCCGCTGAGCCGCGATGAGCTGGAGCGCTACCACCGCAATGCCCTCGTGCCGCAGGTGGGGCTTGCGGGGCAGCAGCGCATTCGCGCGTCCCGGATCCTGCTCATCGGTGCCGGCGGGCTCGGGGCACCGGCGGCCCTGTACCTGGCGGCCGCCGGGGTGGGGACGATCGGGATCATTGATGACGACGACGTCGATGTCTCCAACCTGCAGCGACAGGTCATCCATGCCACGGCGGCCGTGGGGCGCCCCAAGGTGGACTCGGCGGCCGAGACGATCAGGGCACTCAACCCCGATGTTGAGGTCGTTGCCCACCGGACTCGGTTAACGGCGGACAATGCCCGAGACCTGCTGGGCGGCTGGGACGTGGTCATCGACGGCACGGACAACTTCCCCACGCGGTACCTGGTCAATGACGCCGCCGTCATGCTGGGGATGCCGCTGGTGCACGGGGCGGTGCTGGGGTTCAACGGGCAGGTGGGGGTTTTCGACGCGTGCCGGGGCCCGTGCTACCGATGCCTGCACCCCACTCCGCCGCCCGCAGGATCGGTGCCCTCCTGTGCGGAGGCCGGGGTACTGGGGGTGCTGCCCGGGATCATCGGGACGATGCAGGCAGCCGAGGCGCTCAAGCTGGTGATCGGCGGCGGACAACCGCTACTGGGGAGACTGGCGATGCTCGACGCCTGGGGGGCGCGCCTGTGGGAGATTCCGGTGGCGAAGAACCCGGCCTGCCCGGTGTGCGGGGAGAACCCGACTATCACGACGCTGGTCACGGAGACTGATGCCTGCGTAATCCCCCGGGATCCTGGCGCCGAGGCGCAGCCTCAGGAACTCGGCTCCGGGGGTGAGTCCCGCCGGCAGGCCGGGCTTTCCGAGCCTGGTCCCGCCGCGTCCTCCCGGACTCAGGAAGGTGGTGAGGCCCTGGAGCCTGAGGCGGAAGTGGGCACTGTCTCTGCGGCCGAGCTGAGGAGGCTCCTGGAGAGCACCGAGCCGCCGGCGCTTCTGGATGTGCGTGAGGATGTTGAGGTGGCGCTCGAGCCGATGGAAGGCTCTCTGCACATTCCATTGCGTGAGGTCGTGGCACGGATGGACGAGCTGGATGGGGATCGCCCGACCGTGGTCGTGTGCGCCGCTGGGGTGCGCTCGGCCCGCGCGATCGAGGCGCTGAAGGCTGCGGGCTACACCGGCCGGCTCCTCAACCTTGAGGGCGGCATGAGGGCCTGGGTGTCTGGCCGGCCTTGACCGCGACATCAGAGGGCCTTGGTGTCACGAATGGCGACTTTTGGGGTGTTCATCTGCTGCCGTGCTCGAGCCTGTACTGCTCTGACCAGCACATATGCGCGATAACTCGATGGTCATTGGCTAGGGGTGCTCTTAAAAGTCGCCCACAGTGACACCACTCGGCGAGCTCGACGGTCTAAGGCGCGACTGTGTGGGGTGGGTCTCTTAGTGTGGTGGCAATTCCTGCGGGGCTTCCCTGGCCGGTGTAGCTGCCTGAGAACACAGAGAGGCATCGTGGGACCCGGATTCTCGACCAAGATTCACCAGGAGTGCTCCCACGATGCCCAGTGACCAGTCTGCCGTGTCCGTCCTGATTCAGGAAGTCCTGTCCGACCCGGACCTGGCGCATGATGACGTCTTCCGTCGTCTGCTTCAGGCCGGCCTGCAGGACCTGAGGGCCTGTCCAGTTTTCTGTGTAAGCGTTTTACAGGTAGGGGTTGATTCGGTCGGGGTAGGCGGTGGTGAGCTGGGCCAGGGCCTTGTTCCAGTCGGTGGTGATCTGTCCTTCGACGAGCTTGCCCTTGGCCCTGCGCTTGGATGCTGGCAGTCCTTTCTCCTTGTCGCGTTCTCGGGCTCGTTTGTCCTCGATGTCGCAGATCGCCAGCTTTCGGCAGCTTGACCACCGCCTCATCGGAGGGGAAGTGGCCGCGGTTCATCGGTGATCCTTGCGCAGCTGGTAGCTCGCAGTCTCGATCGTGTTGGTGGAGGGGGTACCTCCCACGAAGTGGGGGAGAGATGACGCGCCTGAGCATCGGCGGGAAGTCCAGGAACGGGATGAACCGCTCCCAGGCCCGCTCCCAGGTCGCCACCGTCTGGGGATACTTGACCCCCATATCGGACTCAGAGAAGTCGGTCAGAGCCTGCCAGGCGGCCTCCTGGTTCGGGGCGGTGTAAACGGTCTTGAGAGCGGCCGCGACCTTCCGGCGGTCCCCGTAGGACACGAACCGCATCGAGGCTCGGATCAGGTGGACCACGCAGGTCTGGACCGTGGCCTGGGGCCAGGTCGCCTCGATCGCCTCGGGAAGGCCGGTGAGCCCGTCGCATTCCCCCGCGCGCTTCGCTCCCGTGCGGGAGGTGCCCCCTCTACGTTCAGCACGTCGCTCACGCCTCTGTTGGCCAGCTCGGCGCACACATGTGCCCAGAAGGAGGCTCCCTCCTCGGCCTGGACCCAGATACTTAAGCCACGTGCTTGATACCGTCCATGCCCCGCCCCGACCGCGATATGGGCCGAGCGGGAGGCGACCCGGTGATTGACGCGGACCATCGGCCCGGATCGCGCCTGTGGTAGATCACCGGGTAGAACTCCTCCAGCGGGCGGCGCTGCCACTCCAGGACAGCATCGGCTACCGCGTCGGTGATCCTCGAAATGGTCCCCGCGGACAGCTCCACGCTGAGCGTGGAGGCCAGGTGGTGCTGAATGTCGCGCACCGTCATTCCACCGGCGTACAGGCTGATGATCATCGCATCGAGCCCGTCCAGGCGGCGCTGACCTTTGCGCACCAGGCGCGGGGTGAAGGTCCCGGCCCGGTCCCGGGGCACCTCGATCTCGAAGAGCCCCACCTCAGAGTCCACCGTCTTGGACGTGGTCCCGTTCCTGGCGTTGCCGCGTGCCTGGGAGGTCGGCTCGCCCTTGTCGTAGCCCAGGTGCTCGGTCAGCTCAGCGGCCAGGCCCCTCTCCAGGGCCTCCTTGACCAGGGCTGGAAGCAGGCCATCAGCCCCGGTCATGCTCACCTGGCCGGCATCAATCTGCTCGAACAAGCCATCCAGAGCCCCAGCCGAGCGCAGCCGGTCGACCACATCCCGCCCACCAGCAGGAGCCCTGTTGTCATCATCAGTAGCAGTCATCAGTGTCAGTCCTTCCACAAGGGCTTACACAAACCATTGAACAGGCTCGCACCTCGAGATCGGCGAGCTGACCCACCCTCGTGCTGGTGGCGAAGGCGGTCAGCCGGTAGCCGCCCACGTCCTCGAAGCGCAGCTGGGCGCCCTGGTGGGGCCGCTCTCGGCGCACGGTTGACCCGCATCCCCTTGGGCCAAGCGGTCAGGTCCACCAGGTCGGCGGGTCTCAGCGACGTCCGCACCCTGCCTGGGCTGTCCGTCAGCGTTGTAGGCCGGGGCCCAGGCAGTCTCGGGGATGGTGCCCGTGGATCTGCGGCGTGTGCTCGGGAAGCGTGAACCCCACGCTGTAGGACACCCGGGCGGCGGGCCAGGAGCTCAATGGTCTCCTTCGTGCCTCCGGCCCCGTCGATGCGCACCAGCACCTTTCTACCGGGTCTGGGGCCGAGCCCGGCCTGGTCCAGTGCCCGGCGGATGATCTCGACGTGGTCGGCGGCAGTGTTCGAGCCCGCGTTTCCAGGACGCAGCACGAGCGCCGCGCACTCACCCCCACCATCGGGGCCGTGGTCGAACCACGCGGTCAGCGGGTGGTAGCCAAACCCCTTCTTGAAGGTCGGGGCCGCACCCTCATTTGTCTGAGTGGACGCCCACCAGGGTGGCGTCGACGTCGATCACCAACGGACGCTCAGCACTGATTCCAGCCGTTGGTGAGTGCTCGCCGGCCAGGTCCCACACCCGCTGTCTCACTGTCCTGCGGGCCCAGCCTCGGCGGCCTCGACAGCCTCGACGTGGTCGGCCAGGGCCCCCACAAGTCGCGAGACCGTCGGGTCAGAGGCAACAGGCCCGAAGACCTCCTTGCCGCACCGCAGCAGCGAAAGGTCAGACAGGCACCGACCTCCCAGGACCACGCACACCGCCAGATCCAAAATGATCTTGCCCGGATCGTGCACCGCCCACGACCGCCGCCACGCAGACAGGACCTACGAGAGCTCGTCGCCCAGGCCCGTGACCCTGCTCGTCTCGTTCAGCAGCCTCGCCCCGGCCAGCCCCACCGCAGGAACATCCCCGGACTCCACACCCACAACCGGATACAACCCGCTATTCTTCACCACGAAGGTGTCCTTCCCCTGGAGTTCTCGGATCTCAGCAACCCGCATTATTCCAGGCGAAGCGACACCTTCACCCCACTTTCACCACCTCAACGATGAAATCTCGAGGCTGGGGTGCAAGGATGATTCCTGGGTCGATGCTACTGAAGCCTTCTGCCGTGATCTGGAGGGACTGATCAGATGTCGGGAATGCTAGATAACCGATACGTCCGGGGTGCGGTGGTGGTGCTCGGCGGGGTCCTGGTCATGTCTTTTGATGCAGCCCTCATCCGCGCTGTAGACCAGCCGGCCGGGGTGTTGTCGTTGTGGCGCGGTGTGCTGATATGCGCTGCCATGGTGCTGGCGGCAGTGGTCTGCCACGTTGCTGGGGTAAAGCAACGCTGGGACAACGAGTGGGCTGCCTGGGGTAACGGGCTGATGTTCGGGATAGCATCAGTGGCATTCGTGTATTCCATCGAGAGCACTTCCGCCGCTAACACGCTCTTTATCATGGCGACCATGCCGGTATGGTCAGCAATTCTGGGACGAGTATTTCTCCGGGCCAGTATCGACCGGCCGACGGTCCTGGCGATCCTGGCGTCGCTGGCCGGTATGATGATCATCTTCGCTTCACAGCTGTCCAGCGCCGCAGGCCGGGGGGAACTGCTGGCCCTGCTGGCTGCCGTGTCGATGAGCGGCGGCTTCGTGTGCTCCTCCAAACGCCGCTCCAGCCCCTTCCTCACCACAGCGGTCGGTGGGGCGCTGTGCGCACTCACCGCCGCCGCCCTTCTGCACGGGGTCAAGGTTCCTGACGAGTCCTCCTCATGGCTGCCTCTGGTAGCCGAGGGCTTCGTGGTCATGCCGGTCGGTCTGGTCTGCTTATCCGTTGGGCCGAAGCTCCTGCCCGTGCACCATGTGGCAATCTTCGTGTTGGCGGAGACAGTGCTGGGCCCGGTGTGGGTGTGGCTGTTCTTCCGTGAGAATCCCGGGGCGGCTTCGCTCGTGGGTGGGTCGGTGGTCATTGGGGCGATCGTCGGCCTCAACATGCACTACATTCGCCGCTCAAGAAGGGAGGGAGCGGGTGCAATTTGATAGGCGTGACATGAGAGAGAGTCCGTCAGTTGTCAAGTGCGCTGCGGTCGTTCTCCGCGGAGACAGCGTGCTGCTTGTCCGCAAGCGTGGTACGACTACCCTCATTTCTCCTGGAGGCAAACTGGAGAGAGGGGAGTCGCATGTCGCCTGCCTCGGCCGCGAGCTTGATGAGGAGCTCGGGGTCTCGTTGGTGTCGGCCACTTACTTCGGTACTTATGATGATGTCTCCATCTTCGACCGGAGCCGGATGATCACCCTATTCGTCTACATGTGCGATATTGTGGGCGACCCGGTCCCTCGCTCTGAGATCGAGGCCGTAGAGTGGGTCCCCGTGACCTGCTCGCCAGGTGATGGGTCAACCTTTCAGAGCAGGGTTATTCCTGATATTGCAAAGATGCGTGGCCAATGCTGAGCAGCCCGGTGGGCGTGGTGACAGACCTGGACGGGACCGTCGTCTTCGGCGGAGTCGCCGATCCCCGGCTGGCCCCCTTTCTCAGGCGGGCCGCGGGACGTGAGGACATATCGGTCATCGTGGCGACCTCGCGTGCACCCCGAGGAATGGCCGAGGTACTAGGAGACGCCGTGACCTGCCTGGAAGGCTCGGTCTGCCTCAACGGGGCTCTCTTGCGCCTAGGAGACAAGGAGAGGCGCTATCCCATGAGGGCGGATCACGTCCGCGCCGTCGTGGACGCCGCCTTCCGCGCGGGCATGCCCCTCTACGTGGACCGGGGCCACTCTTTCACTGCACTGGCGGGGCATGACCCTGTCGCAGAGCCGCGGTCAGGGGAGGCGTCTGCAGCGGTCTCAGATTTCGCTGCGTCTCCAGGAACAACGGCGGAGAAGGAGACCCAGCGAAGGGGCAACCAAGATTCCGAAACGGAACCGGGCCTCTGGGACGGCCTGGAGCACATGCGGGACTACCCGGATGGTACGTGGTGCACCGACCCGACGCAGGTACCGACTGAGGATGTGCTCAAGGTGACGGTCGTCAGCAAAAGGTGCCGGGGCCGTGCGGGGCAGGACATCGTCAGGCAGAGCATTACTGATCCGCTACAAGGAGCGGCTGGTCCGGGTACGAGGGCTGCCGACGCGCAGGAGACGGGCGGCCCGGAGCACGCGGGCACTCTCCAGGACTTGCTGGGTCTACGCCTTGACGGCGTCGTCGCATACCCGCACGAGGACGGCGTTGTCGACGTCTGCGCGGCAGGGGTGGACAAAAGCGTCTGCATGAGGCTGCCGACCGGCGAGGAGAAGCCGGCTGTCTCGAGAGGGGCGGGTACCACAGGAAGGACTGCCGCCATGAGACAGGTACTGAGCCTTCGCCACCGGCCCGTCTCCACGTGGGTCGCGGTAGGCAACGACGCCAACGACGTGACGATGATCCGCGCGGCAGACATCGGTGTCATCGTCGGGGACGGTCTAAAAGAGGTCAGAGCGAGGAGGCAGACGGTCCGCGTCCCCTCACGCCCCGGCGCGGTGGTCTCCATTCTGGAGCAGCTGCTTGAGCTGCACCGCTAACGTCGCCAACCTGTATGTGGAGTGCCTGGCGTTTCTCAGACTTGGGGAGATTTTCTTCCCATGAGTAGATATGGGAGGAGACCATGCCAGCAGCAAAGTACTCATAGGAACTGCTGGACACAGATCGAGCGAGAAGCGGCCTGTGGAGGACCACCACAGCGGAGGTGACCGAGTCCTACGATCTTGTGGCCCAAAGACGTGGGCAGTTGGGTCGCAAGGTACAGGAAGGAGCACGCCACCGACCAGGACCGCCAGAAGGACTCAGAGTCGGCTTAAGAGTCACGAAACTCAAGGAGGAGCTATGAGATGCGTGAGGAGATGCGAGTTCTTAAAAGAGCAGCAGCCTGGCTCCGGCGGTCGCCCGACGGCGGCCTCAGCCAGTCCTCCCGGCGCGCTCGGATGAGAATATGAGCAGCCAGACAAGGTAGATCCCGCCCACCGCAGCACTGACCAGACCCACTGGGATCTGACCGTTGCGCCAGGAAATCAGCCCCGCCCAGCAGCAGCGCTCCCATGGACGCCGAAGCGATCATCGTGATCCCAGCCGACCGGCTCAACCGGCGCACCAGCTGTGGTGCGGCCAGGGCGATGAAGCCAATCGGTCCAGCCGTTGCCACACAGATCGCCGCCAGCACGACGCCGTAGCCGAGCAGCGCGCCACGCACCCTGCCGACCCGCAGTCCCAGGTTGGTTGCGGCATCGTCGCCCATCTCCAGCAGGCCCGCAGGCCGCACGAGCCACACGACCTGGATCAGCAGCACCACAGCGGCCAGAGCCAGGGGCCTGACCTGCCCCCAGGAAATCGCGTTGAAGGAACCGTACTGCCAGGCCTTGGCCGTCTCGGCGCTAAAGAGACTCACCCCAGGGCGAGCTGGTGGTCTACTCTCCGGTTGTGTGTGCTGGGGGTGTGGGGGTTAGTGGCCTTGGGCTTCTTCGGCGTCGTCGGTGAGGTAGGTGACGATGCGGACCAGGTCGTAGGGGGTGGAGGTCTCGGTGGTGGTGATGGTGCCCTCAATGGGCCGCCACTGGTTCTCGCCTTGGGGGCGGTATCTGGTGGTCCAGGTCGTGGTCAAAGAGGTGGTCACGCCGGTGGCGGTGTGCTGGTAGCGGTGGGTCACCGTCTGGTTGGGGTAGGGGGCTCCGGGGTCGGTGGTGGTTGTGGTGGTGCCGTCTCCCCAGCTCCAGGTGTAGGACACGGGGGTGAACTCCACCTCGATCGCAGTGCCCAGGATGGTGGTGGTCTGGTAGCGCACGGCGGGGTTGGTGTAGACGATGAAGGCCATGGAGATCACGACCTTCGG